>NZ_JBIASV010000003.1:149544-495656 GCF_042891165.1 Streptomyces sp. NPDC001922 | reverse complement strand
CGCATCAGCGTCCTCTTCGCCATGCTCCGCGACGGCACCTTCTACCAACCCAGAACCCCACGGCTCGCTTGACGAAAGACATAGAGGCACCCCCCTCCAACGGAAGCCCGCCCACGGGACAACCGGCCCAGCCGGCCCGTCGCCTGGCGGGCAGCGTTTCCCCTCCGCCGCGAGCGCGCGTCCATCACGACCCGAAAGGAAACGCGTTAAGAGAGCATCAGGATTTCGTCAGACAAGGGTATGGATGTACTGGCCGTGTTCAGGCTGCGTACGCTGGCCCAGCCGTCAACGTCGATGGCTGAGTCCGCGCCGTACGACAGGAGCCCCCCACGATGGCCACCCCTGCCCGCACCGCACGCCTGCGGGCGTGGATGCTGGAAGGCTTGACCGACCGCCGTCACAAACAGCAACAGCACTCCGAGTCCGCACACGAGGGCAAACCTTGGTACCGGGTGATGTGTCTGACCGGCCTCGACTACTTCTCCACGCTCGGCTACCAGCCCGGCATCGCGGCGCTCGCGGCCGGGCTGCTGTCACCGTTGGCGACGATCGTCCTGGTGCTGCTCACGTTGTTCGGTGCGCTCCCGGTCTACCGGCGGGTGGCGCAGGAGAGCCCGCACGGTGAAGGCTCGATCGCGATGCTGGAGCGGCTGCTGTCGTTCTGGAAGGGCAAGCTGTTCGTGCTGACCCTGCTCGGGTTCGCCGCGACCGACTTCCTCATCACCATCACCCTGTCGGCCGCCGACGCGACCGCCCACCTGGTGGAGAACCCGCAGCTGACCAGCACCCTGCACGGGCACGAGGTGCTCATCACCCTGATCATGATTGCGCTGCTCGGCGCGGTCTTCCTCAAGGGCTTCAGCGAGGCCATCGGGCTCGCCGTCGCCCTCGTCACCTCGTACCTCTTCCTGAACGCGATCGTCGTCGCGGTCGGACTCTGGCAGGTGGCCACCAAGCCGCACGTGGTCGCCGACTGGACCGGCGCACTGACCGCCGAGCACGGCAACCCGTTGATGATGATCGCCATCGCGCTGATCGTCTTCCCCAAGCTGGCGCTGGGGCTGTCCGGGTTCGAGACCGGCGTCGCCGTCATGCCCCACGTCCAAGGCGCGCCGGGCGACGACCCCGAGAAGCCCGCCAGGCGGATCAGGGGAACCAAGAGGCTGCTCACCACCGCCGCGGTGATCATGAGCGTGTTCCTGATCTGCTCCAGCTTCGTCACCACGCTGCTGATCCCGGCGGACGAGTTCAAGTCGGGTGGCGAGGCAAACGGCCGCGCACTGGCCTACCTCGCCCACGAACACCTCGGCTCCGCGTTCGGAACCGTCTATGACATCGCGACCATCCTGATCCTGTGGTTCGCCGGCTCCTCGGCCATGGCCGGCCTGTTGAACCTGATGCCGCGCTACCTGCCCCGCTACGGCATGGCCCCGCACTGGGCCCGAGCGCTGCGGCCCATGGTGATCGTGTTCACGCTGATCGCGTTCCTGGTGACCTGGATCTTCAACGCCGACGTCGACGCACAGGGCGGGGCATACGCCACCGGTGTGCTCGTCCTGATCACCTCGGCGGCCGTGGCCGTGACCATCGCCGCCCGCCGGGCGGGGGAGCGCGGCTGGACCATCGGCTTCAGTGTCATCTCCGCGGTCTTCATCTACACGACTGCCGTCAACGTGGTCGAACGGCCCGACGGCGTGAAGATCGGTGCCTGCTTCATCGCTGGCATCATGGCCCTGTCCTTGCTGTCCCGCCTCGCCCGGGTCTTCGAGCTGCGCGTCACCGACGTCGAGCTCGACGAGATGGCCCAGCGGTTCATCCGGGACACCGCCACCCGCACCATCCGCTTCATCGCCAACGAGCCGGACAACCGCGACAAGGCCGAATACCGCGACAAGATCGACCAGATTCGTGCGGACAACGACACCCCGGTCGGCGACGACTTCGTGTTCGTCGAGGTCACCGTACTGGACCCGTCGGAGTTCGAGGCCGGTGTGCGGGTCCGCGGCGAGGTCATGCACGGCCGCTACCGCGTCCTCACTCTCGAGTCCTCCTCC
Organism: Streptomyces sp. NPDC001922; assembly: GCF_042891165.1. Lineage (NCBI taxonomy): Bacteria > Bacillati > Actinomycetota > Actinomycetes > Kitasatosporales > Streptomycetaceae > Streptomyces > Streptomyces sp. NPDC001922. The sequence continues at coordinate 493,602 of NZ_JBIASV010000003.1, read as the reverse complement.
ATCCCCAACGCGCTCGCCGCAGTGCTGCTGCACATCCGCGACGAGACCGGTCAACGCCCCCACATCTACTTCGAATGGACCGAGGGCAGCCCGCTGACCAACTTCCTGAGGTTCTTCCTCTTCGGCCAGGGCGAGGTGGCCCCCGTCACCCGGGAGGTCCTTCGTGGAGCCGAACCCGACCGCAATCTGCGCCCCCACATCCACGTCGGCTGACAGCACCCGTTCGGAAAACGCCGGGCATCCCGTCGATGCCGCTTACCGGGAGGGTCCGTACGGGTCGCTGACGACCGAAGGCGGAGGGCCGCTGCGGGACAGGCAGGGCGCGTCAGGCGGATCCATGGGCGGTACTGGACTGGCAAGTCCCGGGCCGGCGTGGTCGGATGCCGCCGTTCCTGTGTAGTCCAGACCACGCGACCCGGGCGGGCACCGTGCAAGGCCCTTAGGGCGTGTTTCGAAAGTAGCGTTGTCCGCCCGAAGGGCGGGGCCGGAGGTGTCCGGTGCGTGCGATCGCAAGGCGGAGGGTGGGGTACCTCCCGGGCCGCCAGGCCCAGGGGGAGAGAGCGCAGCGGGCTGCGCCGACGACCGACAACGCGGCGTGGGGGGCACCTCCCGTGCCCGAAGGGCTACGGGGGAGTGCGTGCCGGGCACCTCCGGCCAGGCGGGACTTTCGAAACACGCCCTAGTCCAGGCCCGACACCTTGGCGACGGAGCGGGTCGTCTCCATGTCGATGTACAAGGAGAGTCGGGCGAGTGCGGCTGTTCCGCGGACCAAGGTGCCACGCTCCCGGGCGACCAGCACGTCGGCTTCGAGCCGCAGCCACAGTGCCGGGTTGGCGATGAGGACACGCAGATCGACCTCGGCTCGTACGCCGTCCGTGTCGGTCAGGACCAGGCGCTGCGCACTGCCGACCGGCCACTCGACCGCCGTGAGCCGGTCGGTGCGGACCGTCCTGGTGACCCACAGCTCTCGGACGGTCAGGCGGCCTGGTCCGGCGCTGACCCGCGCCGGCAGCAGGATCACCAGCAGGATGGTCGCCAGCGCGATCCAGCCGGTTGCGCGGAGCAGGGTCAGTCCGTGCGCGCCCGCGTCGATGAGCAGCGACGTTCCGAGCAGGAGGACGGCGCACCCGATCGCGTACCGGGCTTCGCCGGGCCATCCCACGTCGTGCCGTGTGTCGTGGAGTGCGCCCACCCGGGGACGCGAGTGACGGGACGGCTGCATGACGCCGACACTAGGCTCTCCGCCCACCGGGCACAGGAGGGGCTACGCGGTGCTTACGCCGCCGCGTTCATTTTTGACGCGCTGCTGACGGTGACGGGCCCGGTCGTGTGGTGGACGTACTCGCGGACGAGCCGGAAGCCGGCAGTCCAGGCGAGGAGACGGCTGGACCGGTTGTCGCGGGAGCAGCTCCAGCTGGCGATGCGGCCGCGGGCGGCGATGTCGGAGGTCAGGCCCCGGACACAGGCGAGGGCGAGGTGTCGGCGTCGCTCGTCGGGGCCGGTGGCACTGGCGACATCCTCGTACCGGCTTCCGGTGAAGCGCGCGCAGGCCAGGGCCGGTCGGGACACGGGGCAACCCGTCCCAGAGAGCGGGACGCCCCGGTCGGACCAGCGCCGGCCGGCCTTGCGGGCGTGGTTGCCTTCTTCTTGCAGGCGCGCTCGGATGTGTGGGGTCGGGACCTTTCAGGCGCTGTGGCCGACGAGGAGGTCGGCGAGCCTGGTGAGGCGCTTGACGGTGCGCCCGTCGGTGGCGGAGGGCCTGGGGGCGACGCGCTGGTCGCAGTCGTAGTAGGCGCCGCCCACGATCTCGACAGCCGAGTCGCAGAGCCGTACGACATGGGCCGCGCCCTGGGCCGGATCAACGCCCTCGTGGGCGTACAGCGGCAGGAGGCCGGTGGCACAGATGCCGGGGTGGATGGAGACGGCTGTGATGCGTGGGTCGGCGGCGAAGACCGTGAGGGCCAGCTGGAACTGGGCATAGGTGGCGAGGCGGGAGTAGCGGCGGGTGCGGTTGGGGTCGTTCCACTGGATGGAGCCGGTGCGGTGGAGCGCGGAGGAGACGTTCACGACTCGACCGCCCGAGTCACTGGTCAGGGCGGGTTCGAGCAGGCGGGTGAGGAGGTAGTGAGCGAGGAAGTTGACCTGGAAGGCGATCTCGTTGCCATCGGCGGTGACGGTGTGTTGCTCCGGGGGCGCCATGCCGGCGTTGTTCACCAGCACGTCGAGGCGCGGGTGCTCCGTCATGACCCGGGCAGCCAGCTGCTCGACCTCCTTGAGCCGGGAGAAGTCCGCCCCGTGTGCGCAGAGCCGTTCGGCGGGTACGTCGGACAGCGTGACGAGCCGGTCGACAGCGGCGTGGGCTTCCTCGGCGGTGCGGCCGTGCAGGAGGACTGTGGCGCCGCGCTCGGCGAGTAGCCGGGCGGTCTGGTGGCCGATGCCGGACGTTGCTCCGGTGACGAGAACGGTACGTCCCGAAAGGGATGAAGACATGGCTTGTCCAGGGGGTGAATGGGCGGTGGTGCGCGGGAGGACACAACGCAGGGCGTCAGCGCGAGGCGGACAACTCCGGACGGCAGGGTGCGCGAAACGGCATCGCCTGGTGAGGCGGCCGGTCGAGCCACGCGCTGTTCATGTCTTCCATCGAAACCTGCCGTGCTCTGGCGGACAAGCTCAGCGGGTTTTCTCTGACGTTGCCCTGACGAATATTCACCCGGGTCGAATCGGGCTTCGGTGCGAGCCGGTTCGTCTTCACCCCGCTCTCCCTATTCCTGATCGTGGCCTACGGGCGGCGCAACACCCTCGTTGTCGAGGGCGTCCTGCTGACAGCCGTCGTGGGGCCGCTGGTCACTGTGCTGCTGCGGATGTAGCCCGCCGACAGGGCCTTGAACCGTACGGTGGCCCGGACCTGACCTTCTCAACATGCTTGATTGCTGCTGGCATTGCCTGTGATGCCGAGTAGCTGCCTGTTCCGCCTCTGTTTTGGAACAGCTGCGTACGGATGGCTGGGAGGAAGTCCGGGACCTCTCGGGATCAGCGGCTCGTGCCGGTGGCCGGGGCCGGTGGAAGTGGCTGCTCAGCAGTCGGCAGGCTGGCTGTGACAGGCGTCGGCGCGGGGCGTGTCACTCGGTGATCGAGGCTTCGTTGTCGAGAGCAGCGCGGGCCTTGCGTTCGACAAGGACGGGAACGAAGTCACGGACCGGCCGGTCCTTGAACGATGCATAGGCCTCGGCGACTGTTGCCTCAACCTCCTCGGGGGTCCGTGTCGTGCCGTAGGCCTCGGTGAGGCGTTCGACGACTGCCCGGATGGCTTCCTTCTCGCGTGCATCGACTGCCACGGTGTGCTCCCCTGAGCTGGAAGAAGTCCGCTGCGGCCGTCACGGTGTCGGCGTCGGGGTGACGTGCAGTGAAGAGTGCGCATCTTGTCTGTCTCGGTGGTGTCCAGGCTCCGGCCCTCAGCGCCAGAAGCCAGCACCGATCCAGCACAATGCGTCCGGAGGCCGCCATAGCCCTCGACGACGACCAGCAGGACCCATGCCAGGGGTATGACCTGCGACCGCTCCCCGAGCAGGGAGCGGGAGAGGGGCATCAGGCCTGCTGCCGTCCAGCCACCGGGTCAGCCCGACTTCGGCGGCTTCTGCGCGTCGAATGCGAAGAGAGTGTTCTTGGCGGCGGCCACGATCACCGCACGCCCCGCAAGAGTCACACGTGGGCTTGCGCCCTGCTCGCCCGGCAAACCATCGACCTGCGGATCTGTTGTCCACAGGATTTCGCCGTCGTCCGGTGACAGCGCGACCACCCGGCCGGTGGCCGAGCTGAAATACAGTGCGTCCGCTCCCGCACCAGGGCCCGACGCGCCCTCTACGCCAGTCTGCCGCGACCACTTCCTCCGGCCGGTCGCGGGGTCGAGTGCTGTGACGAGACCGGTCTGCCCGCTCACGTATACGGTGCTGTCCGCCATGCCCGGCGTCCCCGCGTATGTCTTGGCCAGTCGGGAGTACCTGACCTTCCGCGAGGCCGGGTCGACCTGCACCACCCCGTTGTAGCCGGCCAGCTCCGTTCCCTTTCTGTGTACTTGCAGGAGCACGAGCCTGCCGTTGGCGACGCCCATCGGCACGGCGGGGCCGTTGACCGCGATGGGCCTGCCCAGTGTCCCCGAGGCGCGGTCGACCGGGTACAGGGCGGGGTGGCGCACTGCCAAGGCGTCCACCTCCGCATCCTTCGCGCACATCGCGACGAGCCGTGGGCCCGCCGGGACGGGAGCGCACTGCATACCCGCTGGGAACGGCGACGTCCATGTGACCTGACCGCTGTGCGCGTTGCGGGCCTCGAAGCGGGAGTTGGAAGCGTCGACCGTCACGACGTCGGAACCGACCACCATGGCGTCCTGAGTCCGACCCGTGACGGCCGTCGACTGGGCGCCGGACGGCACGGACCACAGCTCCCGTCCCTTGTTCGCGTCGATGGCCACCACCTCGCTCGGAGGGCCCTGCGGGGCGTCCTGGGCGGCGAAGCGGTAACCGACCACCGTGTCGTCGGTGGCGCCTACCAGGTGCAGGCCGTTGACGGGGACGCCGGGGCTCTTCGCCGTCCACACCCGCGAGCCGTCCCTGGCCCTGATACGGGTCGCGACAACACTGCCGCCCCCGCAGAACAGCGCGTCGCCGCGCACGACGCAACGCAGCTCGTCGGGGATGTCGGGGCGACCGCCGGGCACGGCCTTGTGCCACGGCTCGAAACCGTCCGGGAGTGCGGCACCCGGCGCTGCAAGGCTGTTGCCCTTGTCGCCGCCGCTGTTCCCTCCGAAGCCGCCCGCCGTCAGTGCGACGACTCCTCCACCGATCGCTGCCACCGCGACCGCGACCGCGGCCGCGAACACGGGACGCCATCGGCGACGCAATCGGCGGCCGACGGAGGTGTCGGCGTCCCCCGTATCGGGGTCGGCCGGGGTGGTGGTCGGGGCTGCCGGCGTCGGGGTGGCCGGCGTCGCGAGGTGATGCTCGGTGACCGTGTCGCGGGTGCGGCCCGCGCCGACTTCCCTCGCGTCGATCTGGCCGAGGTCGGCCGGCAGGTCCCGAAGCAGTACGAGGAGTTCGTCCGCCGAGGGGCGCCCGTTGGCCTCCTTGGCCAGGCACGACTTGGCGACCGTGCGCAAGGCCGCCGGCACATCCTCCAGCGACGGCTCCTCGTGCAGCACCTGATACGCGGCTATGTATGGGCTGTCCGCGTCGAAGGGCCCGTGGCCCGTCGCTGCGTACGCCAAAAGCGTCCCCAGCGAGAAGACATCGGACCGCGGCCCCACATCGCGCGGCGCCTGCAACTGCTCCGGCGACATGAAGGGCGGCGTACCGATGACCCGCCCTGTAATCGTCAGCGTCTGCTGGTCCACGGCGCGGGAAATGCCGAAGTCGATGACGCGTGGGCCCTCGGGCGAGAGCACGACGTTCGAGGGCTTCAGGTCACGGTGGACGACCCCCACCCGGTGGATGTCCCGCAGCGCCTCCGCCAGCCCGATGGCGAGCCTCCGCAGCTCCGCTCCGCTCAGCGGGCCTTGCGTGGCGATACGCCGGGCGAGCGTGTGCCCCTGGATGTAGGTCGTCGCCATCCACGGCTGCTCGGCCTCAGGGGCAGCATCGACCACGGCGGCGGTGAACGCGCCGCTCACTCGCCTTGCCGCCGCCACCTCCTGCCGGAAGCGGATGCGGAACTCGTCGTCCGCCGCGAACTGCGGGTGGATCAGTTTGATCGCGACAGGACGACCTGAACTCGTACGGGCCAGAAAGACCGTGCCCATGCCACCCGAGCCGAGTCGCGCCTCAAGCGGATAACCGCCGATTTCGGCTGGATCACCTGCGCGCAGCGACACCCTTCCCGACCTCCCGTCCCTCGTGCACCTCTGCCACCACGGGCCTGGGTTACCTGTCCTGCACACAAGTTAGCCGCAGGGCAGTACAGCAGAGCACAGCGGGTGACGACAGCAGCGGCACGAGGTCGAATGCGGGATCAACCGGCTCAAGCGCCACCTGGCCGTGGCCACGAGATACGAGCTCGCCGTCCGCTACGAGGCGACCGTGCTGGTCGAAGAAAGACCACGTGGCGAGACCGACAAGGTCGAGCGGAGGACGCCGACCGACCCGATGCCGTGCAAGCGGCATCCGCGCTCGCGCTCCACCTCCAGAAGGTAGCGAACTTGCACCGGTCCAGGTGGGCGACCTCCCCTTTGCGGACGGGGAGATCCCCCTTGCGGGCGTGACGTGCTCGGTCGCTCGGCTCTACGGAACCGGCATCCTCTACTCGCGACCGGCCGGCTACTTCGAGAACCACCCGACATTCGGCCAGTGCTGGGTACCCAACCACACGGGCCCAGCCGCGCCTTGGCTCGGCGTCGCGATCGAGCACCTGCGCCGCACGACCTTCTAGCCTCGCCGAAACAGCCGCTGCAACCCAGCGAAACGGCGATGTCAGTTGTGAACACTGGGAACTTGGCGCATAGCTGAAGCGTCCGTGTCTGTGTGACGATGCCTTCGCTGAACCTCGAGCCGCCAGCGTGGCCGTACTGCGGGCATGGGGCTGAACCCGCGACCGATCCCGTGGGATGCCGTGGGATCCACGTTCCTGGCTACACAGCATGCCTGGGTCACTTGGATGAGGCCGATCGTGACGCCTACTTGTCCGGCCTGACTCCCGGCGTCGCAATTAGCCACCGTGCCACCCCCTTCACCGAACCCCTCCTCCAATCCCTCCTCCAAGCCCTCCACGACCCCGCCACTGGAGGCCCTCACCTCGGCAACTGCAGGTTCGATGAGGCACAGTTCTTCGGCGAGGCCGGGTTTAGGAATGCGCGCTTCTCTGGCACCGCCCGGTTTCACAGAGCACAGTTCTCAGGCGGTGCCGAGTTCAGCGGAGCGCAGTTCTCCGGCGAGGTGGGGTTTAACAGCGCGCAGTTCTCAGGCGATGCCGAGTTCAACAGAGCAAGATTCTCCGGCGATGTCGAGTTTGGTGGAGCGCAGTTCTTCGGCGAGGCCCGGTTCCACGGAACACAGTTCTCCGGTGAGGCCCGGTTCCACGCGACACGGTTCTCCAACGAAGCCGGGTTCAACGTGGCGCGGTTCTCCGGCAACGCCCATTTCCAGAGAGCGCGGTTCTTACGCGACGCTCAGTTCCAAAGGGCACAGTTTTCCGGAAATGCGGGGTTCGCAAAAGCGCAGTTCTCCAGCGATGCCAGGTTCCACGCAGCACAGTTCTCCGGCGGCGCAGGCTTTGCCGAGGCGCAGTTCTCCAGCGGCGTCTGGTTCAGAGGTGCACGGTTTGCGGCGATGCCGCTCTTTGGGCCGCTCGTGTGTGCGGGGGCTGTGGATCTGTCCCGTGCGGTGTTCGAGGCACCGGTGACGCTGGAGATCGCGGCGCTCGAAGTGCACTGTCAGAGGACCCGGTGGGATTCGACGGCCACTCTGCGCCTGCGCTACGCGACCGTGGACCTCAGCCACGCGGTGCTCTCGTTCCCCATGGCGGTTACTGCCCATCCCGCCCTCTTCGGTCATCTCAGACAGGGCACGGTACGAGAGAGCCTGCTGGTCGGCCACCAGCCCGGGGTGCGTGTTGTCTCGGTGCGTGGGTTGGATGCCTCGCACCTGATGCTGACCGATTCCAACCTAAGCGACTGCCTGTTCTCCGGGGCCTTCCACCTAGACCAACTCCGCCTCGAAGGCCGCTGCACCTTTGCCTCCACCCCCACCGGCCTTCGCTTTCGCCACCACATATGGCCCTGCCGCTGGAGCCGCCGACGCGCCCTAGCCGAGGAACACCACTGGCGTGCACAAAGCGCCGGCCAACCAGCCCTGCCCACAGGCCAAACCTCCGCCCCACGGGACTGGCGTACCGGACCGCAACACCCCGACCCCGACCTCACTCCGGACCCGGAGAGCGTGGCCGCGTTGTATCGGCAGCTGCGCAAGGCGTTCGAAGACGGCAAGAACGAACCCGGCGCGGCCGACTTCTACTACGGCGAGATGGAGATGCGTCGCCACGATCGCACTGGCACCCCGCGCGCCGAACGCGGCCTGCTGTGGGCTTACTGGCTGCTCTCCGGCTACGGCCTGCGTGCCGCGCGCGCCCTCGGATGGCTGACCCTCGCGATGATGGCCACGATTCTGCTGATGATGGGCCTCGGACTGCCGGATGAGTCCCCGAAGCAGGAGGCGATCGGCGTCGTCCCATCGGGTGGCGGCAGGGTCACATTCGAGATCGACAAGGAGGATCCGAAGAACCCGACTGGTGACCGGTTCACGACGGAGCGGTTCGAGAAGGCGCTGAACGTCACCCTCAACTCGGTCGTGTTCCGTTCCAGCGGCCAGGACCTCACCACCACGGGTACGTACATAGAGATGGCGTCACGGTTTTCGGAGCCGGTACTACTCGGTCTCGCAGCACTCGCCATCCGGGGCCGGCTGAAGCGGTGACGTGGCTGTTCCAGAAGGGCCGCTGGGCGGCCTCCGATGGAACGCATGCATCTCCGGCCCCCCCACGGCTGACACCGCGAGGAGTCCGGGACTCCAGGGCTAGGGCGTGTTTCGAAAGTAGCGTTGTCCGCCCGAAGGGCGGGGCCGGAGGTGTCCGGTGCGTGCGATCGCAAGGCGGAGGGTGGGGGTACCTCCCGGGCCGCCAGGCCCAGGGGGAGAGAGCGCAGCGGGCTGCGCCGACGACCGACAACGCGGCGTGGGGGCACCTCCCGTGCCCGAAGGGCTACGGGGGAGTGCGTGCCGGACACCTCCGGCCAGGCGGGACTTTCGAAACACGCCCTAAGTGCCGAGGGCGCCCGCCTGCGATTGATGCGCTACGGCCCGGCAGGGCCAGGCGACTTCGCTCGAGTTGTCCGCCGGACACCTCTGCCGATGCGGCCCAACGGTTTTACCAAGGGGCGACCGCGTCCACACCGGCGGGCCGCCAGCCTTGATGCCCTGCGTCAACAACGGTGCCACTCGGGTTCCTTGGCTATTTGTCGGATCACCCCGTCCCACAGGGCGTGATCACGCACGGCCAAGTTCCACTATCGGAAACAGACATAGCCCCACTGGGAGTCGCCCGGCAGGGCGAAGACGGCATGGACCTCAAAGGAATACTCCCCGCCCCGAAAAATTGCACTGCACCAGTTGAGCAGCGGCTCCTCGCGGAGCTCACGCAGGACGATTTCGTCCTGGCCGGAGGAGTGAGTATGCGAGCGGAGGGTCCGGTGCCGGCGGGCCGCAGACACCGAAGGGCGGCTGGGAACATCGAGTAACCGATGGTTCAGCCGCCCTTGCGCTTGTTTCAGGTCGCCTCGAACGCTCGCCGGATCAACGGTGCCGCCTTCTCCAGGTCGGCCGCCGAGGCGAGGCGCATCTCCAGGTCGCCGGTCCCCAGGTGTCCGATGCTGCCCAGGGCCACGTACCGGGGAGGGTGCACAGTCGGATGGGCACCCGTCTCGGCGCTCAGGGGGCACGGGAAGCCTGCGCCCCCTGAGCCCGGCGGAAGCGCAGTCAGAGGCGTCGCAGCCATGCGGCTGCGCCATGGCCGACCGCGAGGTAAATCAGCGCAGGAAGAGCGTAGTTGAAGAAAACGCGCAGCCCTTCCGCCTCCATGACGAAGATGTCCTGCGACCAGCCGGCGAGCCAGTCGGCCACACCGTGCACGAAGCCGACGAAGACATTCGCCTGATTCGCTTCGAGCAGATACAGCAGGATCCACAGCCCGAGGAATGCAGCAGCGATATCCGCGAGGCTGTGAATGATCAAAGCGAGTCGGTCCGCTCCGATGCCTCGCCGGTTTCCCCTCCCACTCCTTCTTGCGTCGGAGGCTGCGTTCGGAACGCCGTCGTACGGCCCTGCCGGGGTCGGGGCATAGGTTGAGGGTGAATTGCCGTAATACGGGGGCTCAGCCTGGGCAAACGGCAGCGGAGGTGTATCACCGGAATCCGGCGAGTTCGGTCCGCCATGGTAGGGAGAGTTTCGACTGGAACCGTATGGGCGATTTTGCGGTATGCCTTCATGGGGATGATTCACGGTCTCACACATTTCCTGTCGGACGATTCCGAAACTCTCTTCACCGCTATGTCACATCGATGTCTCCGGGCGGCCACCTCGCAAACGACTGGTCAATGGCGCGGGCGGCCAACCGGGGATCACCCGCGCCGCGCGCGGCAACTCGAGGCGGAGGGGGCAGACGCCAAGGCACCACAGCGGCCGATAGCGATCGGCACTCTCCACTGCGGCGCGCTGGGCGAAAGTGTCACACCCGGCTGCGACCGCCTCACTGCGGACACCTTGAAGCCCTGAGGGCACCACGGAGGGCGCGAGGCCATCCGTGCCGCTTGCCCGTGACGGTGAACTTGCCGCGAATGCCGTCGCCCACCATGCCCGGCTTGCATGCCGTGGCGTACGCTCCGGGCTCGGACACAGCGTCCACGGCCGTCGCCGTGCCCTGCCCGTCGAAGTGGAACGACGTGCCCGACACCATCGCGTCGACGTCCTCCTCTGGCGTCGACCTGACAAAGCGACGTGGTATCAGGGCGGCGATGCCGGCTGCATCGAGTACCCCAGCCACCGGTACTGAGCGCGGAATCGGCCTGTCTACCCCTCATCGGCCTCCTGGGCGGCGGCTTCGTTGGCGCGGTCGACCTCGACCATGTGTTCCTCCGCCCAGGTCCGCAGCCCCGCGAGCGCGGATTCCAGGGACAGCCCGAGTCCGGTGAGTCGGTAGAAGACCCGCGGCGGCACGGTGGGTTCGACCCTGCGCGCCACCAGCCCGTCGCGGGTCAGGCTTCGCAGCGTCACGGACAGCATCTTCTGCGACACGCCGGGCATCCGGCGTCTCAGCTCCGCGAAGCGCACCTCGTCCGGTGCGGCATCGGCGAGCGTCTTGACGGCCATGGACGTCCACTTCGTACCGATGCGGTCCAGCAACTGCCGCGTCGGGCAATGGGGATCGAACAGATCGCCGCGTACCCCGTGACCGGGGGCCCGGGCTCCTCGGGTGGTCACCTGTGGCTCACCACCTTCCCTGAAAGTGCCGTCTAGGAAGCGGTCGGTCAGTTACCTATCGTTCTTTGGTCACCAATGGTAACCATCAGGGAGGGGCCGTCATGCCCGTCACCACCGCACACCACCTGCGCCGCATCGCGACGAACGGCGTCCAGCTCAATGTCGCAATCGCCGGGGACGGACCTGCGGTTCTCCTGCTGCACGGCTTCCCGCACACCTGGCAACTCTGGAGCGGCATCATGGGCCGACTGGCCGGGCAGTACCGGGTCATCGCCCCGGACCTTCGAGGCTTCGGTGCCAGTGCACGCGCCGTCGAGGGTTATGACGCAGGCACCCTCGCTGCCGACGCCGAAGGGCTGCTCGACGTACTCGGCGAGCCCTCGGCAGCGGTGGTCGGCATCGACGCGGGCACTGCCCCCGCCGTCCTGCTCGCGCTGCGCCGGCCCGGCCTCGTCCGGCGCCTGGTCGTGATGGAGGCACTGCTCGGCCGCCTGCCCGGAGCAGAGGACGTCGTCGCGGGCGGTGCCCCGTGGTGGTTCGGCTTCCACGCCGTCCCCGGCCTCGCCGAGACCGTCCTGGCCGGCAACGAGGCCCCGTACGTCGACTGGTTCCTCGACTCGGGGACGCTCGGGCGAGGAGTACCCGACGACATCCGTGCGGCCTTCGTCCACGCGTACACCGGGGGTGAGGCTCTGCGCTGCGCGTTCTCCTATTACCGGGCCCTGCCCACCAGCGCGCAGCAGATCCAGGACGCAGTCGCGACGGCTCGGCTGACCATGCCCACCATGGCCGTCGGCTCTCACCCCGTCGGCCGCGGGCTCGAACGCCAACTCCGTCCCATCGCCGATGACCTGGTCGGATACCACCTTCAGGACTGCGGCCACATCATCCCCCTGGACCGCCCCGACGCGTTGTTCGCGCTCCTTGCTCCCTTCCTCTCCGCCGATCTGCCGAAGTGACCGGAGCGGGGCCGAACGCACACCGAGGTGACACGGCGGGCGGAGGCCCCGGCCGCGGCGAGCCACCCGGTCAGCGCGCTGTCCTGCGCCGCGTGGTCGACGCTGTCGCCGCCCACCGTCACCAGGGTGTCGATTCCGCGCGGGTCGAGATCGGCCACACCGTGTCCGGCCTGTACGGGCAGGCCGCTGGTCGAGCGGACCAGGCCGGCGGCGGGCGCCAGGATCCGGCAGTCGTAACCGCCTGAGAGCATCCCCGCGTACTGGAACACCTCGTGCGGGCCGACCAGATCCAGAGACTGGAAACCCTCGAAGATCACGAAGACGATGCGGCGTTGTTGCACGTCCTCAGGCTGCTGGCCCCGGGTGATGGCGTCAACGACGCACATCCCACGATTCGCGCCATCGCGGCACCGCCACGTGCCCTGGCTCCCTGCCGTGAAACCAGGCTCTCACCGCACAGCACCGCCCACCACCGGGAGCAACCCCTGCACTCCGGTCCGTGGGCAGGGCCCGTGATCATGTCTCTCGGCCCGTACACGGCCCAGTCCGCCGGAGCCGGAGCAGCGGCCGGCGAGGAGCGGAGTAGCCGATCGGCAGCAGCCCGATACCGTGGACCGGGAGGCCCTGTGGCGGCGGTCGGCCCCGGAGCGCTCAGGAGGTGGGCGTTGGCGAACACGGACGAGGGCTCGGTGAGGCTGCCACAGCTGAGGCTGGACGAGCTTCAGAGCAGGCTGGACGCCGCACGGGGCGCCCGGGACCGGGTGCACCACCTGCTTGAGGCCGTGCTGTCGGTGGGACGGGAGCTCGACCTCGAGCATGTGCTGCGCCGCATCGTCGAGGCGGCCGTCGCGCTGGTCGACGCCCGGTACGGAGCGCTCGGGGTCATCGGGCCCGACGGCCGGACTCTGGCTCAGTTCCTCACGGTGGGGCTCACCGACGAGCAGATCGTCGCCATCGGGCCTTACCCGTCCGGCCACGGCATCCTGGGCGAGCTGATCCGGCACCCCGAGCCCCTGCGTATCTCCAAGATCTCGGATCACCCGGCCTCGTACGGCTTTCCGGAGAACCATCCGCCCATGCGCTCCTTCATGGGGGTACCGATCCGGGTGCGGGACCAGGTGTTCGGCAACCTCTACCTGACGGAGAAGGCCGGCGGCGGCGATTTCGACGACGAGGCCGTGCTGTCCACGTTGGCCGTGGCCGCCGGAGTGGCCATCGACAACGCCCGGCTCTACGAGGAGTCCACGCTGCGGGAGCGGTGGCTGCGGGCGACCGCCGAGGTCACCACCAGCCTGATGTCCGGGAGCCCGCCGACGGATGTGACGCACCGGGTGGCGGTGCTCGCCAAGGAGATCACGGGCGCCGCGCTCGCGATCATCGCCGTCCCGGTGCCCCGGGAGGACTCCCTGACCGTCGAATGCGCCGTGGGGGAACAGGCCGACGAGCACCGCGGTCGGGTGATTCCGACGGAGGGCGGATTCCTCGGACTCGCCTGCACCTCGAGCCGGCCGGTCTTCAGCCCGGACGTCAGTGAGGACCCCCGGGTCCGCGTGGGCCCGTCCCGCTACGGGGGGCTCGGGCCCGCGGTGGCGCTGCCCATCACGTCCGGCGACACCGTCCGCAGCGTCCTCATGCTGCTTCGGGACCGCGCGGAGCCGGAGTTCTCGGAGCAGGAGACGGAACCACTCGTCGGCTTTGCGAGCCAGGCGGCGCTCGCCATGGAACTGGTGGAGCGCCGGAGCGCCGCGGAGCAGGTCGCGCTCCTCGAGGACCGCGACCGGATCGCCCGCGACCTGCACGACCTGGCCATCCAACGGCTCTTCGCCACCGGCATGACGCTGCAGAGCGCGGCCCGCCTGATCGAGCACGTGGGCGCCGCGGAACGCGTCCAGCGGGCCGTGAGCGATCTGGACGAGACCATCAAGATCATTCGTTCGACGATTTTCGGCTTGCGAGCCCCGGAGCCGGCAGCTCGGCACGGGTTGCGGACGAGGGCCGTCCGGACGGTCGAGGAATGCGCCGCCGCGCTCGACTTCGCGCCCAGCCTGCGGATGGAGGGGCTGCTGGACACCGATGTTCCCCGGGACGTGGCCGACGAGGCCGTGGCGGTCCTGGCCGAAGCACTGTCCAACGTGGCCAGACACGCCCACGCCGACCGCACCGACGTGGCGGTCGTCAACGAGGGAGGGTTTCTCACGGTCACCGTGTCGGACAACGGCGTCGGTATGGCCGGGGCGGGGTACCGCCGCAGCGGCCTGCGCAATATCGAGGAACGGGCGGCGCACTGCGGTGGGGAGCTGCTGCTGTCCACCCCGCGTGCCGGAGGCACCGTACTGACGTGGCGTGTGCCGCTCTCCCGGCCCGGCTGACGGGCACCGGCTCCCGGTCACGCGTTCTGACCGGGTCGCCCCGGATCCGCACGGCGGAGTCCCTGCTCGTGCCCGGGGCGACCGGGGCCGTCCCCGAGGGGCGCAGCTCACGGGTCCGGGGGAGGTGCCGAGGGACCTTCGGCCCCCGAGAGAGCCCGGGAGCCCCTGTGCCCCGACCAGCGGTCGGCGACAGGGTGGTGACGTGAGGAAGACAGGGAGGTCCGATGCGAGCCTTCGTGTACCACGGCCCGGGCCGGGCCGCCTGGGAAACGGTGCCGGACCCCGTGATCAAGGAACCGTCCGACGTGCTGGTCCAGGTCGACACCACGACCGTCTGCGGAAGCGATCTGCACATTCTGGAGGGTGAGCTGCCAGAGGTGACAGCGGGCACCGTCCTGGGGCACGAGGCCGTCGGCGAGGTGGTGGAGGTGGGCCGCGAGGTCCACGGCCTGAGGACGGGTGAACGCGTCATCGTCTCGTGCGTGTCCGCCTGCGGGCGCTGTCGGCCCTGCCACGACAACGCGTTCGGCCAGTGCCGGGGCGGTGGCGGCTGGATCCTGGGGCACCGGATCGACGGCACCCAGGCGGAGTACGTGCGTGTGCCGTTCGCGGATCTGTCCACCCACCGGGTGCCCGGGACGCTGAACGGAGACGCGGCAGTGCTGCTGGCCGAAACCCTGCCCACCGGCTACGAAGTCGGGGTCCGCAACGGGCAGGTGAGCCCCGGCGACACGGTCGTCGTGGTCGGGGCGGGACCCATCGGCCTGAGCGCCGTGCTCACGGCGCGGGTTCTCTCCCCTGCACGCATCATCGCCACGGACCTTTCCTCCGCGCGTCTCGACGACGCCCGTCGCATCGGAGCCGATGCCGCCGTCCTTCCGGGGCGCCTGATCAGCGACCTTGCCGACTGCCCCGGTGCCGATGTCGCCATCGAGGCGGTGGGAGCTCCCGACAGCTTCACCCTCTGCACCCGTGTGGTCCGGTCCGGGGGACACATCGCCAACATCGGCATGCACGAAAAGCCTGCGACGCTGCACCTCGAGGCGTTGTGGCAGAAGAACGTCACCATCGTCACGGGGCAGGTCGACACCTACTCCGTACCGACGCTGATGGACATGGTGGTCTCCGGCCGCCTGCGTCCCACGCCGCTCATCACCCACCACTTCGGCCTGCACCGAGTGGCGGAGGCGTACGAGGTGTTCGCCCGGGGGACCGAGACGGGAGCGCTCAAGGTCCTGCTGCACCGGGACTGAGCAGCACGCGGCGGCTCCCGCTTGCCGGAGTGGGGGTCACGGCACAGCGATCCGACGGCCGGTGATCCTCAGGGGGACGATGCGGATCCAGAGCCCGCGGTCGCCGCCGGCCCAGGCCGAGGTGTAGGCCCGCTCCGCCAGCCGGTCGGCCATGGCGGTGTCGGTGGCCCGCTCGGCACGGCCGACGACGAGAACGCTCCACCCCCGGCTGAAGGCCTCGTCGATGTGGTCCACTTCGAACGCCACGTCGGTGCCCGGCTGCGGGTCCGCCGAGCCGCCGGGCCGCGTCCGGTAGACGATCTCGTCGTCCACGACCGAGTAGTTGACGGGGGCGACGGCGGGGCCGTCGGCAGTGGTCACGGCCACCCGGCCCACGCCGTGGGTGGACAGGTGCTCCCGGCACTCCTCGGGACTCATGTCCAGGAGTTCCGGGTGCCGAGCGGCCTTCCCGAGGCCGGTCGGCAGATCGGTGCCGCCGCCTCGCAGGCCGGCCGTCGTGGTCTCGAGCGCGCCTGCGAGCCTGATGAGGCCGACGGCCCCGGCATCGGCCACCTCTTCCTCCACGTACTGCAGATATCCCGGGGCCATACCGGCACGCCGCGCCACTTCCTCCCGGGTGAGCCCGAGCTCTTCCCGGCGCAGGGCCACCCTCCTCCCGAGATCGCCGGGGCCGGTCCGTGCGTTCCCCGCCCGGGTGCCGTGCGCCTCGTCGTCGTTCGCCTGCACGAGGATCAGCTCCCTTCTGCTCCCGCGCCGGTCAGGTCCGGGCACGTGCCGGTACGTCGTCGAGTTCGGCACCGAGGTCGTGTTCGACGTCGACGACGCCGTCGACGCTTCTGCACAGACGGACGAGGACGGGCACGAGACTGCTGCGGGCCAGCGTGCCGGTCAGCGTGACACGGCCGTCCGCGACCTCCACGCCCACGGCTGACGGCGGCTCCCCGAGGGTCGCGGAGAGGATCTCGTGTTCGATCTCCTCGCGGATGGCCCGGTCCCGGCGGAGGAAGACCCGGAGCAGGTCGCTGCGGCTGATGACACCGACGAGCCGGTCCGCCTCGTCCACGACCGGCAGACGCTTGACCCCGTGATCGTGCATGACGCGCGCCGCTTCGATCACGCTCCATGCGGGCCGCGCCGTCACGGCAGGAGCCGACATGAGTCCCTCCGCGGTCGTCGCCTCGGCCCGGGCCCGCTCCGCCGAGCTCGGGCGGGGCTCCAGAAGCAGCCCCGCGGGGTCGGGCTGCCCCGCCTCCTTCCGCAACAGGTCGCCCTCGGATACGACACCCAGCGGGCGGCCACCCGGGTCGAGCACGGGAACCGCGGTGATGTCGTGCTCGGCCAGCAACCCGGCGATGTCCTTGAACGTGGTCCCGGGCCGTGCGCTGACGACGGTGTGGGTCATGAGGTCTGCCACTGTTCGATGCTGCATGTCCAGGTCCTCCGAACGACTGCTCGTCCGTGGGTCATGGCTCCTCGGGCGTGGCGCACCCTGCCTGGCGCGGGGCGGTGCCCATGCCGGTCGGCGGAGCCGTTCCCCTCCAGGGTCGACCCTCCGCCCCCTCTGCCGCACGGGGCCGTCCGGCCCGGGGCCCGGGACCGGGTGGTCCGCGCCCTTCGTGCCGCGCCTCTCCGGGCGCTGCCCACTCGGGGACGATGCGGCCCCCGCACGGGCCGGCGAGCGGCGCGGAGTCGCTACTGCAGCCGGTGGTGGGAGCGGCGATGCTCCGGCTCCGGGTGGGCCGCCTGGGCCCGGGTGGCGATGACCGCGGCCTGGATCCGTCGCTCCACCCCGAGCTTCGCCAGCAGGCGGGAAATGTGGTTCTTGACGGTCTTCTCCGCCAGGTAGAGCCGCTGACCGATCTGCCGATTGGTGAGCCCCTCACCGATGAGGGCGAGAACCTCCCGCTCGCGGTTGGTCAGGCCCGGCAGCACCTCGGGTTCCCGGAGCTCCGGCTCCGGCTCGCGCAGTCGTGCCATGAGGCGGGTCGCCGCGCTGGGATCCAGCATCGACCGGCCCGAGGCGACGGTCCGGACGGCGGAGACCAGATCCGACCCCTCGATCTGCTTGAGCACGTAGCCGGCCGCCCCGGCCATGATCGAATCGAGCAGGGCCTCCTCGTCGTCGAAGGAGGTGAGCATCAGACAGGCCAGCTCCGGCAGGCGCGAGCGCAGCTCGCGGCAGACGTTGACCCCGTCCCCGTCCGGGAGCCGCACGTCCAGAACCGCGACGGCCGGACGCAGCGCCGGCACGCGGACGAGGGCCTGTTCGGCGGTCGAGGCCTCTCCCACGACGTCGATGTCCGGCTCGTCGTCGAGCAGGTCGCGCAGCCCCCGCCGGACGATCTCGTGATCGTCGAGCAGGAAGACCGTGATCGGGCTCGTCGGGGGGGTACGCGGGCTCTCCGTCATCCACCGCTCCTGTGTCGTCCGCGGAACTCCGGGAACAGCGCCCCCGGCCGCCCCTGCGGACGGTCGTTGCCGCCCGCCGGCCGTCGACGTGGGCCCTGCCCCCTTTCAGGGTGCCACCGTCCGGGGCCCGTCACCGCCCACCTGCCCCGGTGCGGGCCGGGGACCTCCGGCCCGCACCGGGGCCCGGTCAGCCCATCGGAAGCGGACCCCGGTCCGGGGAGACTGGAATCGACACGGGCGCGATCGTGTCCGGCAGGGCAGTCGCACGGGAACGGCACCCACGGGACGCGGCGACCGTGACGACGCACCACCGGAGGGCGGTGTCCGCACAGCCGGCCGGGGCCGGTCCCGGTCCGGTGGTGGCCCGTACCGACGGCGCCCCGGCGGAGGACGCGCGGATGCGCCCGCTGCCCCGCCGTCACCACGACCCCTGTGTGCGCCGACTCCGCCGACGACCGAAAGGAGCAGGCGATGAATCCGCACCACGTGCTGGTCGCCCACGGATCGAGGAACGGCTCGACCGCGGAGATCGCCGAATGGATCGGGGAGACGCTGCGGGCCTACGGACCGGCGGACGTGCGGCCCGCCGCCGAGGTCGAGGACGTCGAGGAGTACGACGTGGTGGTCCTGGGAGGGGCTCTCTACGCCGGCCGGTGGCATCGCGACGCGGCCCGGTTCGCCCGCCGTCATCACCAGGCACTGATGTCCCGAGCGGTGTGGCTGTTCAGCAGCGGACCACTGGACGCCTCCGCCGGAGAACGGGACATCCCCCCTGTTCCGGGGGTCCGCCGTATCGCTGCCCGGCTGGATGCGCTGGGCCACGTCACGTTCGGTGGCCGCCTCGAGGAGGGAGCCAAGGGCATCATCGCCCACCAGATCGTGAAGGCGGGCCGCGGCGGTGACTACCGGGACCCCGCGAGAGTCCACGCCTGGGCCCGGGAGATCGCCGCGGAGCTGGGCGCCGCAACCGTTGTCTGACAGCGGCGGGACAGGACCGGCCACCCGTGGACGCCGGTGTCCGGGTGCGCCACAGCCGCTCGGACACCGCCGTGGTGTTCCGCGCGCCGAAGGGAGTGGTGCATGGTGACGGCGGCCCCCCTTGTCGCGATCATCGGCGTCGGCAATGTGTACCGGCACGACGACGGTGCGGGACCGGCCGTGGTCGAACGGCTCCGGGCGCGAGCAGCGGACCGGCCCCTGCCGCCGCGCACGCGGCTCTCGGTGTGCGACGGGGACCCGGCACGGCTGATCGGCCTCTGGGAGGGCACCGGTCGTACCGTGGTGATCGATGCCGTGTTCACCGGGCCGGCCGGCACCCCGGGCCGCATCCGGCGGCTCGAACCCGACGGTGACACCTGGCCGGCCGGGGCACCGAGCGTGCACAGCACACACGGCCTCGGTCTCGTCGAGGCCGTGGAACTCGCGCGCGGCCTCGGCCGTATGCCCCCCTGTCTCGTCGTGTACGCAGTCGAAGGCGTGGACAGCTCCCTGGGGGAAGGGCTGTCCGAGCCGGTTGCCGCAGCCGTGGAATCGCTGGCGGAGAAGGTCGAGGCGGAATGCGCCCACGACCGGAGCGCCGCGGCCCGGCGTCCTCGGCCCGCGTCCTGATCCTCCGGCCCCGTCCGGCCCTGCCCCGACGGGGCCGGACGGACCGTCGACGTGCCCGGCCAGCCCTGGGGGAGCGGCACCCGGCGCCGGACGATGGGGACAAGCGAAGAACGGCCACGCGCTGCGGCAAGACCGCTTCTCGAGCCGGCACCGGGACGGAGCGACGGAGATGAGACACAGCAGAATCGGCAGCCTGATGGTGACCGATGTGGTCGCGGTCGGACCGCGGACTCCCTTCAAGAAGGTCGCCAAACTGCTCGCCGAGCACCGGATCAGTGGCCTGCCGGTCGTGGACGACGACGAACGGGTCCTGGGAGTGATCTCGGAGAGCGATCTGCTGGCCCGCCAGGCGAGGAATCCCGCATCGCCACCCCACGACGCCGCGGCCTGGCCCCGCTGGCTCCGTCGCCTGACCGGGGTCCGGCGGCCGCCCGCCGGCACCAGGGAACGGGCGGTGACGGCGGAGGAGCTGATGTCGGCCCCCGCGATCGCCGTCCACGCGGAGGACACCATCGCGGAAGGCGCCCGGACCATGGCGAGCCACCGGGTGGAACGCCTCCCCGTGCTCGACGAGGAGGACCGGCTCGTCGGCATCGTCACCCGGCGCGACCTCCTCGAGGTCTTCCTGCGCCCGGACGCGGACATCCGCCGGGAGATCGTCGACGAGGTGTTCGTCCAGGCCATGTGGCTGGCGCCGGACACGGTCGACGTGCATGTGCTCGACGGCGTGGTCACCCTGCGGGGCCGGATGGAGCTCCGGAGCGACACGGAGATCGCTGTGCGGATGGTCCGTCAGCTGGACGGGGTCGTCATGGTCGTCGACGAGCTGGTGAGCAGGATCGACGACACCCGCAGACGGCCCGCCGAGCGGACGCCTCAGGGGACCGCCGGGTCATGGCCCGCGACATCGTAGGCGGCCCGTCCGACGGGACCGCCCCGGCCCTGGGGCCGTCGGCTCCGCAAGGGACGTCCCACCGGTGAGGGCGGGAGGACGTTTCCTCGGGCCGGGTTCGACGTGCGGGTGGGACCGGCCCGTGATGCAGTGTTGACCGAACCGGGTGCAGGCCGAGAAGCCCGAGGGAGAGCGATGAGGGGCTCCGAAGAATCCGAAGCGGTCCTCGACCGGGACGGACTCGGCGCACTGGTCCGGGCCCTTCTCGCTCGCGGACGGACGGTGATCGGTCCCACCGCCCGGGACGGGGCGATCGTTCTCGCCCGGCTGGATTCGGCCGACGAGCTGCCCTACGGCTGGGGGGTCGAACTGGAGGCGGGCCGGTACCGGCTGCGCCGCCGGCCGGACGGGGCGGCATTCGCCCACAGCGCGGGACCGCAGTCGTGGAAGCCCTATCTGCTCCCCGAGCGGGTGCGGCAGTGGAGCGCCGACCGGGATTCCACGGGCGGCTTCACCGTCCGGGAAGAGGATCCGGAGTCCGTCTCCTACGCCTTCCTCGGGGTGCGGCCCTGCGACCTCCGTGCCATCGCGATCCAGGACCGGGTCCTGACCGGGGGCGCATACGAGGACAAGGGGTACCGCAGACGCCGGTCCGGAGCGTTCATCGTCGTCGCGGAGTGCACCGAACCCGGCGCCACGTGCTTCTGCGTGTCCATGGGAGCGGGCCCGGGTGTGGACGGTGACGCGCTCTACGACCTCGCCCTGACCGAGGTGGTCGACGGCGAAGGCCACCGGTTCCTCGTGCGCGTCGGCAGCGAGGAAGGCGCGGATGTGCTGGACGGTGTCCCGCACCGGCCGGCGGAGGAGGAGACCCGCACGGCCGCGCGGAACTCCGTGACCTCGGCGGCGGAACGGATGGGGCGGTCCATGCCACCGGTGGACCTGCACACGCTCATGGCCGGCAGCCTGGACGCCGAACGCTGGGACGACGTCGCGTCCCGCTGCCTGACCTGCGGCAACTGCACCATGGTCTGCCCCACGTGCTTCTGCACGACCTCCGAGGACGTGACCGACCTGACCGGCGACCACGCCGAGCGCTGGAGCCGCTGGGAGTCCTGCTTCGACCTCGACTTCTCCCTCCTCCACGGTGGTCCCGTGCGCGACTCGTCCCGCAGCCGGTACCGCCAGTGGCTCACGCACAAACTCGGCACCTGGTACGACCAGTTCGGGAGCTCCGGATGCGTCGGCTGCGGACGGTGCATCGTCTGGTGCCCCGTCGGAATCGACATCACGGAGGAAGCCCACGCCCTGCACCGCGAATCCATGGAGCGGGAGGGCCCGTCATGATCACGGACAAGGGTGTTCTGGCCGCCCTGCCCGAGGGCCGGCGTGCGGAACTCATGGCGCTCGCGGACGCGGCGTCGTATCCCGAGCACGCCCGCATCTTCGACGAAGGCGGCAGCGCCGACCGGTTCTGGGTGGTCAGGACCGGAACCGTGGCACTCGACGTCCACATCCCCGGCCGTGGCCGGGCGATCGTGGACACGGTGGGCCCGGGAGACCTGCTCGGCTGGTCATGGCTCTGTCCTCCGCACCAGTGGCACCTCGGGGCCGTTGCCTCCACCGATGTGGAGGCATGGGAGTTCGAGGCGGCACCGGTGCGCCGGCTGTGCGAGAGGGACCCGGCGCTCGGGCAGGCGTTGGCCGTCGTCGTGGCCGGCGTGATCGGGCACCGCCTCAGGTCCGCCCGCACCCGGCTGCTGGACCTCTACGGGCCTCCCGGAACCGAGCCGTTGCCGTGAGCACCGTCCCTGTGCCGTACCGCGTGGTCCGCTCCCACCGGGAGACCGCCGACACGGTCACGCTCGTGCTGGAGCCCGTCGGCGCGTCCCTTCCGCCGTTCGCCCCGGGCCAGTTCGCCATGGTCTACGCCTTCGGTGTGGGGGAGGTCCCGCTGTCCGTCTCCGGCACGGACGACGGGGTGCTCGAGCACACGGTGCGCACCGTCGGCGCCGTCACCGACGCCCTGCACGGCCTGCGCGCCGGCGCGACCGTCGGCCTCCGGGGACCGTTCGGCACCGGCTGGGACCTTCCCGGGGCCCGGGGCCAGGACCTTCTCGTCGTGGCCGGTGGTATCGGACTCGCCCCTCTTCGCCCCCTCGTCCGCACGGTGCTGGACCGGCCCGACGCGTACGGGCGGCTGAACGTCCTCATCGGGGCACGGACTCCGGACGATCTCCTCTACCGGGACGAACTGGATGCCTGGAAGCGGCCGTACGGAGAGGTGGTCGTCGACCGGCCCACCGGTGGATGGCGGGGGAGGGTCGGCGTGGTCACCGGACTTCTCGACGAGGCCCGGTTCGCACCCGGCGCGACCACCGCGTTCGTCTGCGGCCCCGAAGTCATGATCCGTGCCGCCGCGAGGGAGCTCCTGCAGCGCGGCGTGCCGCCCGAACGCATCCGGGTCTCCCTCGAACGCAACATGCACTGTGCCACCGGGCACTGCGGGCACTGCCAGCTCGGTCCGCTGCTGCTGTGCCGCGACGGCCCCGTCGTGAGCTACGCATGCGCCGAGCCCCTCCTCGCCGTCCCGGAGCTGTGACATGAGCGCCGACACCGCACCCGAGCCACGGCGTCCCAGGCTGGCCGTCTTCAAGTTCGCCTCCTGCGACGGCTGCCAGCTCACGCTGCTCGACTGCGAGGACGAACTCCTCGGGCTCGCCGACGAGGTGGAGATCGCCCACTTCCTCGAAGCCTCCGGCCGCGTCGAGCCCGGGCCGTACGACCTGTCGCTCGTGGAGGGCTCCATCACCACGGCGGAGGACGAGGAACGTATCCGGAGGGTGCGTGCCGAGTCCCGTTACCTGGTCACCATCGGCGCCTGCGCCACGGCGGGAGGCATCCAGGCCCTGCGCAACTTCGCCGATGTACGTGAGTTCCGGGAGGCCGTGTACGCACTGCCCGACTACATCGACTCGCTGGCCACGTCCACCCCCGTCTCCGCCCACGTGCCCGTCGACTTCGAACTCAGGGGCTGCCCCATCGACCGCAGCCAGCTGCTCGAGGTCATCTCCGCGTTCCTGACCGGGCGGAGTCCCGGCATCCCCGGCCACAGCGTCTGCTTCGAGTGCAAACGGCGGGGAACCGTCTGCGTCACGGTCGCGCACGGCACCCCCTGCCTCGGGCCGGTGACGCACGCGGGATGCGGCGCCATCTGTCCCGCTTACGACCGTGGCTGCTACGGCTGCTTCGGTCCCTCCCGTTCGACCAACCTCCCCGCCCTGATCCCTCTGCTGAGGAGCGACGGCATGAGCGACGAGGAGGTCCGGCGGTTCCTGGGCACCTTCCATGTCTCCGACTTCGCCGCACTTCAGGAGGAGGACCGGGATGACCGGCGACGGGCCCCGTGACCTGCGCATTGCTTCCCTCGCCCGGGTGGAGGGCGAGGGCGCCCTGCGGCTGACGATCCACAACGGCCGGGTCGAGGGCGCTCGGCTGAGGATCTACGAACCGCCCCGGCTGTTCGAGGGGTTGCTGCGCGGACGGGCGCACGACGAGCCCCCCGACCTCACCTCACGGGTCTGCGGGATCTGCCCGGTCGCCTACCAGCTGAGTGCCTGCCGGGCGGTCGAGGACGCCTGCGGAGTGGTCGTGGACGGGCCGCTGGCAACCCTGCGGCGTCTGCTGTACTGCGGGGAGTGGATCGAGAGCCAGACTCTCCACATCCATCTGTTGCACGCCCCGGACTTCCTGGGCTGTGACAGCGCGATCGACCTCTCCCGCACGCACCGTGCGGAGGTGGAGCGGGGCCTGAGGCTGAAGCAGACCGGCAACGCCCTGATGGAACTCCTCGGCGGGCGGGCCATCCATCCCGTCAACGTCCGGGTGGGAGGCTTTCACCGCACGCCCGCCCGCCGCGCGTTGGATCCCATGGCCGAGCGTCTGCGCCGGGCTCTCGACGATGCCCGGGAGACCGTTCGCTGGGTGGCCGGATTCGACTTCCCGGAGGCGGAGTGCGACGCCGACCTGCTGGCGCTCGCCGAACGCGACGTGTACGCCATCGAATCCGGCGTCCCCACGGTTCTTCCGGCGGATCCGGAACTCCCGCCCCGAACCTTCGCCGTGAAGAACTTCCCCGAGCACGTGATCGAGGAGCAGGTGGACCACTCGACGGCTCTGCAGTCCCGGCTCGACGGTCGCCGCCACCTCACCGGCTCACTCGCCCGCTACGCCGTGAGCGGCCATCTCCTCTCGCCCGTGGCCCTGGAGGCGGCCCGCGAGGCCGGGCTCGGCGATCCGCCCCGGACACCGGGACACGCCCGGGCCGCCCGCCCTCCCGCGTGCCGCAATCCGTACCGGAGCATCGTCGTCCGCGCGGTCGAGGTGCTCTACGCCGTCGACGAGGCGCTCCGGCTCATCGAGGCCTACGAGCCGCCGGACCGCCCGTACGTTCCCGTGCCGCCGCGTGCGGGCATCGGGCACGGTGCCACCGAGGCCCCCCGAGGTGTGCTCTACCACCGCTACGCCCTCGACGGGAACGGACTGGTCACCGAGGCGACCCTGGTGCCACCGACCGCCCAGAACCAGGGGGCCATCGAGGAGGACCTGCGCCGCATCGTCCAGGCACGGCTGACCCGGGGGTATGCGTCCGACGAGGAGCTGACCCGGCTGTGCGAACGCGTCGTCCGCAACCACGACCCGTGCATCTCCTGCGCCACGCACTTCCTCGACGTGAGTGTCCTGCGGGACTGAGCGCCGGCGGAACGCCCGTCGTTCGGCGTGCGGCCGCGTCTCGCTCGGTTGCGCGGGCTCCATGCACCTCCGCGTCCCGGTATGCGGCGGGCCCTTCCTGCTCAGGGCTCGATGTCGAGGACCTCCCGCACCGGCCGGCGGGGTGTCGGGGCGCCTTCCGGACCGTAGCCGAGACGCAGCACCATCTGGACATGCCCCGCTCCCGACACCGGGTCCCGCAGCGGCCAGCGCATGTCGGGCCACTCCAGGGCCTGGGTGACGAAGGAACTCGACAGGCCCCGCAGCGTGGCCAGGAGCAGCACACGCTCCACCGCCTGGCCGGCCCGGAGCCAGTCCACCGGAGTGTCCTCCGCGGTACTGAGCAGGGCGATGTGCGGATCCTCCTCGAATGCGGCAGCCTCCCGGCCCGGTACACGGCGCGTACCGGCGAAGTCGCGCATCGGCGCCTTGCCTCCGCGTTTGCGGGGCCCGAAAGCGGAGTCGGGGACGCCCTCGGTCCGCACCCCTTCTGCCGCGGTGCCCGTTCCGGTCCAGCGGGCCAGGTCCCCTCTGCTGCCGCTGTCGGTCAGATTCCGGGCCTCGGCCTGCTCGGCGAGCTCCAGCACCCACTGCCGGTGCCATCCGGACGGGAAGTCCAGTCGTGCGCCTTCCAGCCGGGCCGCCTCGCGCAGAGCGTTGCGCACGTCGTCCGGAATGGGCGCTGCGGTGAACGGGTGGCGGCTGGTGTGCCGGCGGTGGACGGCCGCGTGCAACGCACCGATACCGTTCTCCCCGTTGCCGTTGCCGTTGCCGTTGCCGTTGCCGGGACCGGTCAGGCGCACGAGGGCGAGCAGGGCCGGGTCCGTCGAGTCCGGGAGCAGCCGGGTCACCGGGACCCACCCCGCGTACTCCACTGCGACGCGCAGGTTCAGCAGCGCCGCACCGCACCCCAGATGCAGGGCGCGGGTGTCGGGGTCGGAGTGAGGCATGAACCGGTCGAGATCCGCTCGTAGCTGGAAGGCCCGCCGGCTCCGTGAGTAGCGGAAACGCCAGGGCTGTGCGTTGTGCATCGACGGCGCCGCGACAGCGTCCGCGATCATTGCGGTCACACGCTTCTCGTCGACTGGTGGAGCGATCACGGATCCTCCCGGGGTATGCGGCATCCGCTGCGGGTCGTTGCCTTCATGATGGTCCCGCCGACCACGCGTGCGGATGGGCCGAACGACCCTGTCCGGGCGGCCGGTCGGCGCGCCGCGGCCGTCCCCGGACGCGCGGCGGCTCTGCCGGAGCTGCTGCCCGGGGCCGCACGGCCGCACGGAAGCTAACCGCGTTGCGGCACCACCGCGACCGGGCACGCCGCGTGGTGGAGCAACGCGTGTGCCACCCGGCCGAGTTGCAGGCCGACGTGTCCGTGGCTCCGCGGAGCTCCGATGACGAGCAGTGACGCTTCGGCAGAGGCGTCGGCGAGTACCTTGTGCGCGGGACCCTCCGCCGTGATCCGCCGCACCACCGCCCCGTCCCGCACCGGTCCCACTCCCCGAAGCGCCGCGTCCATCTGGTCGGTGGCCCGCTGCTCGGGGGTCGGCGCCGGTGCGTCGCCCGTGGGCAGCAGGTGTTCCACTGCCTCGTGGGCCGGTGTCCGCCAGGCCCGCACCACGTGGAGCGGGCAGTTCCGTACCTCCGCTTCCGCCACGGCGAAGC
Organism: Streptomyces sp. NPDC001922; assembly: GCF_042891165.1. NCBI lineage: Bacteria > Bacillati > Actinomycetota > Actinomycetes > Kitasatosporales > Streptomycetaceae > Streptomyces > Streptomyces sp. NPDC001922. The sequence goes on along the minus strand of NZ_JBIASV010000003.1, from coordinate 466,668 downwards.
GCACGGCCGCCGATGTCACGCTGCGCTCGCCGACGCCGAGCACCACGGGCAGACCGTCCCGCCGGGCCGGGTCCTCGCCCCGGACGATGATCACCGGGCAGACGGCCCGGGCCGCCACGGTGAGACTCACCGAACCGAGCAGGGTTTCGCCGAGCATGCCGCGCCCGCGCGAGCCCGTGACGAGGGCGAAGGCTTCGTGCCCCTCCCGGAGCAGGGCTGTCGTGGGGTCGGCGGCCAGCACGTCGCTGGAGACCTTCACGTCGGGGTTCCGCCGCTGAGCACGTTCGGCCGCCGAGGCCGCGATGTGTTCGGCGAGAATCCGCTCCGCCGGGCGGTCCGTCGCCAGCGAGGGGCGCGTTCCCTCGTACCGCTCCCACAGGGAGCCGTGGACGAGCCGCAGCTGAAGGCCGTGCCGTTCCGCCTCGTCCACGGCCCAGTCCACCGCCTCCAGGCTGGAGTCCGATCCGTCGACTCCTACGACCAGCGGGATGTCCATCGTCCCCACCGCCTTCCTCGCTCCGCGCGGTCCGGGTGCCCCGGTGCCCACCATGCCGCCGCACCGGCGCGCCTCGCGAGGGCGTACCGGCCCTGATCCAGGACCTTCGGTCCCTCGTTCCCTCCGGGCTCCGGGCGCCCGCTCGGGCTCCCGGGCGGCCCGGAGCAGCGGCCCAGAGCACCTGTGGGGCCGAGTGGTCCGGGACGAGGCCCGCTCGGCCCTGACGCCTGGCTCGCGGCCGCCGCACGATGAAGACGAAGCCACGGCGAAGGAGAGCTGCTCATGACCACGAGAGCGGGTGGCTTCGGCGCTCTGCCCAAGGACCACCGTCTGCGCACCCCCGGGCGGCGGCGCCGTGCACTGACCTGAGCCGGGACGGAGGCTCACCATGTTCGACACCCCGCACATCGTCCGTGACGTCATGACCCTGACCGTGGTAGCCGTCGGCCGTGACGCGCCGTTCAAGGAGATCGTCCGCACGATGGAGCAGTGGAAGGTCAGCGCGCTGCCCGTCCTGGAGGGCGAAGGCCGCGTCATCGGGGTCGTCTCCGAGGCGGACCTCCTGCCCAAGGAGGAGTTCCGCGACCGGGATCCCGGCCGCCGGGAGCAGTTGGACCGCTGGGACGACCTCGCCAAAGCGGGCGCGGCCGACGCGGAGGAGTTGATGAGCACTCCGGCCGTCTCGGTGCACGAGAACGCGACCCTGGCGCAAGCGGCACGGATCATGGCGGTGAAGGACGTCAAACGTCTTCCCGTCGTCGACGACGAGGGCATGCTGCGGGGCATCGTCAGCAGGAGTGACCTGCTCAAGGTGTTCCTCCGCAAGGACGAGGACATCGAGGAAGAGGTCCGTCGCACGGTGATCTCGTACCTTTTCCCGGCCCTGACCAGCCACGTCCGGGTGCGAGTCGAGGAGGGAGTGGTGACCCTCAGCGGGCGGATACCGGACACCTCGCTCGTATCGGTGGCGGCGCGCCTGGTCCGTGCCGTCGAAGGAGTCGTCGACGTCGAGTGCCACCTCACGGGAGAACCGTCTTCCGACGAGTCCCTGCCCGGTGACGCGGTGGAGCCCGGGAGCGCGGCGCGGGCCCGGATGAGCGCACAGAGGGAGGGACGGGCTCCTTGGCCCGCATGGAGCCGCGGCACAACGGATGAAACAGGAAAGCGCTAGGAGGAAATGGCGTGTGAGGTCTGCCGCGGGGTGAGACATCCCGGATCGGTCTCGTCGGCGGTCGTCGTCGGAGCCGCAGGGAGCCGAACCCGCTCCGGCCGAATCTCATCGGTGCTCGGCAGCCGTGCTGCTGCCGGTGCTCCGGCGCGCCGAAATGCCGGACGGGTTCGGCCGGTACCGGCCCACACGAGAGAGGCAACTCGTCATGGAGGACGTCGTCACCGTTGGCCTCGACGGTTCGGGCGAGAGCATGGACGCCGCGCGCTGGGCGGCGGACGAAGCCGACCGTCGAAACCTCACACTGCGCCTGTTGCACGCATGGGTCCTGCTCTCCCCGGACACCCCTGGCGCGCCGCAGGAAAAGGATCAGAACTACTGGGCGAAGCGGATCGTCGGCGACGCCCAGCGGGAGATCACCCATCGTCATCCGGACCTGTCCATCGTCGAGGAACTGCTGGCCGAGGACGCCACGGAAGCGCTTCTGCGGGCGGCCGCGGATTCCCGCATCCTGGTGCTCGGTTCGCGTGGGCTGGAGCGCGTCGAGAGCTTCTTCCTCGGTGACACCGGCCTCCATGTCGTCGCCCGGGCCGACCGGCCCGTGGTGCTCGTGCGGGCCGGGGCCGCGGAGAACCGTCCACCAGGGGACCGCGAGGCCGGAGTCGTCGCCGGTGTGAGCCTCGAAGGGGCCTGCGACAGCGTGCTGGACTTCGCGTGCGATACGGCAGCCGCGCGGGGCGTTCCCGTCCACGTGGTGCACGGCAGGAGCCTTCCGGTTCAGGCGTACGTCCCCTGGGGCGTCGATCCCGATGCCGCGAAGGAGATCCGGGACGACGTCCAGCGGGACCTGGCACCGGTTCTGGGCCCGTGGCGTGAGAAGTTCCCCGCGCTGCGCATCGTCGAGGACATCCGGCTGGAGAGCCCGGCACGGGCCGTGGTGCGGGCCGCGCGAAGCCATCAGCTGCTCGTCGTCGGACGGCGCCGGCACCGGCAGGCGCTGGGGCCGCGCCTGGGGCCGGTCGCCCAGGCCGCAGTACACCACGCGAACGGCCCTGTCGCCGTCGTCTCCCACGATTGACCGGCCGTCCTTGCGCACCGCTCCGGGTCCGCGCCGCCGCATCGGCACGGTCCGGGCGGGTGCCGGGGAGCTCCCCTGACGGGCCCGCTGCCGGGTCCGGACGCAAGGGAGGGCCCGGCTGCGCCGGGGCCTCCCGCGTGTTCCCGGAGCCGTGCCGTGCCGAGGCCGATATCGGAGCCGACGCGGGCGGTTGGCCCGCGGACGTCCCCACACCCTCCAGAAGCTCCCATGGCCGCGGTTCGTGGGATGGTTCGGGGCGGACCGAGCTGCTGGACGGGTGAGGACGGCATGACCGCAGGAGGTGTGGCCGCCCTCCGAACTCACCGCCGGGTCACTCCACGGGGGGCTGTGCCTCGGGCTCCGCCGGCGGCTGCGCGTCCGCGGGGCCGTCCTCGACCGGATCCGGAACCTCCGAGGCCGCCACCTGCGTCAGGTTCGGCCCGCCCCCGAGAGGCGTCCAGAAGACGGAGAACCACCCGTTTCCCGTGCCGCCCGGCAGTTTGGTGTTGTTGAGGGACACCACGACCGTGCCGCCCTTCGCGACGGGGACCGAGGTGAAACTCTTGGCCTGGGGTGACCCGCTGAGCTGCACCTGGGGGATGGCGATCTCGTGAGCCACGCCGGCCGTGGCCGCGGCCGCGGTGAAGTAGGCGTCGAGCTCGCGCCACGACGTGGTCGTCGTGTAGGACAGACAGGAGAGTTTGATGCTGAGGAACCCGTCACCGTCCGCTCGGAAGGTCTTCTGCCCGTAACCACTACTGATGTAGTCGGCGTGCAGCCCCTGCGAGCTGTTCTTGAAGATTCCGACCGTGCCGTAGGCGTGGAGACGGGTTCCCGCGGCGGTGTCGAGGCGGCCCGTCTTGAGCCAGAGGTAGCCGTCGGCCCCGGGGTCGACGGTGAGGTTCTTCGTGGTGGTGGCACCGGTGAGGCTGGTGGCGCCCTTCAAGGTGGCGGCACCGTTCAGGGTGGCGGCGCCGTTCAGGGTGGTGGCACCGGCGACGGTGAACTGGCTCTGGACGTTGACCTCGCGCCCCGCGGTGGAGAGGGTCAGCCGCCCTCCGATCGCGAGCGATCCGTAGGAGCCGCTGCCTTCGATGGTCCGGACGTGCAGGGTGTTCGCAGTATTGACCGTGAGGTCCCGCGTGCTGGTGGCGCCCTTGAGGTTGGTGGTGCCGTTCACGACGAGGTTGCCGATCTCCAGGTCCGGCTTGCGGACCGTGACCGGGGCGGACAGGATCCGCACCACGGGGTTCGACGGGTCGCCGACGGTGCCCCGCAGGTAGAACATGGTGTCGGACTTGACGTTGGTGATCTTCTTCGTGGTCAGGGCGGTGACATTGAGGTTGGTTTCGCCGTACAGCAGCTCGTAGACGGCGTTCGCCGAGCGCTGCCAGGTCAGGACGACCTCGCCGCCGTTGTCGATGATCAGCGGATCGCAGACGAGGTTCCGCAGGTAGAAGTCCGGCGGGAATTTGCCCACGTTGAACACCATGGACCGGGACTGGAACGCGCTGCTGCCGGTGCGCGAGCTCTCGGTGACGGTGATCGGCGACGTGCCGACCTTCCGGTTGATCGGGATGTCCGAGAGCTGGATGGTGAATCCGGTGTCCGGGCCGATCGGGGCGTGGCTCGCCCCCGGGGAGAACACGAACTCCTTGGCCGAGGCGTCCAGCCGTCCCGACCAGCCGTTCAGGCTGATCCGGTACGTGACCTTGGCCAGGTCCGTGGCCAGGTCCGGGGACATCGCTCCGGCGGGTACCTTGACCTTGATCCACTGGACGTCGGCCGGCGTGCCGCTGTGCCGCGAGCCGACGATGACCAGTTCACCCTTCTCCTCGGGCGCCTGCGGGTTCTCCGGTGACGCCTTCAACGGGTCCGGGTCGGTGCTGACGGTGTAGGCCAGCAGTGGTTCCTGCGCGGTGGCGTCCACGGTGTCGGTCTGCGTGACAAGGGCCACGGATGCTCCTTCGAGTGTGATCCGCCGCGGGTGTCCCGGACGGGGACACCCGCGGCGGTGGGGGTGATGCCGGGTCAGTGGTCGGTGGTGCGGCTGTGCGCGGCGGCGTCGTCGAGGCTGAGGAAGCCTGAGCGGAGTTCGGGTTCGGCCAGGGGCATGTCGTACTGGTCCTGACTGAGGATCGGCAGCTTCCGCCAGGCGCTGCCCCGCTTCTCCGTCCAGGTCCAGTTGCCGACGACTCCGGCCGGGGTGGGCATGAGGACGGTTTCCTCGACCTCGTCCTGGGGGCCCTTGAGCCCGGTGGTGGCCGCCAGGAGCGGGCCGGTGCGGAAGTTGACCGTCATGCGGGTGATGGCCTGATCGGTGAATTCCTGCGGGATGAAGACGCGCTTGGTGGCGAGGATGTCGGTGGTGGCGTGCACGGCCGCGCGCGGGTCCAGGAGGACGGTGGCGAGGGCGCTGCTGGCGTCACCGAAGTTCAGGTGCAGGCTCGGGCGGTCGCCGATCGGCCGCAGATAGCCGCTGCCGCCGGACGAGGGGTCGATGACCGTCTCGAAGTGGTCGTAGTCGTCGTCGAGGACGTAGCCCACCAGGCCGTCGTCGGTCTGCGCGGCCTCGCCTAGGCGGATCGCGAAGGGGTAGCGCGGCAGTTCCGCCTCCGTCTCGCAGAACAGGTTCTGCCAGCTGACGTCGGTGCGCAGCGGGCCGCGCAGGTCCATGGTCAGCCGGGTGCGGACCAGGGCGAGCGGCCGGCCCAGGAAGAAGCCCAGGCCCGGGTCGGCGGGCCCGTCCGGGTCGATGGTCTCCAGCGCGCGGTCGACCGTGGCGCGGAACGCGTCGAAGGTCCGCGGACCGCGGCTCTTGACGGCGTTCAGGAGGTCGTGGGCGTGCCGGGAGAGGTCCCGCAGCTGGTCGAAGTCGGCCACGTCCGAGCCGGGCAGGGCCGACCAGGAGACCTCCTGGACTCCGCCCGCGTTCAGGGTGACCCGGAGTTCGCCGAGTGCCGCGCCCTCGGCCGCGTACACGACCAGGGATGCGTCGAGGCGGTTGTGCACCAGCCAGGCGCAGACCGGGTTGGTGCCGGGGACCAGGTCGACGGGCTCGTCGGCGGTGGCGGAGAGGAAGTCGAAGCGCAGCCGGGCGGGCTGGAGCAAGCGTGGGCCGAGTTCGACGAGGCGGTCGCTGTCGTAGCCGCTGACCGGGTGGGCCGGCCGCATGGTGCGGGACATCTCCGGCCGGAAGTGATGGGAGTCGCCGACGAGGTTGACGGCGCGTCCGAACCGGTCGACCACCGCCACGTCGAGGAACGCGAGCTGTCCCGCGCGCAGTTCCTGGAAGGCCGACTCGGGCCAGGGGTCCCAGTCACTGGCGGGCAGGGTCCCGGGGTCCGGCGGGGAGTAATCGCCGTTGCCGACGAGGGCGGCGGTGTCATCGGCGGGCTGGAGGCCGGAGAGGGGCTGCCGCTGGGCGATGGCGGCGCCGAAGCCGTCGAGCGTCTGCGAGAGCAGGTTCGCCCGGCTCGCCTCGGAGCGCAGACGGCGCAGCGTGTCGGTGGGCAGCGCGTCGCGGATGCGGGCGTAACTGGCGAGGGCGCCGTCCATGACGTGCCCGGCGGTGGGGGCGAGTGTCTGCCGGCCGGAGACGACCAGGGGGGTGCCGGGCTCGCCGGTGCCCTTCCACTGGTAGCGGGAGCGTTCGATGAAGTCCCAGTGGTCGGTCTCCCCGTCGCGGAACGGCAGCGGGAAGTACTCGGCCTTCCACAGCAGGTACAGCGGCTGCCACGGCATGCGCCACGCGGCCGTGCCGTATTCGGGCAGGGTGCCGGTGACGTCCCGGATCCCACCGGCCTTCAGCGCCCGGTCGAGGATGAGGAACTCGGAGAGCAGGGCGGGGAAGCAGTCCGGCTGGCCGCTGAGGTCGACCTGTCCGGCGACGGCCGCGACATCGCCGGTGGTGATGCCCGACGCTCGGGTGACGAGGCGCTCGGGGACACGGCAGGGCAGAGGAGTGCCGCGGGTGAGAGGGGCGTGGAGGTTGGCGCCGTCGAGGGTGAGGACCGGATCGGCGGAGTACTCGTAGTCCTGGGCGGGTACGCGGATCAGTCGGCGTGCGGCGCGTGCACCGTACGCGGGGTGGAGGGCCTCGATGTTCGCGGCCAGGTCCGCCTCGGTCCTGCCCCAGGGCAGGGTGCGCCGGTGCTCCGACAGGCGGCGGGCGAGTTCGACGACCTGGCCGGCCGCACCGTCGGGGTTGTCCGGGGCGAGTTCGGCGTCGACGCGCTCCCGGAATTCGTCGGACTGGCGGTCCAGGCGGCTGAGCCACCACAGGTGGTAGAGGCGTTCGCGGGCGGCGTCGAGTTCGGCCTCGGCGGCGTCGTGCTCGGTCTGCTTGCGGTTGAGCTCGGCGACGGTCTCGGCCTCGGCCGCGCGGGTGGCGGGCCGGAGGGCCGTTTCGGCGATGTCGTCCCCGCGCTCGCCGATGAACCAGCGGTAGCCGCCGGGGACCGGGCCGAAGCCGGTGTCGTGGGCGCGGCGGTCGGTGAGGATGTCGGCCTCGGGCCGGTCGCGCTCTTCGAGCCCTTCGATGCCGCCGAGGAGGAAGGCCCGGAAGAGCTCGGCCTCCTCGGCGGAGAACACTCCCTCGCCGTCGGCCTGGGCGCCGAGTTCGCCGACGGCCTCGGCGATGCTGTTGGAGATGATGGGGGTGACGTCGCGCCGGTGCGGGCAGTCGGATTCCGGTACCGGGCCGGTCAGGTTCCAGTCGAGGCCGAGGACGGTGCCGGTGTGGACGGACGTCCGGATGCCGCTGCCGGAACCGGGCGGCGGGGTCCACCCCAGGCGTTCCAGGAGCGCGGCGAGGCCGTCGGGGCCGGCGAGGATGTCGGCGGCCGGGTCGGCGTACCACCCGGCGACGAAGTAGCTCAGCCGCTCCTGCTCCGGCACCCCCTCCAGGGTGTCGTGCAGGGAGAAGACGTTCTCGTTGTAGGGCTGGAAGACGGAGAAGGTGGGCAGGCCGGGGCCGATCGCGGTGAGGAACGGCTCATGCACATCGGCCGGTTCCCGCCAGCGGCCGGTGAGTTCGTGGCACTTGCCGATCAGGGTGGCGGACGGCTCGTCGCTGTCCGGGTCCTGGAAGGAGACGGTGCCGTTCATCGGGTCGAGGTAGTCGCTCTCGACGACCCAGGCCTTCAGCGAGCGGCTCGAGTCGGCGTGGCGGACGACCAGCCATCGGTTGGGTACGAGGGGGAAGTCACCGATGCCCTCTTCCTCGTCGTGGCGGCCGCGGGTGAGTGCCGCGGGCAGTTCCCACTGGAGATAGACGCCGAGACGGTCCTCGCGGCCGGTCCACTCCTCGGGGCTCGAGAAGGGCTGTGGCTCGGGCGCGACGCCTCTGCCGACGTCGCCGAAGTCGGTGATCCAGCGGTGGATGACGTGTTCGCCGCCGGTGTCGCGGGTCTGGCGGTTGACCGCGAGTGCGGCCACCTCGACCGGTACGACCAGGGTGTTGTCCACGGACATGGGCCCTCGGTCCTTTCGTTCGTCGTGCATACGGGCGGCGGGATCAGGGCCGGGAGAAGGCCTTCACCTGCGGAGCGTTGATCATCTGCAGGGCGAACTGGGCCGAGGAGATCCCCCCGACACCGTGCGCCGCGGCCAGAGCGGGGACCAGGGCGTCGCCGCTGCCCTGGACGTTGAGGACATCGCGGCCCCCGGGGCGCAGGAAGCGGCCGAAGCCGGCCGGCTGCGGGAACTCCTCCTCCTTGGGGTGGCCGATGTGGTCCCCGCTGATCTCGCGCAGCTCGATCGTGCCGACGTCGCCGATGCCGAAGCAGATGCCGCGCGGCGGTTCGGCCAGCTCGAAGCGGTCGATCACCCGGGGGTAGAGCAGCAGCTGGATGCCGGTGCCGTAAACAGCGCTGCGCAGGGGTTCGACGGGAGTGCCGCCGGCGTAGCCGGTGATGACGGTGTTGGGCCAGTCGGTGACCAGAGCGGAGTGGAGCAGCACCGCGCAGGCCGGCACCGGACCGCCTTGGGTGGCGAGGTTGTTGAGGTCGGCGTCCAGGGCGTGGCCGACACCGATGCTCAAGGCCCCGTCGACGGCGGCCCGGACCCACTCCTGGTCGATGTAGGCGAAGCGGATGGTCTCCGGCGGGAGCATCCGGCTGTCCGGGACCAGGTGCTCCAGGCCGAGCATCTCCAGCCGGCGCAGACCGTCGAGCCACCCCGTCACGGTCCGGTACTCGTTCGCGGCGGCCTGGGTGAGGACGTCGGCCACACCGGGCCGGGACAGCAGGGCCCGGGGATCGGCGGGGGTGCGGCTGACCCCGGTGGCCGCGTCGCGCCGCCGCCCGGCGCGCAGCTGCGGCCCGGCCCGGTCCACGGCCCGGGTGAAGCGGGTGCCGCCCTCGTCGGTGAGCATCCGGTCGAAGGACTCGAAGGCCAGCGGCGCGGTGAGCTGCCGGGCCGAGACCGCTCGTCCGACGAGCTGGGGGTGGGAGGCCAGACGGCGTACGGCACCGCGGGCGGTGGCGCGGAACTCCATCAGCGCCGTACGGAAGGCGGCGTCGGCCAGGGCGAGCGTGCGCCCGGCGGTGAAGGCCGCGGCGTAGGAGGTGTCGAAGACGCCGTACTTCTCCAGATAGACCAGGGCCTCGCCGGGCGAGTCGAGCCGGGTGGCCGCCGGGTCGGGCAGATCCTGCGCGGGCCGGGCGGTGAGGGGCCCGCGGTGGAAGGCGACGGTGCGCTCGCCGGTCTCCAGGCGCTGGGGCAGGGCGACGGCACCGCCCGCCATCCGGTCCAGGGCCTCGCGCTGCGGGGCCGTCGGATGGGCCGGTGCGGAGACCGGCAGCCGCAGCCGCAGTTCCTCTTCCGGGCGCGGGGTGGTGCCGTCGACGGTGGCCAGGTTCTGGCAGACGTCGCCGAAGCCGATGCCCGAGTCGGGCTCGCTGGTGAAGGCCCAGCAGGTGAGGGAGACCAGACGGACCCCCTCGGCGGGGGCGGATGCGGTGAGGTACCGGTCGAACCCTTCCAGGGAGACCAGGTGCACCACGTGCCGGCCGCCGCTCGCGGCCGGGAAGCGGTTGGCGACGACAACGCCGTTGAGTTCCTTCTCATCGGGTTCCGGCTCGTCACCGGCCCGGGTGGCATCGGGCCGGCCGCCCTCACGGACATGGGCGAGATACCCCATCTCGCCGGGCAGCGGTTTCACCGCGTCGAAGAGGGCAGCCGGGACCAGGACCGTGGCGCACACTTCGTCGTACTCCTCCGGGCGCAGGCTTTCCCCGGGCAGGACGGGCGCCTTGCCGGGCCCCAGACCACCGGTGAGGAGCTCGCGCACGGTGCCGGCGGTGACCGTTCCGACGGCGTCGGGATCCTCGGGGAGCTCGTCCTCCCTGAAGAGGAGCAGAGCCATCCAGGGAATCGCGGCACCGTGGCCGGAACCCAACGGGCGGCTCCAGGGCAGTGCGGGGGCGTCGAGGTTGATGTGCGGAAGCGTCCGGCTGTACGTGCCGATGGCGTCCTGTACGGGGAAGCGGGCGTTGATGCCGATCGGGTCGATGCCGAAGCGCGGCTGGACGACGTCGAACGGCTGCGGCGTGGCGTCGATGACGCGGTCGGCGCCGTCGACGTCCTTGAGGATCTGCCGGTTGTCGATGCGGTAGCGGCCGGCGTGCAGCGAGGGGATCCGGTGGTCGAAGAACCGGGTGCGGTGCTGGGCCAGCGGCTTACTCGTACGGGGCCGGGGGCCGGATTCGGGTGAGGCGGTCACGGGCGTGCCTTTCGACAGGGCGCGGCGGCGGGAGGTATGGCAGCGCGGCAGGAGACGGGGCGCGGTACGGCGCGACGTGGTGCGGCCGGACGTGGCGGCCGGACCGGCCCGCGGGAGTCCGCGCGAGCCGGCCGGGCGCGGTGGAGCCGCCGGGTCAGCCGGCGGGTACCAGCATCGGTTCGGCGGTGAAGGCGGTGCCCGCGGCACGGGCGTACGCGCTCAGATCGGCGTCGAGTGACCCGAGGCCGGCGCCGAAACCCTTCAGCGCGTCGGCCAGGGCGGCACGGTTCGCCCGGGTGCCCGCGGTGTCGACGCCTTCCTGGATCGTCCTGATGACCCCGCCGGGCCGCTGCGGAACCGGGCCCGTGGCGTCCTCCTCCTGCAACGGCTGGTTGCCGTCGGGAGCGATGGGATCGAAGCCCAGCCCGAGCTCGTCGAGGAAGCCGGTGGAGGTGCCGTGGTCCACGGGCGGGGACACCAGCCGGACCCCGAGGATGCGGTCGGGGATCAGGCCCTCGCCGGGCGCGTCCGGCCGCTCGCCCCACAGACCATTGGCCACGTTTCCGCGGAGGGCCGTGCGGGCCCAGTCGCTCAGGCTGTCCTCGCCGCCGTTGTACGTGAGCCAGACGCGCAGTTCGCTGGCCCGGTCCGTGACCTTCATGGGCAGGATGTCCACCGGGTCACTGGTGGCGACGGGTGTCGTGCTCGTGCGGTCCAGGTAGAGCTTGCTGACGGGCGCCCGGGTGTCGGCGGTGAAGGTGAAACCCCCGTTGTCGACCAGCCACGGCTTGTCCGCGCCGCGGGTGGGCGGGGCGCCCTCGCCGGTGTACCCGGTGACCGGGGTGGTGCGGACCATGTTCTCGGGCGGCGGCAGCATGCCCTGGAAGCCGCCCCAGCCCAACGCGGGCTCCTTGTCGCGGCGCTTGGCGCCGAAGGGGATGGTGAAGGAGATGAACCACAGGTGGATGGTGCCCTCGCCGCCCACGGCCGGGCCCCAGACACGCATGCTGATCCCGACCTCGACCGAGATCCGGATTTTGACGAACCACACCTTGATGGTGGCCGAGACCCCGACCCGGACCCCGACGCCCACGTCGAAGTAGAACGGATTCCACTCCAGCGAGGCGTCGATCCGCGCGTGCAGCCAGGCCCGCAGCATCCCCGACTGGAAGGTCAGGTCCAGTCCCGCGCCGGCCATCAGGGACTTCGGGGTGAACGCCGCGTACGCGCTGCCGGTGAGGTTGACCGTCGAGCCCACGCCCCAGGTGATGCCGGCGGGCTGCTGTTTGGGGTAGCGGGGGGACACCTCACGGCCGGGCGGGATGGCACCGAGCAGCAGTGCGAAATCCCCGGCGTGCGCGTGCTCGCCGAACCAGAACTTCATCCCGATGCCGCCGCGCAGCTTGCAGTTCGGGTCGATGAGGAAGGTCTTCTCGGTGAAAGCGGCCCCGATGCTCAGTTCCCCGGCCTGCGGCCGCAGCGTGGCCTCGATGCCGATCTCCACCCGGGCGATCTTCTTGTCGCTCTTGGTCGGCAACTGCGCGCCGCCGACCCCGAGCAGGCTGATCGACAGGTCCGAGCCGATCTGGACCAGGGCCATCGCGTGGCCGCGCAGGGTCTCGAAGCAGTCGAAGGCCAGACCGGCGGCCAGCCACAGATCTCCCTCCTGCGGACGCACCCACGGATTGCCCCCGCCGATCAGGTGGCTCAGCACCGTGAGCGGATCGACCTCGTCCTCGTCGGCGCCGATCTCGCCGGGGTTGTCGAGCGCGATCATGAACGGGAAGCTGCCCAGGGCGTCGGCCGCCGGCACCCGCACCCGGCTGTTCCAGCCGAACCCGGCGGAGATGCCGCGCACCTGGAACATCGGCGGGCCGAACCCGGTCTCGCTGCCCAGCGATCCGTAGGCGAAGAGCGACGGACGATTGCCGTTTCCGTCGGGCACCGTATACGCGCCCATCGCGGAGCCGTTGAACGCCCCGGTGTCCACCACCAGTACGCCGCCGACCACGGTCTTGTACCCCTGGGGTGCCGGCAGCGCGGTCAGGGCGCCGGCGATGCGCAGGGGCGGGTTCACATAGTCGACGCTGATGCCGTTCTCGCCGGTCGGGGTGCCGATCGGCGACCAGCCGCGCACGGCCGGTGAGTCGAGGATCCGTACGCCCTTGCGGCGGCGGGCCGGGGGGCGTGGGGTGAGGATGCCCCGCTCGGTGACCAACGCCCTTGGCGTGCGGTCCTGTTCACGTTCGGCGGGCGTCCGGCGGCGGGCCGGCGGCAGCGGCCGGCCGAGGCCGTCCAGGCGCCCGGGATCGGTCATGGGTGCGGCGGCCCGTACGGTCAGCCGCAAGGCCCGGCCGTCCACCACCGCCCAGGCCCCGGGGGGCAGTTCGGCATCCCCAGGAGCGCCTTCGATGAGCAGCAGCCTGCGGCCATTGCCGAGATCGGCCGCGGCCGTCGTCCCGGTCACCAGTTCGTTGTCGGCGGTGAAGGTGATGCGTACCGGCACCCGGGCCGGAGAAGCGGTGGTGGCTGCCTGTCCGGTGATCCATAACGCCTTCGGATCACACACGGCATCATCGACCCGCATCGTTCCGCCACGGAACACCAGGCCCACGTCGGGTGCGTGGTCGCCCAGGACGGATGCCGGGATCTCGACCGTTCCTCGCGGTGCCGCGTACTCAAGGATTTTCCGGATGTCACCCACACGTACTGTCACAGATTCCCAGCCCCGAACCACAACAGAAGGGATTATCGGACCACATCATGGCCTCAGCGGCGGGAACCACCCATACCCGGCGCATGACCTCGCTCACTCTGTCCGTTGAGTGACGTGGAGCACAACCACACCTGGCCGACATGGCCAGAAGAAGGCCTCGGGCATCTCTTCGAAACCGCCGATGGGGCCGGGGGCGACCAGGTGAGTTCCGCCAAGGGATCGGGTGCAGCCCCACCGCTTCACCGCAGTCAAGGGCGCCTGAAACGCGCGCCGGTCATGGCGGCCGGCCGGCACCGGTCAAGGTCGGCCGATGGCGAGCCGTCCGTCGAGGCTGAAAAGAAGCCCCCCCGTGACGGTCCGACCGGCATGCCCGACTCCGGGCGCCTCCTCGGCTTGAACCGCCCCGGCGATGAGCCCTCAGCAGATCAAGTGCTCTGCTTCTCCGGGCGGGGCGGGTGCTCGACGGAGGCCGTGCTCACGCCGCTCCTTGCTGCCGCGCATCGCAGGGGCGAAGGAGCCGGTCAGTCGATCCGGATGCCCAGCGCGTATGCGGTGACCGTGGAGGGGTCGGAGATCAGGTGGTCCTTGGCGGCCGCGCCGAAGCTCGGTGTGCTGCCGGTCGACGGTTCCAGTTTCCAGAGCAGGCTGCCGGCCGAGCGCCAGTGTGCCTCTCCGCCGCCTCCGGTGAGGGCGTATCCCGGGGGCAGTGTTGCGACGGCGGCCGGGTGTGCCGCCTGGGCGGACTCCGCCCGGGCCACGGCGCCGGACACTCTTCCCGCAGGGAGGTCGCGCCGCAAGGAGATGGCGTAGGAGCGGATGTTGGCGGGGTCGGAGCTCATGTGGTCCTTCGAGCGGGCCTTCCAGGAGAAGTCCGTCGACGGGAACGATGCCGTGGCGAGGTTGCCGGCCCCGGACCAGTTCACCTTGAATCCCCCGCCGACCAGGACGTAGTCGGAGGAGGAGGGGATGCCCGCCTCGGCCTCGGGGTGCGGGGCCACGCCGCTGTCGGCGCGCGCCACATGAACCGCCTGCCGCAGCTGGTCGCGGGTCATTCCGGCGACCTTCAGCCCGATGACGTAGGTGACCAGTTCGTGCGGCTGAGCCACCTTGTGGTCCTTCGACGAGACGGTCCAGCCGGTCAGGTCGTCGTTGGGGTACGACGCCGTGAGCAGCGCACCGTTCGGGACGTTGACCGCGGTGGCGCCGCCGCCGATGGCGATCATGTCACCGTCGCCGACGAGCAGGGTCTGGTCGGTCCAGTGCTGCTGGGCCGGGTTTCCGCGGCGGGAGAAGACGGCGACGGTCACCTTGCCCGACGCGTCCCGGAAGCTGCTTCTTCGTGATCCCGTCGGGGCGAGTGCTCGCCCCGTCCGCCCCGGTGCTGCCGATGCCGAGCCGGTGCCCGCGGCACCGAACGCCGCTAAGCCTGCGGCAACCGTCGCTGCTTTGAGCACGTCTCTTCTGCTTTTCGACACGCTTCCTCCACGATTTCTGCACGCTTTGACCAAACGCGAAGGAATGTAGCGGTGGGCGACGCCGCGCGGTACCCCGGCAGTGGAGGTGGTTGCGCCTCCCGGTGGCGGTCGGCGGTGGACCAGGTCCCCGGTCACCCGAAGTCGTGCACGCGAACCCGCCGTCGGGGCTCCGCGCCGGACCGGGGGCGTTGCGCCGCCCGCGACTCAGGTCCGGGGTGCCGGCAGGTCGTCCAGTTCGGCCGCGAAGAGCAGGGCGGGGTCGAAGTCCATGCCGGTGAAGTGGCCGGCGAGTTCCAGGGACAGGACGCCGTGCAGACGGGTCCAGAAGGTCAGGGCCCGGTGGAGGGCTCCGGGTGGGGCGGGGTGGCCGGCGGCCCAGTCCCGGTGGTCCCCCAGGTGGGTGTCGAAGGGTGTCGCGGCGCTGTCCGGGGCGAGTGCCGCGCACGCGTCGAGCAGGGTCTTCATGATCTCGGAGGAGATGGCGGTGGTGTCCGCGGGCGCGTGGTAGCCGGGGATGGGGGTGCCGTAGACGAGGAAGTACCGCTGAGGGTCCGCCAGGGCCCAGTCGCGCAGGGCGTGTGCCAGCCCGGCCAGGCCGGCACCCGCGGCGGACGCGGTGCGGAAGGTCTCGGCGAGGCTTCGGTACGCCTCCCGGACGAGTTCGGTGATCAGCTCGTCGCGGCCGGCGAAATAGCGGTAGAGCGCCGGCCCGCTCATGCCCATCTGCTTGGCGATCGCGTTGAGCGAGAGTGCGGACGCCCCCGCTGTGGCGATCTGCTCCCAGGCGCGTTCCGTGATCTCCGCCCGCACTTGGGCCCGATAGCGCTCCCGCGGGGTGTTCGCGCCTGTCGTCGCCATGGCCTGCCACCGTCCCCATCCATCCGGCTACAACCTCAAGGGTTGATGAGAAGGTATCACGCACCCATTGACCGCCGGTCCGTGTGCCGTTATAACTTCTAACGAACCTGTGAGGCTGTATCCCAGCTGTATCTCAAGCTGTGTCTCAACGGGGGATGTGCGGTGCTTGCGCGAGAGGCGCACCAGGCAGCGCTCACTCCCGACCGACAGAGGGGAACTCCATGTCCGGCACCCGCAGCACCGGCAGCCGCGCTGCCCTGTTCGCCGTCCCGCTCGTCCTCGGTCTCCTCGGTGCCGCTGCCGCACCAGCCGGGGCCGTCGGCCCCCACGCCTCCCTGCCCGGCACGTCCCTGACCTGCCGCGGGAAGGGCGTCGACCCCGACGCCCCCGTCCGCCACCGGACCGAGACCGTGATCAACGCCCCGCTGCGCACCGTCTGGAGGCTGCAGACCGACGTGGAGCGCTGGCCGTCCTGGCAGCCTCCCGTCGAGACCGTCGAACGCCTCGACCACGGCCCCTTCCGCACGGGTTCGGCATTCCGCTGGACGACCCCGATACCCCCCAACCCCTCAACTCCCGCCACCGGCCTGGAGATCACCTCGACCGTGCGCCAGGTCGAGCGCAACGCGTGCATCCGCTGGACCGGCCCCGCGATCGGCGAAGGGCTGCGCATCGACGGCATCCATGTGTGGAACTTCGTCAAGGTCAGGGGCGGTGTCCGGGTGAGCACCGAGGAGACCCACACCGGTGCCCAGGTCGAAGCGGACGTTCCCACCGCGACCGAGATCCTCCGCGAAGGCCTCGAAGCATGGCTGCGCAACCTGAAGTCCGCAGCCGAAGCCCGCACCCACAGCCGGCCGCACTGAACCGCGAACCGGCCCGCCCGGCCGCTCGGCGTCAGTGGGTTGTCGCGCTGAACGCGAGGGCCTCCTGAGAGCCGGTGGAGCTGTCGCCCTCCACGCCGGCCCGCAGGAGGCCCTCACCTCGTTCCGGGCATCATCCGGGGCATGTCGCCCGTCACCGAGCCCCGGGCTGCGCAATCACCGCGTCGGGGATTCGTCCGGGCCCCGGGCTGCCGTCAGTCGCTGTCCAGGCCGGTACCGGGAACGGCGTCCTGGGGCACGGTGTGCCAGTTGGTGACGATCGGCCGGTCGACGGTGATGCTGCCGGTGGTCAGGCTGACCGGGTCGGTCCGGTCGTCCCTGCTCACCGAGGTGATGATCTCGTTGAGCTCCTTGCCGTCATCGGTGTTGGTGGTCTTGGGGTTCACCCCGGCGTAGGCGGTGGTGGCGCCACTCAGCTTCACCTGCTCACCGACGGCCTGCTCGGCCGGCCCCGCCTCGGTGCCGTCGGACCCGAACGCCACCACCGGATGCACGCCCGGGAGCATGCAGGTGATCCCCGCCTTGGCCTTCACCGAGATGAGGATGTAGCCGCCGGCCTGGCTCTCGGACTTGGCACTCCACGTCAGGTCGTTGGTCCCACAGGCCTGCCCGTAGCCGCCCTTGCCCCCGCCCCCGCTGCCGCCGTCGGCCGATCCGCCGCTCTTGCCGGACGCGCTGCCGCCCGTCGAACCCCCGCTGTCCGCCCCTGCCGAGGTGCTCTCGGAGCCGGATCCCTCGGCGTTGCCGCCCGCGCCGCCGTCGGTCTCCTGTCCCTGGTCCGCGGACTGCGCCGCGCCGGGCGAGGACGAGGCGTCGGCGGAATCGGTCTCGCCCCCGCAGGCGCTCAGCGACAAGGCGGCGGTCACCGCCACAGCGGCCAGGGTGGTCGTGCGGATGAGGTTCTTGCGCATGGGTGTTCCCCCGTGGATCGGTCTGCTTCAGTCGGACGCAGCCTCACGCGCGCCCCGTCAAGATCATCTTCGAGGGTCGGGTTGACGTTCCGCTAACGGATGGCTAACGCAGTGCAACAGCGCTCCGCGGCGCGCCTGCCCCCACCGCCATGACGGGCGCATCGCAACAAACCGTGCCATCGCACGAACAGGCTTTGTGGCCGAGTGGTTGACGCGACGTGAGTCCTCGGAAGTGAGGCGCAGGCCGCAGGTCCGCGCGCCTACGGGCACACGCCCGCGCCCGCCGACGGTCGGCCGCGGCTGCGGCAGGCCCCTTTGCGCGGGATGGCGGCACGCGCCGTGGCCCCGCTCGACCTCAACAGGTCGGCGGGGCCACGGTCGTGTCCGGTGTGCCGCGCGGCAACGCGGTCAACCAGCGGCGGGAACGTCCCTGGCCGCCTGCTCGGTTCGGGGCAGGCCCGGCATCAGCAGGCGCTGGGCCAGTGTTCCGAAGGCGACCGCGAAGGCCGTCCACAGCACGGCCTGAACGGCCAGTGAGGCCAGTCTGAACTCCCACAACAGGGCCGCCGGGAAGCTCGGTTTGACCGCGTCCTCGTTCGCGGGCAGGAACACGAACGCGACAGCCGTTGCGAGGACGAAGCCCGCCCCTGCGACGAGTGTGGCGTTCCAGTTGCCCAGGCGGGGCGCCAAGCGGCGGCCGACGATGATCGCAGCGATGCCCAGCAGGACGCTGAGCAGGATCATCAGGAAGAACAGCGTGGTGCGCTTCCCGATCGTGTCCGGATTGCCCACCGCAGGAGGTGTGGCGGGGTACTTCAGGAACGGCACCAGATACACGGTGGTGAAGGCGGCCGCCGCGGTGAGCGCGGCAGTCGCCCGCGGGGTGAAGCGGCCGATGCGTCCCAGGACGAAGCAGAACGCGAGGGAGGCGATGCCGCCCAGCGCCACCCCGTACACCAGGACACCGGTGGCCAGGCCGGCGGTCGACTGCACCGACCGGCTGACCGGGGCCTCCTCCTCTTCCTCCGCTGCGGCCGCACCATGGCCGGCGTGGGCCTCGTGGGCGGCTTGGGCCTCTTCGACGGCGATGGAGGCGTCAACGGACGGTTCGCCGAGACCATAGGCCACGGCGAAGGCGCACAGGGCGGCGACCAGGCCCGCGAGCATGCCACGGACCAGGAGATTTCCGATTCTTGAGGCGTGCACGTGTCGTCGCCCCTCAGTGGCAGGGGAAGCCGAGCAGATGACGCCCGTCGTGCACCCACTCGTGCACCCCGGCGCCGGAGAAGACGGACGTGGCGCCCTGCTCCGCGCCGACGAAGTACAGCGCGACGAGCATCAGGAGGCCCACGAAGACGGCCCAGGGGAGTACCGCACGGACGGGCAGGGACTGCGGTGCGGGAAGGGAAGGGGCGGAAACGGCAGCAGAGACAGTGGCCTCGGCCATGGCGGAACCTCCTTGAGGGAACACGCGTCCCATACGGTGGTGCATGACGACGGTCCGCGGGTCTGACTCACCGGGCGCCCGCCCCGAGGGGCGTGCGCCGCAGCACACAGTGGCGCGACCGTGCCGGATTCACACCGGCTTCCGTCTCGCCGTCGTCGAGTGATGGAGAATGTCGCGGTGACCGTACCGCGTGTAGCACTTTCGGCCAAGGGCGTGAGGCGCGACTCACGTTCGTGCGCCCCTTGGAGCGGGCTCACGTAGGGTGCGCCGATGACAGTTCGGGTCACTTTGATCACACCTGCGACGAGCGAGGCGCTGCGCGGTGTCCGCTTCGACGACGACAGTCCGCTCGACCCCGAGGCCTTGGCACGCACCGAGGCCCTGGCGGGCGCAGTCGGCCGGGATCTGCCGGCGTTCGCCTCACCCTCGCTGCGCTGTCGCCGCACCGCGGAGGCCCTCGGACTGGCCGCGGAACCGCTGGCCGCCATCGCGCCCTGTGACATGGGGCGCTGGCGGGGACGGACCCTTGACTCGGTCGCGGCCTCCGAGGAGGAGGCTGTCATGACGTGGCTGACCGATCCGGCAGCCTCGCCGCACGGGGGAGAGCCGCTGCGGCAGTTCCGTGAACGGGTCGGTGCCTGGCTGGATTCACTCGACGACCGGAGCGGGCGCATCGTCGCCGTCGCGGAACCGGACATCGTGCGCGCTTCCCTGGTCCACGTCCTCTCCGCGCCCGACCAGGCCTTCTGGCGTTTCGACGTCCGCCCGTTGCACGCAACCGATCTGAGCGGCCGACGCCGGCGGTGGAATCTCTCGGTCGGCCGGCCGCTGACTCACGACGGTGATGCTCGGACGGACCCCGGGGTACCCCCGACGACCTGAAGGACGAGCGAGCGAGTCGGGTGCCCTGGGCAGGCGCGGCCGGACGGCCGGTCAGGTGTCGTCCGGGAATGCGGCGGCCGATCCCTGGGAGGAGAGGCGGCAGCCAAGGCTGCCGCCTTTCCTACAGGGGCTGGAGGGCCATCAGGACCTCGTCGCGGTCGTCGCCGGGGGACAGGCGCAAGGCGCCGGGCCACCGGCCGATCTCCTTCCAGCCGAGCCGTCCGTAGAAGGTCTCCAGCCCCGCACCGCCGCGGGCGGCCAAGTGCAGTTGTTCCAGGCCCATCTCGTCCCGCGCCACCCGGCGGGCCTCCTCCATCAGTGCGGCACCGATGCCGCGTCCGCGGACCGCGGGGTGGGTCTGTACGTGGTGGACCGTCCCCCAGTGCGCGGTGAGGCGGAAGGTGTCGCGGCGTATGGTCAGCCAGCCCACCGGTTCCCCTTCGGCCCAGGCCACCAGGAGGCGGGAGGTGTCCGCCGACAGGCCTGCGACGAGGGTGTCCAGGGCGGGGGCGGCGTGGTGGGTGTCGATGGGCGGGAAGGGGAAGCCGGCCGCGCCGCCGGCGTTGGTGACGTCGACCCAGCAGTCGAGCAGCGCCTGCCGGAGCCATGGGTCGAGGTCGTGGGGGGACACGGCCTGACGGATGTGCAGGGAGTCGGTGGTCATCCGGGGAGTCTTGCAGGCCCCCCTGACACCGGCATCGGTCCGACACCGCCCCCGGTGAGCGGCCCGGCGTCGGCTGCAACCGCCCTAGTCGTGCGGTGCCAGGTGTCCGAGCTCGTGGTCCGCGACGCTGAGGGCCTCCGTGACCAGGCGCTTGAGGTGGCCGTGCTGCAGTCGGTAGACGACACGGCGGCCGTCCTTGCGGGTGGTGACCAGTCCGGCCAGGCGGAGCTTGGCGAGGTGTTGGCTCACCGAGGGGCGGGCGGCCCCGCACCCTTCGGTCAGGGTGGCCACGTCCGCCTCGCCTTCGACGAGTTGCTGGAGCAGGGCCAGCCGGGTGCGGTCGGCGAGCAGGGCGAGGACCGCAGCGGCGGTTTCCAGCCGCTCGTCGTTGTCCAGTTGTTGCGAGGGGTGTGCACCTGCGGCATGCACGCGTGCGCTCATACGCACATGCTAGGCGCCTGACGGGCCGGAGTGGACCGGTCGGTCGATGCCGGCCCGGGGCGGCCAGTGCTCGTGGAGGTCGTCGATGACGAAGTCGTGGGCGTGCTGCCACCCGGCAGCCGACCGCCGCGCTCCGGACAGGTGGGGATGTCCGTGGTCCAGGGCCGTGTGGAGGTGGGGGACGCGGTCGGGGTCCGGCGCCGGCCACAGGTGCCGGGCGGCCAGTGCGCCGGCGAGGGCCACCGTGCCCAGGGCCAGGGCCGCGGCCGGCAGGCCGGCGGTGGACCCCAGCCAGCCGGCCAGCGGGTAGACGAGCAGCCAGCAGCCGTGGGAGAGGGAGAACTGGGCGGCGAACGCGGCCGTCAGGTCCTCCGGGGCGGCCGAGCGGCGGACCAGACGGCCCGTGGGTGTCATGATCACCGACTCGGTGACGCCGAACACCGCCCAGGCCGCCAGCAGCGCCGGCCACGACCACGCGCCGGGACGGGCCCACGTGCCGACGGCCAGGGCGAGCAGCAGGACCGCGGAGGTGAGGGCCGCCGGCAGCATCAGGGTGCGGTCGGTGACGCGGCCGAGGAGCCGGGGGAGCAGGAGCGCGGCGAGGATGGAACCGGCGCCGTACGCGCCGAGGGCCAGCGGTACGTCCGAGGTGGCCCGTCCGAGGTGGTCACGCACGTAGACGATCGAGTTGACCATCACCATCGCGCCGCCCGCCGCGACGGCGAGGGTGAGGGCGAGCAGCGCGCGCAGGCGCGGGGTGGCCAGGAACAGGCGGGTGCCCCGGGTGGTCCGGTGGACGAAGCCCGGGGCCTGCCCGGCCTGGCCGGGCGACCGTGCGGGGAGGGTGGCGGTCAGGACGAGGGCGGCCGAGGCGAGGAACCCGGCGACGGTGCCCAGGAAGAGCCGGTTGTAGGTGATCCAGGACAGCAGCGCGGCCGCCAGCGCCGGGCTGAAGACCATTTCCAGGTCGTACGCCAGCCGGGACAGGGAAAGGGCCCGGGTGTAGTCCTCCTCGGCGGGCAGCACCCTCGGGATCAGCGCCTGGAAGGCCGGGGTGAAGGTGGCCGAGGCCGACTGCAGCAGGAAGATCAGGGCGTAGATCTGCCAGACCTCGGTGACGAACGGCAGGCCGCACGCCACCGTCGCCCGGATCAGATCGGCGCTCACCAGCAGCGGCCGGGGCGGCAGGCGGTGGGCGATCGCGCTGATCACCGGAGCGAGCCCGACGTACGCCACCATCTTGATCGCCAGCGCCGTCCCGAGCACGGATCCGGCGTCCGGGCCGGCGAGGTCGTAGGCGAGCAGGCTCAGCCCGACCGTCGCGAGCCCGGTCCCCACCAGCGCGATCACCTGCGCGGCGAACAAGTGGCGATAGGTGCGATGACGCAGTACGGACAGCATGAACCCCTCCCCGACGACGTGAACCAGCGGGCACACCGACCATAGTCAATGTGTGCGCATGAATGCACGTATTGAAATGCGCGTACGGGAACGGGGCAGCCCGTCGGCGACGGGGCCCGTCGATCGTCCCCGGCTGGCCGGCCGTGCCCGCCCGAGCAGAATGGGAGATGGCGCCGGCAGGATCCGTGGCGCACCGATGCGGTGGCCGCGAGCCGACGGAGGGTGCACGGCATGGTCCGCATGCGCGAGATCGCAGTGGTCGGGGGCGGCGGGGGAGCGGTGTGTCTGCTGGAGGCACTGTCCCAGCGGTCCGGGCCGCCGGCCGCCGTCACCGTCTTCGAGCCGTCGGACCGCCTGTGGCGCGGCCGCCCCTATCAGCGGGATGCCGACTGCGTCCTGGTGAATCTGCCGTCGCGTGCCATGTCGGTCCGCGCCGGGGATCCCGGTCACTTCGACCGATGGCTCGCCGGCGCCCGGCGGCGGGAGACCGGCGCGGCGGGCGAGGCGGACCCGGTGGCCGGCGGAACAGGGCGGGCCGACCCCTTCGACGCCGCGGCCTTCCCCGCCCGGGCGATCTTCGGCGACTACCTGGAGTCGGTGGCGCACGACAGCGTGGCCCGGCTCCGGGCCCGCGGCTGGACGGTCCGCGTCGTCCCCGAACGCGTCGTCCACGCCGCTCCGTGCGGCGGGGGCGCCACCCTGACCACGGAGCGCGGCGGGTCCCACCGGGCCGACCGTGTGGTCCTGTGCCTGGGAGCGGGTGCGCCGTACGACCGGTTCCGGCTGCACGGACCGGAGCCGGGATTCGTCCCCGACCCCTATCCCGTGGCGCACACCCTGGCGGGCATCGCCCCCCGTGACACCGTCGCCGTCCTCGGCACGGGACTGACCGCCGTGGACGTGGCTCTCGCTCTGCGCGCCAACCGTCATCAGGGGCCCGTCTGCCTGCTCTCCCGGCAGGGGGTGCTGCCCGCGGTCCGGCAGCGGCCGGTCGCACACGTCTTCCAGCACTTCACTCCCGGCCACTTCCACGAGCTGAGCCGCCGGGGAGAGGTCGGTTTCACCGAGGTCGTCCGGGTGCTGCGCGACGAACTCGCCTCCGCCGGACAGGATCCGGCCGAGCTGGACACCGAATTCGCATCGCTGCACGAGGACCCCGCGCGCCGCCTGCGGCGTCAACTGGATCTCTTCGACGCGCAGGGTCTCGGACTGCGCATCCTGCAACACACCCTGCCCGTTGCTGTCGACGTCTGGCCGCTGATGCCGCACCGGGACCGCGCCGCACTCCTGCAGCACCACTACCGCGCCATCCACTCGCTGTGCTGCCCGATGCCGCCCTCCACCGCCGCCCACCTGTCGGCCATGAGCGAAGCGGGCCAACTCCGCATCGTCCGCGGGCTGCACAGCGTCAGCCGCACCGGCCGGGGATTCAGCGCCGTCACCGGAAGCGGACGGATCCACGCCGACACGGTGGTCAACGCCACCTCCGTCGCGGCGCACCGGGTCCCCACGGCCGCCGCGCCCCTGGTGCAGTCATTGATCACGGCATCCGCGGCATCGGTGCACCCGCACGGCGGACTCCGTGTGAGGCGCGAGACCAGCCAACTCGTCGTCGACGGCACCCCACAGGAGTGCTTCTACGCGCTGGGGGATCTGACCTTCGGCTCCCTGTTCATCACCGCCGCGATCCCCGTCATCGTGAAGCTGGCACAGGAGATCTCCCGCGAGGTGGCCGGGCCGTGACGGCAACCGGAGGACCGGGGAGGGGCCGTCCCGGACCCGTCCCGGCGGCCGGCGCCGTCTCGATAATTCCGAGCACGACCGGTGCGCGGACGGGCAGTATCGGGCAGATGGCATCATCCATGACTCCCGATCAGCTCGCCGCCCGTACGTCGCGGGCTTTCGACGCGGCCGTTGCCGCCGGGCGCGACCTCGGGCTCACGGTGACCGATGCGAGGGTGCTCCACGACGTGTTCTCCGTTGTCGTGCACCTCGCTCCGTCACCGGTGGTGGTCCGGGTGCCCACGGTCCTGCCGCCGTACATCGACCGCGACACCCAGGCGGCGCGGCAGCGGGTGGAGCTCGATGTGGTGGCGTGGCTGGCGGAACGGGGCACCCCGGTGATTCCGCCCAGTCCGCTGGTGCCGCGGGAACCCGTGGGGCGCGACGGCTTCTCGATGACGTTCTGGCAGTTCGTCGAGCACCGGAGCGTCGAGCCCGACTATGTGCGCAACTCCGGCCTGGTGGCCGGCCTGCACGCCGCGCTGCGGGACTATCCGGGTGATCTGCCGTTCCTGGCGACGGCCGAACCGGAATTCACCACGGGGGGACTCGCCGCCCTGGAATCGCGGCCCGACCTCCTCGGCCCGGCCGATCTCGACCGCGCGCGACGGGAATGGGAGGTCCTGGAGCCGATGGCCGCCTCGCGCGCCGGGTTCGAGGCGGCGTTCCCCGGAGCCGACCTCCAGCCGATCCACGGGGACGCCCCCGCGGTCAACATCGTCGCCACGGCCGACGGCGAGTTGTACGCCGACTTCGAACTGGTCACGCTCGGTCCGGTCGAGTGGGACCTGGCCGCGCTCGGCCCCGACTGCGAGGCCGCGTACAACTCCGCCGCGCGCCGCAGAGGCCTGCGGCAGCTGGACGAGCGTGTACTGCGCCTGGTCAACGCCGTCGGGATGGCCCGAATGGTGGCGTGCCTCGCGCTCGCGCCGCAACTGCCCCTGCTCGTCGAGGCGCTGAAGCCGTCCGTCGAGCACTGGCGGACGCTGCCGTTCGCCGGGGGCCTGGCCGACTGAGCCGGTGAGGGGCGTCGGGCGCGCTGCGGCAGGTGCCGGCCTGCGCGGACGCCGGGTGCCGGTCCTGGCAGCCGTCGTTCCAGCCGGTCTCGGCTCGGTGGGGCTGCTGGTCTTCGTGTACGCGATGGTGATGTCGGCCTTCGGCCTGAAGATCACCGGGGAGCCCGACGAACTGGCCGAGCACGGCTGGCAGGTCGTCGCCTTCTGGGTCGCGTATCTGCCCCTGGCTGCCTGGGGTCCGCTGCTCGGCATCCTGACGCCGGGCGATGGTGGGCAGTGGCCCCGGTGGTGAGCAGGCGCCGCCCGACGTGATCGTTCGTCCGGACGCATCGCGCGTGAAGGAGACGGGACGCAGGGATCGCGCCGGGCAGGGCCTTCGACGCTTGTTGTTCATGACATTCATTTTCATGTAGCGTGCGTGTCTCCCGACGTCCTTCAGGAGGTTCCACCCATGGCCGTGCCCAAGCGCAAGATGTCCCGCAGCAACACCCGCACCCGTCGCGCGCAGTGGAAGGCGAGCACCCCCGACCTCGCCCCGATCCACGTCGACGGTGTGGAGTACCAGGTGCCGCGCCGGCTGATGCGCGCCTACGAGCGCGGGCTGCTGCCGCTCCCCGGGCGCTGACCGGCCCGTCCGCCGTCCGCACCGCCTCCCGCCGTGCCGTACCCGTACCCGCGCCCGTGGTCAGTTCTGGTACGGGTCGCGCGGGGCCGGGACCGGTCGGGCCCCGCTGACCTCGAGGTACGGGATGATGCCGCCGTTGACCGGGTCCCTGGTCCGCTTGCCGGTGTAGGTGCCGGTGACTTCGAGCCAGGCGTCCGGTTGCAGCACCGGGGGCACCTTGCCGGACAGCCCGATCTTGACGGGCTGGGCGTCGGCGGCGCAGCAGTTGAGAACCATGCGGGTCAGATGGGGCGTGCCGCTCCGGTCGAGGGCGACGAAGCCGGTCACGGTGACCTGCCGGCCGCCGAGGGACCGCCCGTGGTCGTAGGCCGCGCGGCCGGCGTAGTCCACGACGTCGAGCCGGACGGGGGCGCCGTCGGGGAGGGCGGGGAAACCCCAGGGCTTCTGCAGGGCCGTCCCCGTTCGCATGGCGCTGTAGGAGCCCAGGGCCGGCGGGGCGACCAGGACGAGCGCGCACAGCGGCAGAACGAGCAGCCAGGACACGCGGGGTTCCCGGTGGGTGTGACCGGGCCCGCCGTGGCAGTCCCCGTCGGCCGGGTGCTCCTCGGCCGGGCGGTTCTCGGCGGTGCGCGGCCGGCGTAGTTCGTACCAGGCGGTGGCGACGGCGGCGACGATCAGCACGGCACCCGCCACCAGCACCAACGGGCGCAATCCGGCCTTGACGTAGCGCAGGTGGAGGTCGGTGAGCCCGGCGCGCAGCATCGCCCCGCCGACCAGGAACAGCACCACCGCTTGTGCCTGCCGGTTCACAGCGCCACCGCCCCGGCCAGGGACGACAGAAGAACGGCCAGGGCGAAGGTGGCCGGGGCGAACCGCAGCGCGAACCCCCGGCCGAAGGTGGCGGCCTGCATGGCGAGCAGCTTCAGATCGATCGTCGGGCCGACGACGAGGAACGCCAGCCGGGCGGTGAGCGAGAACTGCGACAGCGACGCGGCCACGAACGCGTCCGCCTCGGAGCAGATCGACAGCAGCACCGCGAGGACCGCCAGGACGAGGACCGACACCACCGGGCTGTCCGCCGCCCGCTGCAACCAGGTGGCCGGAACCACGGACTTGAGGGTGGCCGCGGCCATGGCCCCCACGACGAGGAAGCCCCCGGCGTGCATCACGTCGTGCCGTACCGACCCCCAGAACGCCGCCCCCTTGCCCAGGCCGTCGGCGGACGGACGGGCCGGTGGGCGCAGCCAGTCGGTCCGGCCCAGCCGCTGCCACAGCCAGCCCATCGCACAGGCCAGCAGCAGACTCGCCACGAAGCGGGCGAGAACCATCTCCGGATTGCGGGGGAAGGCGACAGCGGTGGCGGTCAGCACGATCGGGTTGATCGCCGGAGCGGAGAGCAGGAACGCCAGCGCCGCCGCGGGGGTGATCCCCCGCCGCATCAGCGCCCCGGCCACAGGCACGGAGGCGCACTCGCAGCCCGGCAGCACCGCCCCGGCCACGCCGGCGACCGGCACCGCGAGGGCGGGCCGGCGCGGCAGCGCGCGGGCGAAGAACGCCGGCGGGACGAACACCGCGATGACCGCCGACAGCAGCACCCCGAGCACGAGGAAGGGCAGCGCCTGCACGAACACCGCGACGAACACGGTCGTCCAGCTCTGGATCACCGGCGCGGCCAGGGCCCGGCGGAGCGGCCCCTGCGCCGTGAGTACCAGGAGCAGCAGCATGGTCAGAACGAGGGGTGAGGTGATGCGCCGGCCCTGCGGCTCGTCCGCGTCGTGGTGGTCGACCCGGACGGTCTCTGTTCCGGTGGTGCTCACAAGGGATACCTCGACTTCGTGGGTGCTGCTGCCGTGCCACCACCAGTACGTCTGCCGCGGCCTTGCTTCTCACCGCTCTGCCACTGCTGTTTCGCTCTTCTGGCAGGTCGGGGTGGGGGCGGGGTCGGGGGCGACCGGTGTCCGCGCAGCGTCCTGAGGAGGGCGCGTCGCTCTGGCCTCGGCAGGGACCTGTCGCCGCGGCCTCGGCACCATCGGTGGGACCGGTCGGTGGGACCGGTCGGTGGGACCAGCTCGGTGCGGCCGGCTCGGTGCGGCCGCACCGAGCCGCCCCGCGGGACGGCTGAGCACGCCGGTGGCGCAATCCGGCATGCCATCATGAGCCCTTTCAGCGACAGCAGTTGAACGGGGCAGGAGCAGTCCATGCAGTACGTCGACCTCGACGCGGTTCGCGGCACATGCACCGGGGTCATCGACCCCACCCGCTACGTGGAGCAACTGCCCGAGCTGATCGACCGCCTGCCGCCCGGCGCGCGTGCTTTCGCCGCCGACCCGGACCACTACCGGTTCTCCGGCAAGCGCTGCACCAAGGATCTGCAGTTCCAGCAGCTCACCGTGCCCAGCGCCGAGTGCCCGGACTACCGAATCCACTTCCGGCACAACTGCTGGAAGCACGACGAAGACCTGATCGTCCGCTACACGGAGGTCACGGAGATCCGGATCGACATACCGGAGGCACCCGAACTGGGGCTTCCCGGCACCGTCATCCTGGACGAGATCCTCCCGCACGCCTACGGCTGCTCCCACGAGGTGGCCTTCCGCCCCGGAACGCTGTACGTCGTCTGCCGGGACCTCACCGCCACCTGGGTCGCGGCGGACTGCCCGGACAACCGGAATCCGGACGACCGGGAGTAGGGGAGTCACGGTCCGGCTGCGATGGGCAGGAGCTCCGGGACGGCAGCTGTCCACGCACGTTATTCCGTTTGTGTGCGGCGTCGGATTCCCCCTAAGTTGATCATGAAGTCGGACTCAACAGGGGGAAGATATATGCGCGTGCCATCACGCAGGACAGTCTCGGCTCTGGTCAGCGTCGCCATGGGGCTGTCGCTCGCCGGACTCGGCGCCGGACCGGCGAGTGCCGCCGACCGGGTCTACATCGCCCGTGACAAGCACAACACCGGCTGGGCGAGTTTCCACAGCCAGGCTGATCATTTCTACCTCTACGACATCTCGGCCAACGGTCACGGCGAGCTGCTGCAGTACTACCGGCCCGCCGTGGAGCTGCCGGGCGATGCCTCGGAAATGCACTGGGCGGAGCGCTACCCCGCTGCCGTGCGGCACGAGGACTTCAAGGAGGGCTCGACCGTGAAGTTCCGGGTCTGCGAGCAGAAGGGCGAGACCGGCAAGCCCTACAACTGCGGTCCGTGGAAGACGGGCAAGGCCTGACGGAAGGCGGCAGGGCCTGACGCCCGCCGACCGGAGCCGGCCGTCCTTCCCCACCGGGGCGGGGCGGTCGGCTCGTTCACGACGCACCACCGGACAGCCCTGAGTGCTCCATGGGGGTTCGTCACCCCCGGCGACTCATGGCTGAGCACCGCAAGGGGCCGCTGGGTATCCAGGGGCCCGGGTCCCGGCGATGGCGCACTCAGCCGACGGCAGGGAGCTGCCGAGCGAAGCGGCGGACGGCATAGGTGAAGGCGCCCGGGGCATCGAAGTTCGCGAGGTGTCGTGCCCCCGGGATCAACTCGATGCGTGCGTGGGGATGTGCGCGGGCGAAGTCCGCCTCGCCGGCCCGGAAGACGGGGTCCTTCTCGCCGTTGAGGATCAGTACCGGAGCCTTCACCCAGCGCATCGCACCCGCATCGAAGTGTCCCAGTACCTCGCCCCAGGCTGCGGGCAGGGTGTGGAAGGCGTAGCCGGAACGGATGGTCGCCTCCACCACTTCGGACGGATAGAGCCGCCGCAAGAGCCGGTCGTTCCAGCGGGCCAGCCGATCCTCCGGTATATGAGGGACCAGCCTGGCGACCCCCCGATAGGGCGCTGTCCAGAGGCCGCGGGTGGAGGCGCTGGCTCCCGCGAGGACCAGCCCGCGCAGGTGTTCCGGATGACGCCGTGCGAACTCCAGCGAGGTGTATCCCCCGAGCGAGTGCCCGACGACCAGAGCCGGCCCACGGCCGAGCGAGTCCACCGCGGAAGCGATGATCTCTGTTGCACTGCGCAGGCTCCAGGGCTGAGCTGAGCGCTCCCCATGGCCGGGCAGGTCGACGGCGGCCACCGGGAACTCGTCCCGGAGCGCCGCGAGCTGCACACTCCACTGCCCCGCGCTGAAGCGCGTCCCGTGAACGAAGACTATGGGCACTGCATCCGCTGCTGTCATCAATCCCCCTGTTGCTGCCGTTCAGCGGACTCTAGCGGTGTGGTCGCCCTCATGATCAAGGAAGATGCCGACTGAGGCGCGTCGCGCACCGTCGGGACAACTTCTCCCCCGCTCACACAACACGCCCAAGTGCTCACGTGGGTCGTTGAAACGATGTCGAGCTGGCCTTCCTGCCGACTCACGGATCCCGGCTGAACCGGATCGAGTCCGAGTTCGCAGCCCTGCGCTCCTTCGTACTCAACGGCAACTACTGTCGCGAGCATGGTCGAACACGATGTCCTCCGTGCCACCCGCGATGCCTACGACGCTGCTGCCCCCACCTATGCGCAGCTGTTCCGGGAGGTGCTGCGTGACAGTCCCCTGGACCGCGCGATGCTGGGTGTCTTCGCGGAGGCCGTACGTGCGAGTGGGGACGGGCGGGTCGCGGACCTGGGGTGTGGGCCTGGCCATGTCACCGCCCATCTGGACGAGCTGGGGCTGGCGGCGTTCGGCGTCGATGCCTCGCCTGTGATGATCGAGTCGGCTCGACAGGCCTATCCGGGGCTGCGGTTCGACGTGGGCTCGATGGCCGCGTTGACCATCGCTGACAGCGCACTGGGCGGCGTCCTCTCCCGTTGGTCCATCATCCACACTCCGCCGCAAGAACTCCCTGCCATCCTGGCGGAGTTCCACCGGGTGCTGGCACCTGGCGGCCACCTTCTGGTCGGCTTCTGGGCAGGCGATGATCCGACTCACCCGGCGCAGGTCTTCGATCACGCAGTCGCGCCGGCGTATCGGTGGTCGCCTGATCATCTTGCCGCGATGCTGCGTGAGTCCGGGCTGGCCGAGGTGGCCCGGATGGTTCGCGAGCCTCAGCCCACCGACCGACGGCAGTTCCAGGAGGTTCACCTACTCGCCCGCAAAGCCTAGGCAGGGGCTGTTCGACGTCACAGGCGACCGCGCCCGACCTGCGGACGGAAAATCTCCGTGCCGGACGGAAAGCTCCGCATCCGACGCCCCCGATCCATCACGGCATGCCGCACAGCCCTCAGCCCAGGCAGTCACGGGCCGTGTCCAGAAAGGCGTTGCGGCTCGGGCGGATGTGCGCGGCCACCTGCTCGACCACCGATTCCGGTGAGCCGCTCGGGCCGTCCCTGAGAATCTCCTGCAACGCGAACACCAGGACGCGTGCGGCATCGTTGACCTGCGGGGCGCACAGCATATGGATCGTCTTCTGAAGCACCCACAGCCTGTCGATGGTCTCTTCGGCCCGTCGCCGCCTCGACTCCTCGTCGGCCGACCGGTCGAGGCAGCAGTCGACCGCCACGCGTTCGGCCTCCTGCACGGCCACGACGAAGGCCACCAGATGGGAGATCCGGTCCGCGCGGCGGGTCTCGGCGGCCTCGTCGCTGCGGCGCCGCGCCTCGGCGCGTTCCGCCGAGCGGCGTGCGGACTGCTGCGCCGCGAAGGACAGCGCCCCACCGAGGACGACACCCAGCAGCGAGGTCAGTGCGGCCCACATGTCGGTTCCCCTTCTGCGTCGGCCCATCCACGAACGTGGGAGCAGGTGGGTGTCGATTCCAACACAGAACGTGATGAGAGTTCCGAGGTGGCCGGCCGGATACGCGGGGCTGCGGAGGGGGTGCTGCGTGGATGTGCGTAGCCGCCCGGTGCGTCGACGTCCGCCGGTCCGTCCTATTCGACCTGTCTGCTCTGCTCGTCGTGTCCGCTATATCCACTGCGTCCCGGAGCTGGGAGCCCGGAGCCCGGAGACCGCGGCTCGGACCGCGGGCACGATCCGGTCGGGGCGCAGGCGGACGGCTGGGTGCGGCAGGCGCCCCTGGGGGAACCGGCCGCCGTCCTGTCCCATCGAGACTTGGTGTGAACGCACATGCCAGCAGGATCTCCGTTCCTGTTGGGCCCGTGCGATGTGACAGCAGACGTTCCCCTCGCAACTGCGACAGTATGATCGGCGCATGCACAGCTACCGGATCGGGGAAGCCGCCGCCCTGATGGGCGTCAGCGCCGACACCCTCAGGCGCTGGATCGACAGCGGACGGCTGCACGCCGAACGCGACGAGCAGGGCCGCCGGACGGTCGCGGGACCGGATCTGGCCGCCTTCGTCCGGGAGCTGAACCGGGCGGAGCGGGAGAGCACCGGCTCGTCCGCCCGCAACCGCTTCTCCGGCATCGTCACCGAGGTGATCCTCGGCGATGTGTCGGCCCAGGTGGAGATCCAGGCCGGGCCGTTCCGGGTGGTGTCCATGATCAGCCGGGAGTCGGCGGAGGAACTGGAGCTGGCCCCCGGCGTTCCGGCGACAGCCGTGATCAAGTCGACCAACGTGGTCGTCGAACGAGCCTGAAACAGGACAGAGGGAGATACCGTGCCGACCCGTTCCGCCCGCCGCACGCGGACGCTCACCATGGCGGCAGTCGCCGCGCTGCTGTTGTCCGTCGGTGCCTGTTCTTCCTCGGAGCCGTCGTCCTCGGACTCCTCGTCGTCGAAGAAGATCTCCGGCAAGGTGACGGTGTTCGCCGCCGCCTCCCTGAAGGAGAGCTTCACCGAGCTGGGCAAGAAGTTCGAGGCCGACCACCGCGGCACCGACGTCACGTTCAACTTCGGTGGCAGCGACGCCCTGGCCGCCAGCATCACCTCCGGTGCCCCCGCGGACGTCTTCGCCGCCGCCAGCGACAAGACGATGAAGACGGTCACCGACGCGCACGACACCTCCGGCGCGCCGGCGCCCTTCGTCCGCAACAAGCTGGAGATCGCCACTCCGCCGGGCAACCCGAAGAAGATCCGCACCCTGAAGGACCTCACCCGGCCCGGGACGAAGGTCGCCCTGTGCGACAAGACGGTGCCCTGCGGCGCGGCGGCGCAGAAGGCGCTCGACGCCTCCGGGCTGAAGCTCACCCCGGCCTCCTACGAACAGGACGTCAAGGGAGCCCTGACCAAGGTGCAACTGGGGGAGGTCGACGCCGCCGTGGTCTACACGACGGATGTCCGGGCGGCCGGGAGGAAAGTCGAAGGCGTGGAGTTCCCCGAGGCCGCCGACGCCATCAACACCTATCCCCTCGCCCTGCTGAAGAACGCGCCCAACGCCGCCGCGGCCGAGGAGTTCATCGCCCTGGTGAAGTCCGCCGAGGGCCGGAAGGTCCTCACCGACGCCGGCTTCCTCCAGCCATGACCGGCCGGCCGGGCACCGGGGGCGACGTCCGCGCGGGCCGGACGCGACGCCGTCCCGCCCGCGGCGGACGGCGGGCTCCGCTGCCGCTGCTGGTGCCCGCCCTGGCCGGTCTCGTCTTCCTGCTGCTGCCGCTGGCCGCGCTGCTCGTCCGGGCGCCCTGGAGCAGCCTGCCGCAGCAGCTCGGCAGCGCCGAGGTCTGGGACGCGCTGCGGCTCTCGCTGATCACCGCGACGGCCGCCACCGGCGTCAGCCTGGTGCTCGGCGTCCCGCTGGCGTGGCTGCTGGCCCGCACCGAGTTCCCCGGCCGGGGCCTGGTGCGGGCGCTGGTCACCCTGCCGCTGGTGCTGCCGCCCGTGGTCGGCGGTGTGGCGCTGCTGCTGGCGCTGGGCCGCAACGGCGTGGCCGGGCGGTGGCTGGACGACGCCTTCGGGGTCACCCTGCCGTTCACCACCGCCGGAGTGGTCGTCGCGGAGGCGTTCGTCGCCATGCCGTTCCTCGTCATCAGCGTCGAGGGGACGCTGCGGGCGGCCGATCCGCGGTACGAGGAGGCCGCCGCGACCCTGGGCGCCTCGCGTTTCACCGCGTTCCGCCGGGTCACGCTGCCGCTGATCGCCCCGGGGGTGGCCGCCGGTGCGGTGCTCGCCTGGGCCCGCGCCCTGGGCGAGTTCGGGGCCACCATCACCTTCGCCGGCAACTTCCCCGGCCGCACCCAGACCATGCCCCTGGCGGTCTACCTGGCGCTGCAGAACGACCCGGCCGCCGCCATCGCCCTCAGCCTGGTACTGCTCGCCGTGTCGATCGCGGTCCTGGCCGGGCTGCGCGACCGCTGGATGACCGCACCATGACGCTCGACGCCCACCTCGTGGCCGACCGGGGCTCCTTCCGCCTCGACCTGACCCTGCACGCGGAGCCCGGCGACGTGCTCGCCCTCCTCGGTCCCAACGGTGCGGGCAAGACCACCGCCCTCCGCGCCCTCGCCGGTCTCGCCCCGCCCAGCGGCGGCCATCTGCGCCTCGACGGGGCCGGCCTGGACGGGATCCCGCCCGAGGAACGCCCGGTCGGTGTGGTCTTCCAGGACTACCTGCTCTTTCCGCACCTCAGCGCGCTCGACAACGTCGCCTTCGGCCCGCGCTGTCACGGCGCGTCGAAATCCGAGGCCCGCGCCGAGGCGAGCCGGTGGCTGGAACGCATGGGGCTGGCGGACCACGCCGCCGCCAAGCCCCGGCACCTCTCCGGCGGCCAGGCCCAGCGGGTGGCCCTCGCCCGTGCCCTGGCGACCCGGCCCCGTCTGCTGCTGCTCGACGAGCCGCTGGCCGCTCTCGACGCCCGCACCCGCATCGAGGTGCGCGCCCGGCTCCGGCACCACCTGGCGGACTTCGAGGCCGTCGCCGTCCTGGTCACGCACGACCCGCTCGACGCCATGGTGCTCGCCGACCGTCTCGTCGTCCTGGAGGACGGCCGTGCCGTGCAGGAGGGCGCGCCCTCCGACATCGCCCGCCGTCCCCGCACCGACTACATCGCCCACCTCGTGGGGCTCAATCTGTACCAGGGCGAGGCCGACGGCCACCGCGTCCGGCTGGACGCCGGTCCGGTCGTCAGCGCCGCAG
Source organism: Streptomyces sp. NPDC001922 (assembly GCF_042891165.1). Lineage (NCBI taxonomy): Bacteria > Bacillati > Actinomycetota > Actinomycetes > Kitasatosporales > Streptomycetaceae > Streptomyces > Streptomyces sp. NPDC001922. Next base: position 432,172 of record NZ_JBIASV010000003.1, on the reverse strand, counting down.
ACGCCCTGACCGGGCCCGCGTTCGTGGCCTTCCCGCCCAGCGCCGTCACCCTCCACCGGGAGCGGCCCGGTACGTCCAGCGCCCGCAACGTGTGGCGTGCCCGGGTCACCGGTCTGGAGTCGCACGGTGACCAGATCCGGGCCGGTCTCACCGGTGACCTGTCCGTCACCGCGGATCTGACGACCGCCGCCACCGCCGAACTCGGCCTGCACCCCGGTGTCGAGGTCTGGGCCACCGTCAAGGCCACTCAGGTCCACGCCTATCCGGCCTGACGGGTGGGGGAGGGGCGGTACCACCGAGCTGCCGCCCTGCGGCGGAGGCCGGGTGGACGGTGCGTGTGCACTCGCACGGGGGTCTCCGGCACGGTCCCGGCGCGTGTCACGGCGGCGCACGGACGCCGGGCCGGCCGGGCCCGCCGGAGACGGGAAATCCGCCGGGGACGGCTCCGACGCGGGAAACGCCTGTGCGCGGACACCCACGTCCGTGTGAAGACGGCCATGGACCGGCCGTACCTCACCGACTCCGATGTTCTCCTCTTCGCGGGCCGTCAAACCTGTCCGGAGACATTGATGTGATGTCAGATTCCGTTATGTGCGGTTGTGCTGAATCGGCATCAGCGGATCGCAGTGGATCGCGTCACACACCGTCGCCGGACCCTGAATGGAGGGTGACGAATGTGCTACACCCCTTTGGGGTTCGAAAGAGACAGGAAGGCGTTACGGGAGCAGTTCCTTCGCGGGAGGCGGTGGTCTTGACAGTGCTGGGCCGATCTGCTTCTCCCGCACGAGTGCCCAGAACTGTCGTCGATGCCCGCTCCGGTGTTCCGGACGGGCGCGATGAACTTGCGCGTGGAGAGGATCCTCATGAGCACATCGGTAACTCGTACGGTCGAGCAGGTGGTGGACACGGTTCGCTACCCCTTGTCCGATCCGGACAGTGCCGACTGGAAAACCATGGTCATCCGCACCCGCGGCGAACTGGAGACGCTGGGGTGCAGCGTCCTTCCCGCATTCATCCGGCCGTCCCTGGCCGCGGCGCTCCGCGAGGAATGCGCCACCGTCGCGCCACGGGCGCACTACGACGTCGAAACGGTCAATGCCTACAACATCGACGTCGACTCCACCATTCCGGAGGGCCACCCGGGGCGCATCGCGATCGAGCGCGGCAACGCCTTCGTGGCCCGCGACCGCATTCCCCGGGAATTCATCATTCATCAGCTCTACTCCGACGAGCTGTTCCAGCGTTTCATCGCCGACTGCTTCGAACTGCCCCGGCTCCATGAACTCGGGGACCCCCTCTCCGGACTGTGCCTGAATGTGGTCAACCCGGGGATGGAGCACCCCTGGCACTTCGACACGAACGAGTTCACCGTGAGTCTGCTCACCCAGGAATCCGAGGCCGGCGGTATCTTCGAGTACTGCCCGAACATCCGGTCCGCGCAAGCCGAGAACTTCGACGACGTCCGGGACGTCCTGACCGGCCGCGGTGAGCGGCTGATCCGTCGGCTCACCCTGCGGCCGGGCGATCTGCAATTGTTCAAAGGCCGCTACTCGCTGCACCGGGTGAGCGAGGTGGAGGGCCGCACCGCGCGGCACACCGCGATATTCGCCTACAGCGAGCGCCCCGGAGTCATCGGGAGCGTGGCGCGCACCAAACAGCTGTTCGGTCGCGTGATGCCACAGCATCTGGCGGCCGAGGGCCGGGCGGTGCGCGTCGATCAGCTGCTGGACTAGCGAGGCCGCCGGTGCGGTGAAACCACCCTCCCGCGGCCCGTCGACCGCTCTGCATCCACGTCAGGAGTGCACCCGTGCGATTCGACCCGACCGGAAAAGTCTCCCTCGAGAACATCTACACGCAACCCGACCCGCGCGCGTACTTCCGTACGCTGCGTGAGCTCGACTACTGCATCCCTCAGCTGGCCAAGCCCTATTTCACGAAACTCGTCCACGAATACCGGGACGTCCGGCGGGTCCGTACGCCGCACATCCTGGACATCGGCTGTTCCTACGGCATCAACGCCGCCCTGCTCACCTGCAACACGACCATGGACGGCCTCTACGAGCGGTACTGCGACGGCGACGCCCCCGGCCTGACCGGCGACGAACTGCTCGCCCGCGACCGGGAGTGGGTCGCCGGCCGGGAACGCCCCGCCGGGGCCCGGTTCACCGGCCTCGACGCCTCCCGGCCCGCCGTCTCGTACGCGCTGGCGGCCGGGCTCCTCGACAGCGCGGTCCACGCCGACCTGGAGACATGCGACCCCACCGAAGAGCAACGCGCGCTGCTCGCCGGGACCGACCTCGTCATCTCGACGGGCTGCGTCGGCTACGTCACCGAGAAGACGCTCTCCCGGGTGGTCGAGGCCCACGGCGGCGCGCGCAAACCGTGGATGGCCCACTTCGTCCTGCGGATGTTCCCCTTCGACGCCGTCGAGGAGAGCCTGGCGGCCGCGGGGTACGAGACCGTCCACGTCGAAGGCCTGTTCAAACAGCGGCGGTTCGCCTCCGCGGAGGAGCAGTCGCGGGTGCTCGACACCCTGTCGTCCGTCGGCGTGGACCCGTCCGGCCTGGAGGCCGACGGCTGGTTCTACGCCCGTCTCCACGTCTCCCGGCCGCGCGAGCCCGAGCGGCACGCCGTCCGGTGACGTTCGTCCGCCGTCCCGTCGGTGACTCCGGCGGGCTCCAGTCAACCGACGGCACCACTCCGTCCCGAGACCGAGGCAACCAGTGACCAATCGAGGAACCCAGTGAACAGCAGTCAGGAATCGGCCACCCCGGCCACCCGTACCTTCGCGAACGACGACGCCCTGCCGCGCGTGCCCCTGCCCACGCTGGAGGAGACCTGCGAACGGTTCCTCGCCTGGTGCGAGCCGCTGCTCACCGAGGAGGAGCGGGAGCGGACCCGCGCGGAGGTGGAGGCGTTCCTCCGGCCGGACGGCCCCGGGCGGACCCTCCACGCGGCTCTGGAGCGGTACGACGCCGAGGCCAGCGTGCACAGCTGGCTCGACACCTTCTGGCCCTACCGCTACCTGGGCCGGCGCGACCGCATCGCGCTCAACGCGAACTTCTTCTTCCTGTTCGAGGACACCGGACAGAGCCAGGTGGAACGGGCCGCCGGGCTGATCACCGCCGCCGTCGCCTACAAGCGGCAGCTGGACGCGGAGCGCGTACCGCCGATCGTCCAGCGGGGCCGTGCGCTGTCGATGGACCAGAACAAGTACCTGTTCTCCACGACCCGGATCCCGGGCCGGGAGCTGGACACGGTGCGCGCCCCGTACTCCGATCAGTGGCCCGGCCCGTCGTCCGCCCGCCACATCGTGGTGTTCCACCGCGGCAACCTGTTCCGCATGGAGGTGCTCGGCGAGGACGGGCTGCCGCACACCCCCGACGACCTCGCGGCAGGGCTCGCCGCCGTGATGAAGGCCGGGGCGGAGCCGGCCCCGCAGGACGCCTCCGTCGGCCATCTCACCACCATGGCGCGGGCCGAGTGGGCCGACCGCCGGGACGCCCTCGTCGCCTGCGACCCCGGGAACGCGGACGCGCTCGACGTGATCGAGACGGCGCTGTTCTGCGTGTGTCTGGAGGACTTCGCCCCCGGGGACACGCAGGAGACCTGCGACCAGCTGCTGTACGGGAACAGCGGCAACCGGTGGTTCGACAAGGCGGTGTCCCTCATCGTCTTCGAGGACGGCCGGGCGGGCATCAACGTGGAGCACTGCGAACTCGACGGGACGACGATCCTCAGCTTCGTCGACGCCCTGCTCGGCACCCCGGTCGAGGAGCACGCCCGGCAGTCGGGAGCGCGGTCCCAGGGCCTGCCCGCCGTCGAGCCCGTCACCTTCGTGCTCGACGCGGCCCTCCGCGCGGACGTACGGTCCGCCGCCGAGGCGTTCGCGGAGTACGGCGCCGCCACGGCGACCACCACGGTCTCCTTCGACGACTTCGGCGGCAACCGGGCCAAGCAACTGCGCATCTCGCCCGACGCGTTCGTGCAGATGGCCTACCAACTCGCCCACCAGCGGGCCAAGGGCACCGTCGGGCCGACCTACGAGTCGATCGCCACCCGGCAGTTCCGGCGCGGGCGGACCGAGGCGATGCGGGTCGTCACGCCCGAGGTGCTGCGGTTCGTGGCCGCGATGGAGGACCCCGGCGCGGACCGGGCGGCCCGCCGGGCGGCGTTCCGGGCCGCCGCCGACCGGCATGTGGAACGGGCGAAGCAGTGCCAGCAGGGCCAGGCACCCGAGCAGCATCTGTGGGAGCTCCAGCTGATCCGGAAGCGGCGCGGCGCGTCGCTGGGCGTGCCGGAGGACCCGGGGCTGTACGGCACGCCGGGCTGGCTCGTCATGCGGGACGACTGCCTGAGCACCAGCTCCGCACCCTCCACCCACATCCGGTACTTCGGCTTCGGGTCGACCAGCAGCCGGTGCATCGGCGTGGCCTACGTCCTGCTGCCCGACCGGTTCAACGTCTACCTGAGCACCCCGCGCCCGGTGGCCGAGGGGATGCACGCCTTCGCCGGCCGGCTCCGCGCGGCGGTGCGAGAACTGCAGGACCTGCTGGCGACGGAGGACGACGAGGACGCGCGGGGGTCGGGAGGCCGCTGACCTCCGGGGCCGTCCCGTTCCGCCCGGCGCTCCGGGCCGGGCGGGCGGGACGGCCCCGGGCCGCACAGCACACCCGAGTACCGAGCCGGGCTGCCTGAACCGCCCTCACCCCTCGGGCACTTCCACAATCACCAGGGTCCCCCGGCTCCCTGCACGAACGGCATGCCGGGCGCCCGCCGGCACGGCGTACATCTCGCCCGGCCCCACGGACACCTCGGCATCTTCCACACTCAATTCCAGCCGGCCATCGAGCACCAGCAGCACCTCGGCGGTGCCATGCGTCTCCTCCTCGACCGGCAGCCCGTCCATGCGCAGCACCTTGACGCAGGCCGTCCCCACCTCGCCCAGCAGACGGGATTTCCATGCGCCCGACAGCGCGGCCGCGGTCCGGAACAGGTCGACCACACTCATGACATGCCTCCCAGCGGGCCCCTCCTGGCATGCCGGGAGAGGTCCGCATCGCGATCAGTGGATGCCTGGAAGCTACGTGACCAGGGGCAACAGGTGATCGACCGTTCGGCAAAACCTCTCACCGCGGGCACAGGAAAACAGAACCTGCCGACAGGCGGTGGCATACCGGTCAGTGGCCGAGGGAGTGCGTCCGGGCGATCAGCAGGGCCACGTCGTCCTCCCGGTTCTCCGGGCGGCGCAGCGTGCGCAGCAGATGGTCGCAGGTCTTCTCCAGCGGGCGGTCCGCGTTGTCGAGGCTGTCCAGCAGGGTGGCCAGCCGGACGTCGATGGCCTCGTCCCGCGTCTCGACCAGCCCGTCGGTGTACAGCACGAGCTGATCGCCCGGCCGCAGACCGAGAACGGTGGTGCGGAAGACGACGCCGCCCACCCCCAGCGGCGCCCCGGTCGGCAGGTCGAGCAGTTCACGGCGGCCGTCGGCGTGCAGCAGGACCGGTGGCAGATGCCCCGCGAGGGCGATGCGGCACTGCCCGTCGTGCGGGTCGTGCACGGCGTAGACGCAGGTGGCGATGGTGTGGTCCAGCCCGTCGGTCAGCCGGTCCAGGTGGTGCAGCACCTGCGCGGGATCCAGGCCGAGGTCGGCGAGGGTGCGGGTGGCGGTGCGGAGCTGCCCCATCATGGCCGCGGCGCTGATGCCGCTGCCCATGACGTCACCGACCACCAGGGCGGTCCGGTCGTCGCTCAGCGGGATGACGTCGAACCAGTCGCCGCCGATCTCGTCCACCGCGCGGGCCGGCTCGTAGCGGGAGGCCAGCGTCAGCCCCGGCCGCCGCGGCGGCGGATGCTGCGGGAGCAGACTCCGCTGGAGGGTGAGGGCGGCTCGCCGCTGCTCCTGGACGGCGAGATGGCGCTCGGTGACGTCGACCACCGACGCCGCCACCCCCAGCACCTCCCCGTTGGACGATTCGAGCCGGTAGAACGACACCGACCAGGCGTGGTCCGTCTCCGGATCCGCCGGGGTGCGGCCGACGACGTACTGGTCGAGGACGGGGATGCCGGTGGTGAGGACCCGGCGCATGGCGCGCTCCAAGGGCGCCGTCTCCAGGTCCGGCAGGACCTCGTCGAGGGTCCGGCCGATGTGCTCGGCGGCCGGCACGCCGTTCAGGCGCTCCAGCGCCGGGTTGGTGGTGACGTACCGCAGGTCGGTGTCCAGCACGGCCAGGCCGATCGGTGACTGCGTCACGAGGCGGGTGGACAGCGCGAGGTCGCGTTCGACCCGCCGGAGCGTGGCCTGGTCCGTGGCCAGTCCCAGGGCGTAGTAGTCGCCCTGCCTGTCCTGGAGCCGCATGTTGCGGAACTCCACCAGCAGCGTGCTGCCGTCCTTGTGCCGCACCGGGAAGACCCCGGCCCAGCCGTCGTCGCCCGCCATGACCTCGGCGAACAGCCCCAGCACCAGTTCCAGGTGCTCTTCGCGCACCAGCAGCCGGCCGGCGTACTCGCCCAGGGCCTCCTCGGCGGTGTAGCCGAAGAGCTGCTCGGCCTGCGGGCTCCACAGCCGGATGCGTCCGTCGGCGTCGAGGACGGCGGCCGCGACGTTCAGCACGTCGAGCAGGCCGCCCGGTGCCGACGGGCCGGTGCCCGCCGCCCCGGGATGGGCTCCGAAGGACTCGGATGCACTCATCCCAGGCACTCCTTCCGCGGCCATCGGCGCGCTGCCTGGTGCCGGTCCGGGCCCCTCATGCCATCGCTGATACCCGGCTGCATCCATGGTCTCCGCTACGCCTCCGGCCTGCCATCGCGGAGCGCCCGTTCCGCGGCACCCGGCCGGGCGGGAAACGGCGAGGTGTGCCGGGGTGGTCGTGGGACGACCTCCCCCCAGGGTGCGGGGGCTCGGCAGGGGCTCCGGGAGCCGGGGTCCCGGGGCCGCGGGTGGGCAGCCGCTCCTGCGCTCCGCGCGGGGCGCTCGATCACCTGCGACCGACGGTGACGGAAGGTGACCCTCCGGGTGCGGCGCCTCAGGCCTCGGTGAGCGGAGCGGCGGCGGAGAGCCGGGACGGGGGAAGGGGCCCTCCGGACGCGGGGACCACCACCGGAGCCCCGTCGGCCGGGGCCCGGAGGATGTCCGCCTCGATCCCGTACAGCCGGCGGACCAGCCCCGCGTCGACGACCTCCCGGGGCGGGCCCTCGGCGACGACCCGGCCGTCCTGCAGGGCGGCGATCCGGTCGGCGTACCGGGCCGCGGCGGCGAGGTCGTGCAGCACCATGACGACCGCGCGCCCCGCGGACGCCACCTCCCGTACGAGCCCCAGGACTTCGACCGCGTGGCCGATGTCGAGGGCGCTGGTCGGTTCGTCCAGCAGGAGCACCGGGGTGTCCTGGGCGAGCGTCATCGCCAGCCAGCAGCGCTGCCGTTGGCCGCCGGAGAGCCGGTCGAGCCGGCGGTCGGCGAGCTCGGAGACGCCGGTGGCGTCCAGGGCGTCCGCCACGGCCCGCTCGCGCTGAATCCTTCGCGGAGCGTCCCGTGCGCCGGATGCCCTCTTGCGGTGCGCACCCCCACACAGCACGGTTTTGTTGAATGCTGCTCGGCACTCCGGTGCCACAAGGGGGAGAGGCGGTAGGCCGTGGGAGCAGTGACACGGTGGGCGCGGGAGACCTTCGGCGACGCGGCCGGCCCGTTGACGGAGCTGATCCCGGCCGGCTTGGTTCGAGCACACGCCAGGGCACGAAGCGGGCACGAGGGAGTGCACACCCAGACACTGGAGGCGTACGGGCACGGGCTCTACGCCGCCCAGTACGAGGAGCTGGCGGTCGGTCTGAGTTCCGTCGCGGACGCCACGCCGGTGCGCTTACAAGGACGGACGCTGATGATCGTTCGTGGCCGGGTGATCTACCCGTACTGCTACGCGAAGAGAAATGTGCCCGTCACGGCCGCGCGTCTCCGCAGCGCCAAGGGCCTCCGCGCGGACCTGATCCGACGGCACGGTCCGGAGCCCATGCAGCAGACCTTCGACCTGGGTCTGGGCGAGCACGACGAGGCGGAGACGCACCCCGACCTCAACCTCCTGCCGGAAGATGTGCGCCTCGTTCTCGTCGCCTACGCGTGCTCCATGGACCAGGGCGTCATGCGCATCGAGTGGGGCTCGGCCGAACTGCAGCGCGAGGACCGGTACCTCCTCTGGCATCGCCACGAGCCCCTGTGCCCTCCTGCCCAGCCGTGACCCGGGACGTTCGCCGGATGCGCAGAGGCGGAACTCCGTGCGGAGACCGCTGCCGATGGATAGCGTCGTGGGGACGGTGAAGGGGGATGCGTGATGATGACAGAGCGTGCGGTTCCGCTTCGCGTGGCGGCCGCGGAGCGTGTCGCCTCCGCAGCGGGCTTCCGGAAGAGTTGCCTTCCCGAGGTGGGCAGGTTGCTCAGGCTGGCCGCTGCCGCCAAACCCCACGGCGTCATCGCGGAGAGCGGCACCGGTTCGGGTGTGGGTACCGCCTGGCTGCACAGCGGACTCGCCGCCGGGGCCCGCCTGGTGACCGTGGAGCGTGACGAGTCGCTGGCCCGGCGAGCGGCCGGTGTCTTCGCGGACGACGACCGCGTCGATGTCCTCACCGGGGACTGGCGGTTGCTGGAGCGGCACGCCCCCTTCGATGTCTTCTTCTGCGACGGCGGAGGCAAACGCGACGACCCCGAGAGGGTCGTCGAACTGCTCGCTCCCGGTGGCCTTCTCATCCTGGACGACTTCACCCCCTCGCCGGACTGGCCGCCTCGTTTCGAGGGCGACGTGGACGAGCTCCGCCTGTTCCACCTCACCCATCCGGCCCTTGATGCCACGGAAATCCTCACCACACCCGCCAGTTCGGCGGTCGTTGCTGCACGCTGCGGCTGAGGGCTGTCCCGTTTGCGTCATTCATGCGGCAGATCGTTTCCGTCGCCGACATGTCTCCCGTAACTGATCCCCGGTATCGGGCAGACCAGGAGGACAGGAGAGGTCGGGATGGGTGCCGCGACGTCGAGGACCGCATGGCACGGTCACCTCTGCCGCGGGTTCACCCGGCAGTTGGTATGGAGGTACTGGGCCGTGCCGTCGGTGAAGTCGTAGAGCGCGACCGTCCGGGTGTCTTCCAGCGGATCCGCCGGTGGCATCAGGAAATGGGTCTCGCTCACCGGGAGCAGCGCGTATCCGATGCGGTCCGGCTTTCCGAGAAATGCCGCCTGCATCGGGTCGAGGACCAGGGTCAGATGCAGCTCCCCGCCTTCGGCTGACACCTCGTACCGTGCGCCGGGGCGCCCGTACACGCCTTCGTACCTGGACAGGTCGAGATCCAGCGTCGTGTCCGGTGCCGGCAGGTCCGGGATGGTGACCATGCCGAGGTCGGTCAGGATCTCGTTGAACACCGCGTGAGCGAAGCTCTCCCGCGGTCCGCCGTTGGTCAGCAGGGCAAGGGCGGTATTCGAGTCCGGCAGAAGCCGTAGCCGGGCGTTCTGGCCCACGGTGCTGCCGTCGGTCACGTAGACGGTTTCGCCGTGCCAGTCACCCACGATGAGGCCGAGTGCCCATGCCGGCCCGAACATGTACGGATCCGGTACGGGCACCCGGGAACACAGCATCTCTCGAATGCTCTCGGCCGAGACGATGCGCTCTCCGTTCGGCGCCGTGCCTTGGTTGAGGAGGACGTGCGCCATGGCAAGTACCTCCCGGGAGGTCGAGGTGATGTTTCCGCCGGGGCCGAATGCGCGCGGCAGGTAGCGCACCGGTGTGACGACGGGGCCTTCCTCCGGGGAGCGGATCAGGTGCCCGGTCGCGGCCCGGGCTTCATCCACCTGCTCGTGCCAACTGTTCGTGCTGGTCAGACCCATGGGGTCGAAGAGGCGGTGCCGCATGATGTCGTCCCAGCGCGCGCCGTCCTGCACCTCCAGGATCCGCGCGAGAAGTGCGTAACCCAGCACCGCGCTGTAACCGTGGGTGCGGCCCGGTGGGAAGACCTGGGGTGCGTCGGCGATGTTCTCGACCATGCGCGCATAGACGTCCTCGTCTTCGCCGGGGTCGCCATAGGCCTCCTCGATACCGTTGGTGTGGTGCAGCAGGTGACGAGGGGTGACCTTCGCGCTTGCCTCGGGATCGGCCACCGCGAAACCGGGCAGACAGGTCCGCAACGGCTCGTCGAGGTCGACTTTCCCCTCGTCGACGAGTTGCATGAAGGCCAGTGCGGTCCACGTCTTGGTCATGGAGCCGCATTGGTAGACGGTGTCCGTCGTTGCGGGTTCGCGCGTTTCCACGTTCTTGACGCCGACCGCGAGTTCGGTGAGCTCTCCGTCGTGGAGCACGCCGATCGCGGCGCTCGGGATGGCGTACTCCGCCAGGAGTTCGGCGACCCGGGCCCGGATCCGTGGTACGTCGATGGTCATCGCGGGAGACCGACCGCGTTCGCGGCGTCCGCTTCGAAGTACTCCGTCGTGGCATAGGCGCCGGCGAATGCCTCGAAGAATTCCCGGACACCATCGACGGAGTCGTGGGTGATGACGTTCACCGCTTTGCCTCCGCCCCGGCTCGCGACCGCCAGCTTCCACGTGGCGCCCTGGGGGAGTTGGGTGTGTGCTTTCTTCAGCCCGCTCCAGAAGTTGCCGTCGTCCGAGACCGTCGACACGACCATCACGTACATCGTGGATCCTCTCTTTTCGGGTGAGGAAAAGCTACGTTGCGTTTTAGGGCGCGTCAACGAAATGAGGTCCCAAATACCCACTGAATCATGGATCGTTGCAACAGAATTGTGAATGAATGCAACTCCCGAAAATGAGTCGTTGCACTGTACTGTTGCTGAATGCAAGGAGAGGAGTCGCGTCGGTGCCAGGAGGCAGGCTGACCTACGAGGACCGTCGGCGCATCGCGGCGTGGCTGGCCGAAGGGCTCGGGTACGCCGAGATCGGCCGACGGCTCGGCCGACCGACGTCGACGATCAGTCGCGAGGTCGCACACAACGGCGCACCCGGTCACTACGGGGCCGACCACGCACAGCAGGTCTCCAGCGACCGTGCCCGCCGGCGGAAGCCGGCCCGGCCCGCGGAGCCGGCGGCCGACGAGCAGCAGGCCGAGCTGGTGCGCGGCTTCGTGGACCGGTTCGCGACGCTACTGGCCGCGACCGGCCTGCCTCGCATGACCTCCCGGGTGTTCGTGTGCCTGCTCACCGCCGACGCCGACGGCCTGACGGCAGCCGACCTGGTGCGCCGGCTGCGCGTCAGCCCCGCGTCGGTGTCCAAGTCCATCGGCTCCCTCGAGGCCATGGAGCTGGTGGTGCGCCGACCGGATCCCGGCAGGCGCCGTGAGCGGTACGTCATCGACGACGACGCCTGGCTCCGGGCATGGCAAGCCGACACCGGCGCACACGCCGACATTGCGACTGCCGCACAGCGGGGTGTCGAGATTTTCGGCGCCGAGACGACTGCCGGCGCCCGACTCGGCACGATGGGCCGGTTCTTCGGCCGTCTCAGCGAGCAGATGAGCGGCCGCACCCTCACGGAGACCGCCGTGTGCGACGCGCTGACCGTGCTCGCCGCCCTCGTGCACGCCGACCGGCCGCTCACCCTGGGCACGCTGGCCACCGCGCTCGACTGGCCCCGGGGCCGCACCACCGCCGCCCTGGATGTGATCCAACGGCAACCGGCCATCGCCGATCCCCTCGCCCTCAAGGCCATCGGGCCCCGGACGTACGGCCTCACCACGAGACCGGACCGCCTCAGCCCGGCGCAACGCGGAGCGCTCGACCGGTAGGCCGCGTCAACGCCTGGAAGCCGGTGAGCGGTAGAGCGGGCAGCCGGTGAGCCACATCTGCCACGGCACCGTCACCGGCACCGTCGTCTCGGTCCGGCTCCGGGCCTGGCCATGCTTTCCGCCGGATCCCATGCGGTCGAAGCGCTAGTCGCCGGTCGTGCCGTCGAGCATCTCGCGCAGGATGTCCGGGTGGCCGTTGTGGCGGGCTGTCTCCTCGATGAGGTGGGGGTCGACGTCGGGACCTGCGATCTGTCCGGCTACCAGGGCACCGATCCGCCCCGGCCTCTGACGCCCCAGCACCCCGCCTGCGTCGACCGTGTCGCCGGGCCCGACGGACACCCGCGCGACGTGCTCGTCCCGCACGCCGTCGTCGACCGGCGGGTGCGCCGGATGCAGGCGGCGTACGAACTCACCGCCGACGACCGGGTGCTGTTCACCGCTCCGACGGCCCTCTCCGCGGTGACGGGGGAGCTGTTCTGGCCGCTGCGCGTCGGCGAGGCCCTCGTCGTCCCCGGGAGCGAGGCCGGAACGGGAACCGCGCGTCTCCTCCGTGCGATTCGCCACCACCGCGTCACACGCCTGCACCTCGGCTCCGCCGACCGGCCCCACCCGGAACTCCGGGCGGCTCTCGACGACCTCGACGGAACCCGGTTCCCCACCCTCCGCCGCGTGACCGCTGCCGGGCCACACGGCCGGGGCGCAGAGCTGGCCGGGAGGACGGCCTTCTCCGACCCGCCTCCCCCCCCGTGCCGTGATGGCCGGGTGCGCAGCGGGTCCGGCCGGCCATCGACCGGTGCGGCACGGCATCAGGAGGGACGCCGAGCTGTGAGCGAGCCACTGTGGTGACGAGGACCGGTGCGGCCGGGCGGCGGGAGGCCGCGCTGCCCGGGTACGGCTCTCCGGCCGGCCCGCCACGCCCAGGGGAAGACCGGCTCCGCGCCGGCGTGCCCAGGGAGAAACCGGCTCCGCGCCGGCCCTCCCCGGGGGGAAAATCCGGCTTCGCGCCGACCTCCCAGGGCGAATCGCTGACGTCTGAACGCTCCCGCCCCGCCCCGGCCTTGGCGGCGTACGAAGCACCGGCCATGGGCTGTCCCTAAGGCTTGTCCCGCAATTCTTTGCGGGCCTTCGCGGGTGCTGACGGTGGGCGGTCAGCGCCTCTCCATCAGTGTCGAGTAGGCCCTCTCAAGGCCCTGGGCGTAGCCGGCCCCCAACTCGACATAGACGTGCCCGCTGGCCGCACAGGCTTCACGCAGGGCAGTGCTTTGTTCCCTGACCCACGCGGCGATCTCCCGATAGGTGGTGTCGTCGGCTCCGTCGAGCCAGTCCGGGGCGGCCCTCAAGTGTTCGGTGGTCAGCTCCGAGTTCCCAAGGAAGACGCAGCTCAGCGGCATCCCGAGACCAGCGGCGGCGGTGGCCGCCGCCGGCGTGACGATGTCGCCCTCGACCACATAGCCGTCCAGGGGATCGGAGTCGTCGAGGCTCTCTGCGGTGGCACGGATGAACTCAACGAGGAAGGGCTGCGCCGGTACGGCCTTGTCCGGGTGCGTGCCGTGGCGCACGCCGTGCTGGGGCGCGGCGCGCTGCAACATCGAAACCAGAACATCGGTCGGGCATCCCGGGATGCCGTCCCGTTCCAGCGCCATCCACGCGAGGGTGCTCTTGCCCACTCGTGGCGGGCCGCCTATCAAGTAGATCACGTGCAGACCGTACCCCGGGCGGCAGTTCGGGTGATCTCGCGGCAGCAGAGTCGTGACCACACCTCCAGATCGGGCAGGTGAAAGTGCTCCGCGCCGGCCCTCCCCGGGGGAATCCGGCTCCGCGCCGGCCTCCCAGAGCGAAACGCTGACGTCTGAACGATCCCGCCCCGCCCCGGCCTTGGCGGCGTACGAAGCACCGGCCATGGGCTGCCCCGCTGCCCCTGGACGACGCATGCCCGGCTGAGGGAGCGGGGCCGAAGCGGGGGCGATGGATGTCCGTCGGCCCCACCGCCGTTCACCGCTGCGCGTTCTGCCGGGGCTATTCGCCGGCGATCGCCGTCAGCACGTCGGTGTCGGCCGCGCGGCGGGCCGGGAACATCGCTGCCAGCACCGCGGCGACGGCGATCCCGGCCACCGCGAGGCCGATCACGGTGAACGGCATCGTGAAGTCCCCCAGCCGTTGTCCGAACATGGCATGCTGCATCACGGCGCCCGCCGGAATCCCCACGACCACCCCCAGGAGCGCGCCGAACAGGGATATCGCGACGGACTCCGCCCTGATCGCCCGGCGCACCAGCAGCCGCTTGGCGCCCACTGCACGCATCACACCGATCTCACGGGTGCGTTCCATGACCGACAGCACCAGTGTGTTGACGACGCCGAACACCGCGATGACGATGGCCACGCCGAACATGGCGTACATCAGGGTGAACGCGAACCGCTGCTGGTCGACGCCTTGCCGGACCAGGCCCTCACGGTCGGTGACGGTCACATCGGGGCGGTTGCGGAACGCCGCCTCGATGCTCTCGCGCGCCGCGTCCGGGTCGGCCCCCGAGGCGTACAGGAGGGTGATCTGCTTGCGCAGGGCCTCCGGTGCCTTCGCCACGTCCAGGAAGATGCTCGCCTGCAGTTCTGTGGCGTCGTAGACGCCCACGACGGACTGCGTGACGGATGTCCCGGCGTCCAGCTTCAGCGTGAGCTCGTCGCCCATGCCCACGTCCAGCATGTCGGCCTGGTTCTGTGAGATGACCAAACCCCGGGTCAGATCGGGGCTGCCCGCAGTGATGCGGGGTGTGAGGACGGTCTTCAGCGCCTCGGGCTCGATCGCGGAGATCCGCCGGGTGGTGGTGCCGCCCTCGTAGGACAGACCCACCAGCACGTCGCGGCTCGCGGCGACGTGGTCGACGCCCGGCAGTCCGCGGACCCGGTCCGCCTCCGTCGGCGTGAGGGTCGACTCGCCACCCGCGGCCGACTGCAGCACGGTGGTCGTGATCGGCACGTTGGCCCGGGTCGTGGAGGCGATCAGCCCGGCGAAGGACGCGCTGAGCGTGGCGAAGGCGCACACCAGCCCGAGGCCGACCGTGATGGCGGTCGCGGTACCCGCCGTACGTCGTGGATCGCCGGCGGCGCTGCGCAGCCCCAGCCGTACGGACGGCGCGGTCCGCACGCCGAGGAATCCGGTGACCGGCTGGAGCACCTTCTCGGCGAGGAACGGAGCGAGCAGAACCACACCGATGACACCGAGCAACGCGCCCACCAGCGCGATGATCCGCAGGGTGTTCGAGGCGCTCGGGTCCGCCGTGGCGACGATCATCACCGTGGAGGCGACCAGGAAGGCAGCCCCCAGCACGTTCCGGCGCCGCTTGGTCTCCCGGGGGACGACGGCGTCGGTGCGCAGCGCGGCCACCGGCGGTACGGCGGCGGCGCGCCGCGCCGAGCTGTACGCCGCCGACACCGTCACCAGGACGGCTACACCGAAGCCGAGCAGGATCGCGCCCGGTCGGACGGTGAACGCGACGTTGTCGTCCGGGCGCAGCACGCTGATCATCAACGGACCGATCGCAACACCGGCCAGCGAACCGATCGCGCCGCCGGCCAGACCCAGCACGGCCGCCTCCAGGACGATCCCGGTCCGTACCTGCCTCTTGCGCGCGCCGACGGCGCGCAGCAGCGCGAACTGCCGGGTGCGCTGACCGACCAGCATCGTGAAGGTGTTGGCGATGACGAACATCCCGACCATCAGTGCGACCGCGGCGAAGGGCAGCATCGTCAGCCTCAGGTCCTGTGCCTCGTCCTCGGACTGGGCGGCCGCGGCGTCGGCCAGAGCCCTGCCCGTCGCCACGGGGTAGGAGTCGGGCACGGCTCCGCGAACGGCGTCCGCGAGCGCGGCGGGGGCGACTCCCGGCGCGGCGGTCAGTTCGAGGCGGTGGAACCGGGGACCGAAGAGCTTCGCGGCGGTGGCGTTGTCGTAGGCAACGACCGGAACGGCGTCGGACGCCTCGTTCGAATCCGTCTCGGCCTGCCGTCCCAGACGGTGGTACGTGAACAGGGCGGTCACCTCGGCCCGGTCCGTACGGCCGCCGGACAGCAGGACACGTACGGTGTCACCCACGGCGACACCGGCCACGTCGGCGTCGGTCCGGTTGAGCGCAACCTGGCCGGGCCTCTCGGGGGCCTCGCCTGCGTCCACCGTGAAGCGCTTGTCGCTGCTCCAGTTGGTGCCGGCCCGGTCGAGTACCGTGCTCGCCCTGACCAGCTTGCCGTCGCGCCCGACGATGCCCGCCCGTCCGACGGTCACCCCTTCGGCCTCGGCGACGCCGGGCAGGCCGGCCAGCCGGTCGCGGTCCGCAGCGCCGAGTACCGGATCCTTGCCCGGGCTCTGCACCGCGACGCCGACGTCCTCCCGCGTCTTGCGCAGGGTGAGCGTCGCCGCGACGGAGTCGCTCACCACCCAGCTGCCGACCGTCGCGGTGACACCCAGGGCGATGGCCACGAGCGTCATCACCGCGCGGCCCTTGTGCGCGAGCAGGTCGCGCAGCATGGTCCTCAGCATCAGGCAACGGCCCTTTCGAAGGACTTCATGCGCTCCAGCACACGGTCCGCGGCCGGTGCGAGGATCTCGTCGACGAGAGCACCGTCCTTGAGGAAGAGCACCCGGTCGGCGAAGGCGGCGGCACCGGGGTCGTGGGTCACCATCACCACGGTCCTGCCGAGGTCGTCGACGCTCCGGCGCAGGAACCGGAGCAGCTCCGCGGAGGCGGCGGAGTCCAGCGAGCCGGTCGGCTCGTCGGCGAACACCACATCCGGCTGGGTGACCAGGGCCCGGGCACAGGCCACGCGCTGCTGCTGGCCGCCGGAGAGCCGGCTGGGCCGGTGGTGCAGCCGGTCCCGGAGGTTCACCGCGGTGATGACCTCGTCCAGTACGGCCCGGTCGGGCTTGCGCCCCGCGAGGTCGAACGGCAGCAGGATGTTCTCCAGGGCCGTGAGGGTGGGTAACAGATTGAATGCCTGGAAGACGAACCCCACGCGGTCCCGGCGCAGATCGGTGAGCGCGTCGTCGGTGAGCCCCGTCAGCTCGGTGTCCCCGATCCACACCGTGCCCTCGTCGGCCTGGTCCAGGCCCGCGACGCAGTGCATCAGCGTCGACTTTCCCGAGCCGGAAGGACCCATGATCGCGGTGAACTCCCGGTGCATGAACTCCACGTTCACGCCCGCGAGGGCGGTCACCCGGGCGTCGCCGGATCCGTAGTACCTGCCCAGTCCCGAGGCCCGGAC
The DNA here is from genome assembly GCF_042891165.1 of Streptomyces sp. NPDC001922. Taxonomy (NCBI): domain Bacteria; kingdom Bacillati; phylum Actinomycetota; class Actinomycetes; order Kitasatosporales; family Streptomycetaceae; genus Streptomyces; species Streptomyces sp. NPDC001922. Next base: position 415,151 of record NZ_JBIASV010000003.1, on the reverse strand, counting down.
AGCGGCTGTTGTCTGTGTCATGGCAGCTGTCTGTGTCATGGCAGCGAGTCTCCGCGAACGGGGCCCGGCCCACGTCTCCGGAAAGTCCACGAACGGACCGCACTTGGGTCAGGGAGACACCCCCGACTTTCGTCAGGGGCGGTACAGACCAACGACAGAAGCAGACGCACCGCTGACCCCATACGCTCGGCGTGTGACCCGACGTACACGGACGACCACCGAACCGGCACTGGGAGCACGCGCGTGGCGATGGCTGGACCGCTGGAGGCTGAGGCTGCTGGCGGCCGTGCTCGCCGCCGGTGCGTTCTTCCCCACCGACGCCCGCCTGGTCCGCCACATACAGGCGGAACTGGGCCTGGCCCCCTGGCCGGTCCTGTTCCTGGCCGTGGCCGTCGCAGCCGGCTCCGCGGCCGCCGTACTGGCCCTTCCGCGCAAGCGTCGGCCGGTCGTGCTGGTCGGATGCGTCGCATGGGTTCTGGCATCCGTCTGGACCACGCTGTGCGTAGCGTCGTACGTCGTCGGTTCCACCGCGCGCAGTCCGCTCCGGCAGATGTCCTACGTGGTGGGGGCCGGCGCGATCGCGGTGCTGCCGACGGCTGTGCATCTGGCCATCGGGCTGCCGGGTGTCGTCCGGGGGGACATCCTCGCGTCGTTGGGCGGCGCCGGGCTGTTCGTCTGGCTGCCCTTCGCACTCGGACTGTGGAACAGGGCCCGCCGGGACGTGGTCGAGAGCCTGCGCCTGCGGGCGGAGCAACTCGAGCGGGGACAGGCGGCCCGCGCGCAACAGGCGCGCCTGCAGGAACGCGCCCGCATCGCACGGGACATGCACGACGTCGTCGCCCACCGGGTCTCGCTCATGGTGCTGCACGCCGGTGCCCTGGAGATCAACGCGAAGGACGAGGGGACCGCGGTCGCGGCGGAGCTCATCCGCACCACGGGCCGTGAGGCCCTGGCACAGTTGAGGGGCGTCATCGGCGTGCTGAAGGCCGTGGACGGGGAAGGAATGGCGCTCGGACCGCAGCCCACCCTGGTGGACCTCGAAGGTCTCCTCAATCAGTCGCGCGCTGCCGGCATGCCCGTCAGCAGACGCGACGACGGTACGCCGCAGCGGCTGCCCACCCTGCTCGAACAGGCCGCGTACCGTGTGGTGCAGGAAGCGCTCACCAACGTGCACAAGCACGCCGGAGCGGCGCGCACCGAAGTCCTCGTCCGCTACCACCCCTCCAGCCTGGAGGTGGCCGTACGGAACGACGCCCCCGGCGGCCCCGTCGAGTCGCTGCCGGGCGGCGGCATGGGCCTCGTCGGGCTGCGTGAACGCGTCGAGCTGCTGGACGGCGAATTCACCGCGGAGCAGCGAACGGGCGGAGGCTTCTCGGTCCGTGCACGGCTTCCCATTCCCACGCCCGCCATGGAGGAACACCAGTGATCCGGGTCCTGATCGTCGACGACGAAGCGCTGGTACGGGCCGGGTTACGCATGATCCTGGAGCCGGCCGAGGACATGGAGGTGGTCGCCGAGGCGAGCGACGGCAGTGAGGCCGTGACTGCCGCGGCCGAATACCGCCCGGATGTGGTGCTGATGGATGTACGCATGCCCGGCATGGACGGCCTGACCGCGCTCAAGGAACTCCGCCGCCGGCCCGGCGCCCCCAGCGTGATCATGCTGACCACGTTCGACCTCGACGACTATGTGCACACCGCACTGCGCAACGGAGCGGCCGGTTTCCTCCTGAAGGACACCTCGCCGCGCGACCTTGCCGCCGCCGTGCGTGCCATCGCCGCGGGAAGCGCGATGCTCACTCCCAGGATCACCAAACGGCTGATCGACACGTTCGCCGGACTGGGGTCGGGCGACTCCGCCAAGGCCCGCGAACGGCTGGCGGTGCTGACCGGCCGTGAACAGGATGTGGTCCGTGCCGTGGCCCGGGGTCTGTCGAACGCCGAGATCGGCCGTGAACTGTCCATGAGCGAGGGAACGGTGAAGGCCCATGTCAGCCGTGCCCTCTCCAAACTCGGGCTCTCGAACCGGGTCCAGGTGGCACTCCTCGCGCGCGACGCCGGCATGAGTTGAAACGTGTTCCGCGGCCCAACTGACAACGGGGGGCTGCCGGACGCGAGTCGGACAGGGCCCGTCCGCCCCGGCCGTGTCGGCTCGGGCCCGGTGTGCTGTGCGGGGTGTCCGGATCGTCGGGGTCATTCGGGACGCGTTCTTCGGTGGTGTCACCGCGGACCACCGTCGAATGCTGCGTGTGTGCCATGAAGCGTGAGCCGTAGCGGTCGAACTGTGCCGGGATCAGCCACCCATGGCGGCGCGCCATCAGGCATCCATACCGGCCCCGTAGGACGCCGCCCGCACCCGAACGACGCCCCCCGGGCCCCGGTGAGGGGTGCCCGGGGGGCGGGTGATGCTGCGGGCCGGGGGAATCAAGTCCCGTTCATGCGCGCCCGGTTATGCGAACTGGCCGGGCTGGTAGTCGCCGGCGGGCTGCTGAATGATGACGTTCGCCCGGTTGAAGGCATTGATGAGGGCGATCCCGCACACCAGGGCGGCCAGTTGCTCCTCGTCGTAGTGCTTGGCGGCGTTCGCCCACGCCTCGTCCGTGACGCCACCGGCCGCGTCCGCGATGCGGGTGCCCTGCTCGGCCAGCTCCAGTGCGGCCCGCTCGGCCTCGGTGAAGACCGTGGCCTCCCGCCACGCCGCGACCAGGTGGAGACGTACCGAGGTCTCACCCGCGGCGGCGGCGTCCTTGCTGTGCATGTCGGTGCAGAAACCGCATCCGTTGATCTGACTGGCGCGGAGCTTGACCAGCTCCTGTGTCGCGGCCGGCAGCGTCGAGTCCTCGAGCACCTTGCCTGCCGCGATGATGTGCTTGAAGATCTTGCCCACGGTCGGGCTGCCGAAGGCGTCCAAACGAGCACTCATGGTGATCTCCTCTGCCGTTGTGGGTGCTTGCACCGTTACGACGGCACGGCTCGGCAGGATGTGACATGAACGCCTGTGACCTGCGTCTCCCTGTCCCACGGCTCCCGGCACCTGCCCGGCACCTGCCCAACGGTGCGTACGCCGGTGCCCGGCAGCCGGTCCGCGTTCCGGTGCTCCCCGCCGGGAACTCCGTACGTCCTCCCGCCGACTACCTGCACCGGGTCCACGGACAGCGGGCCCGTACGAGGATTCGAGCGGCAGGGAGAACGCATGCGCCCTCGCATGATGTGCGGTGTCATGGCGGCGGTGGCGGTCCTCGCCACCGGCTGTGGTGGCGGGACCGAGGCCGGAGGCGGCGCGGACGGCGCCGGTGCCGCCGCCCGCGGGTTCCCGGTGAAGGTGGCCGACTGCGACGGGAAGGAGACCACGTTCTCCGCTCCGCCCGAGAAGATCGTCACCAGCAACGCCTCCGGCCTGGAGATGCTGCTGCGCCTCGGCGCCGGCGACCGGGTGGCCGGAACGGGCTTCCCGCCCGGCAAGGGCACCCTGCCCGGCGAGCTCGACCGGCAGGCGCGGAAGGTGCCGGTCCTCGGCAAGGCGGTGATCCCCAAGGAGAAGCTGCTCGGTTCGGGTGCCGACCTCTACCTGGACGCCTTCGCGTCGATGGGCGGCATGGGCGGGATGGGGGGCATGGGCGACGCCCCCACCGACAAGGAGTTCGAGGCCGCCGGGATCAAGCATGTGTTCCTCGCCTCCACCGCCTGCGCCCAGCAGCGGAAGGGCCCCCGCAAGGACCTCTCCGAGGTCACCGGGGACATCGAACGGCTGGGCGCGCTCACCGGAACCGGCAAGCGGGCGGCGGAGCTCGTGGCCGGCATGGACAAGAAGCTGTCCGCCGTGCGCACCGCGGTGGACGGCGTTCCCGAGCGGAAGCGTCCGACGTACTTCTTCTTCGACTACGACGCCGGGACCAAGCAGCCCATGGCCCTCTGCAACAAGCAGGTGGGCCACGCCGTGATCAGCCAGGCAGGCGCCCGCAACGTCTTCGCCGGCTGCGACGGCGACTTCAAGCCGGTCTCCTGGGAGGACGTGGTCGACCGGAACCCGGACTGGATCCAGCTCGCGGTCCGCAACCGGGGCGACAAGGCAGCCAACGAGAAGGCCTTCGACGAGGCCGAGCGCTTCCTGCGCGGCTTCCCAGCCACCCGGGGCCTGAAGGCCGTCAAGGAGCGGAAGTTCCTGCGGCTCGGCTCCGAGGCGACGACCATCGCCGGGGTCGGCAACGCCGACACGGTGCAGCGGATCGCCCGCACGCTGTACCCGGGCAAGGTCGAGGCGGACCGCTAGATGACGCTGCTCTCCTCGTCCCGGAACTCGGGGCATCCTGAGAACCCTGAGAACCCCGAGAACTCGGGAAACTCCCCGCACCCCCCGCACCCCGGGAATTCCCCCGACGCCCCGACCGGCACCGGCCCCCCCGGCCCGCAGGCGGCGGACGCGGACCGGTCCGGCCGCCGTGCCCACCCCGTACGGCCCGGCCCGTTCGCCGCCGTCCTCGGTGCCGCCCTGCTCGCCGCCCTCACAGCCGCCGTCTCCTGGGGGGCGACCGACGTGCCGCCGGCGGAGGTCTGGTCCGCCGTGCTGCGCCGGCTGGCGGGCGAGGCGCCCCGGCCGGGCACCGACGACCTGATCGTCTGGCAGCTCCGCGTGCCGCGCGCCCTGCTGGCCGCGGTCGTCGGCGCCGGGCTCGGCCTGGTCGGCACCGCCACCCAGTCGCTGGTCCGCAACCCGCTCGCCGACCCGTACCTGCTGGGCATCTCCAACGGAGCCTCGCTGGGTGCCGTCGCGGCGATCGTGCTCGGCGCGAGCGCCGGCGGACTGCTCGGGCTCGGCCTGTCCGCCGCCGCCTTCGCCGGAGCCCTGGCGGCCTTCTCCCTGGTATGGCTGCTGGCCCGCCGGGGCGGCGGCTTCTCCCCGCTGCGCCTGGTGCTCGCCGGAGTCGGCATCGGACAGTTCCTCTCCGGCTTCACCAGCTTCCTCGTCCTCCAGACCGGGGACGAACAGCAGACCCACAGCGTGCTGTTCTGGCTCATGGGCAGCCTGAGCGGCGCCACCTGGGACCTGCTGGCCCTGCCCGCCGCGGCGGTCGCCCTCGGGCTGCTCGCCCTCCAGGCCCGGGCCCGCGGGCTCAACGCCCTGCTCATGGGGGACGAGACGGCGGCCGGGGTGGGCGTCGACGTCACCCGGCTGCGCCGGGAACTCTTCGTCGTCACCAGCGTGCTCACCGGCTGTCTGGTCGCCGTGTCGGGCGCCATCGCCTTCGTCGGACTGATGGTCCCGCACGTGTGCCGGCTGCTCGTCGGCGGCGACCACCGGCGGCTCCTGCCGCTCTCCGCCCTCACCGGAGCCCTGCTGCTGGTGGTCGTGGACATCGTGTGCCGCACCGCCATGGACTCCCAGGAGCTGCCGGTCGGTGTCGTCACCTCGCTGATCGGCGCCCCCGCCCTCCTCTATCTGCTGGACCGACGCCTGGAGCGCGACAGGTGAGAATCGACATCGAGGATCTGCAGGTCAGCTACGCCGGCCGCACCGTGGTCAGCGGGGTGCACCTGATGGCCGCCGACGGCGAGACCGTCGGCCTCGTCGGGCCCAACGGCAGCGGCAAGTCCACCGTCCTGCGCACCGTCTACCGCCATCTGCGGCCCACCGCGGGCCGGGTGCTGCTGGCCGGGTCCGACATCCGGGAGCTGGCCCCGGACCGGGCCGCCCGCCACGTCGCCGCCCTGCCCCAGGAGCGCGGCAGCGACTTCGAGCTGACCGTGCGCGAGGTGGTCGCCATGGGCCGCACCCCGTACAAGCGCGCGTTCGCCGGGGACGACCGCACCGACCGGGAGATCGTGCTGCGCTCGCTGGCCCAGGTGGGCATGGACGGGCAGGCCGGCCGGCGGTTCTCCGCACTGTCCGGCGGCGAGCGCCAACGGGTGCTGCTCGCCCGCGCGTTCGCGCAGCAGCCGGACGTGCTCGTCCTCGACGAGCCGACCAACCACCTCGACATCCGGCACCAGGTGGAACTCCTCACCCTGCTCCGGGACGTCCGCCGGACCACCCTCATCGCGCTGCACGACCTGAACGCCGCCGCCTCGCTCTGCGACCGGCTGCACGTCCTGGCCGGCGGCGCGGTGGTCGCCTCCGGGGCGCCGCGCGACGTCCTCACCCCGGAGCTGCTGTCGGAGGTCTTCGGCGTCCGGGCGGCGGTGACCGACCATCCGCTCACCGGCGACCCGCTGATCGCGTTCGACCACCGGGCGCCGGCGGCGGAGGCCGGTGACCGGCGTCAACGGGACGCTGTCGCCTCGAAGTGACTGGGACGGCCGTCCCGCAGCACCAGACGGCCCCGCTGCTCCGCCGCCCTGCGGTGGAGCAGCTCCCACTCCCCGTCCCGGTGCAGCAGCGGGGCGGCGTGCCAGGGCGTGGTCCAGGCGTCCCGGGCCTCCAGCAGCCGGATGCCGAACTTGGCGGCCCCGCGCGGCTGCGGGTGGATGGAGAGCCGGACCGAGCGGGGGTGGTGCTCCGCGATCAGCTCGCCCCAGGCGCGGCTGCGCTGCATCACCCCGTAGGCCCGTCTGCGGCAGTCGCGCTGCAGCGCCGACCGCGAGCCGTCGAAGGACGCGGTGTCCTCGACGAGGAAGCGGGTGATCCCGCGGTACAGGCGCAGCGTTCCCTCGTCGGACTTGGCCCGGGCGCGCAGGGCCTCGACGGTCGGCGCGTAGCGGTCGTGGACCTGGGTCCGTTTCCGCTCGCAGGGCTGGTCGCCGAAGACGTCCCGCAGGTCGAAGGTGTCCAGATGGCTCAGGCCCTCGTCGCGGATCATCGCCCGCAGGCCGTCCCCGTAGGCGTCGATGTGTGCGTCGGAGACCCGGATGAGGTCCCCGAAGACATGGCCGTCGGAGCAGATGAGCATGCGCGCGCCGGGCGGGTGCACCGCGGCGATCCGGGCGCACAGCCGGTCCAGGAAGCGCAGCGACCGCCGTTCGCCCTCGTCCGGCAGATGGCCGAGGACCTTGGCCGGGTTGGGGGACTTGCAGGGAAAGCCGGGGAGGGTGAACAGCACCGGCTCCCCGGCCGCGACGAACGGGGCGAGCTGGCGCGTCTGCTCGGGGAACGCGGCCGGCAGGTCCGGGGGCACCACAGCGGTGTCCACGGTGCGCCGGTGCGGCAGCAGCAGCGACAGGATCGCCGCGCAGGTCCTCCGTTGGGCCGGGGACAGTGACGGGTGGGCAGCGGGGCCGGTGAGTACGGTGCCGGCAGACGCCATCGGGGAACTCCTGGGTGGGACGGGGGCGGTGGGGGACGGCGTCCCCGGTCGGGGCCGGTGACACGGGGACACGCACCGGCTGCTGGACGGACCGGGGACCGGGTGGACGGACCGGGTGGACTGACGGACCGGGGGCGCCGCGTATCGGGGACCTGCGGGCAAACCGGCCCCGCACAGCGGAGCCGGGCGCGCCCTACAAGGCCGGGCGGGAACCGTCCCGCCGCACGCCCTCTCCCGGGGCGTCGGCGTCCGTTTCGGCACGGGCACCCCCGCCGTGTCGGCCGGTGACCGGGCAGCTCCCGGGCGTCCAGGTGACCGGGAGCTCGTTCACCCCGCGCGCCAGGACCGCCGGGATCCAGCGCAGTTCGTCCTCCGGCATGGCGAGCCGCAGCCCCGGCAGCCGCTCGACCAGCGTCCCGATCGCCACCTGGAGCTCGATGCGGGCCAGCGCCGCACCCGGGCAGAAGTGGATGCCGTGCCCGAACGCGAGATGCGGGTTGGGCGACCGGTCGAAGTCCAGCCGGTCGGGGTCGGGGAAGCGCTCGGGGTCACGGTTGGCCGCACAGAGCGAGACGATCACCGAGTCCCCGGCCGGGACCCGGGTGCCGTGCAGATCGGCGTCCTCGGCGAAGAACCGCCAGGTGGTCAGCTCGAAGGCGCTGTCGTAGCGGAGGAGTTCCTCCACCGCCCGCGGGAGGATCTCCGGCTCGGCACGCAGCCGCTCCAGCTCCCCGGGGTGGCGCAGCAGGGCGACGAGGGCGGTGGTGATCTGGTTGGTCACCGGCTCCTGACCGGCCACCAGCAGCTGGAAGATCATGGAGTCCAGCTCCTCCTGGCTCAGCGCCCCGCTGTCCCGGGCCGCGACCAGCCGGCCGAGCAACTCCTCGGAGGGGTGCGCCCGCTGGTGGGCCACGACATCGGCGATGTACGTCTGGAGGGCGCGCAGCCGGGCCTCGTACGCGGGGCGGCCGGGGTCTTCCGGGCCGACCGGCTGGACGACCTTCCCCCAGTCGCGGTCGAACCGCCCGGCCAGCTCCGGCGCCAGCCCGATGACCTCGGACAGCACCTGGAACGGGAACCGGGCGGCGAAACAGGCCACCGCGTCCATGCCGCCGCCCGCGGGCACCGCGTCGAGCAGTGCGTCGGCCATGGCCCGGAAGCGCGGGCGCAGGGCCTCGACCCGCCGCGGGGCGAACGCGTCGAGGACCAGCCGCCGCATCGTGGTGTGCTTCGGCGGGTCCTGGTGCAGCAGATGCACCTGGAGCTGGGAGTGCTGCGGTTCCGGCATGATCGACGCGTGCCGGCGCCAGGCGGCGTTGCCCCGGGAGTGGTGCTTGCCCAGCCGGTCGTCGTTCAGCGCCCGGTGGGCGGCCTCGTAGCCGGTGACCAGCCAGGCGGCCACCCCGCTGGGGAAGCGCACCCGGTGGACCGGGCCCTCGGCGCGGAGGGTTTCGTACAGCGGATAGGGGTCGCGCTTGTAGTCGGCGCCGTGCAGCGGCACGGGGTCGGGCTGTGTCATGGCGGTCGCTCCTGACCTGCGGGGATCGGCGGAACCTGCGGGGATCGGCGGACGGAATCGAGGGACGGGACCGGAGCGCGGTTCGCTGAACCGGACCGGAGGGCGCCGGCGGAAGCCGGCGCGGACGGACGGAAGCGGGGACCGGCGGCGTCAGAGGACGAGCTCGGGCCGGTGGTGGCCCAGCCACAGGGCGAGATCGACGACCCGTTCCAGCCGCAGCCGGTCTCCCCACTCCAGCTGCGCGGGGTCGGTGTCCAGGCAGGGCTTGACGGCGCGTTCGTCGACGAGATCGCGGACCGTCCCGCCGTGCGCCCCCAGGGCGTCGCGCGCCATGTCCTGCAGGCCGCTGTTGTAGTCGGGATGGTGGGTGGCCGGATAGTGGTTCTTCGCCCGGTGCAGCACGGAGTGCGGCGCCAGACCGGTGCCCACCGCCCGCAGCAGGCTCTTCTCCCGGCCGTCGGAGCTCTGCAGCTCCCACGGGGTGGAGAAGGCGTACTCGACGAGGCGGTGGTCGCAGTACGGCACCCGGACCTCCAGCCCCTGCGCCATGCTCAACCGGTCCTTGCGGTGCAGCAGTTGCCGCAGCCAGCGGGTGAGCGAGAGGTGCTGCATCTCCCGCTGCCGGTGCTGCACCGGGGACTCGCCGTCCAGGTGGGGCACGGCGGCCAGTGCGTCCCGGTAGGTGTCCCGCTGGAACGCGCCGATGGCCAGCGTGTCCGCCAGGTCGGGGTGCAGCGGCATGGCGGCCTCGTCGCCGGTGACGAGCAGCCACGGAAAGGTGTCGGCGGCCAGCGCCCGGGGGCTGTGGAACCAGGGGTAGCCGCCGAACACCTCGTCGGCCGCCTCCCCCGAGAGCGCCACCGTCGAATGCCGGGCGATCTCGCCGAACAGCAGGTAGAGGGAGGTGTCCATGTCCCCGACACCGATGGGCGAGTCCCGCGCGGCGACCACGGCCGCGCGGTGCTCGGGATCGAGCAGCGCGCGCGGATCGAGGACGACGGTGCTGTGGTCGGTGCCGATGAACGCCCCGGCCTCGGTGGCGTACGGCGTGTCGTGGCCGGTGCGCAGCACATCGCCGGTGAACCGCTCGGCCTGGTCGCTGTAGTCGACGGCGTAGGAGCGGAGCCGGGCCTCCGGCCCTTCCCGGAGCCGGAGTTCGTCCGCCAGCAGCGCGGTCAGGACGGTGGAGTCGAGCCCGCCGGAGAGCAGCGTGCAGCGGGGGACGTCGGCCGCGAGCTGCGCACGGGCGGCCCGGTCCAGACGGCGCCGCACCTCCTCGACGGTCTCCTCCGGGCCGTCGGTGTGCGGCCGGGCCTCCAGCAGCCAGTAACGCCGCTCGGTCACGCCGCCGCGGTCCAGGACGGTGATGCCGCCCGGCTCCACTTCCCGGACCCCCGACCAGAGCGTGGGGCCGGTGGAGAACAGCAGGCTGTACGCCGCGCGCAGGCCGTCCGCGTCCACCCGCGGCCGGACCGCGGGGTGCGCGAACAGCGCCTTCGGCTCGGAGCCGAAGACCAGGCCACCGGGGGTCCGGGCCCAGTGGAGGGGTTTGACGCCCAGCCGGTCGCGGACCAGCAGCAGCCGCTGCCGTTCGCTGTCCCAGATGGCGAACGCGTACATCCCCTCCAGCCGCTCGGTGAGCGCGTCCCCCCACTCCTGGTAGGCCCGGAGCACCACTTCGGTGTCGCTCCGGGTGCGGAAGTCGTGGCCCCGGCGCCGCAGTTCGGTCCGCAGCTCGTCGTGGTTGTAGACCTCGCCGCTGTAGCTCAGCACCACCTCCGCGCCCTCCGGCCCGGCGGTCATCGGCTGGACCCCGCCCTCGAGGTCGAGCACGGCGAGCCGCCGGTGGCCGAGAGCGGCGTACGGGCCGCACCAGACCCCGGAGGCGTCCGGTCCGCGGAGGGCGAGGGACGCGGTCATCCGCTCGATGACCGGGACCTGACGGCGCGGGTCCTCGTCGAACGAGACCCAGCCTGCGATGCCGCACATGGCGCGGCTCCTTTGCTGTCGGGGAGAGGCTGTCGGGGGAGGGGGAGAAGGGGAATCCGAGGGCGGGGCGGCCGATCGGCACGGGCCGCCGGAGGGCGGCGGGACCGGAGGGCAGGAGGCGGGACAAGCCGGAAGCCGGAGGGGACGCGCCCTCAGCCCTGCCGTACCGCCGCGGCACCGGCTCTCCGCGGACCGGGCCGCAGCGCGAGCAGCGGAACCGCCGCGCACGCCGCGACCGCGGCGGCGGCCAGCGCGGTCCGTGCCCCGGCGGCACCCGGCCCGGACAGTCCCCACACCGCGGTCGCCAGGGCCGGGCCGAGAGTGAAGCCGAGGCTGCGCGCGAGCTGCACCGTGGACCCGGCGGTGGCCAGCTGTGCGGCGGGCACCGCGCTCATCACCAGGAACTGCGCGGGGCCGCCGTAGAGGCCCATCCCCACCCCGGCGATGCCGAGTTGCCAGGCGATCCGCACCGGCTGCCAGTCGTCCCCGGCCGCCAGCAGGACGAAGCCGACGGCCACCAGGACGCCGCCGGCCACCGCGACCGGCCGGGGGCTCCAGCGGTCCGCCAGCCGGCCGCCCACCGGCCCGGCCAGCGCCATGCCCAGCGGGAAGGCGAGCAGGGTGAGGCCGGTGACCGAGGCGCTCAGCCCGTCGTCGCGCTGCAGATGGAGCGCGGTCACGTAGTGCACCGCGGCGAACGCCGCACCGAGCGCCAGAACCGCGCCCTGCGTGCCGTACGTCCGTGCCTCCCGCAGCACCGCCAGGACGGGACGGCCGCCCGGACCGCGCGCCCAGGCCACCACCAGGGGGAGCACCAGCAGGGCCGCCCACGCCCAGCGCGGCGATCCGGGGGCCAGCGTCAGGGCCAGCAGCGCCGCCGCCACCGCGCCCGCGATCAGGGCGGCGTCCACCGCCTCCCGCCGGCCGGGGGCGGCCAGCCGCCCCCCGCGGGGCAGCGCCGCCCGCGCGACGCCCCAGGCGACCAGGCACAGCGGCAGTTTCACCAGCAGCACCGTGCGCCAGCCCCCGTGGTCCAGCAGCAGCCCGCCCAGGGCCGGTCCGCTGACCGCGCCGAGCGGCCCGAGCGTCGCCGGCACGCTCATCGCCCGGCCCCGCACCTCGGGGCGCACCGCCCGGGTGGCCAGCACCGGCATCAGCACGAACAGCAGCGCCCCGAAGGCGCCCTGCAGCAGCCGTGCTCCGATCAGCCACCCCACGGCCGGGGCCAGGGCGGCCGCCGCGGCGGACAGCGCGAACCCGGCGACCGCGGTGAGCAGCGCCGGTCGCATCCCCACCCGGTCGAGCCACCGGCCCGCGGGCAGCAACAGGGCCACCACCGGCAGTTGATAGCCCAGGACGGCCCACTGGGCGGTCTCGGCGGGAACCGCGAAGCTCTCCCCGATGTCGGCCAGCGCCACATTGACGATGCTCATGTCGAGCATGGCGACGAAGGAGAGAATCCCGGCGACCGCGACCAGGCTCCACCGGTCGGACTCAGCGCTCCCCGTGTCCTGCTGCATCACCGCCTCCTTCCTCTGTTCCGCGCGCGGGTGTCGGCGCGTCGGTACAGAGGTCGGGCGAATCCGCACGGGAGTTCCCGTCGATCGGCAGAGATTCCGGGGAAGTTGCCGTCGGGGGCGGCCGGGGCCGGACGAACGGAGGTGCGGGCCGGGGTGACCGGGAGCCGGACGAACGAAGCTGCGGTCAGGCGCGACCGGGGCCGGACGGGCGGACCGTCGGCGCCGCCCCGGCCGCCCCCGGCCTCCCGGCTCCCCCCGGCCTCCCGGCTCCCCCCCCGGCCTCCCGGCTCCCCCCGGCTCCCCGGCATCCGGGGACGCCGGGCGGACCGGACACCGCGGGGCCGGCCCGGTTCCGGATCCCGCGCCGCGGGGAGCAGGCGTACGGCATCCTCACCGCAGCCCGCTCCCCGCGTCCGGCCGTGACGGGCTCAGCGCGCTGCGCCGGCGAGCAGCGCCGGCCGACGCTTCCGCACGGCCGGAGCGGGCCGCGCCACCGGCTCCGCCGCCCGCGGGCCCTCCCGGGTGGCCGAGGTGTCCTCATCCGCCGCGTCGAGCTGGGAGACGAGGGCCTCCCGGGCCCGGGCCACCCGGGAACGCACCGTCCCGATGGGGCAGTCGGCCACCGCGGCCGCCTCCGCGTACGGCAGCCCGAGGAGCTGCGTCAGCACGAACGCCTCACGCCTCTCCGCGGGCAGCACCGACAGCAGCTCCGAGAGGGCCACTCCCTCGTCGAAGCCGGGCAGCCCGCGCGGCTGGGCCCGTTCCGCCGCCGACTGCCAGTCCTCGACCCCCGCCAGCCGCGGGCGCGCGGACGTGGCCCGGATCCGGTCGGCCACCACCCGGCGGGCGATCGTCAGCAGCCAGGTGCGCGCCGACGACCGGCCCTCGAAGCCCGGGAGGCTGCGCAGCGCCCGCAGATAGGTGTCCTGGACCAGATCGTCCGTGGCCTGGGCGTCGCCGCTGAGATGGGTGACGTACCGGCGGACGTCGAGCTGGGTGCTGCGGACGAAGGCGTCCACGGACTCGCGGTCCCCGGAGCGGGCGGCCAGCGCCCAGGCCGTCACCTGTGCGTCGTCACGCATGGGCCGCCTCCTCGCCGGAGTGTCGCCGTCCGTCGTACCCCTCGGAGAGGATGGGGGCATGCAGTGTTCCCGGATCCGCACCGCCCTCTCCGCCCGCGCCGACGGCGAGGCACTGCCGCCGGACGTCGACGGTCCGGCGCTCGACGCGCATCTGGCGGGCTGTCCGGAGTGCCGCCGCTGGGAGCGGCAGGTCCAGCGGCTGCGGGAGTTCACCGGCTCCGCCCAGGAGCCGGAACCCGGAGCCGACGGCCTGCTCGCCGCGTTGCGCGCCGCGCTCGACGGGGACGGGGAGACGGGAGGCGCGGGACAGGGGGATTCGCGCGCCGGCTGAGCGGCCCGGCCGCCCCGCGGGCCGCGGCCCGGTGCGGGCGACGGCCGGAGCCGTGCGCGGCGCCCGTGTCGCCCCTGTCGCCCGTGTCCGGGCAGGTGTGCAGGCAGGTGTCATCGTGCGAGGTCCTTCGCGTGTGCCGGTCACTGCCGAAGGGCGGACCGGTGGAATGGACGGCCGGGGCGGATACGGCGGGTCGCCGCGCCCGTCGGCCGATGGCTCCGTGCTGTCAGCGGACAGCGAGCACGCGCGGCGGTCCACGGGTCGAGATGACGTGGGCGAGCAGCAGCCGGGGGAACGGCGGCCGGGCCTCCCACGCGGCCCGTCGGACCGGGAGCGGGTCCGGCACCGGCGCGGCACCGCCCACGGCGAGGGACAACGGCGCGAACAGCCGGGCGGACACCGCCCGGAGCAGCCGGAACGTCGCCCGCTCCGCGCCGCACAGCCAGACCGCACCGGCGAGCGCGATCAGCACATGGACCGCGACCATGCCCACGGCCCCGCCGCCGGCCGCCATGCCGTCCATCGCCGCGTGCATGCCGTCCATGCCCGCCATGGGATCGGCGGCCCCGTGGGCGAGGTGCTGTGCATGGCCGGCCGGGTGGCCGTGGTCCACCGGGGACATGCCACCGCCGGACCCGTGGGCCAGGGCGTCGGCAACTCCGCCGCTCCGCCCGGCCCGTGCCGCGCCCCCGTTCATGGCGTCGGCCGGGTGCGGGGGAGCGCACAGCAGCTGTGCCACCCACTGTCCGGCGAACGACCGGGAGGGGACGGGGCGGAGGAGAACCTGCGCCAGCGAGAACACCCCGTGGAGCAGGGCCTGGGTCGCCAGGGCGGTCGCACCGACCCGGAGGGAGCCCCGCTCCCGTCCCGTCGGCCACCACACCCCGGCGGCCGTCAGGGCGGCGGCACCGGCCACCACCCACCAGGGCAGCGGGGCGCCCGACATCGACGCGTGCCCCAGCGCGGAGAGCAGCGCGCACACCGACGCGAACACCGCTGTGCGCAGTGCTCGCAGCTCAGTCCCCGTCCTCATGGTCCGGTCATCGTCGCACCCCGCCCCGCTCCGCGGAGCGACGGGGCTGAAACTGATCACCTGCCAGGCCCGCACCGATCGCACGGAGTTGCATACGTCGGACGGTCCGGGAACGCTCAACGGCGCCCGTGATCAGTGCCCCTGCCGGCGCACGCGGGCGCTCGCCGGACCCGGTCCGGTCAAGCGGCGGAACCCTGATCACGGTGGCGGAGTCCGGAATTCCGCGATCTCTCTCGGCCACGGAGACGACTCGCACCGTGAGCAGCGGCAACGACTCACAGGGAACAGGGAACAGGCGAACGGCCCCATGCAGCAACCGGGAGCGGCCCCTGCGGACGCTGGAACGGCTCACACCATCGCGCGCTCCGGCATGGGCTGCTCGACGCCGTCGACCTCCAGGCTGCAGCGGGGGATGAGTGCCCCGAGCCTCGGCTGGTGCACGAGCACCCGGAACGGAACAGGCGGGTCGCCGGGCAGCTCGCCGGTCAGCACGCTGGTCCCCGTGCCCTGCACGCGCTGACGGAAGACTTCCTTGCCGTCGACCAGCAGCTCGAGCCGGCTCGTCCGGCCGGGACGGACGTTCACGGTGATCGAGTGGCCGTGATGATCGAGGTGGAAGTGGTGGCTACGGCCCATGACGCACCTCCGGAATGACGCCGGTACTTCCACCCTAGGTCCGGTACGCCGTCCCTGCCTGCGGGGACGTGCCTGCGGGGACGTGCCTGCGGGGACGTGCCTGCGAGGACCTGTCTGCGAGGACGTGCCCGCGGGTCGTACTCGCAGGCTCCACCGGGAATCCGGGAAGGTCCCCCGGTCCGAGGCCCCGGGACGGCGGGTCACGAAGATCCATCTGGCGTGCGAGCAGGGACGGAAGCCGTTTGTCGTTGGCCCGGTGTACCGGCCGCGGGCTCAGCGCTGGGCGGCGGTGTACCCGAGCAGAGCAACCGCGAACCCCACGATGACCAGCAGCGACCACAGCCAGTTCGGCACGCCGAGCGTGGACGGGTCTGGCGGACTGCAGTCCGGACGGCCGCACTGCGGGCAGGTGTGAGGCGGCTTGGTCATCGCAGAACCTTCCGTAACACCAGGACGGCGACCCCGGCGAGGATGGCCGGGATGGGCGCTAAGACCATACAGCCGGAGCTCGTCCCGTTCCCCTGGTCGCCGCCGGGGGCCGGGCTTCTTGTGCCCCTTGACCTCGGCTCTGTCGCTGTACTCCTTGTAGTCGCTCATGGGTCTCACTCCTTCATGACGAGGGCATGGCCGCGCCGTGGCGGGTGTCGCATGCGGGGTGGAGGTGGGGGCCGCCGGCGGAGGGGGAATGCCGCCGGCGGCCCTGTCTCAGGTGCGGCGGCGTTCGTAGATGGGGCCGCCGCTCGCGGCCGGGGCCAGGGGCCGGAGTCGGTAGATGCTCATGCACTGCGGGCAGGCGTAGAGGATGCCGCCGGGGCCGGAGCCGGTCTCGATGAGGGCGATCAGGGTGGGCCGGTCCGTGAGGCCTTGGTGCCAGTGGCACCACCGTTCGGCGGTCACGCGCGCTCCCGCTGCTGGTGGTGGATCAGGAGCCATTGGCAGTCGCGGGCGAGTGCGTCCACCTGGATATGGGCGGCGAGTGGCCCGTTGCCGAGTCCTTGCTTCACCTGATGGTGGATGCTGTCGAGTCGGGCGCGGGCGGTGTACCACGTGATGCTGCCGCGCCAGAGCCGATCGGCCGCGGCCTCCGCGTCGGGGAGCAGCAGGGCGATGTGCTCGCGCAGGCGGGCTTCCAGACTTCTACCCGCACCCAAGTAGTCGGACCACACAGCACACCCTGATGCCCTCGCTGCTCATCGCAGCGAGGGCATCAGTCGTCAGGCGGCGCGGACTGTGGGTAGCTGCGCGGCCCACTTCGTCACCTCGGTCAGGTGCTCGGGCTGAAGCCCGAGGTGTGGGTCGGGCTGTACGAGGAGGGTTGCCGTTCCGCGGGCGGTGCGCTCTGCGGCCCAGGTGTGGTCGAGGCTGGTGAAGTCGTCGTCGATCCACACGGCAGGGGCGCTGTCGAGCCAGGCCTCGACGTGGTCACGCTTCCACAGGTAGCCGTTGGGGTGGCTGGTGGTGATCTGCGGGCGCGGCAGGTCGATGTACGGCAGCGTCGGGAGGCCCAGGAGGGGCCCGATGAGGGTCGTGGCGTCCTGGCGCCAGCTGGTGCACCAGACCGGGGTGACCAACCCGGTGCGGATGACGTCCATGAGGAGGCAGCCGTGTTCGGGGTGGAGCCAGACGGTGACCGGGTTGTCGGCGCTGCGGCCGGTGGGGACGACGTCGTGGCGGTCGTGCGTGGCCGGGGGCGAGCCGTGCTCGTCGGGGAAGGGGATGAGGACGCCGTCGATGTCGAGGAGCAGGTAGGGCGGGCGCATTGGTCCTCCAGAAGCCGAGGTGAGAAGCGGCTGTCAGAGCTTGCGGGCGCGGATCAGCAGGGTGGTGGGCCAGTGGCCCATGCGGGGGTCGTGGAACTCCTGGGCAGAGGTGAGCCGGAAGCCCGCTCGGCTGAGGTGCTTCTCCCATCGGTCCGGGGAGAACTCCCATCGGGCGATGGGGAGCCGGGTGCGGTCGGGGAGGGGGACGTGGTCGCGGCGGGGTCGGTCGTCGCCCGAGGGGCTTCGGCCGCCACGCTGCGGGTGGGGGACGGAGAAGGCGAGCACTCGCCCGGGTGTGAGGTGCTGGGCGATGGCCGGGAGCAGGAGCTCGGGGGCGACGAGGCCGATGGCTCCGAAGACGGAGTAGATCGCGTCGAACTGTTCGTCGGAGGCGTGCAGGTAGTGCAGGGCGTGGCCGGCGACGAAGGTGAGGTTGTTCAGCCGTCCGTAGTGGGAGCGGGCGCGGCGGACCTGGAGGCCGACCAGGTCGACGCCGGTGACGTGGGCGCCGATTGGGGTCTCCCCTGCTCGAGCGGAGCCGAGAGCTCGGGGAAGGGTAGCGAGGTGGGCAGCGTTGTGACCGGGGCCGCAGCCGAGCTCCAGGAGCCGCTTGCCACGCAGGTCGGGCCCGAGGACGTCGGCGCCGGGCCCTTGGCCGGGCCTCGTGGTCCACTCCATCCGCGCAGGCACGGCCAGGGGTTCGGCGATTCCGGAGGCGGTGCGCTGGAGGGCGTGGGCGTGCCATGGGGATGCCTGGGCGAGCACGTCAGATCTCCAGGAGGTGGAGGACGTCGGTGAGGTGGCGGCGGACGGCCTTGATGTAGGCGGGGTCGGTGGCCGGGTCGTTGATCCAGCGGACGGACTGCTCCATGAACCACTCGACGGCCCACATGCGGTGCCAGCCCAGGGCCCAGTTCTCGGCGGTGAGCCCGCCGCGCGGGGCGAGGGCGTCGGGGGTGCCGCTGGCGGTGACGTACTGCTCCAGGAAGACGCGCAGGCGTACGGGGTGCGGGGGTTCGATGGTGCCGTGCCAGCTGGCGAGGTCGAGCAGGCCGGGGCCGGTGAAGGCGCGGGCGAAGTCGAGCAGTCGCGAGCCGCGCTCGCCGATGTGGAGGCTGGTGGGGTGGAACTCGGAGTGCACCCAGCCGAACGGTTCCAGCGTCGCTCCGGCCGAGCGGGCCTCGGCGGCCTGGGCGATCTGGTCGAGCGCGTCCTCGACGTCGTCGGCGTCCTGCCACCGGTCGCCCTTGCGCAGTCGTTCGAGATGCTCCAGCGCCCGGGCCGGGAGCGCGCGCAGCCGCTCCCGGTCAAAAACGAGCAAGGGCGGAGCCTTGCGGGTGCCGTGCAGGATCACGGCCGCGGCGACGCCGTCGAGGTCGTCGGCCTCGCGGGCGGACGGTCCGAGGTCCTCCATGAGCATGCCGAGCCAGCCGTCCAGGACGGCGGAGGCGTGGACCTGGGGGACGGGTACGCCGAGGGTGTGGGCCAGGCGAAGGGCCTGGTCCTCGCTGTCGAAGGGCTTCCTGGCGTACTTGAAGACGGCCGTGGTGCCGTCGGGGAAGGTGACGCGCTCGACACCGGACATGGACCACACGCGCACCTCCTCCCGTACGGCGGTGGTCTGGCCGGTCGCGGTGAGCAGGTTGTCGAGGAGTTCGGCGCTGGGGTTCGTGGTCACGTGGGGCTCCGGGGAGGGATGGTGGCGTCCGGGA
Source organism: Streptomyces sp. NPDC001922 (assembly GCF_042891165.1). Lineage (NCBI taxonomy): Bacteria > Bacillati > Actinomycetota > Actinomycetes > Kitasatosporales > Streptomycetaceae > Streptomyces > Streptomyces sp. NPDC001922. The sequence goes on along the minus strand of NZ_JBIASV010000003.1, from coordinate 396,332 downwards.
CGGGCGGGAGATGCCGGCCCGCCCCGGAGCCTGATCGGTGGGGTTACGCGGCGGGGTCCACGCGGTGGGCGTAGACCTGCTCGATCCAGCCCGCCTTGAACGCAGCAAGGTCATCGCGGAAGTTCGCCATCGAGGCACCGTAGGGCGCGACCACGCCGCCGGACTGGTCCGGCACGGACTGGCAGCCGTGCACCAGCCGCCCGCCGAGCGCGGCGTGGGCCTTGATGGACTCGATCCGGCGGTGCTCGTTGAACCAGCCGCCGTGGTAGACCTCGTCGAGCATCCCGCCCGTCTCGTCGTCCAGGTCGAAGACGACGGAGGTGGCGGCGGGGAAGAACCAGCACGGGCCGACGTTGGAGATGTGCCCGTCCAGCTCGACCTTGTTGAGCGCCATGAGCGTGGCGGCCTCGCGGAGCGTCCGCAGGTGGTCGGCGGTGATCTGCGGCAGGCCGAGGCCGGCCAGGTGCTCCTCGCGGAACAGGTACGCGTACACCTCGTACGCGGTGGCCAGGACGCGGGCCGCGTCGGAGGTGGCCTCACCGTGCTGCTTGATGAAGTCGAGCGCGAGCTGCTCGACCGCGCTCTCGGTCGTCTCGTCCACGTCCAGGAGCTGGGACTTGACCAGCTCCCAGTCGGCGACGAGCCAGGTGCTCGACTCGAAGCGGAAGAAGTACTCGGCCGGGTCGATCGTGATGCGCCGGCCGTCGACCTGGACGCCGGGCAGGCGGCTCCAGCGCGGGTCGAACGCCTCAGGCAGCTCGACCGTGATGGCCGAGGTGTCGATGGTGGTCACCGTGTCTCCGTCTCTGATCGGCCGGGTCCGGGCACAGGAATGCCCGAGCCCGGTGTGGGCGTACGGAACTTTGGGGTGCTGCCCGGACCAGGAGAGAGCCTGGATCACGGTCGCGCCGTTCCGGGCGGCTGCTGATAAGTGAACCGGTGGTCACGCTCAGTGGGTACGGTGGAAGGCAGTTGAAGCGGTATACGCGGTTTACAGCTCCAGAGTGGAGGCGATCGTGGGGGCGCAGAGAAAACCCAACTCCCGTCTGCGCGACGTCATCGCGGCGGTCGACTGCACCTACGAGGGCATCGCCAGAGACGTGCGGCGCATCGCCGCCGAGAACGGCGAGATCCTCCAGACCAACAAGTCGGCCATCTCGCACTGGGTGAACGGCACCCGTGCCCCGTCCGGCCGGGCAGGTCAGTACCTGGCCGAGGCGCTGTCCCGCAGAGTGGGGCGCACGGTCACCCAGACCGAGATCGGCCTCCAGGCCGGTGATGACGAAGAGCCGGGGGAATCCGACCCCGTCCTTGCCGCCACCGACCTGGGCCGGGCCGACGTCGAGCGCCGCCGCTTCCTCGCCATCGCGGCCTTCACCACCGCCGGCGTCGCCATGCCGCTCGGCTACGACCACGAGGCCACCGCCCGCATGCTCCGCGCCCGTACCGGCACGTCCCTGGTCGGCGCGGAGGACGTGGACGTCGTACGGCAGATCACCGCGGCCTTCAGCGCCGCCGACGAGCGCCTCGGCGGCGGACACGGCCTGACCACCGTCACCGCGTACCTCGCCGACACCGCGGCCCCCATGCTGCGCGGACGTTTTCCCAACGAAGCCTTACGCCGGGCCGCCTTCGGCGCCGTCGCCGAACTCGCCTACCTCGCAGGGTGGAAGCACCACGACCTCGGCCACGAAGGCGCCGCTCAGCGCTACTACCAGGTCGGCTACCAACTCGCCTGCGAAGCCGACCCCCACGGCCACGCCGCCTGGATGATGCGCGCCCTCGCCCACCAGGCCCTCAGCCTCAAGCAACCCCACCACTGCGTCGACCTTGTCGAAGGCGCCCTACGCACAGGTCTCGGCCACGTCGACGGCCAGACCGAGGCTCTCCTCCACATCACCCACGCCCGCGCCTACGCAGCCGTCAACGAGCACCCCTTGGCCGCGCGTGCCCTCCTCGCCGCCGAAGACGCCCTCCTACGGGAGAACGACCCCCAGCCCAGCTACTCCCGCGTGAGCGGCCCCGCCGCTGGCACCGTAGCCAGCCACACCGCCCGCACTCTGACGGACCTGGCCGATCACACCGGCACCGAGCAGCAACACCGGGACGCCCTGGTGCGCTGGGATCCTGAGAAGTACAAGCGCGTCCACGCCCTCACGCATGCCGATCTCGGCGACAGCCTCGCCGCCCAGGCCCGCGCCGACGAAGCCGTCGCCGCCTGGACCCAAGCCTTGGTCCTCAGGGAAGGCATGACCTCCGACCGGACCCGGAAGGCGATCACCTCGCTCCGTTCCACGCTCGCGGTCTACCAGCGCCGCCGCGTCCCCGGCGCCGCCGATCTCGCCCGCCGCGCCCGCGAAGCCCTCGCCTAACATGCCCGACAACCCGCCCGACGAAGGGAACACCGTGACCCAGCAGACCGACGACCAGCCGAAGGCCCTCAAGCCGGCGCTCGAATCGATGACCCTGCTGGTCGCCGCCGTCATCGTCCACGACAAGGCCACCAACCGCGTCGTCCTCCTCCAGCGCAGCGAGAACGCCAAGTTTGCCCAGGGCATGTGGGACCTCCCTGTCGGCAAGAGCGAACGGGGCGAACCGATCACCGAGACGGCCGTCCGAGAGCTGTATGAGGAGACCGGCCTCACGGTGAAGCCCGAGTCCCTCAAGGTCGCCCACATCATCCACGGCGCCTGGGGCGTCGAGGCCCCCAACGGCTTCCTCACGGTCGTCTTCGCCGCCCACGAATGGACCGGCGAACCCGAGAACCGCGAACCCAGCAAACATTCCCGCGTCTGCTGGGTCGACGGCGACGCCATTCCCGATGCCTTCGTCGACACCACCGCCAGCGCGCTGAGTCGATACCTCGCTGGCGGTACTGAAGTGTCGCTCGACGGATGGAACTGATCCCGCGCTTCCCGTAAGTCTTGTGCATGGTGAGGAACCTGTTCATGCCTGGTCAAGAGGACTTCGCGGTGAAACACCAAGTGCGCTCGTCTTTGGAGCTGTTGAAGGTCCCTTTCATCTTCACTCAGGACGAGCTTCTTGATACTGGTTCGTTCATCCGAAAGGCGAAAGAGCGCGGCTATAGCCTGAGTCTAGAGACTCTCCAGGCGCTGCATGTCCATGGCCTGCTCATCCCGATTTTCAGGGTTAGTGACACTGCGGTGGAGGGCCGACGGGTCGACGTCGGGGATGTACTGCTTAAGCAGAATGCGCGTGGTTGGGTGATGCATGCCGTTCTAGTGTCCTGAGTCGTTAGTTCGCTTGCGGTACCTCGGCGTCCTGGCTCAACCTCGTCGAGCGCTGGTTCGCCGAGCTGACCTGCCGCAAGCTCCGGCGCTAGGCCCACCGCAGCGTCGTTGAACTCGAACGGGACATCCGCGGCTGGATCAACGAGTGGAACAAGAACCCCAAGCCGTTCGTCTGGACGGAGAGCGCCGACGACATCCTCGACACCCTCGCCGCATACTGCACACGAATTAGCGACTCAGGACACCAGGGGCCTGGGGCCGGTGATTTCACCGCGACCTACAGGCGTCGCCAGCCGTTGGCGAACTCGCACTGGAGGTCCGTCAAGCGGCGCCGCTCGACGGGGGCGTAAGTGGGGTCGTCGCGGAGGTGGGCCAGGGCATTGACCCACTGATCCCAGAGGCCGTCAGGGTGGGTGAAGCGGTCCGCATGGTGGGTGTGCCGGATGGCGCTGACCTGCAAAGAACAGCGCCATCCGGCACGCACGAGCACCCTCGATCAGGGATTCCGTCCCGCTCCCGGGCCCGGCTCAGCCCGAAGCCGTCACCCGTTCGGCCGAGTCCGCCGGCCGGGCCCCGGTGCGTCGCCGGGCGGCGGGGACCACCAGCGGTGTCCCGGTCTCGGGGTCGTCGATCACCTGGCACGGCAGCCGGAAGACCTCCTCCACCAGCTCCGCCGTCACGATCTCCCGCGGCTCGCCCTCCGCGACCACCCGGCCGTCCCGCATCGCGATCAGATGCGTCGCGTACCGGGCCGCCTGGTTCAGGTCGTGCAGCACGGCCACCAGGGTGCGGCCCTGCTCCTCGTGGAGCCGGGCGCACAGGTCGAGCACCTCGATCTGGTGGGCGATGTCGAGGTAGGTCGTCGGCTCGTCCAGCAGCAGCAGCGGCGTCTGCTGGGCGAGCGCCATGGCGATCCACACCCGCTGCCGCTGCCCGCCGGAGAGCTCGTCGACCAGCCGGTCGGCCAGGTCCGCGACCCCGGTCGACGCCATGGACTCGGTGACGATCCGCTCGTCCTCCTTCGACCACTGGCGCAGCAGCCCCTGGTGGGGGTAGCGCCCCCGGGACACCAGGTCGGCGACGGTGATCCCGTCCGGGGCGATGGACGACTGCGGCAGCAGGCCCAGGGTCTGCGCCACCTTGCGCGCCGGGGTCCGGGAGATGTCCTGCCCGTCCAGCAGCACGGTGCCCGAGGCCGGCTTCAGCATCCGCGACAGCGCCCGCAGCAGGGTGGACTTGCCGCAGGCGTTCGGCCCGACGACGACGGTGAAGGAGTCGTCCGGTACCGCGACCGTCAGGTCCTCGGCGATCGTCCGCCGCTCGTAGGCGAGGGTCAGCCCGCTGCCGCTCAGCCGCGTTCCGGCGCCGTCCATGGTCCGTACTCCGTTCTCGCCCGTGCTCGTGTCGCTCGTCCGTGGCTCGCTCATATCCGGCCCGCCCTGCGCTCGGTGGCGAGCAGCCACACCAGGTATCCGCCGCCCAGCACACCGGTCACCACGCCCACCGGAAGCTGGTGCCCGGCGAAGATCCGCTGGGCGATCCAGTCCGCGCCGACCAGCAGCGCGGCCCCCATGCACAGTGAGGGCACCAGGTTCGGGCCCGGTGCCCGGGTCAGCCGGCGGGCCAGCTGGGGTGCGGTGAGGGCGACGAAGGCGACCGGTCCGGCGGCGGAGGCCGCGACAGCCGCCAGCACCACCGCGGCACCCAGCAGGGACAGCCGGACCGCCTCCACCGGGACGCCCAGGGCCGCCGCGGCGTCGTCGCCCATCTCCAGCATCCGCAGCGCCCGTCCGCAGCCGAGGACGACCAGCGGCACCAGGACCGCCATGGTCACCAGGAGGGGCGTGGCGTCGTCCCAGTCGCGGCCGTCGAGGCTCCCGGTGAGCCACAGCACGGCCCGCGCTGCGTCCTCGATCTTCGCCCGGGTCAGCAGATAGCCGTTGACGCCGGTGAGGATGGACGCGACGCCGATCCCGACCAGGATGAGACGGTAGCCGTTCAGGCCCCGCTGCCACGCGAGGGCGTAGATGGCGGCGCCGGTGACCACGCCTCCGGCCACCGCCCCGCCGGCCAGCGCCAGGCTGCCGCCGCCGAAGAGGACGACCGCGGCGAGCGCGCCGGTGGCCGCGCCCTGGGTGAACCCGAGGACGTCGGGGCTGCCCAGCGGATTGCGGACCAGGGACTGGAAGACCGCTCCCGCCAGCGCCAGCGCGCCGCCCACCAGGAGGGCGGTGACCACCCGGGGCAGCCGTACCTCGTTGACGATGAAGTCGTCCGCGGGGGCGCCGTTCCCGGCGAGGGTCTGCAGCACCTGGCCCGGGCCCATCGGGTAGTCGCCGCTGCCGATCGCCAGGACGCCGAGGGCCAGGGCCAGCAGGGCGCACACCGTGCCCATGAGCAGTGCCCGGGGGCGGTAGCGCAGCGAGACGCCGTCCGAGATTCGCAGGACGCTCATGCCCGTGCCACCTTCCGCCGCCGGACGAAGTAGAGGAAGAGCGGGCCGCCCAGCACCGTGGTGACCATGCCCACCTGGAGCTCGCCCGGCCGCGCGGCGACCCGCCCCAGCACGTCCGCGCCGAGCAGCAGCACCGGAGCGAGCACCGCGCAGTAGGGGAGCAGCCAGCGCAGGTCGGGGCCGGTCAGGGCGCGCACCATGTGCGGCACCATCAGCCCGACGAAGACGATCGGCCCGCAGGCCGCGGTGGCCGCTCCGCACAGCACGGTGACGGCGACGATGGCGCCCACCCGGATCCGGGCCGGGCGCGAGCCGAGCGCGCGCGCCGAATCGTCGCCCAGCGCCAGGGCGTTGAGCGGCCGGGCCAGGGCCAGCGACAGCAGCAGACCCGCCAGGACGAACGGCGCCACCTTCATCACGGTGCCGGCCTGGGCGTCGGCGAGCGAGCCCACCGTCCAGAAGCGCATGCGCTCCAGGGACGCCGAGTCGAGCAGCATCACCGCGCTCACATACGAGTAGAGGGTGGCGTTGAGCGCGGCTCCGGCCAGCGCCAGCCGGGCGGGGGTCGCCCCGCGGCCACCGCCGACCGTGTACAGCAGGACGGAGACGACGGCGGCGCCGAGGAAGGCGAACCAGATGTATCCGTCGAAGGTGCCCACGCCCAGCAGGGCGATGGCCGAGGCGACGGCCGCGGAGGAGCCCGCGTTGATGCCCATCAGGCCGGGGTCGGCGAGCGGGTTGCGGGTCAGTGCCTGCATCACCCCGCCGGCCAGGCCGAGCGCGGCCCCGGCCAGCAGGCCCATCGCGGTGCGCGGAAGCCGCATGTCGTGCACGACGGCGTAATCGGCAGAGTGCGGATCGAAGAGGGCATTCCAGACCTCTCCGAGCGACAGTTGCTTGGACCCGACCGCGATGCTCAGGGCCAGGACGGCGAGCAGGATCAACAGGGAACCGAGGAGGCCGGCGGCGCGCACCGACCGGTGTCCGCCGGGCTGGCGGGTGCGGGGCGGCGGCTCGGCCGTCGAATCCCCGGCAGCCGGCGGTGACTTGGTGAAGGACACGTACGGGCTCCGGTACGGGCCGTTCCGGTTGGGGGCCGGTCGGCCTATCGATGTGAACTTAGGCTAGGTTAACCTAACCTGCGTTCGGCCTTCCGGTCCCTACCGCACGAGAGAAAGACTCTGCCATGTCGCACCCCCGTGGAACCACCTCTCTGTCCCGCCGTGGACTGCTCGCAGCGGGCGGCGCCGTCGGGCTCGGCGCGCTGGTCGCCGCCTGCGGCGAGGGCGGTTCGGCCTCGTCCCAGGGCGGAGACAAGGGCGGTGCCTGGTCGTTCACCGACGACCGTAACAAGAAGGTCACCGCCAAGAGCACCCCCAAGCGCATCGTCGCCTTCACCGGAACCGCCGCCGCGCTGCACGACTTCGGGCTCGACGAGGAGCTCGTCGGCGTCTTCGGCGAGACCAAGCTGAAGAACGGCAAGCCCGACCCGCAGGCGGGCGACCTCGATGTCGACCAGGTGAAGATCCTCGGAAACGTCTGGGGCGAGTTCAACATCGAGAAGTACGCCGCGCTGCGCCCCGAGCTGCTCGTCACGCACATGTACGACCCGGGAGCCCTCTGGTACGTCCCGGCGGAGAGCCAGAAGAAGATCCTCAAGCTGGCCCCCAGCGTCGCCATCACCACCGCCCGGGTCCCGCTCCCGGAGCCGATCCGCCGCTACGCGAAGCTCGCCGAGTCCCTGGGCGCCGACCTCAAGGCCAAGAAGGTCACCGACGCCAAGGCCCGGTTCGAGGCGGCGGCCGAGCGGCTGCGCAAGGCGGCCAAGGCGGCCGGCGGCCTCAAGGTCATGGCCGCCTCCGGCAGTGCCGACCTCTTCTACGTCTCGAACCCGAAGCTCAACACCGACCTCATGTACTTCCGCGAGCTCGGCATCGACTTCGTCGTCCCGGACAAGCTCGACAAGGGCGGCTACTTCGAGAGCCTGAGCTGGGAGAACGCCGACAAGTACGACGCGGACCTGATCCTGCTCGACAACCGCACCAGCGCGCTGCAGCCCAAGGCCCTGGAGTCCAAGCCCTCCTGGTCCAAGCTGCCCGCGGTGAAGGCCGACCAGGTCGCCTCCTGGAATGCCGTCCCCCGCTTCTCCTGGGCCGGCTCCGCGCCGCTCCTGGAGGACCTGGCCAAGGCCGTCGAGGGCGCCAAGAAGGTCCGCTGACCCCCACTACTGGGAGGAGTTCCCGCATGACCACCGCCACCGCCGCCCCGTTCCGCTTCTTCGACGCGTATGTGCTGCGGAGCGAACGTCTCGGACCGTCCATGGTCCGGGTCACCTTCGGCGGTGACCAGTTGCGGGACTTCGCCGGAGGCGGCCGGGACCAGAGCTTCTCGCTCTTCCTGCCGCACCCCGGGCAGCTCGCCCCGGTGGTCCCCACCGGGGCGGGCGACGGCTGGTTCGCCGAGTGGCGGGCCATGGACCCCGCGGTCCGGGCCGTCATGCGCTCCTACACCGTGCGGGAGCACCGCCGCGAAACCGGCGAGGTGGACGTCGACTTCGCGCTGCACGGCGACCTCGGGCCGGCCTCCCGCTGGGCGGGCCGTGCCCGGCCCGGTGACCCGGTGGTGCTGCTCGGCCCGGCCGTCGAGGACAACAAGAGCGTCGGGTTCCGGCCGCCCGACGGGACCGACTGGGTGCTGCTGGCGGCCGACGAGACCGCGCTGCCGGCCGTCGCCGGAATCCTCGCCTGGCTGCCCCCGGGTGTCCGGGCCGCGGTGTGGATCGAGGTCCCGCACGCCGAGGACATCCAGCGGCTGTCCACCCTGGCGGACGCGGAGATCACCTGGCTGGTCCGCCGCGGTCCGTCCGGCTCCGGCCGTCCGCTGCTGGACGCGGTGCGGGAGACGGCACTGCCGGACGGTGTCCCGTACGCCTGGATCGCGGGCGAGTCCGGGACCGTCCGGGCGCTCCGCCGCCACCTCGTGGGGGAGCGCGGCTTCGACCGCCGGCAGGTCACCTTCAGCGGCTACTGGCGCCGGGGCACCTCCGAGGAGGCGCTGCTGGCGGAGGTGCTGTCCGGGGCGGTCACCGAACGCTGACACCGGGCCCGGGTGAACCCCGGGCCCGGCGCACGGCCCTCGGGCCTGCCGGCCCGGGGCGGCACGGCCTTCGGCGTCCGCCGCGGCGGACACCAAAGGGGCCGGTTCCGCCGGGAGTCGGGTGGAGTAGCCGGAGAGGAAGGGGACCGGACCCGCAAGGGGCCGGTCCATCGATGTGCGCCACGGCCGGAGTGCCCGGTTCCGGGGGTGGGGCACACGCGCCCGACGGCCGGCACAGGGGCCGTCCGGTCCGCGGTCCGCAGCGTGGGCGCCCCCGATTCGCAGCCGCACTTAGGTTAGGCTAACCTAAGTCATCGCAGGTCGGGCGATCTTTCCGGCCGCGCCCGCAACTGGGAGGACAGACAGTGAGTTTCCACGAGCACCCCGGCGACGCACCCGCGACGGGAAGCGTGTCCGGGACGGCGGACAGCAGGTCCCACCTGCTGAACCACCGCACCGCGGAGCAGTACCGGACCGCGGTGGCCGACGGAGTCGACCGCGTCGCCGCCAAACTCACCGGGGTGCGCGGACCGTTCACCGGGATCTCGCCCGAGCAGCTCGCTCCGACCGTCGACACGATCGACCTCGACCGGCCCCTGGGCGACGCGGCCGCCGCCCTCGACGAGCTGGAGAGCGTCTACCTGCGGGACGCGGTGTACTTCCACCACCCCCGCTACCTGGCCCACCTCAACTGCCCGGTGGTCATCCCGGCCGTCGTCGGCGAAGCCGTCCTCTCGGCCGTCAACTCCTCGCTCGACACCTGGGACCAGAGCGCCGGCGGAACGCTGATGGAGCGCCGCCTGATCGACTGGACCGCCGAGCGCATCGGCCTCGGCCGGGCCGCGGACGGCATCTTCACCAGCGGTGGCAGCCAGTCCAACCTCCAGGCGATGCTGCTCGCCCGCGACGAGGCCTGCCGGATCGTCCAGAAGAACTCCGCAACGGAACTCCGCAAGCCGGAGATCCTCCCCAAGCTGCGCATCCTGGCCTCCGAGGTCAGCCACTTCAGCATCACCAAGTCCGCGACCCTCCTCGGGCTCGACGCGGACGCGGTCGTCTCCGTGCCCTGCGACCGGGACAAGCGGATGAGCGCCGTAGCCCTGGCCCGCGAGCTGGAGCGCTGCCGCCGCGAGGACCTCGTGGTCATGGCCGTCGTCGCCACCGCCGGAACCACCGACTTCGGCAGCATCGACCCGCTCCCCCAGATCGCCGACCTGTGCGAGCGGGAAGGCACCTGGATGCACGTCGACGCGGCGTACGGCTGCGGGCTGCTGGTCTCCAAGCGGCGCCACCTCCTCGACGGCATAGAGCGCGCCGACTCCGTGACCGTCGACTACCACAAGTCGTTCTTCCAGCCGGTCAGTTCCAGCGCCGTCCTCGTGCGCGACGAGCGGACGCTGGGCCACGTCACCTACTACGCCGACTACCTCAACCCGGAGCGGATGGCCAAGAAGCGCATCCCCAACCAGGTCGACAAGTCGATCCAGACCACCCGCCGCTTCGACGCGCTCAAGCTCTGGATGACGCTCCGCATCATGGGCGCCGACGCCCTGGGTGAGCTCTTCGACGAGGTGGTGGACCGGGCCGCCGACGGCTGGAAGCTGCTCGACGACGACCCCCGCTTCGAAGTCGTCACCGAACCGCAGCTCAGCACCCTGGTCTTCCGCTACCTGCCGCCGTCCGGCGCGACCCCCGAACTCACCGACCGGGTCAACCTGCACGCCCGCGAGGCGCTGTTCGCCTCCGGTGACGCGATCGTCGCCGGAACGGTCGTCGACGGCAGCCACTACCTGAAGTTCACCCTGCTCAACCCGGAGACCTCGCTCGACGACATCGCCCACGTCCTGGACCTCATCGCCGAGCACGCCGGCCGGTACCTGGCGGAGCACGCCACCCCGGAACTGAGCCACCGCCGCGCCGGCTGAACCCTCCTTCCCCACCGAATCCCCCCAGCACGGGAGACGCTGTGTCCACCCCGCACGACTTCATCGCCATCGGCCTCGGCCCCTTCAACCTGGGCCTGGCCTGCCTCACCGAGCCCATCGACGAGCTCGACGGACTGTTCCTGGAGAGCAAGCCGGACTTCGACTGGCACTCCGGCATGCTGCTGGAGACCAGCACCCTCCAGACCCCGTTCATGTCCGACCTGGTCACCCTGGCCGACCCCACCTCGCCGTACTCCTTCCTCAACTACCTCAAGGAGTCCGGTCACCTCTACTCGTTCTACATCCGGGAGAACTTCTATCCCCTGCGGAGCGAGTACAACGACTACTGCCGGTGGGCCGCCGCCCGGCTGAGCAGCGTCCGGTTCAGCCACACGGTGACCAGCGTCGAGTACGACGCGGCCGACGAGGTCTACCTCGTCCACGCCGACGACCTCGCCGCCGGTGAGCGCCGCACCTTCCGCGGCAAGCGCCTCGTGCTGGGCACCGGGACCCCGCCCTACGTCCCCGAGTCCTGCCGCGGCCTCGGTGGCGACCTGATCCACAACTCCCGCTACCTGGACAGCAAGGACACCCTGCAGTCCAAGGACAGCATCACCGTCGTGGGCAGCGGCCAGAGCGCGGCCGAGATCTACTACGACCTCCTCCAGGACATCGACGCCCACGGCTACGAGCTGACCTGGGTCACCCGGTCCCCGCGCTTCTTCCCGCTGGAGTACACCAAGCTCACGCTGGAGATGACGTCGCCGGAGTACGTCGACTACTACCACGCGCTGCCCGAGACCACCCGCGACCGGCTGGTGACCTCGCAGAAGAACCTCTACAAGGGCATCAACTCCGAGCTGATCGACGAGATCTTCGACCTGCTCTACATCAAGAACCGCCGCGGCCCCTGCCCCACCCGGCTGCTCACCAACACCGCCCTGACCGGCACCACGTACGACGAGGCCGCCGGCGCCTACACCCTGGGCCTGCGCCAGGAGGAACAGGGCACGGACTTCGCCCTCACCACCCAGGGACTGGTCCTCGCCACCGGCTACCGCTACGAGGTGCCTCAGTTCCTGGCCCCGGTCACCGACCGCATCGCCTGGGACGGCCAGGGCCGCTACGACGTGGCCCGCAACCACAGCATCGATCACGGCGGGAACGGCATCTTCCTGCAGAACGCCGCCGCCCACACGCACAGCATCACCGCGCCCGACCTGGGCATGGGCGCCTACCGCAACTCCGCCATCATCCGCGAGATGCTCGGCCGCGAGGTCTACCCGGTCGAGAAGCGCATCGCCTTCCAGGAGTTCGGCGTGCCCGCCGGCGCGAAGGAGGCCGAGACCGTATGAGCACCCCCGCCACCGTCTTCACCCGCACCGACGCAGGGCTCGGCGCGTTCGCGCTGCGCCCGGTCGACCCGGCCGCCGACGCCGCCCTGCTGCACCGCTGGGTGACTCACCCCAAGTCCGCGTACTGGCTGATGCAGGAGCTCGGACAGGCCGAGGTCGAGCACGAGTACCGGGAGATCGACGCCCACCCGCACCACGAGGCCTTCATCGGGCTGCACAACGGCGTCCCGGCGTTCCTGGTCGAGCGCTACGACCCGGCCCACGTCGAGCTGGTCGGCCTCTACCCGGCGCAGGACGGCGACGTCGGCATGCACTTCCTGTGCGCGCCCACCGACACCCCCGTGCACGGCTTCACCCGGGCGGTCATCACCACCGTCATGGAGCTGCTGTTCGCCGACCCGGCGACCCGCCGCGTCGTGGTCGAGCCCGATGTGCGCAACACCGCGGTCCACGCCCTCAACGCGGTCGTCGGCTTCGAGCCGGTCGAGACCGTCGCGAAGCCGGAGAAGGACGCGCTGCTGAGCATATGCACCCGCGAGCAGTACCTCGCCGCCACCCGCACCCCGGCGTCCGCCGCGCAGTCCAGGAGCAGCAGCATGACCACCACCGCAGCCGACCCCGCCGAGGCCGTCGCCCACCTCACCCCGCGGCACTGGGACCGGGCCAACCGGCTCCTCGTCCGGAAGGGCCTCGCCGAGTTCTCGCACGAGCGCCTCTTCACCCCCGAGCGCCGGTCCGACGGCCGCTACACCGTCAGCAGCGACGACGGGGCCACCACGTACGACTTCGCGGCCCGGCTGCTCTCCCTCGACCACTGGCAGATCGACGCCGACAGCATCACCCGGCGCCGCGGCGACCAGGAACTCCCGCTCGACGCCCTGGAGTTCTTCATTGAGCTGCGGGGCGCGCTCGGCCTGAGCGACCGGATCCTCCCCGTCTACCTGGAGGAGATCAGCTCCACCCTCGCCGGCACCGCGTTCAAACTGGCCGGCCACAAGGCCAGTGCCGCCGAGCTGGCCCGCGCCGACTTCCAGAGCATCGAGACCGGCATGACCGAGGGCCACCCGTGCTTCGTGGCCAACAACGGCCGCCTCGGCTTCGACATCTCCGAATACCGCGCGTACGCCCCCGAGGCCGCCAGCCCCGTCCGGCTGATCTGGCTGGCCGCCCGGCGCGACCGCTCCACGTTCACCGCCTCCCCCGACCTCGACCACGACGGGCTGCTGCGCGACGAGCTCGGCGAGGCCACCCTCGGCCGGTTCGCCGCCACCCTCGCCGACCTCGGACTCGACCGCGCCGACTACCACCTCATCCCGGTGCACCCCTGGCAGTGGTGGAACAAGCTGTCGGTGACCTTCGCCGCCGAACTCGCCCGCCGCAACCTGGTGTGCCTCGGCCACGGAGACGACGACTACCTGGCCCAGCAGTCGATCCGCACCTTCTTCAACACCACCGACCCGACGAAGCACTACGTGAAGACGGCCCTCTCCGTCCTCAACATGGGCTTCATGCGCGGCCTGTCCGCCTCCTACATGGAGGCCACTCCGGCCATCAACGACTGGCTGGCCGACCTCATCGCCCAGGACGAGGTGCTCACCTCGGTGCGCTTCTCGATCATCCGCGAGCGGGCCGCCATCGGCTACCACCACGAGCAGTACGAGGCCGCCGCCCCCAAGGGCTCCCCGTACCTCAAGATGCTCGCCGCCCTCTGGCGGGAGAGCCCCGTGGCCGGGCTGGAGCCGGGCAACCGGCTGGCCACCATGGCCTCCCTGCTGCACACCGACTACGACGGGGCCTCGTTCGCCGGCGCCCTCATCGAGCGGTCCGGCCTCGAGCCCCGCGACTGGCTGCGCCGCTACCTCGACGCGTACCTCACCCCGGTGCTGCACTGCTTCTACGCCTACGACCTGGTGTTCATGCCGCACGGCGAGAACGTCATCCTGGTCCTGGACGAGCAGGGCGTCCCGCAGCGCGCCGTCTTCAAGGACATCGCCGAGGAGATCGCGGTCATGGACCCGGACGCGGCCCTGCCGCCCGCGGTCCAGCGCATCCGCGCCGAGGTGCCCGAGGACCTGAAGCTGCTGTCCGTCTTCACGGACGTCTTCGACTGCTTCCTGCGGTTCCTCAACGGCATCCTCAGCTCGGAGGGGACCCTCGACGAGGACGCGTTCTGGTCGACCGTCGCCGAGTGCATCGCCGACTACCAGAAGACCGTCCCGCACCTGGCGGACCGGTTCCAGCAGTACGACCTGTTCGCCGAGCGGTTCTCGCTCTCCTGCCTGAACCGCCTCCAGCTGCGCAACAACGAGCAGATGGTCGACCTCCAGGACCCCGCCGGAGCCCTCCAGCTCGCCGGCACCCTGGAGAACCCGATCGCCCGCTTCGCCCCGCGCGCCTGACCATCAGGGCCGGCCGGTGTCCCGCGCGGGCACCGGCCGGCCCGGGTTCTCCCGCCCGGACCGGACGGGCCCGTCGGCGGCACCAGGCCGTCCACGGGCCCGCCGGACCCGGACGAGAGAACCCAGCCGCCCCCCACCCCAACCGGAGCCCCCTTTGTCCGTCGTGGCCGCCGACGTCACCACCCCCGGCAGGGACGTGAGGCCCCCGACCCGCTGGCTGATCCTCGCCAGCGTCTGTCTCGCCCAGCTCACCGTGTTGCTCGACAACACCATCCTCAGCGTCGCCATCCCCTCCCTCAGCGGGGAACTCGGCGCGACGACGGCCGACATCCAGTGGATGATCAACGCCTACTCGCTGGTCCAGTCCGGTCTGCTGCTCACCGCCGGCAACGCCGCCGACCGGTACGGCCGCAAGCGCATGCTGATCGCCGGACTCGTCCTCTTCGGACTCGGCTCGGCCGCGGCCTCGTTCGCCCAGAATCCGGGCCAGCTCATCGCCGCGCGGGCCGGGATGGGCATCGGCGGTGCCCTGCTGATGACCACCACCCTCGCCGTCGTCGTGCAGACCTTCGACGACTCCGAGCGCCCCAAGGCCATCGGCATCTGGAGCACTGTCAACTCGCTCGGCTTCGCCGCCGGGCCGCTGATCGGCGGCTCGATCCTCGCCCACTTCTGGTGGGGCGCCATCTTCCTCATCAACGTGCCGGTGGTCCTCATCGGCCTCGTCGCCGCCGTCCGGCTGCTCCCCGAGTCCAAGGGGCCGACCAACGGCCCGCCCGACCTCCTCGGCGCGCTGCTGTCCACCATCGGCATGGTCGGCGTGGTCTTCGCGATCATCTCCGGCCCGGACGAGGGCTGGCTCTCCGGACCGGTGCTGATCTCCGCCGCGATCGGGCTGACCGCCTTCACCGCGTTCGCCGTCTGGGAGCTCCGCGTCCCGCACCCCATGCTGGACATGCACTTCTTCCGCAACCGCCGGTTCATCGGCGCCCTGGCCGGCGGCATCCTCGTCGCCTTCGGCATGGGCGGCTCGCTGTTCCTGCTCACCCAGCACCTCCAGTTCGTGCTCGGGTACGGACCGCTGGACGCCGGCCTGCGGACCTCGCCGCTCGCCCTCACGGTCGTCGCCCTCAACTTCACCGGCCTCGGCCCCCGGGTGCTGGCCCGGCTCGGCACCCCGTTCACCATCGCCGTCGGCATGTCCACCCTGGCCGCGGGCCTGGCCGCGGTCGCCGTCCTCGGCGCCCACGGCCACGGCGGCATGCTCGCCGGGCTGATCCTGATGGGCGTGGGCGTGGCCCTGGCGATGCCCACCATGGCCAACGCGGTCATGTCGGCGATCCCGCCCCGGAAGGCGGGCGTCGGCGCCGGCATCAACGGCACCCTGGCGGAGTTCGGCAACGGCCTGGGCGTCGCGGTGCTCGGCGCCGTCCTCAACTTCCGGTTCGCCGCTCTGCTCCCCGCGGCAGTCGTCGGCGCGGGCTCCCTCCCCGCGGCCCTGGCCGCGGCCGGCTCCGACCCGTCCGACCGAGCCGCCGTGGCGGACGCCTTCGCCTCAGGACTGGAGACCAGCCAGCTCTTCGGCGCGGCCGCGGTGCTGCTCGGCGGCTGGGTCGCGGCCTTCCTCCTGCGCAAGGCGGAACCGGACGGGGCGCCCGCGGCAGCGGAGTGACGGTGGACGGGGACGCCCGTCCACCAGGTGACCCGCATGACGACGGCCGGGGGCAGGGAGCCCCCGGCCGTACCGTTTCGCGGGCAGGCACCGCGCCGACTGCCCGCAGCGACAGGCCGCGCCGCACCCCTTGACAGCGACCTTCCCCTGCTGGATTACTGGCCCCACGCGCACGCTAACCGAATGTTCGGTCGGTTCACTGGGTGGTGGAACAGATGGCAGACGTCCCCGGCAGCGCACCGGGACCCGCGCAGACGATCTTCGCCGAGGACCGGGCCGCCCGCGGCCTGGGCATGGAACTGCTCGAGGGCGGCGCCGGCCGCGCCGCCCTGCGGATGGCCGTCACCGAGCACATGGCGAACGGCCACGGCACCGCCCACGGCGGATACGTCTTCCTGCTGGCGGACACCGCCTTCGCCGTGGCCTGCAACAGCCACGGCCCGGCCACGGTCGCCGCCGGGGCGGACATCACCTTCGTCGCCCCGGCCCGGGTGGGCGACGTCCTGCTGGCGACCGCCGAGGAGCGCACCCGCTACGGCCGCAACGGCCTCTACGACGTCACGGTGCTCCGCGGCGACGAGGTGATCGCGGAGTTCCGGGGGCGCAGCCGGAGTGCCGGAGAGGCGAGTGCCGGAGAGGCGGAGGAGGCGCGATGAGCGGTGCAGGCACGGACCCGGGTACCCAGGACCGGAGACGGGGCGAGGCCCTCCCGGAGGAACTCCTGGACGCCGGGGAGCGGATGACGCCCGCGGAGCTCGCCGCGTACCAACTCGACCGGCTCCGGGCCACCCTGCGCCACGCGTACGGCCATGTCGAGCTCTACCGCAAGAAGTTCGACGCGGCCGGAGTCGGCCCCGACGACTGCCGGTCGCTCGCCGACCTCGCCCGCTTCCCGTTCACCACCAAGGCCGACCTGCGCGACACCTACCCGTTCGGCATGTTCGCCGTCCCGATGCCCGAGGTCCGCCGCATTCACGCCTCCAGCGGTA
Source organism: Streptomyces sp. NPDC001922 (assembly GCF_042891165.1). Taxonomy (NCBI): domain Bacteria; kingdom Bacillati; phylum Actinomycetota; class Actinomycetes; order Kitasatosporales; family Streptomycetaceae; genus Streptomyces; species Streptomyces sp. NPDC001922. The sequence goes on along the minus strand of NZ_JBIASV010000003.1, from coordinate 379,190 downwards.
CCACCGGCCGCCCCACCGTCGTCGGCTACACCGAGCGGGACATCGCCATGTGGGCCGACGTCGTGGCCCGTTCGCTGCGTGCGGCCGGTGGCCGGCCGGGCCACAAGGTGCACATCTCCTACGGATACGGCCTGTTCACCGGAGGGCTCGGCGCCCACTACGGCGCCGAGCGGGCCGGCTGCACCGTCATCCCCGCCTCCGGCGGCATGACGGCCCGGCAGGTGCAGATCATCCAGGACTTCCGGCCCGAGATCATCATGGTCACCCCTTCCTACATGCTCACCCTCCTCGACGAGTTCGAACGGCAGGGCATCGACCCGCGGTCCACCTCCCTCCGCGTCGGCATCTTCGGCGCGGAACCCTGGACGGAGGAGATGCGCCGGGAGATCGAGGAGCGCCTGGATCTGCACGCCGTCGACATATACGGCCTCTCCGAGGTCATCGGCCCGGGCGTCGCCCAGGAGTGCGTGGAGACCAAGGACGGTCTGCACGTCTGGGAGGACCACTTCTACCCCGAGGTGGTCGACCCGCTGGCCGACGAGCCGGGGCCGGACGGGGTGCTGGCCCAGGGCGAGAGCGGCGAACTGGTCTTCACCTCGCTGACCAAGGAGGCCATGCCGGTCATCCGCTACCGCACCCGCGACCTCACCCGGCTGCTGCCCGGCACCGCCCGCCCCGCCTTCCGCCGCATCGAGAAGATCACGGGCCGCTGCGACGACATGATCATCCTGCGCGGGGTGAACGTCTTCCCCACCCAGATCGAGGAGATCGTGCTGCGCACCCCCGGCGTCGCCCCGCACTTCCAGCTCCACCTCACCCGCCGGGGCCACCGGGACGAGATGACGGTACGCATCGAGGCCCGCCCGGGCGCCGGCATCGACCAGCGACAGGCCGCCGCCGCGGCGATCACCCAAGCCGTCAAGGCGGGCGTGGGCGTCACCGTGGAGGTCGAGGTCGTGGACCCCGAGACCCTGGAGCGCTCGGTCGGCAAGATCCGCCGCATCGTCGACGCGCGGGGGAAGTGAGGGGCGGCGCCGGCCCGGCGCCCGTGGAGTGACGGCTCACGGTCGTGGGCGGGGCGTCGGTCGGCGGAGTTCCATCCCCCGGATTGATGCCGCACGGCCGTACGCGGCCTCGCTGCCGCTCTGTGGGGAGGCGCCCGTCGGGAGCGGACGCCAAAAAACAAAGGTGACGCCAAAAAACAAAGGCAAGGAGGTCACGCGCTCCTTGCCACTCTCAAGGTATAGCGCACCAGGGGGCTTGCGGCAAGGCCCCGGTGGTGCTGCAGAATCTCCGCTCGAAGCCAGTACCTGCGGAAATCCCGGATTCGCGACGTACATGCGCATGCGCCGGTATGGGGTTCCCGTGGGACGGCGAACCGCCGGTGGGACGCGCGGTGCGTTTGCGGCACCCGGCCTGGAGGCGCGGGTGTGCGCACCGCCGGGTTGCGCGAAGCGGCCGGCAGAACATCGCTCTCGGAACGGGGACATGGATGATTGACGTGATCGTGGTCGGTGGCGGACCGACCGGTTTGATGCTGGCCTGCGAATTGCGGCTGCACGGCGTGCAGGTGGTCGTGCTGGAGAGGCTGGCCGCGCCGACGGGGCAGTCCCGGGGACGCGGTCTGCATGCCCGGAGTGTCGAGCTGATGGACCAGCGCGGCATCCTGGACCGGTTTCTCGCGGTCAGCGAGAAGTTCCAGGTCGGCGGGCTCTTCGGCGGCATCGTCAAGCCGTGGCCGGACCGGCTGGACACCGCTCACCCCTATGGCCTGGCCACCCCGCAGCCGGTCACCGAGCGGCTGCTGACCGAGCGTGCCCTGGAACTCGGCGCCGAGATCCGGCGCGGCTGCGAAGTGGTCCGGCTGAGCCAGGACGAGGACGGGGTGACCGTCGAGCTCGGGGGCGGGGGCACCCCCGCCCCTGAGGGTGCGGCCGGTGGAGGTCCCTCCGGCAGTGGGACCCCGGCCGCCGGGGGAGAGGGAGCGGCCGGCGGCGGCACGCGCCTGCGCTCGCGCTACCTCGTGGGCTGCGACGGCGGCCGCAGCACGGTGCGCAAGCAGCTCGGCGTCGGCTTCCCCGGCGAGCCCGCCACGGTCGAGACGCTGCTGGGCGACATGGAGGTGACCGAGGATCCGGACACCATTGCCGCCGTCGTCGCGGAGGTCCGCACGACCCAGCTGCGGTTCGGAGCCATCCCCGACGTCGACGGGAACGAGGGGCTGTACCGCATCATCGTGCCCGCCGACGGGGTGGCCGAGGACCGGGCGACCGCGCCGAGTCTCGAGGAGTTCAAGCAGCAGCTGCGTGTCGTGAGCGGCACCGACTTCGGCGTCCACTCGCCGCGCTGGCTGTCCCGGTTCGGCGACGCCACCCGGCAGGCCGAGCAGTACCGGGTCGGCCGGGTGCTGCTGGCCGGCGACGCGGCACACATCCACCCGCCGACCGGCGGGCAGGGACTCAACCTCGGCATCCAGGACGCGTTCAACCTCGGCTGGAAACTGGCCGCCACGGTGGACGGCTGGGCACCGGAAGGACTGCTGGACAGCTACCACACCGAACGGCACCCGGTGGGCGCCGCCGTGCTGGACAACACCCGCGCGCAGATCACCCTGCTCGGCACCGATCCGGGGGCGGCGGCGCTGCGGGAGCTGTTCACGCGGCTGATGGACATCGAGGAAGTGAACCGGCAGGTGACCGAAATGATCACCGCCGTCGGGGTCCGCTACGACGTCGGCGAGGGCCACGAAATCCGCGAGGGCCACGAACTGCTCGGCCGCCGGATGCGGGACCTGCACCTGAAGCAGGGCCGCCTCTACGAGCTGCTGCACCAGGGCCGCGGACTGCTCCTCGACCGGACCGGCGGGCTCTCGGTGGCGGGCTGGGCGGACCGGGTCGACCACGTCGTCGACGCCACCGAGGAACTGGACGTGCCCGCGGTGCTGCTGCGGCCGGACGGCCACGTGGCGTGGGTCGGTGAGGACCAGCAGGATCTGCTCCGCCGCATGACCACGTGGTTCGGCGCACCCGTCGACCGAACGTAACAACAACCGTCCGGCGGCTCGTCCTGCACCGGTGCGAGCCGCTCCGAACAGCGGTCCTCGAAGGGCTGGGGTGTGACGGTTCAGGACGACGCCGGTGCCGCCTTCACCGCCATGACCAGCGAGTAGAGCGTGTCGCTCGCCGTGATGAACAGGCGGTTCCGCCTCGGGCCGCCGAAGCGGATGTTGGAGACCGTGTTGGGCACCAGGATGCGGCCGAGCAGAGTGGCGTCCGGGGCGTAGCAGTGCACTCCGTCGTCCATGGCGGCGGCCCAGAGGTGGCCCCGGTCGTCGAAGCGGAGGTTGTCGAAGCGGGCGCCCTCACGGGCCTTGGCGAAGATCCTGCCGTCGGACAGGGTGCCGTCCTCGCGTACGTCGAAGACCCGGATGCAGCCCGCCCGGGTGTCGGAGACGTACAGCTCGTTCTCGTCGTGCGAGAAGACCAGGCCGTTCGGGGCGCCGAAGCCGTCGGCGACGAGCCGCACTTCGCCGTCGGCGGGGTCGATCCGGTAGACGTTGTTGGCACCGATCTCGCTGTCGCCGCGGATGCCTTCGTAGTCGCTGGTGATCCCGAAGTCCGGGTCCGAGAACCAGATCGAGCCGTCGGACTTCACGGCCGCGTCGTTCGGGCTGTTGAGCCGCTTGCCCCGGTAGCGGTCGGCGAGGACGGTGACCGAGCCGTCGTGCTCGGTGCGGGTGACCCGGCGGTTGCCCTGCTCACAGGTGATCAGACGGCCTTGGTGGTCCAGGGTGTTGCCGTTGGAGTGCCCCGCGGGCGAGCGGAAGAGGCCGACCGCCCCGGTCGCCTCGTCCCAGCGCAGCATCCGGTCGTTGGGGATGTCGCTCCAGATGAGCTGGCGCCAGGCCGGTATGTACAGCGGCCCCTCCGCCCAGCGGGAGCCCACGTGGAGCGTCTCCAACTGCAGATCACCCGCGGCGCACATCTCCGTACGGAACCTGTCGTCGAGCACTTCGTACAACGCGGGGCGGCCGGTGGCCATGTCCGTTCTCCTTCGGTCGTTCCCTGTGAACTGCGGTCGCCCCATCAGCCAAGAGCTGAATGAGGTCCTGTGGGGATCGAGTATTGCAGGATGTCGTATGGTCATGGCAAGTATTGGATGGAACTGGTTTGAAGGAGAGCGGCATGGATGATGTGGACCGGAAGCTGCTGAGTCTGCTGCAGGAGGACGCCACCCAGGCGTACGCAGCCTTGGGCAAGGCGGTCGGGCTCTCGGCAGGGGCGGCCCATGAGAGGGTGCGCAAGCTCCGCGAGTCGGGCGTGATCCGCCGTACAACGGTCGAGGTGGACGCCGCCAGGATCGGCAGCGGGGTGCTGGCCTTCGTCATGGTCGACTCATCCGCCTGGATGGGCGACTCCGCCGAGTCCTTCGCGGCGATCCCCGAGATTCAGGAGGCCCACATCATCGCGGGCAGCGCATCGGTCCTGGTCAAGGTCAGGACCGGGACGACCGAGGAACTCCAGCACGTCTTGCGGCGGTTGTACGAGATCGAAGGTGTCAGCGGCACCCAGGCGACGGTGGCCCTGGAGACGTTCTTCGAGAGGCCGGTGCCGATGGGGTGATGCGCGCTCCGCCGCTGTCAGGCCGGCAGGAGTGCGTATGCGGCCCGTGGTGGAGTATCGCCAGGGCCGCGCAGGGGCTCGGAAGTTCCCTCGTCAGCTTGTCGGCGGCGGGGGCTCGGATGGTGTGACGAAGGGGCGAGATGAGAGAGATGACGGACGGGGCGTTCGAGCTCCTGTCGATCGCTGGGCAGATCGCACGCTCCCGCAGTGCGCAGCAGTGCTCGACGACGGACTTGGCACTCGCAGCAGTCGTCTACCGGAGAGTGCTTGTCGAGCGGAGGATCGACATCGAGGACATCGAGCCGGACAGCGGGTCACCGGAGATGCTGCCGATGGCCCCACCGCTGGAGGAACGCCTGGTGGGACGGGACGCGGAAACGCTCGATGTCGGCGAACTCATCGACCTGGCCGCGCGGCACAACCCCGATCTGGCCGACTACCTCAGGTGACGGTTCTACGGCCCGGGGGTTGATGGCCCTCCTCAGGCGTGAGGGCGTCCGCGTCGGCCGCAAGCCGGCCCGGGCGGCTTCACAGCAGGCTGACCCTGGTCGTGATCTCCTGTGGCTCGCGGTCTTCCGCCAGGCACTGGAGGGCTTCTCGCACTGCGAGGGAACCGAGCCGGGAGAAGCCGCGCTCGCTGGAGTCGACCCAGTGCCAGGTGAGGGATCGCACGATGACCAGGGCGCTCACTGCCGTGCTCCGGCGCGCTTGGGGGCCGTCGGTCGGCCCGCCGGCCAGTTCCAGCATCACGCCCTGGACGAGGGCCTCTTCGAGTTCGGCATTCGGTTCCGGCCGCGCCGTACAGGCGAACTCACACGACGGCTCCGTCCCCTCCGGGACCGGTTCGAAGTCCAGCTCCACCCTGCCAAAGGTCGGCAAACAACCACCGTGCATCTGGCGGGAGTACACCTTCACCCCGCGCACCGGGCGAGCGAGTCCGATGGTCCGTGAGTCAGCCATGACAGGCAGCGTACGAGTGCCGACGTCTCAGCGCCCGCGGATTACCGACCCGCCGAAGCCGCCCTTCGTTGTTGGCATCCGCAGGGCCGGTTCAGTTCAGGGCCTGCGCGCGCTTGGCCCTGTGGGGGTGCGAGGCAGTGCTCCGGCTGCGCGACTTCGGAGGCTCCCGCCCTGCGCCGCGCCTCGATTCTCCGTAGGCTGGCATTCAGGTCATGAATGGACCTATATGGCTCCTAACGTGGTCTCTGTCGACGGAAGAAGACAACGAAAGAGGGAGATCATGGCGGTCAACAAGCTGTTCAGCAACGACGCGGCCGAGGCGGCGGTCACGGGCGAGCGCGCCGATCTGCTGGCGATGCTGGCGCAGCAGCGGCACTTCCTGCGCCTCACCACCAAGGATCTCTCCGATGAACAGGCTCGACGGCGTCCCACGGCCAGCGAGCTCTGTCTGGGCGGTCTGATCAAGCACGTCACATCGGTGGAGCGGCACTGGACCGGCTTCATCCTGGAAGGCCCCTCGGCCATGGGTGACGTCACGGACATGACCGAGGAAGACCTGGCCAAGCGGGCCGACGAGTTCCGGCTGCTCCCCGACGAGACGTTGGCGGGTGTCCTGGCCGACTACGCCGAGGTGGCCCGCCGCACCGACGAACTGGTGGCCACCGTGCCCGACCTGAACGCGAGCCAGCCGCTGCCGGAGGCGCCGTGGTTCGAGCCCGGCGCGCGGTGGTCGGTCCGCCGGGTGGTGATGCACATCTGCACGGAGACCGCGCAGCACGCCGGCCACGCCGACATCATCCGCGAGACCATGGACGGGGCCAAGAGCATGGGCTGAGCGGTGGCATGGAGGGCGGGGTGCTGCCATGCGCCCCGCCCTTCGGGCCGTCGCTGAGGGTATGCGGTTGGGAGATGCGGCTCGGATGAATTTTCGTCCCGGCCCTGCACCGTCCTCCAACGGTGCCGCTGAGGACTGTGGGCTCACCTCGTGCGCTTGGCGCGTTCCTGCTCTGTGTTGCTGATGACGCTCTCTGCGCTCTTGATGTGGTGTAGAAGCCTGTTGAGTACGTCAGCACGTGCGGACTCGATGAGGTGGACCGTGGTGGGAGTACGGCCTGAGTGAGTTCCGGCGGGGACCCAGAAGGTCTTGTGGCTGTGGTCGCGAATGATCACCTGACAGGTGCGGATCACCCAGTTCATCGCCACCGTGATCTCATGGCGATGGAGTTGGTCCCACTCCGCAGCATCGTTCCGGTCAGGTTGGCGTGCCATCGATCAGTCCCCAGTCCGGGGAGAGTTCAGATGATCTGGGAAGTGCTTCGTCACGCACAGGCCCGGAAGTTGTGGGAGTCGCCATTCCTGGGAGCTTCCACCGGGTTTGGTGCGGCTCACAGCGCCTGACGGTGAGGAGGGCAGAGTGGTGAGCGCACCTCTGGGAACAGCGAATTCGGCCCAGCACCGCTTCCCGGTCGAGGTCGGCTCCACGGCGTATTGAGTGGCCATCGCCATGACGATGAGCAGTCCACGGCCGTTCTCATCGGCGGCCGTCGGGCATCTCCGCTTGGGGAGATCAGGGCTGGAGTCGCACACGTCGATCCGCACCGTGTCTCCCTGAAGCCGGACAGCGACTGAGACCGGCTCGGAGTGTGAGTGTTTGACGGCGTTGGTGATGAGCTCGCTCGCTGCCAGTTCGATCGTGTGGAGCAAGTCGCTGCCCGGTTCCAGACCCCATTGGCATAAGCCGGCGAGGACCTGTCGCCGAGCGCTTGCGACGGCGCGAGCTGTACTGGGGAGCGTGAAGGTGAGGTGATGCGATTCCATGTGTGCCTCCAAGGCGAAGAGGGGCCACTACACGAAACGGCTTCCGGCTGCTGCGCGGTCGACACTTGCCGAGCCTGGGCATGAGTTATGCAGGATCTGCATCGTGCCGAATCCTGGCTGCCCTACGCTCCGTTGAACAGGCAATATGGGTGGCGGCAGGAGGGCCGTGGCAAGCATGGTGGCAGTGCATGACCAAGGGAGATGGCTCGGTGACCTCATCCGTGGGGCCCGCGTTCTCCAGAAGCGCTCGCAGGCGAATGTTGCCGCAGCTATCGGCTATCACCAGTCCAAGGTGAGCCGGTTGGAGAATGGGCGAGGGACTGAGGACGCCCGGTTGCTGCGCGCTGTAGCAGCGGAACTCGGCATCCCGCTGTGCCGTCTCGGCCTTCTCCCCACGCCTGATCGTGACGCCCACCACAAGGCGGAGGGCATACACCGCCGCACTTTCCTGGCTGGGAGCATCGCTTCTGTCGCTGGACCCTCGGAGCCCGTCGTGGGCCGTCAGGATTTGGTCCGTGCCTTGTTGCCCGGACCGTCACCTGATCCCATGGGCGAGGATCCAAGCGTGCAGGAGTTGAGCAAGCGAGTAGCCGCTGCACGCCGCTTGTTCTGTACCTGTGGCTACGCTGAGCTGGGATACGCGTTGCCTCCGCTCATCGCAGACCTGAGGGCAGCAGCAAGCTCGCGCGACACAGACATGGTCACTGGGTTGCTGGCCACCGTGTACCAGACCTCGGCCAGTCTCCTGCTCAAGCTCGGCGACAGTGGCAGCGCGTGGATGGCTGTGGGTCGGTCCATGGCAGAGGCTGAGCGGTGCGGCGATCCTGTTGTCCTGGCCTCCAGCGTGCGCGTGCAGGCCCACGCTCTCGCCCGGGAGAAGCACACTGGCCAGGCCGTCACGCTCGTCCGGCACACCGCTGACCAGCTCAGTGGCTCTTACGACCGCCGAACCCCTCAGTACCTGGCAGCCGTCGGGCTCATGCTGCTGCGCGGGGTCACGGCCGCGAGCAGTGGAGGGGACCGCGCGGCCACCCACGATTTCCTGGATGAAGCGAAGCATATTGCTCGCTACGTGGCGCTCGACCACTCCGATGTCTGGGCCAACTTCAGTCCTACCAACGTTGCGCTGCACGCGGTCAGTGCCTCCGTCGTCCTGGGGGACGCGGGCCTCGCCTTGGAGACTGCCCGGCCGCTCATGCGGCAGCGGATCCCGGTCCCGGAACGCCGCGCGGCACTATGGATCGAGGCAGCCCGTGCCTACAGTCAGCAGGGCAGGCTGGCTGATGGCTACCGGGCGCTGCGCATGGCTGGGACCTGCGCCGCCCAGGACATCCGACGTCCGGCTGTACGCCAACTGGTCGCGGACATGGCTGCCCGTGACCATCGCCGAACCCTGCCCGAACTCCACCAATTCAGCAGACAACTGGGAGTGCCCGCTTGAGCGAGGGCAAGCGTCCGTTCCTGTACGTCGTCGTCTGCGCCGCGGGGATCGCGGACGACGTCGGCAAGCTGATCACGAGAGCCCAGGTGCAGGGGTGGGAGGTCGGCGTGATCGCCACGCCCCGCGGTCTGAACTTCATCGATGCAGAGGCCATCGAGGCGCAGTCCGGCTATCCGATCCGTTCCGCCTGGCGCTCGCCAGGCGACGCGCGGCCCCTTCCTCCTCCGAGTGCAATCGCCGTGGCGCCCGCGACCTTCAACACGATCAACAAGTGGGCCGCCGGTATCTCGGACACTCTGGCCCTGGGCATCCTGTGCGAGGCGTACGGCTTGGGCATCCCGACAGTCGCCCTGCCCTACCTGAACGCGGCCCAAGCCGCACACCCCGCCTACCCCCGGAGCCTGGAACGGCTGCGCGCCATGGGGGTCCTCGTCGGCAGCTACGAACCGCACCAGCCGAAGGCCGGCGGGGGACGCGAGACGTTCCGGTGGGAACAGGCCGTCGAGCTTCTGGAGCCCCTGGTGGGGTGAGCGGCAGGGGCGAGCACCTTGCCCCGGGCGGTCGTTGACGGGCTTCAGGAGCGGAAGCGGGCCTTGTCGCCTTCGACGTGAGCAGGAACTCGTGGATCGGATCGGAGGGGGGAACCGGGACGAGGGACAGCCGCAGTGCGTCGACCGCTTCCAGCGCCGCGGTGAGCTCGTGATCGTCGCCGTGGCCGTGCTCGACCGCCCTGGTCCACGCCTCCACCGCGGGGCGCACGGGTTCCCAGGCGGGCGTCGGTGAGAAGCGGCAGTGAAACCACGGCTGGTCGAGGCGGTCGAGCACGAGGCTGCCCAGCAGGGTGTCCCCCTGCATCAATCGCCATGATCGACCAGACACGGTTCTCCTGTCGACGGCCCAGGCGCCGTACGCCGGTGTCGGCGACCCCGTCACCGTACCGTGGCGCCGACCGGCTCGTGGGTCCGTCGCACGGCCCCCGGTCGGCCGGTCTCGCCACCCGACTGCCGGACTGTGGGTCGGAGATTCGTGAGCGTCGGCGGTTATGTTCTCTTCGTGAGCAACCAGCAGACAGCGGCCGGTGCGGGCCCGGGAGGTGGTGACCATGAACCGCTTGCTGCGATTCCTGCGGCGGCCGGTGGTCCTCACGGTGCTGGCCGTGCTCGCCGCGGCTGTGGTGTTCGGTCTGTTCTGGTTCCAGCCGTGGAAGCTCTGGGTGGACGAGGAGGTCGACGAGGATCTGCCGTCCGGAGTGGCCTCGCCGACGGCCACGGGGTCGCCGGGGCCGTCGCAGCCGGGGACCCTCGCCACCGGGAAGCTGATCAGCCAGGAGCATCCCACCAGTGGCACGGTGAGGATTCTTCAGGGCGCCGACGGGAAGCGCGTGCTGCGGCTGGAGGACCTCGACACCAGCAACGGCCCCGACCTGCACGTCTGGATCACCGACGCCCCGGTGAAGGACGACGAGTCCGGGTGGCACCTCTTCGACGACGGGTCGCATGTGAGCCTCGGTGAGCTCAAGGGCAACCAGGGCAACCAGAACTATCCGCTGCCGGCCGGCCTCGATCTGGACCGGTACACCAGCGTGTCGATCTGGTGCGACCGCTTCGACGTCTCCTTCGGTGCCGCGCCGCTCACCCGCACCTGAGTGAGCGGGAACGGCCGGTCCGCGACGACCGGTGCACAACGAACCCGCACGTGGGCATCGCACCCGGAGGGCAGGCCGGCGCGGGCCGGGACGGGCGCGGGCAGCCAACAGGTGGGGAGCCGAAGGGCGATGGTGCCGCCTCACTGCCGTACGGGACTGCGCTGAGGGACGGCCCCGGCCCAGTGCGGCCCCGATGCGGGGCCGTACCTGACGAAGCCGCTCCGGGCACGGTATGCGGGGCCGTTCGGGTGATGATCGGCTGCCGCGGCCGGTGGGCGGGTGTCGCCGGGTGCCGCTCGGCCGTTGGCTTTCGTATGACGCCCTCGCCCGTTCGCCTGTGGTTCCTCCCGGCCAGCCTCGCGGCCCTGCTGGTGACACCGCAGACCCAGACGCAGACCGGGGCGGAGGCCCTGACGCCGGGCGGGGTGACGGACGGTGCGCCCTCCTCCCTGGGCGGACCCGGCTCTGCGCGCGACAGGAATCCGGGGGACGCCGCTCCGCAGGACCGGAACCGTCCGGCCGGGAGGCCGGCGGACGGGTGTCAGGGGAGCGTCACCCCGTGGGACAGCTCCCCGGAGAGCAGGGATCCGGAGGCTGCCGAGGACGCCCCTGCGGTCACCGACGAGCGCGAAAATGGCTGATGGGAGCGGTGCCCGGAACTCGCTGTGACGTTCGGCTCACCATATGTGGCGGGCGGTTGGTATCGGTCATAGCTTCGTGGCATGACAAAACACCACGTAATGCACCTCGGGCTGATAACAGCCGTTGTCGCCACCGGATTCGTCGCTGCTCCGTCGGCCCACGCCGATTCCCGGCTCGTCGTGCGCCCAGGGGAGTCCATCCAGGCAGCCGTGGACTCCGCCGAACCGGGCGACACCATCTACATCGCGCCCGGCACGTACCGGGAGAGCGTCCAGATCTCGACCCCGGGTCTGACCCTGCGCGGGGCCGGTGACCGGACCGTCATCAAGCCGGCGGCCACCCCGTCCAGCAAGTCGAGCAAGAGCAAGGCGAGCAAGTCCGCCAAGTCGGCCAAGGCAGGCAAGTCCACCAAGGCCGCCAAGCGTTCCGAGAACGCCTGCGCCAAGGCCGGAAACGGTATCTGCGTCACGGGAACCGAGGGCAACCGGCTGGAGGGCGTGACCATCCGCTCGCTGACCGTCTCCGGATTCAAGAAGAACGGCATCTGGGCGTCGGACACCGACGGGCTGGAGGTCCGCTGGGTGACCGCCCGGAAGAGCGGCACCTGGGGCATCGCCCAGCAGAAGTCCGTTCGTGGGGAGTTCCGTTACAACACGATCTCCGACAGCGGGGACTCGGGGCTCTTCATCGCCAACACCGTCGACCGCGAGGGCGGCTCGCTCGACACCGAGGGTGCCGTGGTCCGCGGGAACTTCCTCACCGGCAACCGGATCGGTGTGACGGTCCGGCGCACCAGGAACCTGGTGATCCGCAGCAACATCCTCACCGGCAACTGCGGAGGGGTGTTCGTGGTCGGGGACGAGTCGAAGCCCCGGGCCGGTGACCTCACCATCCGCGACAACAACATCTCCAGGAACAACAAGTACTGCCCCGGCAACAGCCGTCTCCCCTACATCCAGGGATCCGGCATCGTCCTGACCGGCGCCGAGGACACGGTGATCCGGGGGAACCTGATCCGGGACAACGTCGGCGCGTCCCCGCTGTCCGGTGGCGTCGTGCTGTTCCGCAGCTTCGTGGGGGCCGTCAACAACCGCAACGTCGTCAAGTACAACGTGGCTCTCCACAACGAGCCGGCGGACCTGGTGGACGGCGACAAGGGGGAGGGGAACACGTTCGTCCGCAACCTGTGCGGAGTGTCGAAACCTGCGGGTTCGTGCTGACCGGTGCGGATCCGACCAGTGGGAATGGAGTCGGTATGACCACGGTACGTTCCACCCCCCAACCGGCCATGCAACTGCGCGAACTGGTCTTCGGAGCCGCCTGTGCCGCGGCGCTGCGGGCCGCCGCGCGCCTGGGCGTCGCGGACGCCCTGGGGGAGGAGCCCGCCACGGCTGACGAACTGGCGGCGGCGGTGCGGGCCGAGCCGCTGCCGCTGCGCCGTCTGCTGCGTGCCCTCTCCTGTTACGGCGTCTTCGCCGAGACCGACGACGGGCGGTACGTCCACACCGAGATGTCCCGGCTGCTCAAGGACGACGCCCCCAACAGCCTCAAGTACATCTGCCTCTGGTGCACCGAGCCGTGGACCTGGGACGCCTGGCCGGTGCTCGAGGACGCGGTGCGCAGCGGCCGGACCGTCTTCCGCGACCTGTACGGCAAGGACTTCTTCCAGTACCTGCACGAGGACGCGGCCGAGTCCGCGCAGGTGTTCAACCGGGCCATGACCACCTCCAGCCGGCAGTCGGCCCAGGACGTCGCGGAACTCCTCGACCTCACCGGGATCACCACGGTCGCCGACATCGGCGGCGGGCAGGGCCATGTGCTGGCGGGTCTGCTGGAGAAGCACCCCTCCCTCAAGGGCACGCTGCTCGACCTGCCGGGCGTGGTGTCCAACGCCGACCCCCGGCTGCGGGACGGCGGGGAGCTGGCCGGACGGATGTGCATCATCCCCGGCGACTGCCGCCGCGAAGTGCCGGTCCAGGCCGACCTGTACATCATCAAGAACATCCTCGAATGGGACGACGAGAGCACCCGCAGGACGCTCCGCAATGTCGTCGCAGCCGCCCAGCCGGGTGCGCGGGTCGTGGTCATCGAGAACCTCGTCGACGACAGCCCGTCCATGAAGTTCACCACCGCCATGGACCTGCTGCTGCTCCTCAACGTCGGCGGGGCCAAGCACACCAAGGAAAGCATGATCAGCCGGATGACGGAGGCAGGGCTTCGGGTGGGGGAGATCCGCCCGGTCAACGCCTACCTCCACGCCTTCGACAGCACGGTGCCGGAGTAGGGACGACGAGCAGGAGCGCGCGTGTGCCGGAGTAGCGGCCGGCACCCGAGGGCCGAGCGCGGTCCGGTTGGGACGGCCGGTGAGGGGCCGGACCCGCCGCAACGCGCCGGACGGCGGAGGAGTCCGTCCGGCGCACCGCACGCATCGGTCCGACGGCAGGGCCCCGGGAGTCGGGCTGACTCCCGGGGCCCTGCCGTTCGCGGATCGCGCTCGCGGATCGTAGGAGGAGGGGGGAAGGGCTGGTCGTTGGTGGAGCGCGGTGCCCGGCGTCGAGCCGCGCGCACCCTGCGCGACCGCGTCCCTCACCAGCTAGGTGTCGAGCATCTTCGCCACCAGCCCCGTCGTGTGCTCCGCGGCCCGGAACTCCGGTCTCACCAGGGTCCGCCGCAGGAAGTCGATCGTGGTGCTGACGCCCTCCCCGGACACCCGGAACTCGCCCAGCGCGCGGTCCATCCGGGCCAGTGCCTGATCCCGGTCCGGGGCCCAGACGACCGTCTTGGCCAGCAGCGAGTCGTAGTCCGGGCCCACCTGCCAGCCGGGCAGGGCGTGGGTGTCGACCCGGACGAACGGGCCCGACGGAGGTACGAATTCGGTGAGCCGGCCGGGGGCGGGGGCGAAGTCCCGTGCCGGGTCCTCGGCGTTGACGCGGCACTCCAGCGCCACACCGCGCGGCACCACGTCACCCGGACGCAGGCTCAGCGGCAGCCCGGCGGCGATGAGGATCTGCTCGCGGACGATGTCGACCCCGGTGACCATCTCCGTCACCGGATGCTCCACCTGGAGCCGACAGTTGATCTCCATCAGATAGAACTCGTGCGACTGCGTGAGGACGAACTCGAAGGTGCCCGCCCCGACATAACCGACGGCCCGCGCTCCGCGCACCGCGGCCTCGCAGATCGAGGTGCGCAGCTCCTCGGAGAGCCCGGGGGCCGGGGCCTCCTCGACCAGCTTCTGGTGCCGCCGCTGTACGGAGCAGTCGCGCTCGCCGAGATGGATCGCCGAGCCGTGCCGGTCGCACAGCACCTGGACCTCCACATGCCGGGCGTCGTCGATGTACCGCTCCAGATAGAGCCGGTCGTCACCGAAGACGGCGTAGGCGTGTGCCCGGGTCTCCTGGAACGCGGCGGAGAGGTCGTCCGGGTCCCGCACGATGGCCATGCCGCGTCCGCCGCCCCCGGCCGCGGCCTTGAGGATCACGGGGAACCCGGTCTGCTGCGCGGTCTCCTTGGCCTCCGCCGGTCCGGACAGCGCGGTGGTGCTGCCGGGCAGGACGGGCAGCCCGGCCTCGGCCATCGCGGCGCGCGCCGCCGCCTTGTCGCCGAGCTGCTGCATCACCCGGGCCGAGGGGCCGATGAAGAAGATGCCGTTCGCCTCGCAGACCTCGGCGAAGTCCGGGTCCTCGGACAGGAATCCGTAGCCGGGGTGGATGGCCTGGGCGCCGGAGAGCAGGGCGGCCTCCAGGACCGCCGGGATGTTGAGATAGCTGGCCTTGGAAGGGGCCGGGCCGATGTGGACGGCCTCGTCGGCGAAGCGCACCACGGCGGAGTCGCGGTCCGGGGTGGAGTACACCGCGACCGTCCGCATGCCCAGTTCGCGGCACGCACGGGCGATCCGGAGCGCGATCTCCCCCCGGTTGGCGATGAGAACCGTGCTGAACATGGGGCTCAGCCCTCCCCGTCGGAGAGAGGCTCCAGTGCGATGAGGCGCTGCTGGAACTCCACCGGGTGCGCGTCCGGAGTCAGGAACTCCACCACCCGGCCCGCCGCGTCCGCCTCGACGGTGCTCATCATCTTCATCACTTCGAGGATGCCGACGGGCTGCCCCGGCCGGACCACGTCGCCGACCGAGACGAACGGCGCGGCCCCCGGTTCCGGAGCGTGGTAGAAGGTGCCGACCGTCGGGGCGAGGAGATACCGCAGGGCGTTCTCCGGCGGGGCCGCCGCCGGCGCGGTGGCCGGGTCCGGCGGCAGCGCCGCCGCCGCGGCGGCCAGGGCCGCCGCCTCGCCCGGGAGGGGGCCGGCCGGGTGCCCGGCTTCCCCGGGCCGGGCCGCCGCGCCGGCAGCGAAGTCCGCCCACTCCATCTCGACCGTCATCTGCCCGTGCTGCAGCCGGATGCGCAGCGGCGGACGCGGTGCCGTTCTGGCCAGCTCCAGTGCACTGCGGCAGACCGTGTCCAGGTCCGTGCGGCCGATCGGGGCGAGATCGGGTCCGGTGAAGCCGTTCCCGGTGAAGGCCCGGGTGCGGCCGTTCTCACGGTGGTGGTTCGTGGATATGTCCGGGGTCACGATGTACCTCTTCCGGTTGCGGTGGGAAGGACGGCTCGGTCACTCTCGACGGCCGCGGCGGTCTGCCCGGCCGCGGCGGTCCCGGGGGCTCCGGCCGCCGGAGCGGTCCCGAGGGCCGGTGCGGTCCCGTCGGCATCGGCGGTGCCGTCGGCCGGGGCGGCTCCCTCGGCGGGGGCGGCTCCGTCGCCGAAGCGCTGGAAGCGGCGCCGGCGGTCGCGGAGCAGCCGTCCGGGCGCCCGGCGGACGAGGTCGTCGACCGCCGCGTCCACGGCGTCGCGCAGCAGGGCCGCCGCGCCGGCGTGGTCCCGGTGGGCGCCGCCGGGCGGTTCGGGCACCACCCCGTCGACGACACCCAGCCGGAGGAGTTCGCGCGCGTCCAGCCGCAGGGCCGCCGCTGCGGCGGGGGCCGCCTCCGGCCGCTTCCACAGAATCGCGGCGCAGCCCTCGGGGCTGATGACCGAGTACACGCCGTTCTCGCTCACCAGGACCCGGTCGGCGACGGCCAGGGCCAGCGCGCCGCCGCTGCCGCCCTCGCCGGTCAGGACGGCGACGACCGGCACCCGCAGCCGGGACATCAGGCGGAGGTTCTCCGCGATGGCGACCGCCTGCCCGCTCTCCTCCGACGCGGGGCCCGGGTCCGCCCCGGGGGTGTCGATCAGGGTGATCACCGGCATGCCGGTCTTCTCGGCCAGCCGCATCAGCCGGGCGGCCTTCCGGTAGCCCGCGGGCGTCGACATGCCGAAGTTGCGCCGGCGCCGCTCCGTCAGGCCGGGGCCGCCCTTGTGGTGGCCGATCAGCATCACGGGCAGCCCGTTCAGCCGCCCCGGACCGCCCACGACGGCGGCGCAGTCCGCGCCCAGCCGGTCGCCGTGCAGCTCGTGGAAGTCGTCGAGCAGCAGGTCCGCGTAGTGGAGTGCGCCCGGGCGGTCGGGGTGCCTTGCCAGCCGCACCGCCTCCCAGGCGTCCCGCTCGGGCAGTTCGCCGGGCTCGCACAGCACCCGTCCGCGGCGGGACGGAGCGGGCGCCCGGCGCGCCGCCGGTGAGCCGAGGGACAGCAGCCGGCCGAGCGTGGCCCGCAGCGCGCTCCGCGGGACGACGTTGTCCACCATGCCGTGTTCCAGGAGGAATTCGGCCGTCTGGAAGCCCTCCGGCAGCTGCTGGTGCGTCGTCTGCTCGATCACCCGCGGCCCGGCGAACCCCAGCCGCGCCCCCGGCTCGGCGAGGATCACATCGGTGAGCGTGGCGAAGGAGGCGGCCACCCCGCCGTACGTGGGGTCGGTGATCAGCGACAGGGTGAGGACGCCCGCCTCGTCGAGTTCCGTGAGGGCCTGCGCGGTCTTCGCCATCTGCATGAGGGACAGCACGCCCTCCTGCATCCGGGCGCCGCCCGACGCGGTGACCAGCAGCAACGGGGTGCGCTGCCGCAGGCTCGTCCGGGCGGCCTCCGTGATCAGCGCGCCGACCCCGCAGCCCAGACTGCCGCCGAGGAAGCGGAAGTCCATGACGGCCACCACGACCGGCTGGTCCTGGATGCGCCCGCGCGCGCAGACGACCGCCTCCCCGAGTCCGGTGGCCGCACGGGCGTCGGCCAGCCGCTCCCGGTAGGGCCGGGTGTCGGTGAATGCCAGCGGATCGTGCACCGCCGGGACGGGGTCGAGCTGCCGCGCCGTGCCCGGGTCGAGCAGCTGGTCCAACCGCTGGTGTGCCGTCAGGTGCGCGTGCCGGCCGCACTCGGGGCAGACGCGCAACGAGCGGTCGAACCGTTTGCCGTAGACCAGCGCGGCACAGTTCTCGCA
The DNA here is from genome assembly GCF_042891165.1 of Streptomyces sp. NPDC001922. Taxonomy (NCBI): domain Bacteria; kingdom Bacillati; phylum Actinomycetota; class Actinomycetes; order Kitasatosporales; family Streptomycetaceae; genus Streptomyces; species Streptomyces sp. NPDC001922. Next base: position 361,697 of record NZ_JBIASV010000003.1, on the reverse strand, counting down.
GCGCACCCACGCCGGGGCACGGCCCGCCGGGCGGTCGTCGCACTGGACCATGGTCGGGTTCCTTCCGGATCGAGCGCCGGGGGCGCTCCTCGTGCGAGGACCCCTCAGCCCACCGGGCCGCGGTCCCAGCGGTAGAACTCGTGAGCCATCGCGTCCTTGGGGCTCTTCCAGGTCTTCGGGTCGTACGGGTCGACGTACGCCTGGAGCCGGTCGCTGATGTCCCGGAACGCCGGGTGGTCCGCGTGCCGGGCCACCTGGGGGCCGGGCGGCTGGTCGGACTCGATGAGATGGATGTAGACATCGCCGAACTGGAAGAGGCTGCGGCCGGTGACGCCGATCAGGCCCGGCAGTTCGCCCCGGTCCGAGTCGGCGAAGACACCGGCGATGTCCGGGGCCGAGCCCGGTGCCATCCGGGCGACGATCAGAGCGCGGTGCTGCATGGCAGATCCCTTCGTCGGGCTCCGGGCGGAGCGGTGCCGCCGGCGGGGGCGCGGGAGGCCCCCGTCGGCCGGAGCCGGCCGGACCGGCCGGCGGGAGCCCGGCCGGGCACGGTCCCGGCCGGGCACCGGTGGCCGGCTGGCCACCGGTGTTCGTGCGGCGGACGGCCGGTGCTCGGGCACGCACCGGCCGGTTGTGCACCGGCCGTCAGTCGGGCACCGGCGGTCAGTTGGGCACCGCGGGAGCGGAGTCGCGTCCGCCCTCCCGGGCCCGCTGCTCGATCTTGTCCCGGATGAGTTCCAGCTGGATCCGGGAGTTGCGGTTGATGAGCTCGGTCATCCCGGCGTCGTCGACCGGCGCCTCCGGCTTCATCGCGAAGTCCTGGAACCACTGCATCCGGGTGCCGCCGGGGATCTCCTCGTACTCCCAGCGGATGTTCATGTGCCGGAACGGGCCGGGCTCGATCCGGCGCGCCCGGACGTTCAGCCCGAGCCGGTCGGTCACCCGCTCCGAGACCCAGCTCCAGACCTTGCCGTTCTCGTCCGGGTGCATGGTCAGCCGGAACGTCGTCTTGTTGCCCTCCCGGGAGAGCACGTCGACGGCGGCGTACTCGCTGAACAGCTGCGGCCAGTTCTCCAGGTCGTTGGTCATGTCCCAGACGAGGTCCAGCGGGGCCGCGATGGTGATCTCGTTCTCCGTGTGTGCGGGCATGTCACGCTCCAGCCGTGAGGGAGGTGTTGACGCGGTCGATGAAGTCGTGCGGGGTCTTGCACAGCTCGGAGTCCGGCGGCATCGGCCGGCCGAGCCGGTTCTCCAGCTCTCCCACGATGCCGAGGAGGCCGAGGGAGTCGAGGCCGTAGTCGGCGAAGGTGGTGCCGGGCCGGCTCTCCATCTCCCGGGGGTCCACCGTGATGCCGGCGCCGTTCTTCATCAGCGCGGCCAGCTCGTCGAAGGTCAGTTGAGCGGTCATCTGCGGGTTCTCCTCACTCGCGGGGTCCTCGCCTGAGAGGTGTCAGTCGGTTCCGTCGCCGCCGCGCCGGAGCACCAGCGCCGCGTTCGAGCCCATCAGGCCCCGGCTCAGCACCAGCGCGGTGCGCAGGTCCGCCGGGCGGGCCACACCGGTCACCAGGTCGAGGTCGTGGCAGACGTCGACGACATTGGGGGTGGGCGGCACGACGCCGTGCTCCATCGCCAGCACCGCTGCCGCGGCGTCCAGCACCGGAGCGCCGCAGTACGCCCGGCCGATACCGGTCTTGGGCGCGGTCACGGGCACGTGCCGGGCGCGGTGTCCCAGCGCGTCGCCGAGCGCGAGCGCCTCGGCCCGGTCGGCCGCGGGGACGCCGAGCGCGTCGGCGAACACCACGTCGACCTCCTCCGGGGCGCACCCGGCCTCGGCCAGCGCGCCGCAGATCGCCTGCGCCAGCCCCTCGCGGGACTTCTCCCACTGGGCCGCGCCGGTGAAGGTGGCGGCGTGACCGGCCACTTCGGCCCGGATCCGGGCGCCGCGCGCGAGCGCCTCCCGCTCCGCCTCGACCACCAGCATCGCCCCGCCCTCGGCGGGCACGAAGCCGCAGGCCCGCGCGGTGAAGGGGAGATAGGCGCGGGTCGGGTGGGACGCGCGACTGAGGTCGGCGTAACCGAGCTGGCAGACGATGGAGTACGGAGCCAGCGGGGCCTCCGCCGCTCCGACGACGACCGCGTCGGTGCCCCGCCGGATGTTCCGGGCGGCGTGGGCGAGCGCGTCCAGGCCGCCCGCCTCGTCACTGGCCACCACACCGCAGGGGCCCTTGAAGCCGCCGCGGATGGAGATCTGGCCGGTGCTGGCCGCGTAGAACCAGGCGATGGACTGGTAGGGGCCGACGTAGCGCGACCCCTTGCCCCACAGCCGCTGCAGTTCCCGCTGCCCGAACTCACCGCCGCCGGAGCCGGCCGCCGTGACCACGCCCACCCCGAACGGCGAACCGCCGGGGTCCAGCCGGGCGTCGTCCAGCGCCAGACCGGCCGCGGCCATGGCGAAGTGGGTGAACCGGTCGGTCTGGACGAGGTACCGCTCCTCGATCACGGCGCCCGGGTCGAAGCCGCGGACCTCTCCGGCGACCCGGAGCGGCAGCTCCTCGCACCCCTCACGGGTCACCAGGTCCAGAACGCTGACCCCTTCCTTCGTCGCTTTCCAGAAGGCGTCGGTGCCGGTCGCGTTGGGGGCGACCACGCCGATGCCGGTGACGACCGAACGGCGTTCTTCCTGGGGGCTCATCGTGTCCTCCCGCGTGCTGTGCTCATGACCACCGCGGACTGGAATCCGCCGAACCCGCTGCCGACCGAGAGCACCGTCCGCAGCGGCATGGGGCGGGCGGTCCGGGGCACGTAGTCGAGATCGCACTCCGGGTCCGGTGTCTCGTAGTTCGCCGTCGGCGGCACCACGCCGTGCGCCATGGCGAGGGTGCACGCCACGATCTCGATCGCCCCGATCGCGCCCAGCGAGTGCCCCACCATGGACTTGATCGAGCTCATCGGGATCTCGTACGCGTGGGCGCCCAGCGAGCGCTTCACCGCGGCGGTCTCGTGCCGGTCGTTCTGCTGGGTGCCGGAACCGTGCGCGTTGACGTAGTCGATCTCCGAACTGTCGATCCGGGCGTGGGCGAGGGCGCGGTCGATGGCCTCGGCCATCTCCAGGCCCTCCTTGGTCAGCCCGGTCATGTGGTGGGCGTTGCCGAACGTGGCGTAGCCCCGGATCTCGCAGTAGACGCGGGCGCCGCGGGCCCGGGCGTGCTCCAGCTCCTCCAGGACGAGGACGGCGCCGCCCTCGCCCATGACGAAGCCGTCGCGGTGCGCGTCGAACGGCCGTGAGGCGTGGGCCGGGTCGTCGTTGTTGGGTGAGGTCGCCTTGATGGCGTCGAAGCAGGCGACGGTGATGGGGGAGATCGGCGAGTCCGAGGCGCCCGTGACGCAGACGTCGACCCGGCCCTCCTCGATGGCGTGGAAGGCGTAGCCGATCGCGTCCAGGCCGGAGGTGCACCCGGTGGAGACCGTCTGCACCGGGCCGAACGCGCTGATCTGCTCGGCCACTTCCGAGGCGAGCGCGCTGGGCGAGAACGCCCGGTGCAGATGCGGCCCGGCCGGCCGGTGGTCCACGTCCCAGCGTTCGCCGGAGGCGCTGACCTTCACGTAGTCGTGCTCCAGGCGGGTGGTGCCGCCGACCGCGGTGCCCAGCGACACCCCGATCCGCCACGGGTTCTCCGCCTCCAGCTCCAGACCGGAGTCCCGCACCGCCTCCTCGGCGGCGACCATCGCGAACTGGACGTACCGGTCCGCGCGCGCCACCTCCTCCTCGTCCAGGCCGTGCGCGGCCGGGTCGAAGTCGCACTCGGCGGCGATCCGCGAGCGGAACCCCTCCGGGTTGAAGAGGGTGATGCCCCGGGTCGCCGTGCGGCCGGAGGACAGGAGGTCCCAGAAGGCCGGTACGCCCACCCCGCCGGGGGCGACGATGCCGACTCCGGTGACCGCGACACGCCGGGTCACGAGACGGACCCCGCGCGGTCCGGGGGCTCCGCCTGCGCGGTGGCCTCCGTTCCCTCGGTGTCGACGTGGCCGAGCTCCGGGCGCGGGGCCAGCGGGCCGAGATGGAAGACCATCCGGGCCTCGGTGTTCCCGACATTGCGGAACCGGTGCCGCATGTGCTGCGGGATCATCAGACCCTGGTCGGGCCGGAGCGGATGGGGCTCCCCGTCGAGGTCCACCTCGAGCGTCCCCGCCACCACGTACACGAACTCCTCGGAGTACGGGTGGTAGTGCTCCCCGATGCGCTCGCCGGGCTGCACGATGGCCAGGCCCATGAAGCCGCTCGTGGCGCCTACCGCGGTGGGGGTGAGCATGGCGCGCAGGTCTCCGCCGCGCCGGCGGTTGGGCTGGGTCTCGGAGAGATCCACGATGCGGGGTGCGTGCGTGGTCATGATGCCTACCTCCAGGTGGCGTTGCGACGACGGGGATGTGCCAGGCCGCGCCGGACGGGACCGGCGGTGCGGCTCTCCGGTCAGGAGTCGGTGGCGCGGCGGTCGGTGAGGGGGGACATGTCGGCGTGCGCGAGGAAGCGCAGCAGTCCCCGGTGGTCCGTCAGGGTGTGGCCCTCCGGGAGGTCCAGCAGCCGGGAGAGCACCGCCGCCGTGCGCTTGCCGGTGACCCCCACCACCGGGACCGGCGTACGCTCCACCGGACCGCGCAGGTCGACCATCCGGACGACGATGTCGTCGCGCTGGAAGATGGTGCTGCCCACGACGGGGTTGTCCGGGTCGTTCGCCCCCTGCTCCTCCTGGAGGGCGAGCAGCCGGGCCACCGCCATGCCGCAGCCGGGCTTGACCGGGTAGAGCAGGGCGTGCCGCTCGACGTCGGCCGGCTCGGCGGGGCCGGAGGCCACCCGGTGCACGGCCGGCAGGGCGGCCCGGGTGAAGAAGACCCGCGCGGAATCCGGGTCGGCGAGGTCCCGGTCCTGTTCGAGGTACGGGTTGATCGCCTCCTCCACGGCCCGGACCTCGGGCTGCTGTGCCACGTGCCGCAGCGCCGCGATCAGGTCGCCCTGCACCTCGACGGCCCGGACGACCCGGTTGCCGTGCAGGAACAGCGACGTCCGCCGCAGGCTCGTGGTGTCGTCGACCCGGGCCGCGGGGGAGCGGTAGCCGGACAGGATCTCGGCGACCTTGCTCTCGCTGCCGGGCTTCACGGTGAAGGTGAGGGCGTGCCGGACCACCCCGTCGCCGATCCGCGGAGTGGACTGGAGCCTGCTCCGCGGCGATTCGGGGGTGTGCACTCCTATCCCCGGCGTCTCGCGCAGGATGCTGAACCGCAGCGAGCGCGTGTCGCGCACGCAGCTGTGCAGCGGCTGCACCATCTCGACGTGCGCCTCGCTGTTCACCCAGGCCAGGAACGGCGGGGCGCTCTCCCACTCGCTGGTGATGAGCCATTGCGAGGGGTTCTCGATGGACTGGCAGAGCTGGTCGCTGATGTGGCCCGGGACGGAGGCCACCCCGCTGCGAAGGTGCTCGTACGCCTCGAGAAAGCGCTGCTGGGCGCCCTCGTGGATGTCCAGCAGCAGAATCACCCGAAGTCGGGAGCCGTCGAAGGCGGACTGCGAGACCTTCTCCGACACCTTCTCTGACAGCGTTGTCATATTCCACATCTCCTTCGCGCCGGGTTCAGCCCCTGAGGTTCTGCGGTCACGTGCCGTGGGAGGGATGCGGGTGTGCGACCGGGCGCTGCGCCTGGTCGTCGGTACCCGCCCCATGGCCGGGCGGTGTCCCGGGAGCGTCGTCGCACCCGGGGACGCCGGCGCGATGCGGCCGGTCTCGGTGCCCGCAATCGATCGTCGGCCGGTCCCACGGATGGCGCGAGATGTGTGAGCCATACGAGTGAAAGCCCGAACGGAGCTTCGCTCGTCGGGCATGGACAGATGTGTACCCCGTTCGGGCGCCATGGCTTGGTGCAGGTCGGCAGGAGCTGGTGCAGATGAAGAATGCGAAGATCGACGACCGGGTGCCCGTGCTCATCGTGGGCGGCTCCCTGGTGGGTCTGTCCGCCTCCCTGTTCCTGGGACGGCTGGGCGTACCGCACCTGCTGGTCGAGAAGCACGCCGGAACCTCGCACCACCCCCGCGGGCGCGGGAACAACGTCCGCACCATGGAGCTGTTCCGGACGGCCGGTGCGGAGCAGGCGATCCGCGACGCCGCCTCCGTCCTGGCCGGCAACCACGGCATCCTGCAGGCCGGATCGCTCACCGGCGACGACCAGGAGTGGCTGTTCAAGGAGATCGACCCGGGCGGGGCCCTGGCCCGCTTCAGCCCGAGCGCCTGGTGCCTGTGCAGCCAGAACGACCTGGAGCCGGTGCTCGTCCGGCACGCCCGGTCGAACGGCGGCGAGCTGCGCTTCGGCACCGAACTCCGCTCCTTCGAGCAGGACGCGGACGGGGTGCGGGCGGTGCTGCGCAACCGGGAGACCGGCGAGGAGCGCACCGTCCACGCCGACTACCTCGTCGCCGCCGACGGGCCCCGCAGCCCCGTCAGGGAACGCCTCGGCATCGGGCAGACCGGCCACGGCGACCTGTTCCACAACGTGAGCATCACCTTCCGCGCCCCCCGGCTCGCCGACGTGGTGGGCGACCGTCTCTTCATCGCCTGCTACCTGACCAACCCCGAGGCCGACGGCGCCCTGCTCCCGGTCGACAACCGGGAGCAGTGGGTCTTCCACGCGCCCTGGCACCCCGAGCACGGGGAGCCCCTGGAGGACTTCACCGACGAGCGCTGCGTGGCCCACATCCGCACCGCCACCGGCGTGCCCGACCTGGAGGTCGAGATCACCGGCAAGGCTCCCTGGCACGCCGCGGAACGGGTCGCCGAGCGCTACCACTCGGGGCGGGTGTTCCTCGCCGGGGACTCCGCCCACGAGATGTCCCCGACCGGCGCGTTCGGCTCGAACACCGGCATCCAGGACGCCCACAACCTCGCCTGGAAGCTCGCCGCCGTCCTGTGCGGCTGGGCCGGCCCCGGGCTGCTCGACACCTACGGCGAGGAGCGGCAGCCGGTGGCGCGCGCCACGAGCGCCCGCGCCTCGGCCCGCTCCGCCGAGCACAGCCACCCCGGCTACGCCGCCGCGCCCGGCGCGGGCGGCGGCCGGCAGAGCGGCGTCCTGACCGTGGCCCTGGGCTACCGCTACCCCCGGGGCGCCGTCCTCGGCGTCGACCCCGACCTGCCGGTCGTCCCCGACCGGATGCAGCTGACGGGCGACCCGGGCACCCGCGCCCCGCACCTGTGGCTGCAGCGCTTCGGCACCCGGCTCTCCACCCTGGACCTCTACGAGCGGTCGTTCGTCCTGCTCAGCGGCGTCGAGAGCACCGCGTGGCACTCCGCCGCCAAGCGGGTCGCCGACGAGCTGGGCGTGCCCCTGGAGTCGCACCGCATCGGCAGCACCCAGGCCGGCGACCTGGCCACCGAGGACGGCGCCGACTGGACGGAGCCGCACGGCATGACACCGGGCGGTGCGGTCCTCGTCCGGCCGGACGGCTTCGTCGCCTGGCGGGCGACGGGCCCGGTCCCGGAGCCGGACCGGACCCTGCGCGACGTCATGACGGAGTTGCTGCGGCGGGACTGATCCGTAGAGATCTGCAAGGACCCCTAACGCAGGGTCACGCCCTGGCGCTCCGCGAGGTGGAGCGGTGCCTCGATGTCCCCGGCGAGGGCTGGATCTGCCTGGAGCTCGCCCCAGTGTGTGCGAAGGGGGAGTACGCCGGCCCACAGCCCGAGTTCGGCGTCGGGGGTGTCGCCGTCGTCCGGGGCGCCGGTGCGGATTTTCACGGATGCCTCGTCGAGGGAGAGAGCGAGCAAAGAGGTGGCCGCGAGCTCCTTGGGGGTGGGCTGTCGGGCGTAGTCCCACTGGCCGGGAGTCGCCTGTTCGGTGAGGCAGCGCAGGCCCGCCCACTTCTCGTCGGGGTCGGTGACCGGGCGAGGTGTACCGAAGATCATGGCGCTGCGGTAGTTGACGCCGTGCTCGAAGACGGACCGGGCAAGGACGAGGCCATCGATGTGGGTAACGGTGACGCACACGGTCGCTGCCGGCGAGGCGACCAGACTCCGGCTGGCCACTGAGCCGTGGACATAGAGGGTGTTGCCGTCGGAGCCGTAGACGGTCGGCACGACCATCGGGTTGTCGTCGACGGTCACCCCGAGATGGCAGACGAAACCCGCCGCCAGAATGGCGTCGAGGTCTGCCCGGTCGAGGCTCCCTTGCTCGCGAAGCCGGTGGTGGCGGGTGCGGTCCGTCGGGGACAGGGGACGACTGGGGTCGAGCCGACTCATGGCGGGGCCTTCCGTCGGTGTGGGCGAAGTGTGCGGAGGAGGTCTGTGAGGTGGCCGACGCAGCGTCACGGAGCAACGCACGCAAGCGGAAGGCGCATTGAACGGCTCGGCGAGGGGTGTGGCGCGGTCCCGGTGGTGCAGGGTCGCTTACGACGCCCCCCCCGAAGGCGGTCGCCGATGGGTGTCGGTGACCGCGCACTGCAGTCTACAGATTCCATCGCTGAGTGACTATGGATCAACGAAATCCGTTGCATTTGGGCTTTGCGTCAACCGATTCCTTGCCTTGAGTGCGTCGTCGCGGCCTGGAGTCGTGACCCCTCGCGAGACTGCTGACTTCGGTGGTCGGCCCGCTTCTTCGTGCCCGGTGGGCTACGCTGAACAGCGGGCCCGCACCGGCCCGTACGGCGCTCAGAGGAGGACGCCCGAGGCCCTGGGTGAGCTCAACCGGGCCCTGGACGCCGCGAAGGTCGACTACACCTCCGAGATCTACCCCGGCACCGTCCACGGGTTCACCATGTCCGACACCGACGCCTTCGACCCCGCCGGACTACAGCGTCACTGGGACCGCCTGCTCCCCCTCCTCGAACGCACCCGGGCCAACAGTTGAGGCGCCGGCTCGGAAACCGAACCTGAATACGGTCCTGGCGGAGGGCGGCGACCGGTTGTCGGGGCGTCACCGCCCTGCCCCGGCCCCCGCCCACTCCACAGGACTCTCGGGCCTTCCTGCAGGGGCAGGGACAGGGGCAGGGGCAGGACTTCAGTGCCGGCCCCCGGCGTCCCCGCCCTCCTCGCGCGGCGTTCCGCATCCATGAGAGGCTGACCTTCCGGGTCCACCCCGGACGAGCCGGACCGTCCCCGCCCCTGCGGTGGCCGGGCCGCATCAGCCGTCCGGACGCCCGCGTTCCCGGTGTTCCGGCGTGCCGTCCCCCCGCCGGTTTCCTCCCCGGCTGCTCCGGTCCGCCCGGTGGCCGTCTTCTCCGTCACGGCACCTCGCCCCCGCCCTCCGGGGGCGTTCCGAGGTGCGCACCCTCCCCTCCGCACGGTTCCTTGCGGTGCCCCGCCCGACGCGCGGGCGCCGTCCGTGACGTGCCGCCCCCCCCGGGCGGCGGGAGAGGTGTGACCGATGACGGTGCCGAGCAGTCGTGCGCTGCGGCGGCGGGCGTTCGCCGCGGTGTCCCTGGGGGTGTTCGCCGTCCAGCTGGACGCGTTCGCCCTCAATCCGGCCCTGCCCCGGATCGGCCGGGACTTCGGCATCCGGGGCGACGGGCTGTCCTGGGTGGTCGGCGCCTATCTGCTGGCGGCCGGTGCGCTGATGCCCCTCGCGGGCGGACTGGCGGACCGGTTCGGCCGGCGGCGGATGCTGGTGGCCGGGCTGACGCTCTTCGCGGCCGCGTCGGCCGGGGGCGGGCTCGCCCCGTCCCCGGCGGCGCTGATCACGGCCCGGGTGCTGCAGGGCGCGGGCGCGGCGCTGCTGATGACGGCGGGCCTGGCGCTGCTGACCACCGTCCACCCGCCGAGGCTCCGGCCGCGCGCCACGGGAGGGGCGCTGGGCATCGCGGGCGTCGCCACGGCCTGCGGCCCGGCGGCCGGCGGGGTACTCACCGAAGTGCTGTCCTGGCGGGCGGTGTTCTGGGCCGCCGTCCTGCCCGCGGCTGCCGCGGCGCTGCTCGCCCGCGGCCTGCCGGAGCCCGGAGAGTCCCGTGGCCTGCCGGAGTCCTGCTCTCTGCTGACGTCCCGCGGCCTGCCGGAGTCCCGCGACCGCCGACCGTCCGGGGACGGCCGCCGCCGGCCGGTGGACCGGCTGGGCCCGGTCGCCGGTACGGCCGCGGTGGCGGCGCTTGCCGGAGGCCTCGACCGCGGACGGGCCCGGGGCTGGATGTCCTGGGACACCGTCGCCCTGCTGGCCGTGGCCGTCACCCTGTCGGTCGTCCTGGTGCGCCGGGAGCGCAGCGCGGCCCACCCGTGGGTGGACCCCGTGCTGTTCCGGAACCGGCCCTACCTGGTGCTCACCGTGGCGGGTGCCGCCGCCAACACCGCGACCTGCGCCTTCCTGTTCGTGGTGCCCCAGCTCCTCCAGGAGGTCCAGGAGCTGTCCCCGACGGCCGCCGGAGCGGCGTTCCTGGCCCCGTCCGCGGCCATGGCCCTCGCGGGACCGGTCGCCGGCCGGATCCCTCCGGCGCGGGCCGTCGCGGCGATGGCCGGGTGCCTGGCCACCGCGGCCGCCGGCCTGGTCCTGCTGCGCCCGGCCGACGCGTTGCCGGGTTTCCTCGCTGCCGCCACGGTCTGCGGCGCGGCACTCGGGGTCGCCAACGCCTTGACCCTGACGGCCACTCAGGCCCTCGTCCCGCCGGAACGGGCGGGAGCGGCCTCCGGGGTGACGAAGAGCGCCGTCACGCTGGCCGCCGGGCTCGGTCTGCCGTCCGGTCCGGCCACGGACCCGGTGGCCGCCGGGACGGCACCGGCCTGGGCGCTCCTCGGCTGCCTGCTCTGCGCCGCAGCGCTCGTCCGGCCGGCGGTCAGAGCCAGCCGTTGCGGCGGAACCCGCGGTGCATGGCGAAGCAGGCGACCGCGATGACCGCGAGCGCCAGCGGGTAGCCGAAGGTCCAGTGCTTCTCCGGCATGTGGTCGAAGTTCATGCCGTAGACCCCGCACACCATGGTGGGCACCGCGATGATCGCGGCCCAGGAGGTGATCTTGCGCATGTCCTCGTTCTGCGTCACCGTCACCTGGGCCAGATGGGCCTGCAGGATCGAGTTGAGCAGGTCGTCGAAGGACGAGATCTGCTCGTTCACCCGGGCCAAGTGATCGCTGACGTCCCGGAAGTAGGTCTGGATGTCCGCGTCGACCAACGGCCCCGGCCGGGTGGACAGGCTCTCCAGCGGGCGTCCCAGCGGGGCCACCGCCCGCTTGATCTCCAGGAGTTCCCGCTTGAGCTGATAGATCCGCCCCGCGTCGGTCCCGCTGGTGCGCTCCGCGGAGAACACCTCGGTCTCCACTGTGTCGATGTCGTCCTGCACGGCCGCCGTGACCTCGAGGTAGTCGTCGACCACATGGTCGGCGACGGCGTGCAGCACCGCCGAGGGGCCCTTGACGAGCTGGTCGGGCGCGGCCTCCAGCCCCTCGCGGAGCGGCCCGAGCGAGCCGTGGCGGCCGTGCCGGACGGTGACGACGAAGTCGGGGCCGGTGAACACCATGATCTCGCCGGTCTCCACCACCTCGCTGGTCGCGGTCAGCTCGGCGTGGTCGACGTAACAGAGGGTCTTGAAGACGGCGAACAGCGTGTCGTCGTAGTGCACCACCTTGGGCCGCTGATGGGCGTGGACCGCGTCCTCGACGGCCAGCGGGTGCAGCCCGAACAGCTCGGCGATCCCGGCGAACTGCTCCTCGGTGGGTTCGTGCAGGCCCAGCCAGACGAAACCGTTCCCGGCCTTGCGCACCCGCTCGACGGCCTCCTCGGCCGGGCAGTCGCCCACCTGCCGCACCCCGTCCAGGTACACCACACAGTTCACGACCGCACTGCCGAGCGGCGAGCGGACCGGGTGGCTCAGGTCCACCTTCCGCCGGGCTGCGGGAAGGCGCACGGCCTTCCGTAGGGTGCGGATCATCGACATGCTCTGTGCTCCTCGTGCTCCTTCGGCCGGGCAGGGCATGGTCCGGCTCCGGCGGACCCTACCCACGAAGGCGGTGCTCACGACAGCCGGGCCGGACCGCCCGCCCCGTACACCGCCCCGGTACGCCGTCCCGCCCGGGCGTGCCCTCCCACCCGGAGCCGCCGTCCTGCCGGAGGCCTCGTTCCCGCCGGGGAGCGGAGCGGGAATCCCTGGTCCGCGGGCCCGCCGACGGTACGAACTACACTGCACGATCATGAATTTGGGGGATTCGCTGGCCACCGGTCAGCGCTCACTGGGAGATCCGTCCGTCAGTTACCCGCTGTGGCCGCCGTTGACCAGCGGTTGTCCGCGGACCAGCACCGACGAGGTCGCCCACCCGGTCGAGGTGGACTACGCCTACGGCCGGGTGCCGCGGAACCTCTTCGACCGCGCGGCCGCGCAGTGCGTCCCCGCGGGCAGCGGTCTGGACCGCTGGGCGCCGCTGCTGCCGCCGCTGGCCGCACCCGGCCTCGCCGAGGGCGGCACTCCGCTGGTGGACCTGGGCGACGGCGTCTACATCAAGGACGAGTCGCGCAATCCCACCTGGAGCCACAAGGACCGGCTGAACCGCTGCACCGCGAGCGCCGCGGTCGGGACCGGGGCAGAGGGCATCGTGGTGGCCTCCTCCGGCAACCACGGTGCGTCCGCGGCGGCCTACGCGGCCCGCGCGGGTCTGCGCTGTGTGGTGCTGTGCTCCGCGGACGCGCCCCCGGCGGTGCGCTCCTTCCTGCAGGCCTACGGCGCCGTCGTGCTGCCCGTGCCGACGGAGGCCCGCTGGCCGCTGCTGCGGCGGATCGTCGACCGGCTCGGCTTCCACCCGGTCAGCAATCTGACACCGCAGTCCCACACCGGACACGCCTTCGGCCCCGAGGGCTACAAGACCGTCGCCTACGAGATCTTCACCGAACTCGGCGTACCGGAAGCCGTGTTCGTGCCGACCGGGTACGGCGAGCTGCTGTTCGGCGTCTGGAAGGGCTTCGCGGAGCTGGTACGGCTCGGCCTGGCCGACCGGACCCCGCGGGTGTACAGCTGCGAGCCCGCCGCCGGGGGACCGCTGCACGCCGCCCTCCGCGCGGGCCGCCCCGCCCTCACCGTCCCGTCCGGCCCGACCGGCGCCTACGCGATCGACTGCACCGTCGGCGGCGTCCGCGGCACCGTGGCCGTCCGGGAGAGCGGCGGCGAAGCGCTGCTGGTCGACGACGCGGCCCTGGCCGCCGCCCAGGCCGAGCTGTCCCGGTCGGGGCTGTGGCCGGAGCTGTCCGCCGCGGCCGGTCTCGCCGGGCTGCGCGGCCTGGGCGACCGGAGCGGCCCGGTGGTGTGCGTCTCCACCTCCAGCGGATTCAAGGACCGCGGGGTGGGCGAGGCAGCCGCCGAGCCCGTCGCCCCGGACTGGGACGCGGTGGCGGCGCGGCTGCGGAAGGCCGGCCTGCCGGTGTGAGCCCGGCCCCGGACGGGGACGCGGCGCGAGCGGTCCGTTGCCGGGGTGGCGTCCGGCCGGGGGCCCGGGGCCCAGCGCCGGGGGCCACGCCCGGCACGGGCGGTCGCTCGTGCCTCCCGGCGGCCCCGCGCGAGCCGTAGCTCCCGGCGGCGGCCGGCGTGCCTGCCGGGGCCGCGCGCCCGTCGCCGCAGGACGGCCGTGCGGCAGGACGGCCCCCGCTCCGGCCACTATCGTCGGCTGTACGAGGTCCCGAACACCGGACGCCGCGCAGCGGTGAGGTGCACCGACATGACCATCCGAACGGACGCCATCCGGAAGAGCGGCCCGCTCCACTGGGAGCCCAGTGAGCGCTGGGTGCGCGGTACCAAGGGCGGGACCACGGTCGTCGACAGCCGCCGTCCCGTCCTGGTCTGGCAGCCCGACCTTCCGGTGCCGTGCTACACCTTCCCCGAGAGCGAGGTCCGCACCGACCTGCTGCGCGCCGCCCGGCGGCCCGACACCGGTGCCCACTGCGGGGCGACGGTCTTCTACGACCTCGACCTCGACGGCGCGGTGACCGGGAACGCCGCCTGGACCTTCCCCGGGGAGGAGCTGGCCGGGCACATCTCCTTCGAGTGGTTCGGCCGCGAGGTCCTGGACCACTGGTACGAGGAGGACGAGGAGATCTTCGTCCACCCCCGGGATCCGCACGCCCGGGTCGACCCGCTGCCCAGCAGCCGCCACGTCCGGGTGGAGATCGACGGGGTCCCCGTCGCCGAGACCCGCAGGCCGGTGCTCCTCTTCGAGACCGGCCTCCCGGTCCGCTACTACATCCCCCGCGAGGACGTCCGCTTCGACCTGCTCACGCCCACCGACCACCGCACCCGCTGCCCGTACAAGGGCATCGCGCGGTACTGGTCCTGGTCCCGGGGCGGCCCAGGGCTGACCGATGTGGCCTGGACCTATCCGGAGCCCGTCGTCGCCGCCGGAGCGGTCCGGGACCTGGTGTGCTTCTACAACGAGGCCGTGGACCTCGTCGTGGACGGGGAGCGGCTGGAACGCCCGGTCACCGTCTTCAGCGCCCAGCGCCCCTGAACCGGCCACCGCCCCGCGGGGCCCCGCGGACCACCGTCCTCACGCGGCCTCCCGGAGCAGCCGGTCCGCCGAGGGCAGCAGCTGTTCCGTCCAGATGGTCTTCCCGGACGGGGTGTAGCGGGTGCCCCACCGGTGCACGAGCTGCGCGACGATGAAGAGCCCCGGCCGCCTTCGTCATCACTCGCGCTGCGGCGGAGGTTGGGCGAGCTGTGTCCGCCGTCCGAGACCTCGCAGATCAGGGTCCGGTCCCGGACGAGCCGCAGCCGGACCGGCCCGCCGGCGTGCCGGATGGCGTTGGTGACCAGCTCGCTCACGACCAGCTCCGTGGTGAACGCCAGCTCCTCCAGCCCCCACTCCCTGAGCTTGGCCGTGGTCCGGTCGCGCGCCTGCGCGACCGGACCAGCTCCCGCTCGGCGACCTGGCCGCTGCCCAGTGCGCGGGTGCGGACCAGGAGGAGGGCCGCGTCGTCCGCCGTCGGCCCGTCCGGGAGGAGCGTCTCCAGCGTCCGGTCGCACAGGGCGTCCAGTGAGCTCTCCCGTTCGGACAGCCCTCGAGCCGGTCCAGCCCGTCGTCCACATCACGGCCGTACGTCCGGACCAGGCCGTCGGTGAACAGCGCGATGAGGCTGCCCTCGGGGAGTTCGGTCTCCAGGCTCTCGAAGGGCAGGCCGCCCAGGCCCAGCGGCGGCCCGGCCGGGACGTCCGGCAGATGGAAGCCCCCCGTCGCGGTCGACGACGGCGGGTGGCAGGTGCCCCGCGCGGGCCATCGTGCACCGCCGGGACACCGGGGCGTAGACGGCGTACAGGCAGGTCACCCCGGTGTCCCTGCCCCGTCCGACGTCCCTGCCCCGTCCGTCGTCGCGGTCCCGGCCGCGGTACGGGCCTCCTCCGCCGTCCCGGTCCCCTTCACGGCACCGGCGCCGTTCTCCAGAACGGTCCGCCCCGAGGTGAGGCCGCGGGCCTGCGGGGACGCGGCGGGGTAGCGGACGGGACGCGTCACCGGCTCCCCAACCCCGTTCTCCCCAACCCCGTTCTCCCCGGCCCCGCTCGCCCCGTCACCGGTCACCCCGCTCCCACCGGCCGCCTCCCCACCCGCCGCGTACCGACCCCCTGCGCTCCCGCTCTCCCCGCCCCGCGGCGCGGACCGCTCCGCGACGCGGACCAGGGTCCGTACGGGCCCGTCCCCCGGGTGCGGCTCCTCGCCCTCCAGGACGCCTGCCACGAGGTCGACCGCGACGGAGTCGGCGAACTGCGGCACGGCCACCTCGGTGATCTCCCGGGCCGTGGCCGTCATGTCCAGCGTCGTACCGATCCGGCTCCCGGCCCGGACCATCAGGTCCAGCCGTTCCTGGTCGCGGTAGCGGTCGGTGATGTCGACCCCGTCCTCGCACACCCCCAGCGGCTGGTCGTGCGCGTCCTGCAGCCGGTAGTAGGAGCACGACCAGACGTGGCGGTGGTCCGGGTCGTTGGGCGGGCGGCCCCGGAAGAGGAGGTTGAGGACCGGCTCGCCGGTGGCCAGGACGTAGCGCATCACCAGCTCGAGCGTGGGCGGGTACTCCTCGGACAGCACCTCACCGCCCGGGTACAGCTCGCCCGCGTGCATCCCCACGCAGTCCCCGAAGGGCACCCCGAGCTCCCGGCCGGAGGCGGCGTTCGCCCACTCCAGCCGCAGATCGGTGTCGTAGATGGCCAGTCCGATGGGCGACCGGGTGGCCAGACCGTGCAGCATCGCCTGGCGGGCGTCCCAGTGGCGCAGCGAGCCCAGCTCGGTGGCGACCAGGATCTGTGCGGGGCCGGCTCCCGCGTCGGCGAGTGCGCAGAGGGTGGTGGCGACCGTCAGGACGTGGCCGTCGTGGTGGCGGGCGACGCGGCCCTCGGTGCGGCACATCGGGCCGACGCGTCCGCCGGGTGCCGGTTCCAGGGCCAGCCGTCCCACCAGCACGGTGTCGAGCGGCTGTCCCAGGATCTCATGGGGCGGGTAGCCGAGCAGTTCCTCGGCCGCGGGGCTCCACCCGATGACCGTGTCCTGGCTGTCCAGCACCGCCGTGGCCGCCCTCGTGACATCGAGGGGGCCGCGGAAATCGATGCTTTCGGCCGCATTCCATGCACTCATGGCACCAGCTCAGCCCGGGTTCGTTACTAACAGAAATCGATCCGGACGGAGAGGGACACAAGCGGTGACGATAATCCGACTGTGATACTGGGGGCAGTACGTCTGTGCGTGTCCCTGGGGGGGAACGAGTTTGAAGGTCAGGATTGCCCACCGCCCGGTGGCTGTGGCCATGGCGGGGGGCGTGGTCGCGCTTGCGCTGGTCATGGCGTCGTCCGGTGCTGACAGCCCGTCGGATGACAACTCCGAGCCCGTGGCGGGCTCCGCTTCCCGTGCTCCCGGGCCCGGCGGGGCGGAGGCCCGACGGAGCGCCGGATCGCAGCACGCGAAGGAGAAGCGGGCCCGGGAGTGGGACGGGAAGGTGAAGGTCCTGGGCGACGGCTCGACCTCGTACACCGGCCCGCAGCCGCGCCAGCCGAAGCCGAAGCGCCTGAAACCGGGACAGAAACCGCCGCAGTTCGTCGTCTTCTCCTGGGACGGCGCCCTGCAGGGTGAGGACCGGCTGTTCTCCCACTTCCGTGAGGTGGCCAAGGAGAACAACGCCAGCATGACGTTCTTCCTCACCAGCATGTATCTGCTGCCGAAGTCGCAGCGGACGCTGTACCGGCCGCCCCGGCACGACCCCGGCTCGGCGGCCATCTCGTTCGCCACCGACGATCACATCAGGACCACCCTGGACCAGGTGGGCCGGGCCTGGCGGGACGGCAACGAGATCGGCACCCACTTCAACGGCCATTTCTGCGGCCCCAAGGGCGGCGGTGACTGGACCCCCGCCGAGTGGAAGAGCGAGATCCGCCAGTCCTACTCCTTCGTGGAGAACTGGAAGACGAACACCGGCTTCAAGGACCTCCCGCCGCTCCCCTTCGACTTCGAGGAGGAACTCGCCGGCGGCCGGGCCCCGTGCCTGGAGGGCCAGAAGAACCTGATCGAGGCGGCCCGCTCGTTCGGCTGGCGGTACGACGCGAGCTCCTCCGGCGACTTCCAGATATGGCCCTCCAAGACCGACGGAATCTGGAACTTCCCGCTCCAGCTGCTGCCGTACCCGGACAAGGAAGTCCAGGTGCTGTCCATGGACTTCAACTTCCTCTTCAACCAGTCCGGTGACAGCACCGAGGGCGACCCGGCCAAGTACGACCAGTGGGAGAGGGAGACCCGGCAGGGCTACCTGAACGGGTTCGAGCGCGTCTACCACGGCAGCCGCGCGCCGCTGTTCATCGGCAACCACTTCGAGGACTGGAACGGCGGCATCTACATGCGGGCCGTCGAGGACGTGATGAAGGACGTGTGCAACCGCGACGGTGTGCGGTGTGTGTCCTTCCGCCAGCTCGCGGACTGGCTGGACGCCCAGGACCCCAAGGTCCTGGACCAGCTGCGCGCCCTGGATCCGGCCCAGGAACCGGACTGGAAGCGGTTCGCCCGCTGACCCGGACGGCGTCCGTCCGCCGCCCAGGAACGGACGCCGCCCCGGAACGGACGCCGCCCCGGAACGGACGCCGCCCCGGAACGGACGCCGCCCCGGAATGGATACCGCCCCGGGACGGACGCCACCCCGGAACGGATACCGCTCCGACGGCGGACGCGTGAGGGGGCCACGGCCCGTCCGCAGGGCGGCCGGTCGCCCGTGCCCGCCGCCTACGGCCCGCGCCCGGGCCCGGAACCTGCCGCCGCGCCGCCCCGGCGGGCCGCGCGGCAGCAGGCGTTGAGCGGTCAGGACCGGGCAGCCGCCTGGCGCGGGGCCGACGCCTTCATGTAGTCGGTCCAGATCTCGTCCGGGTAGCTGCTGCCGGGGGTGGCCTTCGGCGCGCCGCCCAGACCGTCCAGCGGCAGCAGTTGCAGCGTCCGGGGCTCCAGCCGGAACACCGACACCGCCGTCGACACCTTGCTGTCGTACCCCACGAACCAGGCGGAGTCGTTCTCCTCGGAGGTCCCGGTCTTGCCCGCGATCTCCGGACCGAGCGCCTTGGCCCGCTGCGCCGTGCCCTCCTGGACGGAACCCCGGAGCGCGTCGGTGACCTGCGCCGCCACGCCGCTGTCCAGCACCCGCCGGGCCCGCGGCCGGGGCATCGGCACGGTGTCGCCGTTACGGGTGACCCGCCGCACCGAGTACGGCTCGGTGTGCCGGCCGTTCGACGCGAACGTCCCGTACGCACTGGCCATCCGGATCGCGCTGGGCGTGGAGTTGCCGAGCGAGAAGTCCGGCACCTGCGGGCCGAAACTGCCCGGCAGCAGCCCCGCCGCGGTCGCGGTCCGGCGCACCCGGTCCAGGCCGACGTCCATGCCGAGCTGGATGAGCGGGGTGTTCACCGAATGCACCATCGCCTTGCGCAGCGGGATCCGGCCCCAGGACCGTTCCCCCTCGTTGCGGCCCTTCACGATCTTCCCGCTGCGGTCCCAGTAGGGGCCCTCGGGGGTGCGGACGGAGATCTTGTCGTCGCCGTTGTAGACGGTCTCCGGGGAGACCGGCGTCCTGCTGCCCTCCCGCTCGCGGCGGACACCGTCCTCCAGGGCCGCCGCGTACACGAACGGCGTGAACGACGTGCCGGCCGGCACGGTCACCGCGTTGGCGTCGTTGAGCCCCTGCTTGAGGTAGTCCGGCCCGCCGTGCACGGCCAGGATCCGGCCGTCGGGGGCGACCGAGGCGGCGCCCACCCGGACGTGCTCGTCGACGGACCGGCGGTCCGGGTCGAGCTTCTTCCGCACCTTCTTCACGGCCTCGGTCAGCGCGTCCACCCGCGGCTTCTCGAAGGTCGTGTAGATCTGGTAGCCGCCCAGGTCGAACTCGGCGTCGGAGACCGTGGTGTTCTTGCTGACGTAGGCCTTGGCCATCTCGATGAGATAGCCGCTCTGCCCACTGGAGTCGGTGGCCCGCGGCCGTGCCCGTGGCTCCGGGAAGGTGGTGTACTCGGCCCGTTCCGCGGCGGACAGCTTGCCGATGTCGACCATCCGGTCGAGCACCCAGCTCCACCGCTCCTCGGCCCGCCGGTGGTTCGCCTTGCTGATCGCCGGGTCGTACAGCGCGGCGCCCTTGAGCAGCGAGGCCAGGAAGGCGCCCTCGCTCGCGTTCAGCTCGGAGACCTCCTTGCCGTAGTACGCCTGGGCGGCGCGCTGCAGGCCGTAGGTGCCGCGGCCGAACCAGCTGGTGTTGAGGTAGCCCTCCAGGATGTCCTTCTTGCTCATCCTCTGGTCCAGCTTGATGGCGATGAGCATCTCGTTGAGCTTGCGCGAGAAGTTCTGGTCCTGGTCCAGATAGACGTTCTTCACGTACTGCTGGGTGATGGTGGAGCCGCCCTGGGTGTCGCCCCCGGTACCCATCCGCAGCACGGCGCGCATGATGCCCGAGGGGGAGACCCCGGAGTCGGTGTAGAACGTCTTGTTCTCGGCGGCCAGCACCGCCCACTGGACGTCCTCGGGCACCTTCTCCAGCGGCATCTCCTGCCGGCTGACCCAGCCGGTCCGGGCCATCTTCGTTCCGTCGGCCCAGTAGTAGATGTTGTCCTGCTGGGTGGCGAACGAGTTGAGGTTCTCCGGTATGCGCGCCTGCGAGTACGCGTAGCCGATGAAGAGCGTCAGCGCGCCGGTGCCCGTCCCCACCACGGCCAGCACCTGCCGCCACGACGGCACCCAGCGGCGGAAGCCCTTCCGGCCCGGCCGCGGATACTCCCAGCGCATCCGCCGGGCCAGCCGGGCGACCGCCGGGAACCGGTCGTCGACCGCTGCGACGCCGCTCCGCAGCCGGCGCACAGCCTCCCCGCGCACCCCGGTGGACGGTTGCTTACGCCGATGCTTGCTCATGCCCGACCACCGTCACCCGCAGTGATCCCTGTTCCGACCTGCACGATCCCCCCACTGTCCGGATGCGACCCACCCGGTCGCCCCCTGCCCCCCACGGCGGTGTCAGCCTATGCGGCCGTCCCGGCGGACCCGCCCCGGACCCCCGATTCGGTTCGGACGAACGAGCGACGCATGAGCGAGACTGTTCGCAGCCGAGCGACCAGGAGCAGCAACGTGGCGACGTACCAGGACACTTATCGCAGCAGTCTGACCGACCCCGAAGGGTTCTGGCTGGGGGCGGCGGGGGTGATCGACTGGGAGCGGGCACCCGCCCGTGCGCTGGACGGCGAGCGGGCTCCCCTGTACCGCTGGTTCCCCGACGGACGCCTGAACACCTGCCACAACGCCCTCGACCGCCACGTCGAGGCCGGCCACGGCGACCGCACCGCCCTGATCCACGACTCGGCGTACACCGGGGAGCAGCGCTCGTACACCTACGCCGAGCTGCGCGACCTGGTGGCCCGTTTCGCCGGTGTGCTGCGCGAGCAGGGCGTCGGAGCCGGCGACCGGGTGGTCATCTACCTGCCGATGGTGCCGGAGGCGGCCGTCGCGATGCTCGCCTGCGCGCGGCTCGGCGCCGTGCACTCCGTCGTCTTCGGCGGCTTCGCCCCCCGGGAGCTGGCCGCCCGGGTGGACGACGCCCGGCCGAAGGTGCTGGTCACCGCCTCCTGCGGGATCGAGCCCGGCCGGGTCGTGGCGTACCGGCCCATGGTCGACGAGGCGCTGCGGCTGGCCGGCCACCGGCCCGACCGCGTCATCGTCCTCCAGCGGGAACAGCTGCGCGCCGACCCGGTCGACGGCGATCTCGACTGGGACGAGGCGATGGCCGCCGCCGAGCCCGCGCCCTGCGTCCCGGTCGACGCCACCGACCCGCTCTACATCCTCTACACCTCGGGGACCACCGGACGGCCCAAGGGCGTGGTGCGGGACAACGGCGGCCACGCCGTCGCCCTGGCCTGGTCGATGGCCAACGTCTACGACATCGGCGCCGGCGACGTGTGGTGGACGGCCTCCGACGTCGGCTGGGTCGTCGGCCACTCCTACATCGTCTACGCACCGCTGCTGGTGGGCGCGACCACGGTGCTCTACGAGGGCAAGCCGGTCGGCACCCCGGACGCCGGGGCGTTCTGGCGGGTGATCGCCCAGCACGGGGTGAAGGCGCTCTTCACCGCCCCCACCGCGCTCCGCGCCATCAAGAAGGTCGACCCGCAGGGCGAACTGCTCGCCGGTCACGACCTGTCCGGCTTCCGGACCCTCTTCCTGGCCGGCGAACGGCTCGACCCCGAGACCTACCACTGGTCCGCGGACATCCTCGGCGTCCCGGTCATCGACCACTGGTGGCAGACCGAGACCGGCTGGGCGGTGGCCGCCAACCTCCGGGGCCTGGACCCGATGCCGGTCAAGCCGGGCTCGCCGACCGTCCCGGTGCCGGGCTACGACGTACGGATCCTGGACGAGCAGGGCGCCGAGGTGCCACCCGGCACCGAAGGGGCGATCTGCATCCGGCTCCCGCTGCCGCCGGGGACGCTGCCGACACTCTGGGGCGACGACGACCGGTACGTCAGCTCCTATCTGTCACGCTTCGAGGGCCACTACCTCACCGGGGACGGCGGATACCGGGACGAGGACGGCTACCTGTACGTCATGGGCCGGATCGACGACGTGATCAACGTGGCCGGCCACCGGCTGTCCACCGGGTCGATGGAAGCCGTCCTGGCCGCCCACCCCGCGGTGGCCGAGTGCGCGGTGATCGGCGTCGCGGACTCCCTGAAGGGCCAGGTGCCGCGCGGTCTGGTGGTGCTCAAGGCGGGCGCCGCGTACGACCCGGACGAACTGCGTGCCGAACTGGTCGCGGCGGTGCGCTCCGAGATCGGCCCGGTGGCGGCGTTCAAGGAGGTGGACGTGGTCGCCGGGCTGCCGAAGACCAGGTCGGGCAAGATCCTGCGGAAGTCCATGCGGTCCCTCGCGGAGGGCCGGGACGAGCCGGTGCCGTCGACGATCGAGGACCCGGCGGTACTCGACGCCCTGCGGGAGGTGCTCCGGCCGGGCGCGGGTGAGGGGCCTGCCCGTCCGGGGCCACAGGACTGACCGGCGACTCATCGCGGGGCGTACCCGTCATCCCTCGGCGGGTGTGGGTACGCCCCGCGAGTACCGGAGCAGCCGGTGAATCGGGGCCCGCTCCGGTCACTTGTGGGGCGTCACCGATCGGCTCAGCGGTCGACGGCCTGGATCTTGGTGTACGCGTCCTGTTGGCGATGGCCGTGTGGCTCTGGTGCGCTGACATGTGATGATCATCTCGACGTGTTTCATGGTGGGAGGCAAGAGGTGGCGATACCGCTGCCCGATGGGCTGGCTACGCCGGCGCTCGTGGTCGATCCGGATGTGCTGGACAGAAACATCGCGCGGATGGCTGAGGCTTCGCGGTCCCAAGGGTTCGCGCTGCGTCCGCACGCCAAGAGTCACAAGTGCGCACAGATCGCCGACCGCCAGCTTCGGTCCGGCGCGCGCGGGTTGTCGGTGGCCACGATCGGCGAGGCCGAGGCATTCGCCCGGGCCGGCGTGGACGACCTGTTCATCGCCTACCCCGTGTGGCTCGATGCCGACAAGGCGCCGCGGCTGCGCCGGTTGGCGGACGGAGTTGCCCTGAGAGTCGGCGTGGAGTCGATCGCAGGCGCGCAGCGGCTGGGGAATGCAGTGCGTGGCAGCGCCCGGCCGGTCGAGGTGCTCGTCGAGGTCGACAGCGGGAGCCATCGGACGGGAGTGCAGCCTCACGCTGCTGGTGAGGTCGGGAAGGCTGCCTCCGACGCGGGACTGGATGTTGTCGGCGTTTTCACGTTCCCGGGACACGGCTACGGTCATGATGCGCGGGCACGCGAGCGTGCAGCACGGGACGAGGAGCGCATGCTGGGCGAGGCCGCACAGGTGCTGCGGGACCTTGGGCTCGACATCCGGGTGATCAGTGGCGGGTCGACACCGACGGTGGGGCAGTGGCAGCCGGGCGCGGTGAACGAGTTGCGGCCCGGCGTCTACGTCTTCAATGACGCCACCCAGCTGGCCATCGGCACCTGCGGGGTGGGGGATCTCGCGCTGGTCGCCGCGTCGACTGTGATCAGCGTTCCCGCCCCGGATCGCTTTGTGCTTGATGTCGGTAGCAAGGTTCTCGGCTCCGACCGGTCGTCCTGGGTAACGGGCCACGGCTACCTGCCCCAGTTCCCACAGGGAACCATCACCGGGCTGTGGGAGCACCACGCCGTGGTCCGGCTTCCAGAAGGCGTGCAAGGGCCACGCCTCGGTTCGTTGGTCGCTGTCGTCCCCAACCACATATGCACGCCGGTGAATCTTGCCGATGAGCTGCTGGTCGTCCGAGACCGCGAGGTGATCGACCGCTGGCAGGTCACAGCACGAGGTGCCAATACCTGAGCATCATCTCAGGCGAGACCGGCGGCGGTAGCGGATCAGAGTTGCGGCGATGCCGGCGGAGGCAAGGAAATATGCGCCTCGACCGGAACGAAGAGCCCCGGGCCAGGTGCTGACGGCCTGGCCCGGGGGTGTGTTGTGGGCTTTCAGTGAGGGCGCCTCTACGCGTTGCGGACGGTGATGCCGCAGTTGGCTGTACCGCCTACTTGTAGCCGAAGTCCTGCGTCCAGTAAGCCCGGAGCTTGCCGCCGATCGCGACGCCCACGCCGCTCGCCTTGGACGAGCAGCTGAGGATGTTCTTCCGGTGGCCCGGGCTCTCCATCCAGGCCCGGAAGGCGCCCTCGGGTGTGCGCTCCCAGGCGTCGATGTTCTCCGCGTGGGCGTCCTCGTAGCCCTGCGCCTCCATCCGCTCCTTCGGGTCCGGGCCGCCGCCCGGAGGGGTGTGGGCGTAGAAGTTGTGAGCCTTCATGTCCTCGCTGTGCAGCCGGGCGGCCTTCGCCAGCCGCTTGTCGTTGTGCAGCGGCTCGCAGCCGTGCTGCTTGCGTGCCTTGTTGACGAGCCGGAGTATCTCCGCCTCGTAACGCGCCGCGCGGCTGCGCTGCTTCGTCGCGGACGGCTCCGCGGTGGGCTCCTCCGCCGGGGGCGCGGTGTCCGCCGGGGCGGCGGTGCGCGGGGCGGTGGACCGGTCGTCGGCCCGGCCGTACTCGGTGGAGGCGTTCGCGCCGTCGTCCGAGGACAGCACGGTCACCGTTCCGGCGATGGTTCCGGCCGCGACGGCGAGGGCGATCGGCACGATCCGGACCCGGCGCCGGTGGGCGCCACGGGAACGGGATCCGGTGGAGGAACCAGGCTGTGGTGCAGTCATGCGACATGACTCCATGGGGTGGGGGATGGGATTTCCGCGCGGGCCGGCATGGTGAACCCGAGAAGCACAGGTCCCGCAATGGGCAGGGGCGTGTCCGGGGTGCAACAGCCCCTCGCGGGGACCGGATGACCGTATCAAGAGGAACGCGGTACTCCGCCACCCCGGGAGGGCGAAGTCTGCGTTCACAGCCGAAATGGCGGGGGAGGGCGGGGAATTCCGCAGAGGCCCCCGGGGTGCGGAATCCGGCGCCGCGCGGCTTCCCCTTCCGCCTGTCCGCCCCTGTCCTTCCGGTCTCTGCCCGGCTCGACGCCTGCATCCCGTCCCACCAGGGGAAATGGTGCACCAGGGCAACCTATTAGACCGCCGGAACGTGATCGTTCACGCCCTCTGAACGATGGGCGCGTGCCGGATTCCTCCCTCCCGTCCGGGAGTCGGTGTGAATTCAGGCGTATTTCATCCGTGATCCGCGGGAGTTGTTCTCGTAGTGTTGCACGCTGTTGAGATCAGGTGCTCCGCGGGTGTGGTGTTGCGTTCCGGTCCATGGGCGTACTTCCTTCTTACGGGCCAGGCATCTCGGCGCATATTCCGTTGTCCGTGGGGTGCCGAAGCGGTCCGTGCTTGCCGCGGAATTCCCCGTCGCCGGTCGATGTGCGTCCACGGTCGACGACTGGTCCGACCGCCGCCCCCGGGCCGCCGGCTGTCCGAGCCGCGTCCGTACGAACCGGCAGCCCACGGACCACGGACCACGGGCCACAGACCTCGGCACGCCCCTCAGCAGCCCGCCTCTCCCGCGTCCGCCGCCGCGGCCTCCGTCAGCGCCAGGGCCGTCGCCATGATGGTGAGCTGCGGATTCACCTCGGGGCAGCTCGGCAGCGCGGAACCGTCCGCGATCAGGACGCCCCGCACCCCGCGCAGCCACCCCTGCGGGTCCGCGGGAGCGGTCTCCGGGTCGGCGCCGAGGGCCACCGTCCCCGTGGGGTGGAAGGCGGACAGGTGCAGCTGCCGTGCCGTCACCCCGCGCAGCAGCTCGGCCAGGTGCTCGCGGGACCGGGCCCGGGGCGCGGCCGGGATACCGGTCAGTACCTCCTCGGCCCCGGCGGCGAAGAGCAGTTCACCCATCGCGTCCACCGCGCGCAGCAGCCGGGCGCCGTCCCCCGGGTCGAGGTCGTAGCGGACGAGGCCGCGCCGGCGGCCCAGCACCCGGCCCGACGGACGGTCGGCGATCATCGCGCCGAGGGTGGCGAGTGAGCCGGTTCCCTCCAGCTCGCGGCGCAGGGCGCGGCCCACGCCGGGCAGCACGAACGAGCCCATACCCGGCGGCCCGGCGGTCGCTTCGATGAGGATGCCGTCGTGGTGCAGCTCCTCCACACCGACGCTCTGCAGCACCCCCTGCCACGCCGTGACCGGCTCCGGGAAGCGCCCCGCGACGCTCGCCGCCGGGTGGACCGCGAGGTTGCGCCCCAGCTCCGGATGGCCGCCCAGGCCCGAGCGGCGCAGCAGCGGCGGGGTCTGGAGGGCGCCCGCCGCGACGACGACGAGCGGGCCGAGGATCTCGAACCGCGTGCCGTCCGGCCGCCGCGCGGCGACACCGGCGGCGCGCGGCCCGCCCGGCCGGTCGGGGTCGGTGAGCACCCGCTGAACGGTCGCCGAGGTGACGATCCGGGCGCCCGCCGCGCACGCGTCGGGCAGCACCGACAGCTGGACGCTCTGCTTGGCCCCGGTCGGACAGCCCACCACGCACTGGCAGGAGCCCCGGCAGCCCGGGGCGTTGCGGCGCAGCGGTCCGGCCGCCCAGCCCAGCCGTTCCGCGCCGCGGAGCGCGGTGCGGCCGTTGCCGCCCAGGACGTCCAGGGGCTGGGTGGCGACGCGGAGGGTCCGCTCCACGGCATCGAGGCGGGCGGCGAATGCCGACGCGTCGGCCAGCGGAAGCCCGTACCGCTCGCGCCAGCGGGCCAGCACCCGGTCCGGAGTGCGGTAGCAGGTACCGGAGTTGACCACCGTGGTGCCGCCCACCGCACGGCCCACCGGCAGCAGGACCGGCGGGTTGCCCAGTGCGGCGGTGGCGCCGCCGTCCCGGTAGAGCTCCGCGAACCGGTCCAGCGGTGCCCGCCGTCCGAAGTCCGCCGTGGTGTGGTGCCGGCCCTCCTCCAGGACGACGACCCGCATACCGGCGCGGGCGAACGTACGGGCCGCGACGGCGCCGCCCGCGCCCGAGCCGATGACCACGACATCGGCGGTCGACCGGTCCGGCCACCGCGCCGACGGGACGCAGTCCAGCGGCGGGTCGGCGGGCGGCGGCACGGCGGGAACGGCGCTTCCGCTGCTGCCGCCGTACACGGGGCCGGTGCCGGTCTCGTGGAGCATCCGCTCGGTCCCCGCGGCGAGCATCACCGGGACTTTGAGCGCGTCCAGCAGCGGCAGCAGGGCCGGCCGGTCCGCCACCCGGCCGATCAGCGCTTCCCGCTCCGCCGGGGTGAGGCCGGACAGCCGCCGGCCGGTGCGCACCGCGGCGTACGCGTCCAGGGCCGCCGCCGCGCCGGACACCCCCACCCGGGCGGGCCCGGGCATCGCGCCGAGCAGGCCACCGAGCCGGCCGGGCACCCGCCCTGCCCACGGCGTCCCGCCGTCGTCGGCGAGCAGGGCGGCGACGAGACCGTCGAGTGCGCGGCTCACCGGTCGCCCACCTCCGCGTGCGCCGCGCCGACCAGGGACCCGGCCTCTCCGGCACGCGGGAAGCGGAAGCTCGCGAGGAACGGCAGCAGCGCCGTGGCCAGGGGAAAGCGCACGGTGCCCCGCCCCGCCGGCGCAGCGTCCGTCAGCAGGGTGAACGGCAGCACGGTCAGCGACGTCAGCGGCCGCAGCGGCGACACCGACTTCCAGCCGTCGACGTGGTGGCGGCGGCCGTCCGCGGTGAAGTCGATCCGGTACCGGATCCGGCGGCGGGCCAGCGGGGAGATCTCCAGGGTGCCCCGGGCCGCGGGGTCGTCGGCCCATCCCGCGATCCGCACCCGGCCCGTCAGCCGTCCTTCGGTGGTCCGGTGCGGCAGCAGCAGCGTGTCCGTCCGCACGGCGAGGTCCAGGCGCGCGGGCCGGTCCCGGTCCTCGCCCGGCAGGCGGACCGAGCCGGTCATGGTCTCGGTGAACTCCGTTCCGCGGGCGGCCATCAGGCGGCGCCCAGCGCATCGAGCATGATGCGCTCGGTGGCCGTCAGATACGCGTCGGCCGCGGTCCGCGCCGCGTCGGCGTCGCCCCCCGCGACGGCCTCGACGACCGGGGCCAGCCGGGCGTGCGCCGCCCCCGGGTCCCGGAACGGCTCCACGAGATGCGCCCGCACCGGCAGGTAGGCGTTGAACAGGGTGTTGGTCAGCAGCGTGTAGACCCGGTTGCCGGTCGCCCGGGCCAGCGCCCGGTGCACCTCGGAGTCCGCCAGCTGCGCCGGGTCCCCGCCCTCGGCGCCGGCCACCGCGGCCAGCAGGCCGCGCAGTTCGGCGAGCTGGGCCGGGGTGCGCTGCGAGGCGGCGCGGGCCGCGATCAGGGCACCGATGGAACGGCGTACCTCGAAGATCTCGCCCAGCCAGTCGGGGCTGTGCCGGACCAGCATCGGCAGCAGGTCCGCCCCGCCCAGCCGCGCGTAGTCCCGCACCCGGGTGCCGACGCCGTGCCGGGTCTCCAGCAGTCCGGCGTGGACCAGCCGGCCGAAGGCGTGTTTGAGGGTGGTGCGGGTGACCCCGTAGCCGGTCGCGAGTTCCCGCTCGGGCGGCAGATAGCTGCCGGTGGGGTGCCGGCCGGTGAGGATGTCCTCGCGCAGCCGGTTCTCCAGGACGTCGACGACGGTCTCGCGCGGCAGGGTCTCCACGGTTCTCCTCGGTGGCCGAGAGCGGATGGTTCAGTGGCTCAGTGGATGAGCCACTGAACCACCAACTCCCGCGCCCGGCAAGGGGTGCGCCGTGTCCAGCGGGTGGATCGGGGCCGGAGGGTGGCGGGCCGGGTCGGCGGGTGGATCCGCCCCACGGGTGGTCCGGGCCTCGCACCTCCTGCTACTGACAGGTAACCTGGCGGTTCGCCAGCAGCCGGTGCGGGCACGGCGCCTCCTCCGGCAGGTCGTACGCGGGGAGGATTCAGCCATGGCAGCACCGTCCGACGCTCCGGACGCCTTCTTCGAGCCGCTCGCCGAGGGCCGTTACGCACCGACGGAGTGCACCCGGGGGCCGTGGGACCCGGACTCCCAGCACGCGGGGCCGCCCGCCGCGCTCCTCGCCCGGGCGGCCGAACGCCGGACCGGTGCGCGCGAGGACATGAGGCTGGTCCGGATCAGCTACGAGATCATCCGCCCCGTGCCGATCGTGCCGCTCGCCGTCGACGTCCGGGTGGCCCGCGCCGGCCGGAGCGTGGAGCTGCTGGAGCTCTCCCTGACGCCCGAGGGCGGT
Organism: Streptomyces sp. NPDC001922; assembly: GCF_042891165.1. Taxonomy (NCBI): domain Bacteria; kingdom Bacillati; phylum Actinomycetota; class Actinomycetes; order Kitasatosporales; family Streptomycetaceae; genus Streptomyces; species Streptomyces sp. NPDC001922. The sequence continues at coordinate 332,610 of NZ_JBIASV010000003.1, read as the reverse complement.
GACCCGGTGATGCGCGCCACCGCGGTGCGGATCCGGACGGCCGAGGACTGCGTACCGGCCGTGGTTCCCGGGCCGCAGGTGCCCGCCCCCGAGAAGTCCGGGACCAGGACGTTCTTCGAGGTCCCGTGGGACACCGGCTACCACACGGCGATGGAATTCCGGTTCGCCGCCGGGGAGTTCGTCGAGAACGGCCCGGCCACCTGCTGGATGCGGCCGCGGGTGCCGCTGGTCGCGGGCGAGCGGACCGGGGGCCTGGAGCGGGTCCTGCTGGCGGCGGACTCCGGCAACGGCATCAGCAACGTCCTCGACTTCCGGTCGCAGCTCTTCGTCAACCCCGACCTGACCGTCCATCTGCACCGCCACCCGGTGGGGGAGTGGGTGTGCGTGGACGCCCGGACGAGCGTGGACGCGGCCGGCATCGGCCTGGCCGAGGCGGCGCTGCACGACGAGAACGGGCCCATCGGCCGGAGTGCGCAGAGCCTGTTCGTGGGTCCGCGCGGCTGAGGGGGCCTCGACCCCTGAGCCCCCGGGGGCACCCGTCACCGGCGGCACCGCCTCTTTGCGGGCCGCCGGTGGGGCTACTTCTGCCGGTGGGGCCACTTGGTCACGGGTCCCCGGGCCCGGCGACGCTCACGGCCAGGCGGCGCTGAAGTCGATCTCTTCCGCCCACTGCGGGTTGTCTATCAGCGGGTTCCGGTTGCCCTGGATCTCGAAGATCGCCGCATTGCGGTGCCGTTCGTAGTCGCTCACCGGGTCCTCGGCGTGCCAGGACAGCAGCAGGTCCAGGCGCTCCTGCGGGAACTCGCCCTCGGCGTCGCCGATGAGCTTCGGGTAGCGCAGCAGGAAGTAGAGGGTGGCCCGGGCCACCGTGCCCTTCCCCGCCGACGGCTCGAACTTCTTCGTCTCCCGGCGCCCGCAGTCGTTCCGGACGGCTTCCTCCCGGTCGGGGAAGTCGAAGTAGGGGATGTTGCCGCGGAAGCTGTTGCACCCCGACTCGCAGGCGAACAGATGGTGCAGGTCGCCGCGCATCGGCTCGTCCTTGCCGAACCAGGACTGCGGGACCACGTGCTCGCAGTTGAACGGCAGGGCCGCCTCCAGGGCGTCGAGCTCGGCACCGAGGGCGGACGGATCCGGGGCGCTCTCGCGCCGCAGGAACTCCTCCCAGCGCCCGATCCGGGCGTCCTCCGCGGCGGCGTCCGCCCGGATGAACTCCTCCGGCGAGAAGTTCTTCCCGGAGTAGATGCTGCGCAGTTGCAGATCCGGGTGGAGATCCACCCACGGGTAGACCATCCGCATCGGCTTGTACGCGGGCCGGCGCTCGTGGGTGGACTCCAGCAGCCGGGCCAGGGCGCGGAGCAGCCCGGAAGCGGAGGTGGTCCGGATGTCCGCGTAGTAGGCCTCGCGCGCGGCCCGGTCCTCCTCGGCCTCGTAGTACGGGCGGGTCCGGCCGGCCTCCAGATTGACCAGCGCGGCATGGACGTCCTGGTCGGCGGGCCGATGCCCGTTCAGCTCCACCGGGGGAGCCGCAGGCGTGGCGCCGCCGGCCGGTCCGGCGGCCGGGGCCGCCGCGGCCACGGGCGGAACGGGCCCGGGAGCGACGGAGATCCCGGGGGCCGACAGGCCGACGCCCACGCTGACCCGCAGCGGAACCGTCCACTGCATGACGCCGCCGGCGGTGCCGGGTGCGGTCGCCGGGGCCGCGCCGGTGGCGGCCGCCTGGGGTATCGACGGGGCCTTCCCGTTGCCGGCCGAGCCGTTCGTGCCGTGCGCCGCGGATGCCGGCCCCGCCCCCGGGGAGAGCGTCGCCGGGGATGCTGTCGCCGGGGAGGGAGTGCCCTCGTCCGGAAGCGGTCCGCCGTCCGCCGCGAACACCTGCTCCCGCAGCTCGGCGGCGGTGGTGCTCAGCGGGAACTGCCGCAGCGCGTCCAGCACCCGGCTGATCCGTACGCCCTCGTTGGCCTTCCACGCCAGCCGCTGTTCGCCCATCTCCGGGCTCCAGCGGGTGCCGTCGACGGCGAGCAGATCCCCCGCGGCGTCGGTCCGCGGAACGCCCGAGTGGTGCAGGGCGACGACCTCCCACTGGTCGTTGAAGACCGGCGAGCCCGACGAACCCGGTGCGGTGTCGGTGTCGTAGTGCACGAACATCTCGAGCAGGTCCACGACCTGGTTCTCCCGCAGCGCCAACTGCTTGGGCTCACCGTTGGGGTGCTGGATGATGTTGACCAGCTCTCCCAGGATGACCATGCCCTGCGCCTCGCTCAGCCGCAGATGGCCGAAGGAATCGAGCGGAACGCCGTCCGGCCCGCGCCCGGCCACCGCGACCAGCGAGAAGTCGAGGGCGTGGTCGGTGACGAAGAACCGCTCCGGCTGCAGGTCGAAGGTCACCGGGGCGAGCGGCCGGCCGGTCACCCCGGCCTCGAAGTTGAACGCGATGATCCCGCGGCTCGCCTCCTCCGCGGTGCGCAGCACATGGTTGTTGGTCATCAGCAGGGACGGGGACACCATGAAACCGGTGCCGTGGTGGGCCTCGCGTCCGCGGACCGTCACCCGCCCGATCGACCGTCCCGCCAGATAGCCGGCCTGCAGGAACCGGACCTCGATCAGATCGTTCCGGCCCATGAGGCGTTCCAGGCCGAGGACGTCGGCGCCGAAGCTCTCCGGTTCCAGGGGCAGACTGCTGCCCGTGGTGGCCCGGGCGGGAGTCCGGTCGAGTGCGCTGGCCAGCGACCAGTCCACACCCAGCCGCGCCAGACGTTTGTTGACCCGCTCCGGAGTGTCCGCGTACAGGACGCCGCGGCGGTCCAGTGCCTCGCGGCCCTGCTCCCGCTCTGTGGCGCGGTCGTCGTAGCGGCGGAGGGTCTCCTCCATGCGGGAGAGGTAGTCGGGTTGCGCCTGCGCCGGGCGCTGCGCGGTAATCACAGCCGCCTCCTGGTCTCATTCTTGTGCGTGCTGAGGGGTGGTGTGTGCGGCCGCTTCCTCCATTGTGGACCCGAAAGGCATGTCCCGCTCACTCGAACGGCGTAATCCGTGCCATGAATGCGGATGTCTTCCGCACTTGTTTCCCTTTCAATTCTCGACCGCTCAACAAGCGATGGGGCAGGCCTTTCTCCTATGCTCGGTCAGGGGGAACAAATCGATTCTCGGCTGAGGAGCGGCCATGTGCCAGCACCGCACCTACAAGGCAGTCGCCGAGCTCTCCAGGGCACGTGAACTGGCTGCCACGACATCACCGTTCACCATCGAGGTGCAATTCGTCGGAGGGCTCACCAGCGGTCAGGAGCAGGCATTCGTGCAGGCCGCGGACCGGTGGGCCCGCGTCATCGTCGGTGATCTGCCGACCGTCGTGCTCGGCGGCGACGTCATCGACGACATCCTGATCCTCGCTCAGGGCGTTCCCATCGACGGCACCGGAAAGATTCTGGGGCAGGCCGGTCCGACGCATCTGCGGCCACCGGGCGCGGATCCCTCGGCCCTTCTCCCGGTGCGCGGCATCATGTCGTTCGACACCTCGGATCTGGCCCGGATGGAATCCGAGGAGACGCTCAACGATGTCATCACCCATGAAATGGGGCATGTGTTGGGCATCGGCACCCTCTGGGAGCCCAAGGGCCTCCTCAAGGATCCCCGGACGGCCAATCCGAATTTCATCGGCGACGGGGCCATGGACGAGCACGGACAACTCCTCGGTGGTACACCGGCACCGGTTCCGGTGGAGAACACCGGTGGGCCCGGAACCGCCGACGGCCACTGGCGGGAGACGGTGTTCCGCAACGAGCTGATGTCCGGGTTCATCGCCACCCCCGGGAACCCGCTGAGCCGGCTGACGGCGGCGAGCCTGGGCGACCTCGGGTACCAGGTCGACCTCGCGGCCGCGGAGCCCTACGAGCTGCCCGACCTCCTCGAACTGGCCCGGGCCGGCGAACTGGTGGCGCACACCGCGCCGACCGACGCGGGCATGGTGCTGCCGGTCATCCCCATGGTGCTCCCCGCGGCCTGAGGCGGGGGCTCCGGCCGGACGGGCCGCCTTCCGAAGGGTGCTTCGATGTCCGTGTCCCTCGCCCCCGAAGCCGTTGTCCTCGACACCGTCGAGCGGTACTTCGACCTCCTCCAGGCGCACGCTTCGCTACGCGAGATGTACGACGCCGTGCTCACCGGGGACTTCGAGACCGGCTTCGCGGGAGGCCGGATGTGGCAGGGGGAGTCGGGGCTGGGCGACTTCCTCGAGGCGCGGTCGGTCTTCTTCGACGAATCCCACGAGATCCTGCAGATCCTGGGCGCCCGGGAGAGCCCGCGCGGGTCCCTGCACGCCCGGACCCGCCTCCGCTTCTTCCTCCGCAGCCGCGAACCCGGGGCCGCCAGGAGCGACGAGTACACCGGGCAGGCCATCCACGCCTGGCGGATGCGCCGGGACCCGCGGAGCGGCGACTGGCGGGTGGCGGCCCAGATCGTGCAGGGCTTCGCCCTGCTCGACGCCAATGCGAGCAGGCTGTTCTCGGCGACCGACATCGGCCTGGAGGCCTGAGGGCGTGCCCGTGAGGCGCGGGTGGGTTCTGCGTCGTTGCCGGACGGGATGAACGGACCGGCAGCGGGCGGTGGTTCAGGGCCGGGCGCCGGTGGCTCTCCTTCGAGAGGTCACGCCCGGGTCCGGGTGAGGTGCGGATCGGGCCCGGCCCGGAGCAGCCGCCCGGCCCCGTCCCCGGCTCAGCCGAACCGCTCGGCCAGCCCCCCGCCGAGCAGCCCGAACGCGCGGTCGGCATCCGCGACGGCCTCCGGGTGGACCTCGTCGGCCGTCCGTCCCTCCGACAGCTTCCGCCAGTTCTCCCGGGCCAGGACCTGGAGCACGTTGACGATCTGAGTGGCGGCCAGCCGCGGCGCCGGATCGGAGGGTTCGGCGGACACCGCCTCGCCCAGGGCTCCGGCCAGCGCCTCCTCGTTGCGCGAGCCGTACCGCACCAGGCGGGCCAGCAGGCTCGGAGTGGCGTACAGCAGGGCGTGAAAGGCCAGCACCTGAGGGTGGTCGTTGAGGCCGCTGACCGGATCGCGCGCCCGCAGCCGCTCGTGCAGATGCCGGTGCAGCGCGGTCAGGGGTGACTGGCCGGGGGCGCGGTCGCGCACCACCCGTGCCGCCTCGTCCTGATGATCGGCGATCCGGTGCAGGACCAGGTCCTCCTTGGCCGGGAAGTACCGGAACAGGGTCGGCTTGGAGACCTCGGCCGCCGCCGCGACCTCCGCCACCGACACTCCGTCGTACCCGCGCTCCAGGAACAGCGTGATCGCCGCGTCCGAGATGGCCTGGTGCGTCCGTGCCTTCTTGCGTGCCCGGAGGCCCGACTGCTCGCTCACGGCGTCACGGTAGCACCTTGCGTGACCGGGAATCGATCGTTACTGGGTTGCGTTTTTAACCGAGTTGCGTTTTGCTTCGGGGGCCGGAGCACGACATGACTCCGGCGCGACCGGCGATCAGCCGGGACCGACCCCCGGGCACGCCGCCGGCCCCACCGGCGAGCGGAACCGGGCCCGCCCACCGGAGTACGACACACCGGGGACAAGGAGCTACGCATGACCACCGTGCTGATCGTGGGGGCGGGGCCGACCGGCCTGACCCTCGCCTGCGACCTCGCCCGGCGCGGCGTCGCGCTGCGCGTCATCGACCGTGCCCCGCGGCATGTCCGCACCTCGCGCGCCAAGGGCCCCAACCCCCGGACCCTGGAGGTCCTGGAGAACCTCGGCGTCCTCGACGCCGTGCTGGCCACCGGCTCCGCCCCTCTGGCGCTGCGCAAGTACCGCGACGGCCGGTGGATCGCCGACAGCGATCCGTTCGAGAACTCCCGCCCCACCCCCGGCGCCCCCTACGACCGGGGCCGGCTCATGGCCCAGTGGCAGCTGGAGCAGGTCCTCCGGGACCGGCTCGCCGAGTACGGCGTGCGCGTCGAACCGGGCGCCGAACTCACCGGCCTCGCCCAGGACGACACCGGGGTGACGGCGGAGCTCGCCGACGGCAGCCGCATCACGGCGCGCTACCTGGTGGGCTGCGACGGCGGCCACAGCACCACCCGCAAACTCCTCGGCGTCCCGCTGGAGGGGGAGACCGCACCGGAACAGTCGATGGTCTGCGGCGACGTCGTGGCCGAGGGGCCCGAGCGCGACCGCTGGCACCAGTGGTTCGACGAGGACGGCGCCGTCATGCTGTGCCCGATCCCCGGCACCCGGTCCGGCTGGTGGTTCCAGGCCGCGCCCGAACGCGACGCCGACGGGACTCCCGTCGCCCCGTCGCTGGAGAGCTTCCAGCGGCTGTGCGACCGGCACACCGGCACCGCCGTCCGGCTGACCGAGGCCACCCTGCTGTCGACCTACCGGGTCAACGTACGGATGGTCGACCGGTACCGGGTGGGCAGGGTCTTCCTCGCCGGAGACGCCGCGCACGTCCACTCCATCGCCGGCGGACTGGGCATGAACACCGGCATCCAGGACGCCCACAACCTCGGCTGGAAGCTCGCCCTGGTCACATCCGGCCTGGCGGGACCGGGACTCCTCGACACCTACCAGGAGGAACGCCTGCCGATCGCCGCCTGGACGCTGGAAACCTCCTCCGCGGGGATGCGCGCCGTCCTGGAGGCGATCAAGAAGCCGGGCGGCGGGCTGGAAGCGGGGATCACACCCGAGACGTCCGCGCTGGGCCTGGGCTACCGGTGGAGCTCCCTCAGCCAGGACCGGTCCGGCCGGCACGACACGTCCGGAGCTCCGGCCGGGGCCCCCGGGGCGCCGTCCCGTGCCCCGGGTTCTCCGGCACACGCCTCCGCCGGGGACGACGGGGACACCCGCCTGCGGGCCGGCGACCGGGCGCCCGACGCACCCTGCCGGGACACCGCCACCGGTACGCCCCGCCGCCTCTTCGAGGTCTTCGCCGGGCCGCACTTCACCCTGCTCGGCTTCGGCGCGGGCAGCACCGCCGCCCTGCGGGAGATCGCCGCGGAACGGGGCGACACGGTACGGGTGTGCGCGGTGGACGCCGGGCCGCAGGCAGCGGCCGGAGGGCAGGTTCCCGGCCTGGACGATCACGGCGGGCACGCCCGGTCCGCGTACGGAACGGACGGGGACGCCCTGGTGCTGGTCCGCCCCGACAACCATGTGGGCCTGCTGGCCCCGGCCGACGGCACCCGCGCGGTCCGGGACTACCTGGACGGGCTCGGCCGCTGACACCGCCGGGCCCGGCCGGGGCCGGCGGTGTCAAGGGAGCCGCGGCCACCGCCGGGCCCGGCCGGGGCCGCCACTCCCGCGGGAGCCGCGGAGGAACGGGCCGGAGGCACGGTCCGCTCCTCCGCGGCCGTCGCCCCCGAGCAGCCGGACCCCGGCCCGACCGGGCCGGTACCTCGCGGGGGAGTCGCGAGCGGGAGGGCCGGTCAGGCACCGCGGCCGTCGCCCTGAGCCGTCGCGCCCGGCCCGGCCCCGGGCGGGCCCGCTGCGCTGCGTGACCGGCCCTCGCGGGCGACAGTGGAGGGGCAGCCCCGCGAAGGGAGGGACGAGGCGATGGCCCCGACACCTGCCGGGCCCGGCAGAGCGCCCCAGGAGCGGCGCGGGGCCGCACCGGAGCACCCCGGCGCGGCGCCCGCCGAGCCCCGTGCGAACCTCCGCGCGCCCCACCCCGGGAGGTCGCACGGCACCGCGCCCGGGCGGGCCGCGGCACCGGAGTCCCCGTCCGGCGGCGCGTCCGAAGAAGCCCCGGGGCCGTCGCACCGGGGTGCTCACCACGGCCACGCCCCACCAGCCGGAACGGAACGCGCCGCACCGCGCGACGCGTACCCGCCGGTGCTGCCGCCCCTGCGTGCCGTGGTGTTCGACACCGACGGGGTGATCACCGACTCGGCCGGGCTGCACGCCGCGGCCTGGAAGGTCGCGTTCGACGCCTGTCTGCGGGCCGCGCCGGCGGACGACCGGTCACCCTCGGACGGGCCGGCGGACGACCGGTCACCCTCGGACGGGCCGGCGGACGACCGGTCACCCTCGGACGGGCCGGCGGACGACCGGTCACCCTCGGACGCGCCGCCGGACGACCGGTCACGCGGCGACCGGCTGACGGACGACCGGCCCAGCGGCACGGAGGACCGGCGCACCGCTGCCGCCCCCACCCGCGCCCCGCCCACCGGGGCCCACCGCACCGTCGACCGGAGGCCGTTCGACCTCCGTGAGGACTACCGGCGGTACGTGGACGGCAAGTCCCGGCTGGACGGCGCCGCGGCCTTCCTCACCGCCCGCGGGCTCGCCCTCCCCGACGGCCGCCCCGACGACCCGCCCGGCACCGCCACCGTCCGGGCCGTGGCCGCCCGCAAGGAGCAGGTGTTCACCGACCGGCTGCGGGAGCACGGCATCGCCCCCTACCCCGGCACGGTCCGGCTGCTGACCGTGCTCGCCCGGCACGGGGTGCCCTGCGCCGCCGTGTCGGCCTCCCGGCACGCCACCGAGCTGCTCACCCGGGCCGGCGTCCGGGAACGGTTCGCGGCCGTGGTGGACGGCAACGAGGCCGCCCGGCTGGAACTTCCGGGCAAGCCGCACCCCGCGCTCTTCCTGGAGGCGGCCCGCCGGCTGGGCGTCCCCGCCGCGGACGCAGCCGTGATCGAGGACGCCCTCGCCGGTGTCGAAGCGGGCCGCCGCGGAGGGTTCGCCCTGGTCGTCGGAGTGGACCGGACCGCCGGTCCGACCAGCGCCGATGATCTGCGCGAGCACGGTGCGGACCTCGTGGTCCGGGACCTGGCCGACCTGCTGGCGCGTCCGGGCCCGGCGGCCGCGGGGGAGTGACCATGGCGGAGTGGACCTGGGAGTACACCGGATACCACCCGCCGGAGGAACGCCTGCGGGAATCCCTGTGCACCCTCGGCAACGGCTACTTCGCCACCCGCGGGGCCACGCCCGAGAGCGTCGCCGACGACGTGCACTACCCGGGCACCTACGCCGCGGGCTGCTACAACCGCCTGGATTCGATCGTCGGGGACCGCCGCATCGAGAACGAGGACATGGTCAACCTGCCCAACTGGCTGCCACTGCGCTTCCACGTCCGGACCGAGGACGGCTCGGAGCCGTGGTTCTCGCCGGACGGGGCCGAACTCCTGGAGTACCGGCAGGGCCTGGACCTGCGCGGCGGCACCCTCGTCCGCCACATCCGGTACGAGGAGCCGGACGGGCGCCGGCTGCGCGTCGAACAGATCCGCCTCGTCCACATGGGGGACCCGCATCTCGCCGCGCTGCGCACCGAGTTCACCCCCGAGGGCTGGACCGGCGAGATCGTGGTCGAGTCGGCCCTCGACGGCGAGGTGACCAACGGCGGGGTCCACCGCTACCGGGACCTCAACGGCAGCCATCTCACGCGACTGCACACCGGCGCCCTGGAGCCGGACGCCGTCTGGCTGACCTGCCGCACCAACAGCTCCGACATCGGAATCGGCATGGCCGCCCGCACCACCGTCACCGGCCCGGACCCCACCGCGGCCCGGCTGCACATCACCCCTGCGAGGGCCGCCCATCTGCTCACCCTCCCGATCTCGCCCCAGCACCCGGTCACCGTCGACAAGGTCGTCGCCCTGCACACCTCCCACGACCCGGCGATCAGCGACCCCCTCCAGGCGGCCCTCGACAACCTGGCCGACGCCCCCGGATTCGCCGGGCTCCTGGAGTCCCAGGCAGCCGCCTGGGAGCAGCTGTGGCGGCGCGCGGAGCTCGACGTCTCCGGCGAGGCGGGCCTCATCCTGCGGCTGCACCTCTTCCACGTCCTGCAGACGCTGTCGCCGCACACCGCGGAACTGGACGTCGGCGTGCCGGCCCGCGGGCTGCACGGCGAGGCCTACCGGGGCCATGTGTTCTGGGACGAGCTGTTCGTGCTGCCGTATCTGAACCTGCACTTCCCGGAGGTGTCCCGGGCCCTGCTGAACTACCGTCACCGCCGGCTGCCCCAGGCCTGCCGGATGGCCGGCGAGGAGGGGCGGGCCGGGGCACGCTACCCGTGGCAGAGCGGCAGCGACGGACGCGAGGAGACCCAGCAGCTGCATCTCAACCCCCGCTCGGGGCGCTGGCTCCCGGACCACTCCCGGCTCCAGTACCACGTCGGCTCGGCCGTGGCCTACAACGTCTGGCAGTACTGCCAGGCCACCGGCGACACCGAGTACCTGCAGACCAAGGGCGCCGAAATGCTGCTGCAGATCGCGCGCTTCTGGGCGGACTGCGCCGTGCTCGACCCCGCCCACGACCGGTACTGCATCCGTGGCGTGGTCGGACCGGACGAGTACCACGACGCCTACCCGGACGCCACCGGTCCCGGGCTCGACGACAACGCGTACACCAACGTCACGGCCGCCTGGGTGCTCGCCCGCGCCCTGGACGTGATCCGCGACCTGCCCGAGCCCCGGCGGCAGGAGCTGTTCGGGCACGTGGGGCTGACGGACGGCGACCCCGAGAGCTGGGAGGACATCTCGCGGCGGCTGCGGGTGCCCTTCCACCGGGGCGTCATCAGCCAGTTCGACGGCTTCGGCGACCTCGCCGAGCTGGACTGGGGCGGATACCGCGAACGGTACGGCGACATCCGGCGGCTGGACCGGATCCTGGAGGCCGAGGGCGACACGGTCAACAACTACCAGGCCTCCAAACAGGCCGATGTGCTGATGCTGGGCTATCTGTTCTCCCCGTCCGAACTGGCCGGCCTCTTCCACCGCCTCGGATACCGGCTGGACGCCGAGACGTGGCACCGCACGGTCGACTACTACCTCCACCGCACCTGCCACGGATCCACCCTCAGCGGCCTCGTCCACGGCTGGCTGCTGGCCCGCCAACGGCGCGCCGAGGCCTGGTCGTTCGTCCGTGAGGCACTCGAAGGGGACGTCGCCGACCTGCAGGGCGGCACCACCGGCGAGGGCATCCACCTCGGCGCCATGGCGGGCACGCTCGACCTGGTGCAGCGCGGCCTGACCGGGCTGGAGACCCGTCAGGACGCGCTGCTGCTGGATCCGGTGCCCCTGCCCGAGCTGTCCCACTACGGGCTGTCGGTCCGCTACCGCAACCACTGGGGGGTGACCCTGGGGCTGAGCCCCGGCGAGCTGCGGATCGGCGTGCCGCCCTCGGCGGAGCCGCCGATCACGGTGGTGCTGGCGGACACGACGTTCCAGGTCGCGCCGGGGGAGACCCGCCGCCTGACGCTGCCCCACGGCTGACCGCACTGCTGCGACGGCCGCCCGGGCGACGATCCGCCGGGCCCCGTGGCAGGACCGGGCCATGCGCTCGGCCCGTTCCGTCGTCGGCCCCGGCGCGGCCCGCCCACCGGCGGCACCGGCCGACTCGGCCCGTCCACCGCCCGGTTCAGCCCGTCCACCGCCCGGTGAGAAAGCTGATGGCGAAGACGGTCATCAGCGGCGGTGCGACGCAGAGGCAGACGGTCCCGAACCGGGGCCTGCGCAGACTCCACCCGGCCAGCGCGATCCACAGCGGCCACCACAGGAGCGTGGCCCGGGGGACGGACGTGTACCAGTAGGAGGTGCCCAGCGCCCACAGGCTGAGCGCGATGTACACCGCTTCGGGCCATCGGCGCTGCCGCACCAGCAGGCCGAGCAGCAGGAGTCCGACGAGTCCGGCCAGCAGCTCGGCCTGGAACATGAAGGCGTACCCGGTGGCCTGAGTGTGGGCGAACGCGGCGTCCCAGGTGTTCCGCCAGGCATCCCAGGGGGCGTGGAAGTCCCGGTACCAGCCGCGCTCCTGCGCGTGTTTCCAGGCCATCCAGTCGCCGGTGTGCGCGTGGAGGTACCAGGTGTGGAGGGCCGCCGGCACGGCGGGCAGGGCCACCCAGGGCAGGGCGGACCGGTCCCGTCGGCCGCGGAGGGCGAGCGCGAACCGGACGGCGACGGCCGCGGCGAGGAAGAGACCGCTGATCCGGACGGTGGTGGCCAGTGCCGTCAGGACGGCGGCGAGCGGCCAGGCACGCCGCTGTGCCGCGAGCCAGGCGGGCAGGGCGAACGCGAGGAACAGCGCTTCGGTGTACCCGGCGGCGAGGAATATCGCGCAGGGGGAGAACAGGAAGAGCAGGACGGTGCGCCGGCCCCCGTCCGTGCCGGGCAGGTGCAGCCGGGCGATCCGGGCCAGCGCCACGACTGCGACGGCGCCGGCGACGAGGGAGATCAGCAGGCCGGCCGCGGCCCAGTCCGGGACCACGACGTGGACGGCCCGCAGCAGGAGCGGAAAGCCGGGGAAGAAGGCCTCCCGGTTGTCCCAGCCCGTCAGCCACGGGCCCGCCCCGTCGGGGAAGTACCCCTCGCGGGCGATGTCCCGGTAGTGGTGCCAGTCCCACTGCTGAAAGGGCGCCAGCACGGGCGCGCTGTCACGGGCCTTCCGGTCGGCGGGGAACAGCCACCGGGTGCAGTGGGCAGTGATCCACACCCCGGCCCGGGTCAGCAGGTACAGCAGCAGCACCTCGCGGTCGGCGGGACCGAGGACCGGGAGCCGGCGGCCCCGGACGGCCGTCCGGACACGGCCGCCACCGGAGCCACCGGCCCGCGTGAGCCGCGCCGGAGCGCCGTCCGGTCCGCCGCCCGGCGCGGTGGGCGGGTGCGGACGCTCCTGGCGAACGCGGGTGGTCGTCACGGGCATTCGGGACACTCCTTGTCGGACGCGGGCATGCGGGCCCGCCCGACGGCAGTCGTCGGTTCACGGGCGGCGGAGCCCGGGGCGAACGGGACTCCCGGGCGGGATCCCCGCGGCGGGGGCCGGGCTGAGGCCGGAGGGGCAGGCCCCTCGAGGCCCCGCGGCTCAGGGGCCGGACGCCGTCGAGGTGGGCGCCGCCGAAGTGGTCGGCGCTCCCGGCGAGGTCATCAGGGGCGGGGTGCTGGGCCCCTCCGTCCGGGGGCCGCCCGGCGGCGAGGTCTGTGTGGACGACGCGGAGGCGGAGGGCCGGGAGGCCGGCCCGGAGGAGGGTGTCGCGGAGGGCCCGGGAGGGGACGGCAGCGAGGACGTCTCCGGTACCGGCGGGGTGCCGGCCGGTCCGCTGGTACCCGTACGGCCGGGGCCGGGCAGGAACCCGGCGACCGCCGCGCCCGTCCCGCCGAGGAGCAGGCAGGCGCAGGCCGCGCAGGCGGCGATCCGGCGGCGGCGCGCCAGCCGTCCCCGCTCGGCGATGAGCGAGACGGGCGCCGAGTCGGCCCGGGCCTGCCCGGTGGCGGCGGCCTCCCGGAACAGGAGCCGGAGGGGGTCGTGGAGCTCAGGCACCGGGGGCCTCCTCAAGGCGCGGGTCCTGCAGTCGGTGGGAGAGCGCGGCCCGGCCTCGGGCCAGATGCGTCTTGACGGTGCTGGCGGACAGACCGGTCTCCCCGGCGATCTGCTCGACGGTGAGGTCGCACACGTAGTGCAGCGTCATCGTCCGGCGCTGCTGGGCCGGGAGCAGGCGCAGCGCCTCCACCAGCGCCACTGACTCCGGCCCCGGCCCCTCGACGTGCGGGGGCGCCCCGCTGGAGTGCCAGGCCTCGGCCGTCCGGCGCCGGAAGCGCCACCGGCTCACCGCCAGCCGCCAGGCGACCGTGCGGATCCACGCCTCGGGTCGGCCGTCGCGGTCGAGCTGCCGCCGGCGGCTCCAGCCCTTGACGAAGGCCTCCTGCACCACGTCCTGCGCCTCGTGCAGGTCGCCCAGCATCACGTACAACTGCCCCGTCAGCCGTGCGACCGTCAGCGCGTAGAACTCTTCGAACTCCTCGACGGTCAACGGCCACTCCCCCGGATCTCTCTGTCTCACCCGGCATACGCCCGGCGGACCGCGTCCGGTCTACACGGGACGCGAAGAAACGGAGTGATGCCCGTCACACGCCTTCCGGGGCTCGCGCTCTCCGCCCACGGCCGGCGCGCATCCCCGCCGCGCCCCGACCTCCGCACGCTCCCTGTCGCTCAGGCCCGGTGCGCTCACGCCCGGTGTCGCTCACGCCCGGTGTCGCTCAGGGGCGGTGTCCTCAGGGGCGGTGGCGCCGGCGCCGCGCCCGCCGCTGCGCCGACCGCGCGGCCCGGCGCATCCGGTGCACCGGGCTCGACCGGACGGGATCCTGCCGGTGCCGGTCGAGCTCCTCCGCCAGCCACTGGGAGCGCCGTTCGACGTCCAGCTCATTGAGCAGCCGGTCGACGTTGGCCAGCAGCGCGCCGTGCAGCTCCCACCGGTCCGGCTCCCGGGCGGACTCGGTGAACAGCAGATCCGCGATCCGCTGCCGGTCCTCCCGCCCTTCCGTCAGGGCCCTGGCCAGCTCTCCCTCCGCCACCTCGGCGTTGGAGCTGACCTGAGCCGTGATCAGGCGGCCGAAGCTGTCGACGGCGTCCGCGATGTGCAGGAACAGCTCGCTCAGCACGGCGGCCACCTGCCCCTCGTACACCGGTTCGCTCCGCCGCCGGTGCGACAGGTCCGTCAGCGACCGGCACAGGGTGCGCAGCACCACCGCGCAGATCTCCAGGGTGTCCAGACCGCTGCGCAGCACCAGCCGGGCGAGCAGCCCCTCCCGCACCCGCGGATTGAACTTCATGCTCTCGTCGGCCCGGTTGAGTGCCGCGTCGACCTGGGCGATCTCGTTGTCCAGCACCCGCGCCCCGTGGAGCCAGCGGACCGCGTCCTCCCGGGTCGCCCCGCGCTCCAGCTCCCGGGAGATCTGCATCAGCAGCGTCCGCATCCGCCGGCCGAGACCGGCGATGGCCTCACCGGCGGGCTCCACCAGCACCGGCGGCGCGACCAGGGCGTTCAGCAGAATGCCGGTCGCCGCACCGATCAGGGTCTCGGCGACCCGGCTCCACGCCGCCTGGGCCACATGGCTGACGCCCAGCACGAGCATCGCGCTGATCGCCACCTCCGGCACGAACTCGTCGACGCGCACCATGTGCCCGACCACCAGGGAGGCGAGGATCAGCAGCCCCAGGCTCCACCAGCTCAGTCCCACCAGGGCGCTGAAGGCCGAGGAGATCAGCACGCCCGCCACCACGCTGTTCACCCGGCGCATCCCGCTGGTGAGCGTCGCGTAGAGACTGACCTGGACGACCAGCAGCGCCGTCAGCGGTGCGAGCAGCGGCGGCGGCCCGCCGGAGATGAGCCACTCCGCGGCGGCGAAGGCGAGCGTCGCGGCCACGGTGCAGCGCACCGTCTGCACGACGATCGGCTCGTTGCGCCGCCGGATCAGGCCGACGACGGTCTCCCGGACTGCAGGCACAGTTCACATGATCGCGTCAGGTCGGGCGGGAGCGTCACCTGCGCCGGTCCATCCGGGGTGGGTCGGCGGGCGAACGGATGCGGCGGATGGCACAGTGGCGGACATGTCCTCCACGCGCGCGGTGCACGGAGTGCCTTGCTGGGTGAGTCTGATGACGCGGGAACTCGAGGCCGCCCAGAGTTTCTACGGAGCGGTGATGGGGTGGACGTTCCGCCCCGGCACCCTGGGCGACGAATTCTGCGTCGCCCTCGCGGACGGACGGCCGGTGGCCGGCATCGGCGCCCTGGCCCACACCATGGCGGTCCCCGTCTCCTGGACCGTCTACTTCGCGGCCGAGAGCGCCGACACCGTGGCCGCCCGGATCCGGGAGCGCAGCGCGACCGTGGCGGTCGGCCCGCTCACCTACGGCAAGGGCCGGGCCGCGCTGGCCGCCGACCCGGCCGGCGCGGTGTTCGGCTTCTGGGAGGGCGAGGTCCTCCCCGAATGGCGCGTCGGCGCCGGCTCCGCCCCGGCGTGGCTGGAACTGCGCACCCGCGACGCCTTCGCCGCGGCCATCTTCTACGCGGAGGTCTTCGACTGGGCCTCCGGACGGCCCGACGGCTGCGAGGTCGAGTACGAGCACGACGCCGTGGTGGTCCTGGCCCGCGGGCAGAAGGTGGCGCGGCTGCGCGGGGGCGGTGTGGAGGCGGATCCGGACCCGCAGGTCCGGCCCCGCTGGAACGTCTACTTCCGGGTGCCTGACGTCGATGCCGCGGCCGAGGCGGCCGTCCGGGCGGGCGGCACGGTCACCGGCGAGCCGGACGACTCCTCGATCGGCCGCTCGGCGACCCTCCGGGATCCGCAGGGCGGCCTCTTCACGGTGACCACGGGGACCGGCGCCGCCGCCTGAACACCGCCGCACCTGAACACCACCGCCTGAACACCTGCGCACACCTCGCCGAGAGGCCGGTGCGCCCCGCTCCGGTTAGCGTGAGGAGCATGTATGCGCCGCTGCGTACGGAACGGCTCGTGGTGCGCGACTGGACCCCCGGCGACGCCGAGGCCGCGCTGCGGATCTACGGCGCCGAGGAGGTCGCCCACTGGCTGACGCCTGCCATGCACCGGGTCGGCGACCTCCCCGCGATGCGCGCCGTCCTCCAGGCGTGGGAGGAGTCGCAGCCCAACCTGGTGCGGCCGTCGGGACGCTGGGCCGTGCAGCGCCGGGAGGACGACCGGGTGGTCGGCGGGGTCGTCATCCGGATGCTGCCGCCTTACGACGAGGACCTGGAGATCGGCTGGCAGCTCAGCCCCGACACCTGGGGCCGCGGCTATGCGACGGAGGCCGGTGCCGCGGTGGTCCGGTGGGCGTTCGAGCAGGGCGTGGACGAACTGTTCGCGGTCGCCCGCCCCAACAACACCAAAGCCGCGGCGACGGCCCGCCGGATCGGCATGGAGTGGGTGGGGGAGACGACCAAGTACTACGACATGCGGCTCAACGTCTACCGCATCCGCCCCTCCGACCTGGCCGAACCGGTCCGCATGCCGACCGACCGCGCCCACGGCTGACGCGGGGACGTCGCGGCGGGTCCGGGCATCGGCGGATCTTGACATCGGGGGTGCGGGGGCCGCGGAGGCGGGGAGGGGGAGTGCGGAGACGGGGGCGGTGCGAGAGCAGGAAAGTGGCGCCCGCCGTCCCGTGGACGGGCGCCACAGCCGAGGGGGCGGAGGAGCCGGAACGCTGCCCGGCGTGCTCCCCTCAGCGGTCGGGGCCCGGGGGCCCCGAGGACTCACCGGTCGACAGAGCCCTGCCGACCGAAGGAACCTCAGCGGTTGGCGCAGGAGTTCCCGAGGGCGGGGTTGGCGACACCGATGACGCTCACGGTGTCCCCGCAGGCGTTGACCGGCACGTGGATCGGGGCCTGGACCAGGTTGCCCGAACCGAGGCCCGGGGAGAGCATGGCGGCACCCTGGGTGCCCGAGTCGGCGACCGCCGCACCAGCGGCGGCGGAGAGGGCGGCACCGGCAGTGGCGGCCAGGACGGCGGCCTTGGCAATACGCGACATGACGCAAACTCTTTTCAGTCGTACAGAAAGAAACGTCCCTGCCTGTGACAAGCAGGGAACCGGATCAACGCACCGGACGAGGTGAAGATGCGCCTCGTGGACGGCTTTGGCCCGATCGAGTGATCGACGGGCGACGTGTTGCCGCCGTCCCTCCGCGCGAGTGCGAAGCGTCCCGCCCCGGGGTCCTCCCGGCCGCCGCCGGCCCGTACGGGAGAATCCGGAGGCGACGGAGAGGAGCCACATGCCGGGGATGTCCATGGCCGCCGGCCTGCGCCGGGTCGCCGAGGCGGGGCCGTTCTTCGCCGTGCGGACCGCGGAGGCGCCGGGAGAGGGGCCGCGCGCCCACGGGTATGTGCCGCTCGCCGAGCTGGACGCGGGCCCCGGTCCGCTGCGCGCCCGGATCGCGACCGTGGCCGGCCGGCTGGGCACGGACGAGCTCCGGGTGGGCGCTTCCCTCGTCTTCCAGGGTCTCGCGGCCCGGCTGTGGTCCCTCGCGCTCGGCTCCGCCGTGCTCGCCGGCGCCCTCCCCGACCTCTCCCCGGAGCGCCTGTGGTGGCACCCGGACCGGAGCGCGCCGGACGAACTCTGGCTGCCCGGCCCCGTGTCGGCGGCGGATCCCGGCACCTCGGCGGACCGGCTGCGCACGGCGGTGGTCGACGCCCACCTCGTCCCCCTGCACCGCGCCGTGCGGTCCGTGTGTCAGGTTTCGGGGCAACTGCTCTGGGGCAACGCCGGGTCGGCGCTGTTCGGCTCGTACCGCGTCCTGCGTGACGGGTGCCGTGCGCAGGGCCGTACCGAGGCCGCGGACACGGCGTCGGCGCTGGTCCGGGAGCTGTTCCGGGAACCGCCGCTGCACGGCACCGGCACCCTCGCGGGCGGCACCTTCACCCGGCGCAGCTGCTGTCTCTACTACCGGGTCCCGGGTGGCGGGTTCTGCGGCGACTGCGCGCTCGCCTGAAGCGACGGCCACCACGGAATCGCCCGCGGGACCGTGAACATGCTCACGCGAGGGGCGCGTGGTCGGTCGCCCGCGCCCCGGAAGCGCACCGTGCTCCAGCCTCCGGTGGTGGCCGATACCAACCCCCGGTTGTGGCCGGAGCGTGCTGCCCACTAACCTCGCAGGGCCTTGGTGTACGGGAAACCGGTGATGAAACCGGTGCGGCCCTCGCCACTGTGATCGGGAAGTCCGGTTCCACCCTTCGGGGAGCCACTGGGACGCCGAGCCGCCGGCTCGGTGCCCGGGAAGGCGGAGTCCGGGCGGCACGACCCGTCAGCCAGGAGACCGGCCGGGGCGCGTCGTCCATCCACGAGGTGCTGGAGAGGTTCGCTTTCCCATGCATATAGCCGAGGGGTATCTGCCCCCGTTGCACGCGGTCGCCTGGAGCGCCGCCGCTGCCCCGTTCGTCGTCCACGGCGTCCGGTCCCTGTCCCGCGAGGTCAAGGAGAACCCCGAGAGCACGCTGCTGCTCGGCGCCTCCGGAGCCTTCACCTTCGTTCTCTCCGCCCTCAAGATCCCGTCGGTGACCGGCAGTTGCTCGCATCCGACGGGCACCGGCCTCGGGGCCATCCTGTTCCGGCCGCCCATCATGACGGTCCTCGGCACGATCACCCTGCTCTTCCAGGCGCTGCTGCTCGCCCACGGCGGACTCACCACGCTCGGGGCCAACGCCTTCTCCATGGCGATCGTCGGCCCCTGGGCCGGATACGGGGTGTACCGGCTGGTCCGGCGGCTGGGCGCACCGCTCATGGCTGCCGTGTTCGCCGGGGCGTTCGTCGCGGACCTCAGCACCTACTGCGTCACCAGCCTGCAGCTCGCGCTGGCCTTCCCCGACCCGGGCACCGGAGTCCTCGGCTCCCTCGCCAAGTTCGGCGGCATCTTCGCCGTCACCCAGATCCCGCTGGCGGTCAGCGAGGGCATCCTCACCGTGCTGGTGATGCGCCTCCTGACCCAGTCCAGCAAGGGGGATCTGATCCGGCTGGGCGTGCTGTCCCGCTGCGCGGACGAGCAGGAGGCCGTTGCCCGATGAAGCGTCACACCAAGATCAACCTGCTGTTGCTGGCGCTGGTCGTCGCTCTGGCGGTGCTGCCGCTCGCGCTCGGCCTCGGGGACCACAAGAAGGAGCCCTTCACGGGCGCCGACGCCCAGGCCGAGTCCGCGATCACCGAGATCCGGCCGGACTACGAGCCCTGGTTCAGCCCGCTCTACGAACCGCCGTCCGGCGAGGTGGAGTCCGCGCTGTTCGCCCTTCAGGCCGCGCTCGGCGCGGGCGTCCTGGCGTACTACTTCGGGCTGCGCCGCGGGCGCCGTCAGGGTGCGGAGCAGGCCGCGTCCCAGGGCGGCTCCGGGGCCCCGGGCGGGGCGGCGACGCCGGACCGCGAGACCGCGGCCTAGCCGCGTGCTGCCCATCGACGCGGCGGCGCACAGCAGTCGCTGGCGCCGCCGCCACCCCCTGGACAAGGCCGTTCTCGCGCTCGGTCTGACGGTGTCGGCGGTCTGCCTGCCGCCGTGGCCGGGGTCGCTCCTCGTCGCGGTGGCCGCGCTCGTCCTGCTGCTGGGTCCGGCCGCCGTGCCGCCCCGTCAGCTGTGGCGGGCCTACCGCATTCCGCTCGGGTTCTGCGTCACCGGCGCCCTGCCGCTCCTCGTCCGGCTGGGCGGCCCGCACGGCCCGCTCTCCCTGGCTCCGGACGGGCCCGCGCACGCCGGACAGCTGCTGCTGCGCACCTCCGCCGCGTCGCTCGGGGTGCTGCTGTTCTCGTTCACCACGCCCCTGTCCGACCTGCTGCCCCGGCTGGCGCGGGCGGGCGTGCCGCCCGCGGTGGTCGATGTCGCCCTGGTCACCTACCGGATGGCCTTCCTGCTCCTGGACACCGTCTCCCGGGTCCGCCAGGCCCAGGCCGCCCGGCTGGGCCAGTCCGGACGGGCCGCGGCCTGGCGGTCGCTGGCCGGACTCGGAGCCACCGTGTTCGTCCGGGCGTTCGCGCGGGCCGCCCGGCTCCAGGCGGGGCTCGCGGGCCGCGGCTACGACGGCTCCCTCCGCGTCCTGGTGGCCGACGCCGAGGTCTCCCGGCGCTTCGTGGCCGCGTCGGTCACGCTCCTGGCGGGGATCGCCGCCCTCACGCTCGCACTCGAAAGGCTCACCCCATGACCGCAGGACCGCACGTGGTGGAACTCCTCGGCGCGGGATACGCCTACGAGGACGGGCCGGCCGTCCTGGACGACATCACCTTCGGCATCCGCGACGGCCGCAGCCTGGCGCTGCTCGGCCGGAACGGCAGCGGGAAGACCACCCTGCTGCGGCTGCTCAGCGGAGGCCTCCGGCCCTCGGCGGGCGAGCTGCGTCTGGAGGGAACCACGGTCTCCTACGGCCGCGCGGGGCTCACCCGGCTGCGCACCACGGTGCAGTTGGTGGTCCAGGACCCGGACGACCAGCTCTTCGCCGCATCGGTCGGGCAGGACGTCTCGTTCGGCCCGATGAACCTGGGGCTCCCGGAGCCGGAGGTGCGCGAGCGCGTCGCGGACGCACTCGCCGCGCTGGACATCACCGCGCTGCGCGACCGGCCCACGCATCTGCTCTCCTACGGACAGCGCAAGCGAGCGGCCATCGCCGGAGCGGTGGCCATGCGACCGCGGGTGCTCATCCTCGACGAGCCGACGGCGGGCCTCGACCCGCACGGTCAGGAACGGCTGCTGGAGGTGCTGAGGCGGCTGCGGGCGGCGGGCACCACCGTGGTCATGGCCACGCACGACGTGGACCTGGCCCTGCGCTGGGCGGACGACACCGCCGTGCTTGCACCGGACGGCCTGCACACCGGGCCGACCGCGGAACTGCTGGCCGACGGGCGGCTGCTGGACGAGGCCCGGCTGCGGCGCCCGTGGGGGCAGGCGGCGGCCGAGGTACTGCGGGCCCACGGACTGCTCGGACCGGACGCGATCGGGCCGCGGACGCCGGAGGACCTGGCGGGGTACGCGGTGGCGCGAACGGCCTGATGCCGGATTCCCGGGCGATCCCGGGTATCGCGCCGGTCCCGGGGCCGGGTTCCGGTTTTCGGGGGCCCGGCCCCGGCATCCGGTCCGGCATCTCGTCAGGCGCTTCGTCCCGGTGCCGCGGCCTGTCCCGGGTCCGGGGCGCCGGATGCGTTCCGGTCACGGTGTCCGGTTCTGCGTCCCCGTCAGGCGGGCCGGGGCGGTCAGCCTGTGGTCAGCAGGGGCGGCCCGTCCTCCCGCACGCCGGGAGCGGGGTCGGGAATCCGGCCCGGGGGGCCGTCCGCCGTCAGGACCACCAGACCCCATGCCGTGAGCGCCCCGGCCGCGAGTGCCGCCGGAACTCCGGCCGCGCCGAAGCGGAAACCTTCGTGCAGCAGCCCGATGCCCACCGCCGCGGCGGCCACCGGATTGACGACCGTCACCGTGGCCAGCGGTGCGGTCAGCCCGCCTCCCCGGTAGGAGGCCTGGGACGTGACCAGTCCCGCGACCGCCAGCAGCGCCACCACGCCCAGGGCCGGCAGCTCCCCGGTCACCGGGACCGACGGCCACGCCTCCGCCACCGACTTCACGAACACCGACGCCATGCCGAAGCACACCCCGGACGCGCCGGCCAGCAGGACACTGCGCGCTCCCGGCCGCCGCGCCCGGCGGCTCAGGAGGACCAGGACCGTCACCGTCGCCGCGGTCCCCACCGCCACGCCGGACTGCTCACCGCCGGTCAACGGCCGGGACTGTCCGCCCTCTCCGGTCAGCAGCAGGAGCCCGGCCAGCCCGGCCGCGGTCAGCAGGGCGCCGCGCCGCCCGGCCGGGGTGGTCCGCCGCCGGACCGTCACCGCCGCCATCGGCAGGACGAACACCAGGGTCAGGACGCCGAGCGGCTGGACGACCGTCAGGGGGCCGAAGCCCAGGGCGATCACATGGAGGACGCCGCCGGCCCCGTTCAGCACGGCCGAGGCCCACCAGTCGCCGCGCCGGAGCAGCGCCGTCCGGAGCGATGGCGTGCCCGCCACGCGTTCCTGCAGGACGGCGGCTGCCGCGTAGCAGACGGCCGACGCCAGGCACAGCAGCACGGACAGGGGCAGGGGGCTCATGGGCGCCCCCGCCTCGCCCGCTTGCTGATCATGTGGTCAACGATGGGCGAACCATGGCCAGTTGTCGTCGTCTTGGCGGACGCACCTGACATACACCGTATGGTGTACGCCGGGCCGCCGGGTCCGACTGCCGGTGGAGGCCCGGGTGCACACCCTGGACGGACGAGCGGCGCCCGGCACTCCTGCCCAGCCGCAGTCGCGCACATCGGCCCTGGTCGGAGCCGGCCCGGCCGTTGCGGCCCGGCCGGCCGGGGACACCTAGGGGCGCCCGGCGGGCGGGGGCGCTGCCGGTGCGCGGGACGGCCGGACGGCCCCGATGATCCGAAAGGCGGGTCTGAACCGGCCAGGACGGGGTACCCATCGGCACGTCGGCGGGGAAGCCGCCGCACACCGTTCGGATCCAAGTCCGGGAGGCACACGATGACGCACCCCGACCCCGTACCCCCCACCCCGACTCCTCCGCCCGGTCCCGGCCCGGGGCCAGGTCCGGGACCGGTGCCGGGGCCGGGCCCCGGTCCGCTGCCGCCCGACCCGATTCCCCCGGTGCCGCCGGGGCCGAACCACCCCGAGCCGAGCCCGGAGCCCCAGCCCGCGCCGGCACCCCCCGCAGGAACGGCCTGAGGCCGTGGAACTGCTCCGGGCGTTCGACGCCGCCCGCGCGGAGTTCGCCCAGCGGGTGCACGGGGTGGCGGCCGGTCAGTGGACGGCCGCCACCCCGTGCACCGAGTGGTCGGTCCGCGACCTGGTCAACCATGTCGTCGGAGAGCAGCTGTGGGCGCCGCCGCTGCTGGGCGGCGCGACGCTCGACGAGGTCGGCGACCGGTTCGACGGCGACGTCCTCGGCGATCACCCCACGCGGGCCTGGGACCGGTCCGCGGAGCAGTCGGCCGCCGCGTTCCACCGGGACGGCGCCCTCGACGGCACCGTGCAGACAGGCGCCGGCCCCACTCCCGCCACGGAGTACGGCTGGCAGATGACCACCGATCTCGCCGTGCACGCCTGGGATCTGGGGCGCGGCATCGGGGACGACGAGCCGCTGGACGAGGCCCTGGCGGCCGCGGTCCTCGCCTTCGTCGAGCCGCAGGCCGCCGCCTGGCAGGGCGTCGGGGTCTTCGCGCCCCCGGTCCCGGTGCCCGCATCGGCATCCGCCCAGGACCGTCTCGTCGCCCTGCTCGGCCGCCGCCCCTGAGCGGCGCCCCGCCGGACAGAGCGGGGGCGCACCGGTGCCCCCGCCCATGCCGCGCGGACGGCCCGGCAGGCGCGGAGGCCCGCCCGGAAGGAGCCGACGGCCCCGGGATGTGCGGGGCCGTGCCCGGTGCGGGTGCGGCGCCCCGCCCCCGGCAGCACAGTGGTACGCATGGAGAAGATCTCGCTCAGGACCGTGGCCGAGGAGCAGCTCGCCCTGGCCAGGGAGGCACCGGCCGGCCGCGCCGCCGTGACCCCGCTCGGCGGGACGGGCCGCCAACTGCGCCACACCTTGATCGCGCTCAAGGCCGGTGCCCGGATGACCGAGCACGTCAGCCCCGGCGAGGCCACGGTGCTCGTCCTCACCGGACGGATGCGGCTGGAGAGCGACGACGAGGCGGTCGAGGCCGTGAACGGCGAACTCATCGTGCTGCCGCCCACCCGGCAGGCCGCTGAGGCCGTCGAGGACTCGACGGTGCTGCTCACCGTCGTGAAGCCGTAGTCCGGACGGTTCCGTGCCGCGCCCGCGGCACGGGGGCGCACCCGCCGAACGGCGTGCGCCGGCACTGCGGCGCGCGGGCGGAACGGAATGCGCCGGACCCGGGGCGCCGCGCGGAACCGTCGTGCCCGGCCGCGGCGCGGAATTCCGCAACGGCCGCGGCACGGAGCCCGCGAGCCGGCTGCGGACCGACGCACGCCCGGACCGAACCGGACCCCTGATACGTCCGACAGCCGTCCTCTGCACAGCCCATGGCGCCATGCGCCGCGCGGTCGGGTCCGAGTCCACCGCCGTGCCTCGTTCGCTGCCTTCGCCCAGGCGCCGGCCCGTGTCGCCGAGGACGCCCGAGGGCCGGAGCCGATGAACCGGAACGGCCACCTCCGAACCGGCCCCCGTCATGCGGGACTTCACCTGTCGGCACCGGCGCCGCACCGCCTCCGGAGGCAGCCGGGCGCGCCGGGGAGCCCGGCGCGGAAAACACCGCCGCGGTTGAACACACGGGACGCCACCGTCCGTATTCACCCCAGTCGGAGGCGCGCACCCGCGCCGGACGGGAAGCGGACTGCAGGAGTGGACATGAGGAAGTGGCGGAACGCCTCGGTCGCGACGACCGCTGCGGCGATCATGCTGACAACGGCATGCGGGGCGGAATCCGGCCCGACGGACGCGACCGGGGTGCAGCCGGCCGGGCAGGCCGGTGTCGCGCCCGGCAAGGGGAACAACGGGTACGGGCAGGGCGGTTACGGCGGGGCGGCGCCGCAGGGCGGCAAGTCGCCCGGCAGCCGGCCCGCCGGGCAGCTGATGGTCGGCACCAGCAAGAAGCTGGGCTCCGTGCTGACCGACAGCAAGGGCTTCACCCTCTACCGCTTCGACAAGGACTTGCCCGAGCCGCCGAAGTCCGCCTGCGTCGGTGACTGCGCCACCACCTGGCCGCCGGTCCCCGCGGCGGACGTCTCCTCGGCTGCCGGAATCGACTCCTCCCTGCTCGGCGAGGTGACCCGCGCCGACGGCACACAGCAGCTCACCGTCGCGGGCTGGCCCATGTACCGGTACGCCAAGGACACCAAGCCGTGGCAGGCCAAGGGGGAGGGCGTGGGCGGCACGTGGTCCGCCTCCGCCCCCGACGGCACCAAGGCGTCGGGCTCCGACGAAACCGGCGGCGGTGCCGGCGCCGGTGCGGGGACCGGCACGGGGGAAGCGGGCACCGGGGGAGCGGGGGCCGGCTCGGGCGGCGCGACCGCGGGGAAGCTGCCCGCGGTGTCCACCGTCAACGACCCGAAGCTCGGCGAGATCCTCCGGGACGGGAAGGGCCGCACGCTCTACCGCTTCGACAAGGACTCCGCCTGGCCGATGAAGTCCAACTGCACCGGCGCGTGCCTGGACACCTGGAAGCCGGCCAAGCCGGTGGACAAGAACGATGTCGAGGGCATCGACCCCGAACTGCTCAGCACGTACACCCGCCCCGAGGGCGAGGAGCAGCTCGCGATCGACTGCTGGCTGCTGTACTGGTACACCGGCGACGAGAAGCCCGGGGACACGAACGGACAGGGCGTCGGCGAATCCTGGTCCGCGGTCTCGCCCGACGGCGAGAAGGCCGAGTAGCCGACCGGCACCGCCCACCGGGCGACGTCGCGGCAACGCGGGAACGGTGCGGCGGAGGGGCCGATGACCATGGTGCGTCGGCCGCTCCGCCGCACCGGCCTGCCGCCACCAGGTCTGCCACCATCTTTCGAAAAATCGGGCAAACAATGACAGAGTTGCGCTGAAGGGCACAGCTGACCGTCGGCGCGCCGCCCCGCGCGGTTTCCCGCCGCTCCGGGAGGGTGACATGGTTGATCGGGGAACGGCCCCGGCCTCCACCCCGTTGCCGGACGAGTGGCCCATGCGCCCCGAGATCAATCTGGCGCTCAACCGCATGGGCAGTTTCGACTGGGATCTCGACAGCGGCCGCATGCACCTGGACGCCGCCGCCCTGAGCGTCTTCGAGCTGGAACCGGACGACTACGACGGCGATCCGGCGACCCTCTCCCGGCACATCCCCGCGTCCGAGGCCCGACGCCTGGACGCCGTGGTCGCGCAGGCGCTCCGGGACGGCAGCACCACCTACGGCACCTACTTCCGCACCCGGTGCCGCGACGGCTCCCTGCGGTGGACCCACACCCAGGGCTACGTCCACCGCGACAGCGACGGCCGCGCGCACCGCGTCGTCGGGATCATCCGCGACGCCACCGCGGAACTCGCGCACTCCGCGGAACGCCTCGCCCTGGCCGAGGAGCGGCGGCGCCAGACCAGCGTCGTGGAGGAGACCACCGCCGCCCTCGCCCACGCCATCACCGTGCAGGACGTCATCGATGTGCTGGCCGACAGCCAGGGCATGGGCCGGCTCGGCGCGGTCAGCCTGGTGATGGGGCTGCTGGAGGACGGCCGGATGCGGGTCGTCGTCGAGGGCCAGGAGGGCAGCAACGTCCCGGAACTGGAGTACACCCGCGTCGACGAGGACTTCCCGATGAGCGAGGTGGTGCGCACCCTCACGCCCTGCCTGATGACGTCGCCGGAGGAGTTCGCCCGCCGCTACCCGCGGCTGTGGCCGCACATCGAGCCGCTGGACGTCTCCGCCGCCGCGTATCTGCCGCTGATCGCCCAGGCCCGGCCGCTCGGCGCGCTGGGCTTTCTCTACCGCGACAAGCAGTCGTTCAGCCCCGAGGAGCGCAACCTCCTCGTCGCCCTCAGCAGCAGCATCGCGCAGAGCCTCCAGCGGGCCATGCTCTTCGACCAGGAGCACGACATCGCGGAGAACCTGCAGACGGCCATGCTGCCGCGCAGCATCCCCGACGTGCCCGGCGCCCACATCGCCGTCCGGTACCGCTCCGCGCGCTTCGGACGGGACATCGGCGGCGACTGGTACGACGCCATCCCCGTGCCCGGCGGCCGCGTCGGAGTGGTGATCGGGGACGTCCAGGGCCACGACACCCACGCGGCGGCCGTGATGGGCCAGCTGCGCATCGCGCTGCGCGCCTACGCCGCCGAGGGCCATGCGCCCGCCACCGTCATGGCCCGGGCCTCGGTCTTCCTCGACGAACTGGACACCGACCGCTTCGCCACCTGCGCGTATGCCGAGGCCGACCCGGTGGACGGGTCCCTGCAGATCGTCCGGGCCGGGCATGTCGACCCGCTGATCCGGCACCCGGACGGCAGTTGCCGGGCGCTGGGTCTGGCCGGCGGGCTGCCGCTGGGCCTCTCCGCCCAGTTCGGGCGCAACGACTACCCGGTCACCCGGCTCGCCCTCGACCCGGGGGAGACCCTGATCCTGTTCACCGACGGGCTCATCGAGCAGCCCGGCGCGGACGTGGACGACGGCCTGCGCCGGCTGCTGGAGGCGATACGCCGCGGCCCGCACGAGGTCGAGGCCCTCGCCGACCACCTCGGCGCGGAGATCGGGGCGCAGGGCGGCGGCGACGACATGGCGATGCTCCTGCTGCGCCGGGAGGGCCCGGCCGTCCCGGAGCTCGGCCAGCGCCTGTACCGGCACATCTCGCCGGCGGACCCGGAGGCCCTGACGGCCGTCCGGCAGGCGATCGGTGACGCGGTGCGGACCTGGGGCGCGCGGAGCCGGGCGGACGAGGTCGAACTCGTCGCCGACGAACTCATCACCAATGCCCTGCTGCACACCGACGGCGGCGCCGTGGTGACCGTCCGGATGCTCGGGGGGACCGACCACCGGCTGCGGGTCGACGTGGAGGACATGTCCAGCAGCCTGCCCCGCCGCCGCGAGCCGGGGGAGACCGGCGTCTCGGGGCGTGGGCTGCTGCTGGTGGACCGGCTCGCCGACGTCTGGGGCGTGGAGGCCCAGGGGGCCGGCAAGAGCGTGTGGGGCGAGTTCATCCTCCAGACCTGACGAGGCTCCGGACCTGACGAGGCTCCGGACCTGACGAGGCTCCGGACCTGACGAGGCTCCGGACCTGACGAGGCTCCGGAACCGGCGAGGTTCCGGGACCGACAAGGCTCCGGGGCTGCTGAGGAGTGGTGCGGGCCTCGGTCCGGCCGGGACCGGCCGGGACCCCTCGGCCCGGCGGCCGGCGGGTGGCGCCCGCCCGGCCGCGCGGCGTGCGGGCTCGCCGCGTGCGGGGCGGGGTTCCGCGCCGGGCCGCGGCGGGCAGGGATCCGGCGTGAACGCACACGAGTGGGACCGACTGACCATGGCCGTCGTGGCCTGCGCCCTCGCCAATGACGGCGAGGGCGCCGCCGCGCTCCTGGAGCCGCTCGACGCCCGCGACGTCAGCCACGTCACCGTCCGCCTCGCGGCCATGGCCGCCGAGGCACTGCTGCTGGAGGCGGAGGCGGCGGGGGTCGGCCGGGCCGAGGTGCTCGGACGGTGGCAGGCACGCATCCTCGACCACGAGGCCCGCCCCGCCGAGTAGCCGGAGCCCGCCCGGCCGATCAGCCGGAGCCCGGCCGGGCGGGTGACCGCCGCCCCGCCGGCGGAGCGGCCGACGACGCCTCGTCCGGTCGAGGGGCCGGTGTGCCGCCCGGGCCCGGTGCGCCCTGCCGGCCGGTCCCGCCCGAGCCCGCCCGGCAAACGGTCCGGCCCGCGGTGCGAACCGCCCCTCACACGAACCGTCCCTCACACGAACGCCCCGCACACGAACGACCCGCAGCGAACCACCGAGCGCCACGGCACCGGGCCGACCGGGATCCGTCCCACCGCCCCGGTGCCCGCGCGCAAGGGCCCGGTCCGGGTCAGATCTTGTGGTAGTTCCGGGCGTCGTCGGTCGCCGAGAGGACCAGGTCGAGGTCGGCCCCCGCCGACGCGGTGACCAGCGCCGCCACCGCGCCCTCCACGAACGGCGCGTCGGCGATCCGCACGCCCTCCGGCAGCGCGGACGCGCCCGTCTCGGCCAGCAGGGCCTTCACCGTGAGCACGGCGCTGCCCATGTCGCAGATCACCACCACACCGCGGCCCGCGTCCGCGTGCTTGATCGCGTCGCGGATCAGCGTGGCGCTGGTCCCGATGCCGCCGTCCTCGACGCCGCCCGCCACACCTATCGCCGCCGGAGTGCCCGACCCGACCAGGGCCTTGGCCAGTTCCGCCGTTGCGGCGGCCACGTCACGGCTGTGCGAGACCAGGGCCACCCCGACCATGGCCTCGGTCCCGGCGGCGGCCGGCTGGGCCCCCTCCTCGTCGTCCGTCTCCTCCGCGCCGCCCGCGCTCTCCGCCGCCCCGGCCTCCGCGGTCCCGGTCACCGCTCCGGTGCCGGACGCGCCCGCGAGCTCGTCCCCCGCCGTTGCCGTGGCGTCGTAGAGGGCGGTGATCAGCAGCGCCGACGACGTGGCTCCGGGGTCCTTGTGACCGATGCTCCGCTCGCCGAGGTAGCTGGCCCGGCCGCGCCGGGCCTGCAGTGGGATGGTCGCCTCGGCCCCCTCCCGGGCCGCCTGCGAGGCCGCCGCGAGGGCCTGCGGGACCTGGGCGCCGCCGCCCAGCGCCACGCTGTACGCCTCGGCGGCCGGAGCCAGGGCGTCGACCATCGTCTTGTCCCCGGGCCCGGAGTCGCCCAGCCGCCGCACCCCGGCCACCGCGGCCGCCAGCGCCTCGCCGAGCGACTCGGGGGTGACGGGGTCCTCGTCGCCCAGGGCCCGGCCCGCGCGCCGCAGCACCGTGCCGTACAGCGGACCGGACGCGCCGCCGACCGTGTTGGTGAGGTGGGTGCCGAACGCCTTGAGCAGCGCCCCCGGTGTGGCCGGGGGTTCGGCCGTCACCACGGCGAGCGCCGAGGTGAAACCGCGCTTGAGGTTGGCACCGTGGTCCGCATCCCCGATGGCGGAGTCGAGCTCGGTGAGATGGGCGGCCTGCTCAGTGATCACCTTCGTGGCGCGGTCGAGCCACCGGAGGAAGAAGGCGGTGTCGAGTACGGCGGAGGCGGGGCCCGTCGGGTCGGTCATGGGCGGAGACTCCTCGGCTCGGAGCGGATGCGGGCGTACGGCCTGCGCGCGGGGTACGGGCCGTCCGCCACCAGTCTGCGCCCGCGGCGTCCGGTCAGCCCCCCACGGCGGTCGCCGGAGGGCGTTCCCGCAGCGGGAAACGGACCGATGAACCGCAGGTCGTGGGCCGTACCGTAGCGTTCCGCGGCCGTCGCTGCCCATCCGTGGGAGGTGTGCCGCGACGATCTTGTCCACCTCGTCCCCGAACCTCCGCGGGCTGCGCCCCGGGCGCGCCGCCCGTCGCCCCGCCGCCGACGGTCGGGGGCGTGGCGACGGGCGGCGTGGCGACCGGCGATAGTGCCACCGACGGCAGTGCCACCGGTGGTGGTTCGGCGGGCGCAGTACGTCCGGGAGCGGAGCAGCCGCCCGGCCCCGCTCCCGTGGCGGAGGCCGGGCGGGTGCCCCGTACCACGGGTCAGCCGATGGCCTTGATGAGTTCGCCGTTCGCGGTGTCGCCGCTGAGCTCCCAGAAGAAGGTGCCGCCCAGCCCCTGCTGGTTCTTCCAGGCCGTCTTCGCGGCGATGGTCTGCGGGGTGTCGTAGCTCCACCACTGGGAGCCGCAGTGGGCGTACGCGGTCCCGGCGACGGTGCCGTTCGCGGGACACCGGCTCTTCAGGACCTTGTAGTCCTCGATGCCCGCCTCGTAGGTGCCGGGCGCCGCCCCGGTCGCGGTGCCGCCCGGGGCCTGCTGGGTGACGCCGGTCCAGCCGCGCCCGTAGAAGCCGATGCCGATCAGCAGCTTCGACGCGGGGATGCCCAGCCCCCGGAGCTTGGAGATCGCGGCCTCGGTGGTGAAGCCCTGCTTCGGCAGCCCCGGCCAGGAGGTGAGCGGGGAGTGCGGCGCGGTGGGGCCCTGGGCGGCCCAGGCGCCGAAGAAGTCGTACGTCATCGGGTTGTACCAGTCGACGTACTGGGCGGCGCCCGCGTAGTCGGCGGCCTCGATCTTGCCGCCGGGGGAGGCGTCGGCGGTGATGGCCGCGGTCACCAGATTGCCGCTGCCGAACCGGGTGCGGAGCGCCTGCATCACGGTCCTGAAGGAGTTCCGCCCACTGGTGTCACAGCTGAGGCCGCAGGCGTTGGGGTACTCCCAGTCGATGTCGATGCCGTCGAAGACATCGGCCCACCGCGGGTCCTCGACCAGCCGGTAGCAGGAGTCGGCGAACGCGGCGGCGTTGCCGGCCGCTTCGCCGAAGCCACCGGACCAGGTCCAGCCGCCGAAGGACCAGAGCACCTTGAGGCCCGGGTGCAGCCTCTTCAGCTTGCGCAGCTGGTTGAAGTTGCCGCGCAGCGCGCCGCTGTCCCAGGTGTCCGCGGTGCCGTCGACGCTGGAGGCGGCGTCGTAGAACTTGTCGTAGTCCGCGTAGGCGTCCCCGATCCGGCACTGGCCTCCGGTGACGTTGCCGAAGGCGTAGTTGATGTGGGTGAGCCGGTTCGCGGACCCGGAGGTCTGGATGTTCTTCACGTGGTAATTGCGCTGGTAGACGCCCCAGTTGGTGAAGTAGCCGAGGACCTTGGAGCCTGCCGCCGCCGTCGCCGGGGCGGCGGCCCGCGGCTGCTCCGCGGCGGCGGGGCCCGCGGGAAGGGCCGCGGCGAGCAGCGTCGCGCAGACGGCCGCGAGGACCGTGAGCAGGGTGCGGAGGCGGGCGGGGGGCCGGTTCGGTCTGAGCATGTTTCTCCTCGGTGTGGGGGAGGGCGGCGGCGCCGGCCTCGGGCCGAGTTGACATGGACGCGAAGAGCGATGCTGGAACGTTAGAAGGACTAGACCAATACGTCAATGGTTCGGACCAATAGAGGAACGGTGGAATCCATCCCGGCCGACCTGTGACGTGAGTCCCCCGATCGGGCATACTCAACGCGCCAGAGCCGCTGGTCAGGCCCCTTCGAGACCCGACGGGGCAGCACCGACCGGCAGAACGTCCGGTGGCGCCCGCCCTACCCCGTGCGGAAGGCCGCCGCAGCGCCCGACAGGGAGGAGAGCGCCGCCATGACCGACCGCGCCGCACAGCCGGTGGAACGCCAACTGCCCACCGAGGAGGCCCGGGATCTCTTCGGTCTCGTCCGCGAGCTGGCGCAGCGGGAGATCGCGCCGCACGCGGCCGAGGAGGAGGCGGAGAGCCGCTTCCCCCGCGAGGTCTTCTCCCTCCTCTCCGAGGCCGGTCTCCTCGGCCTGCCGTACGAGGAGGAGTACGGCGGCGGCGCCCAGCCCTACGAGGTCTACCTCCAGGTCCTGGAGGAGCTCGCCGCGACCCGCCTGACGGTCGGCCTGGGCGTCAGCGTCCACACCCTCGCCTGCCACGCCGTCGCCGCGTTCGGCACCAAGGAGCAGCGCACCGAGCACCTCCCGGCCATGCTCGGCGGCGGTCTCCTCGGTGCGTACTGTCTCTCCGAGCCCGCCTCCGGCTCCGACGCCGCGTCCCTGCGCACCCGCGCGGTCCGGGACGGCGACGACTGGGTCATCGACGGCACCAAGGCGTGGATCACCCACGGCGGCATCGCCGACTTCTACACGGTCCTCGCCCGGACCGGCGGTGAGGGCGCCAAGGGCATCACTGCGTTCCTCGTCCCCGGTGACGCCCCCGGCCTGTCCGCCGCGGCACCCGAGCGCAAGATGGGCATGAAGGGATCGCCCACGGCCCAACTGCACTTCGACGGGGTCCGGGTCCCCGACGCCCGTCGCGTCGGGGACGAGGGCCAGGGCTTCGCCGTCGCGCTGTCCGCCCTCGACTCCGGCCGGCTCGGCATCGCCGCCTGCGCCATCGGAGTGGCCCAGGCCGCCCTGGACGAGGCGCTGGTCTACGCCGCCGACCGGCAGCAGTTCGGCCGCCCGATCGCCGACTTCCAGGGCCTGCGCTTCATGCTCGCCGACATGGGGACCCAGATCGAGGCCGGCCGCGCCCTGTACCTCGCCGCGGCGCGGCTGCGGGACGCGGGCCTGCCGTTCTCGAAGCAGGCGGCGATGGCCAAACTCTTCTGCACCGATACGGCCATGAAGGTGACGACCGACGCCGTCCAGGTGCTCGGCGGCTACGGCTACACCGCGGACTTCCCCGCCGAGCGGTACATGCGGGAGGCCAAGGTCCTGCAGATCGTGGAGGGTACCAACCAGATCCAGCGCATGGTGATCGCCCGGCACCTGGCGGGGCCGGAGAGCAGCTAGCGTCCTTCGTCGGCGCGAGCCGGCGCGGGCGATGCCGAAGCGCGCGAGTCCGGCGGGGTCCTGTCACGGGATCCCGGCCGGGGCGCGGGCGGATCACCTCCCGGCTCGTCGCCGGAGCCCCGTGGGGCGCGGCGGGCCGGGCGTGATGCCAGGGAAGCGGTCAACGCGAGGCGGGTGACACGGTTCGTCCTCACCGCGCGGATGGCTCCTTGGCCGTGCGGGGGCTCGCGGCGGTGCGGGACTTCCCGGGGCGTCCGCGCCGTCCTCCCGCGGCCCGTGGGCGCCGGCCGGTCCCACTGGGGGCTCGACGGCGGGGCCGGGCCGGAACCGCATGCGGGACCGGCCTGGCGCGGACATCGGCTGACGTGACCTCACCCGCCTCCCGTGCGGGGCGGGTGCGTGGACGCCGGACAGGCCCGGCCGCCTGACGCGTGCGGATGGTTCCCGGGGCCGGAGCCCGGCGGTGCGCCGGGCGAAGGGCCGGCCCCCAGGGGGCCTTACGAGCGGGCCGGCACCCGCAGCGGCCGGGAACCCGGGCCGCCCACGTGGGAGAACGGCTGGCGGCGCCAGTCCAGGCCCTCCGGCAGCGTCAGCAGCATCGCGGCGTCCTGCTCCTGGGCGGCCGGAGTGCCGTCGGCAGGCGTCGTCCCGGCGACCCCGCGGCCCGTCCCCGGGCAGACCTCGAGGCCGAACGGGTTCCACGGCGTCGGGCACAGGGCGTGTTGCGGGAGGACCTCCTCCTCGGCGAGCAGCGCGATCGCCCGCGCGCAGTCCGGGCAGATGACCCGGAATATCTCGTAGGTGCCGGTACTGTCCTCGTCGCTCTCGTCGTCGGCATCGAGGCCGTCCGGCACGAGGTCCGCGTCGACGGACGAGCTCTGGATGCGGTCGCTGCGACCGGGGCGCTTCAGGCTGCGCATGGTTCTTCTCCCCCTCAGATGGGCCGGCAAGGCACTGCGGCCTCGACCACAGCAACCATTTCCCTGACCGCCCGACAGGTAACCGCGACGCTCCGGGGGACCCCGCCCGAGTTATGTGGCGTTCGTCACATGGTCTGGGTGGTGCTCCCGGCTCGCCCGTGAGCTGCTCGGGGCGCATCGCCGGCCTGCGCCTCGCAAACGAAGGACGTCTGACGGATCGGCGACCGTTCGAGGTGGTCGCGTCGGCCGGCCGGTCACGAAACCTGTGGTCAGGGCCGCGGGGGATCCGTCAAGTCCGTCATCGCGACCGACCTGTCGTGCACCGGAGTTCGCGCCCCGGATCCCCGGGAGCAACGGAGCGGCGAACTCGTCCGCGCCGAAGCGGGGTTGAGCGGGGACGTGCGGGGCGGCCGCACCCCGGCCCGGCTGTCCGTGGCCCTGCACGGCCCGGCCCCGGCCCGTGCAGGCTCGTGCAGGCCCGTGCAGGCTCGTGCAGGCCCGGGCCGGGCCTCAGCGTGCTCCGGCGAGAGCGGCCAGCGGGTGGTCCGCCAGGAAGCCGAAGACCAGGGTGCTGAACTCGTCCGGCCGCTCCAGCCCCAGAGCATGGCTGGAACCCGGCCCGCAGAACACCTCGTACCGAGCGTCCGGCAGCCGCGCGGCGACCGCCTGACCCATCCGTGGAGGGCAGAGCACGTCCTTCTCCCCGGCCACGACCAGCGTCGGCCCGGTGATGGACGGCAGCCGGTCCAGGGTGTCGTGCGCGAGGGCCGCGTCCCACTGCTCCACCGTCGTCCGCAGCTGTTCCTCGGTGCGCGGGAACAGCGGCACCAGCTCCTCCAGCAGCTCCCCGGAGGCCGGCGACCCGAGCAGCTCGGGGGAGAAGACGAGGCGGAGCACGGAGACCGCGGTCTCGGGGTCGCGGCGGGCGAACGGGTACCGCAGGGCCGTGAACATCGCCTGCATGTACCCGTCGGTACGGCCCCAGGTCGACCAGAGGACGAGCGCCCCCAGCCGCTCGGCGTGCCGCAGCGCGAAGGCCTGGGCCACACCCGACCCGAACGACCAGGCCAGCACATGGGTCCGGGCGATGCCGAGGGCGTCCAGCAGCGCGGCCATGTCGTCCGCGAGCGCGTCCATGGAGAGCGGCCCGTCGCCGGCGTCCGACTCGCCCAGCCCGCGGCAGTCGAAGCAGATCAGCCGGTAGCGGGTGGCCAGCGCCCGGATCAGCGGGCCCCAGCCGTCCTTCGAGCCGCCCGCCCCCGTCACCATCAGCAGCGGCTCCGCCTCCGGGTCGCCGAACTCGCTGACGGATAACCGGATACCGGTGGACAGTTCCTGCATCATGAAGATCTCCCCCGTCGTGTCCTGCCATGGAACACTGCCACTCGCCGGTGTCCGCGGGCAACCGAGTGTGACCGCCTACCGGCCGTGACCGGCCACCGGCCGACCGTCCCCGCCGGGCAGCGTGCGGACGGCCCCGTTCCGCCCAGGAGGGGCCGGCGGACCCGCGCGCGGGGCGCGCCGGGCCCCGATCGAAGCCGTGTACGGCCGGAGGCCAGGTGTGCCAAGGGGGCACCGGCGCTGTAGGTTCTTGCGGTGTGGAGGAACTGGACCGGCAGATTGTGGAATTGCTCGTCAAGGACGGGCGCATGAGCTACACCGACCTGGGCAAGGCCACCGGCCTGTCCACGTCGGCGGTGCATCAGCGCGTCCGCAGGCTGGAGCAGCGGGGTGTCATCCGCGGGTACGCGGCCGTCGTCGATCCCGAAGCCGTCGGCCTTCCGCTGACCGCGTTCATCTCGGTCAAGCCCTTCGACCCGAGCGCCCCGGACGACATCGCGGACCGGCTCGCCGACATCGCCGAGATCGAGGCGTGCCACAGCGTGGCGGGCGACGAGAACTACATCCTCAAGGTGCGGGTCGCCACCCCGCTGGAGCTGGAGCACCTCCTCACCCGGATCCGCTCCCAGTCCGGTGTCTCCACCCGCACCACGGTGGTGCTCTCCACGCCGTACGAGGCCCGCCCGCCCCGTATCTGACCGGGCGCCGCGGGACGAGGGGGCACGCAGGCGGTCGCCGTCCGACCCCGGGGCGGGCATCCGCCCGCGCGCGGGAGACACTGACCGTCATGAGTGAGAGCCCCACGCGCCAGGACGACGCCCCCCGCACGCTGCTGCTGCGCGGCGGAACCGTCCACAGTCCCGCCGACCCGTTCGCCACCGCCATGGTCGTCGAGGGCGGCGCGGTCGCGTGGGTGGGGTCCGAGGGGGCCGCGGACGCCTTCGCCGACGGCGTCGACGAGATCGTGGACCTCGAGGGGGCCCTCGTCACCCCGGCCTTCACCGATGCGCATGTGCACACCACCGCGACGGGGCTCGCGCTCACCGGACTCGACCTCTCCGGCGCCCGGACGCTCGCCGAGGCCCTGGACCGGGTGCGGGCGTTCGCCGCCGACCGCCCCGGGGACCGCGTCCTCCTCGGCCACGGCTGGGACGCCACCCGGTGGCCCGAGCAGCGGCCCCCGTCCCGTGCGGAGCTGGAGGCCGCCGTGAACGGCCGGCCCCTCTATCTCACCCGGGTGGACGTGCACTCGGCGGTGGTCACCGGCGCCCTGCTGGACCTCGTCCCGGGCGTTGCCGGTCTCCCCGGCCACAGCCCCGAGGGACCGCTCACCCGGGAGGCCCACCACGCCGTGCGGCGGGCCGCGCAGGCCGCCGTCACCCCCGGACAGCGGGCCGAGGCCCAGCGGGCCGCCCTGCGCCGTGCCGCCTCGCTCGGCATCGGCACCGTCCACGAGTGCGGCGGCCCCGACATCTCCGGTGCGGACGACTTCACCGGCCTGCTCGAACTCGCCGCGACCGAGCGCGGGCCCCGGGTCCTCGGGTACTGGGCGGAGCAGATCCGGAACGCGGAGGACGCCGCCCGGATCCGGGAGCTCGGCGCGGTCGGCGCCGGGGGAGACCTCTTCGTCGACGGTTCCCTCGGATCGCACACCGCCTGCCTCCACGAGCCGTACGCCGATGTCCCGCCCGATGCCCCCGGCGGCGGGCCGCACACCGGCACCGCGTACCTGGACGCCCCGGCCATCGCCGCCCATGTCGCCGCCTGCACCGAGGCCGGGCTCCAGGCCGGTTTCCACGCCATCGGCGACGCCGCGCTCACCGCCGTCGCGTCCGGAGTCCGGGGCGCCGCCGAACGCCTCGGCCTGGCCGCCGTCCGCGCCGCCCGCCACCGGGTCGAGCACGCCGAGATGCTCACCCCGGAGACCATCGCCGACTTCGCCGAACTGGGCCTGACCGCCTCGGTGCAGCCCGCCTTCGACGCCGCCTGGGGCGGAGCGGACGGCATGTACGCCCGACGGCTCGGCGCCGAGCGGGCCCGCACCCTGAATCCGTACGCCGCGATGCTGCGCGCCGGTGTGCCGCTCGCCCTCGGTTCGGACAGCCCCGTCACCCCGCTGGACCCGTGGGGCACGATCCGGGCCGCCGCCTTCCACCGCACCCCCGAGCACCGCATCTCGGTCCGGGCCGCGTTCACCGCCCACACCCGGGGCGGTTGGCGGGCCGTGGGCCGCGACGACGCCGGGGTGCTCGTGCCCGGGGCCCCCGCCGACTACGCCGTCTGGCAGGCCTCGGACCTGGTCGTTCAGGTCCCCGACACCCGCGTCGCCAACTGGTCGACCGACCCCCGCTCCGGCACCCCCGGGCTGCCCGACCTCACCCCGGGGGCCGAACTGCCCGTCTGCCTGCGCACCGTGGTGGGCGGACACACGGTCTTCGCACGGCCGAACGAGTGACGTACCGGGGTGGCGCGCGGCCGGAACTCCGGGTGCCGGTCCGTCGCGTCACCTGCGGATCTTCCCCACTGACCTGCCGAATCGAGCAAGAGGCGCAGGTCAAGCGGCTGTTGACAGAACGCGGGCGGCGGCCGGTAGGTTCGGCCGAGTCCACCACAGGACGTCCGACCGGAGAAGAATCTCCACGCAGTCGCCGCACGCCGCTGGGCATTGGGGCGGTGCGCCGCACGGTGCACCGCCACTGGGAGCCAGGTCCAGCGTCCGCGCCACGGGGGCGAGGGGGGTATCGGCCGGTCGGCAGGTGCGACCCGGGTGGGGCCCGGACGTTCAGTAGACAACGGCTCTCGGTCGATCCGCAGCCAGCGGGTCCCAGGTCGGCCCGAAGGGCGCCGGGCCCCCATCCGTTCGATCCGGCACGGCGGGCGCGCGGCCCGGTGCCTCCCGTCGCCTCCCGCCCCCGGCCGGACGGCCTCCGCGTACCGGCGCTTCCCGGGATCCTCGTGCCCGCCTCACTTCCCGCGTCCCGCCGCCCGCCGTCCGTTTCCCGCTCCCCGCGTATCCCCGCCCGCGTTCCGTGACGTCCCCGCAGCACCCGTGGCCGCGCCGTACCCGTCGCGGTG
The DNA here is from genome assembly GCF_042891165.1 of Streptomyces sp. NPDC001922. Taxonomy (NCBI): domain Bacteria; kingdom Bacillati; phylum Actinomycetota; class Actinomycetes; order Kitasatosporales; family Streptomycetaceae; genus Streptomyces; species Streptomyces sp. NPDC001922. Next base: position 294,142 of record NZ_JBIASV010000003.1, on the reverse strand, counting down.
CTGCGCGCCGGTGTGCCGCTCGCCCTCGGTTCGGACAGCCCCGGCGCTTTTACGGACCGGCCTGGTCACTGTTGCCCTGCCGCCCGGCATCCCGCCCGGCAGGAAAACGAGCGGCAGCTTCCGAAGCGGGGTGTCCCCGCCGGGCCCATGGCCCCGCCTTCGCGATGTACCGTCACCAGACGACTGCACGACCTGCAAGGAAGGCCGCGACCGTGCCATCGGGTCCCGATACCACCACCGCCCGTGCCTCCGGAGGCGCAGCTTCCGGACGCCGCGAGGCAGACCTCGCGGTGCCGGGCGGCTCCGCCGCCGGGGCGGAGACCGACCGCGCCGCCGACCACGCGGACGCGGCAACCGGCTCCGACGTGCCCGCGGAGGGCTCCGACGTGCCCGCCGGGGAACCGGCGGGGGCCGGCGCCGCGACCGGCCGGGCGCACCGGACCGGGCGGGCCGTGCGCCGCGAGGCGCCGCGCACCGCTGCCGCCGCCGTCGCCGGGGCGGCGCTCGCCCTGGCCTTCCCGCCCTACGGCTGGTGGCCGCTGTCGGTGCTCGCCGTGGCCGGGCTGGGCCTCCTGACCCGGGGCCGCACCGCCCGGCAGGGCGCCTGGACCGGCTTCGCCTTCGGCCTGCCGTTCTTCTTCGTGCTGCTCCGCTGGCTCCATGTGGTCGGCTACGACGCGGTCGTCGGCCTCTCCGTCATCGAGGGGCTCTTCCTCGCCGCCCTCGGCGCGGGCCTGGCCGTCGTCTCCCGGCTGCCGCTGTGGCCGCTGTGGGGCGCCTGCCTGTGGGTCGCCGAGGAGTGGGCGCGCGACCGGATTCCGTTCGGGGGATTCCCCTGGGGGCGGCTGGCGTTCGCCAACACCGGCTCGTCGTTCACCCCGTACGCGGCCCTCGGCGGCGCCGCGCTGGTCACCTTCGCTGTCGCGCTGAGCGGCATGCTGCTGGCCGCCGCGGCCGTGGGCGCCCCGCGCCTGCGGCGGGCGCCGCGCGGCCTCCGGTCCGCGCTGCCCGGAGCCGGCGCCGCGGTCCTCGCGGTGAGCGTCGCGGTCGCCGGTTACGCGGTTCCCGTCCCCACCGCCGCCGACGACCACGTCGACGTCGCCGTCGTCCAGGGCAATGTCGAGCAGCCCGGGATGAACTTCCTGGGCCGTCCGATGAAGATCCTGAACAACCATGTCGACGCCACCCTCGACCTGGCGAAGCGGGTGAAGGAAGGCCGGGCCGAACGGCCCGACCTGGTGATCTGGCCGGAGAACTCCTCCGACCTCGACCCGTTCCAGTACCGGGAGGCGTACGACCGGATCGACCGGGCGGTCAAGGCGATCGGGGTCCCCGTCCTGGTCGGCGCCCTCATCGACCACCCGGGCAAGGAGGGCTACGTCGAGAACCAGGGCATCGTCTGGGACCCCCGGACCGGCCCCGGAGCCTCCTACACCAAGCAGCACCCCGTGCCGTTCGGCGAGTACGTCCCCTTCCGCGACCAGCTCAGCAAGGTGATCACCCGGCTCCAGCGGGTGCCCCGCGACTTCTACCCCGGCGACCGCACCGGCGTCCTCCAGGCCGGGCCGGCCCGGATCGGCGACGTCATCTGCTTCGAGGTCGCCTACGACGAGATCGTCCGGGACACGGTGCAGAAGGGGGCCCGCGCCCTCGTCGTCCAGACCAACAACGCCACCTACGGCCGCACCGGCCAGCCCGACCAGCAGCTCGCCATGTCCCGGCTGCGGGCCGTCGAGCACGGCCGGGCCGTGGTCACCGCCGCCACCAGCGGCATCAGCGCCGTCGTCGCCCCCGACGGCACGGTCGAGCAGCGGACCGCGGAGTTCACCCGCGACGTGCTCTCCGCGCGCCTGCCCCTGCGTGACGACACGACGGTCGCCGACCGCGTCGGCGCAGGTCCGGAGTGGGCTCTCGCTATGGTGGGCCTTCTGGCCTGCGCCGCCGGGATCATGATCGGCCGGCGGGGACGAATGGACGGGAAGGGGCAGAAGTGAACGACGGTGGCGCGGTTCCGCGCAGCGGGGCGCAGGGGCGGCAGTACGGTCCGCTCGGCACGGCTCTGGTGATCATCCCGACCTACAACGAGGCGGAGAACGTCAAGTCGATCGTCGGGCGGGTGCGGGCCGCGGTGCCGGAGGCGCACGTCCTCGTCGCCGACGACAACAGCCCGGACGGCACGGGCAAGCTCGCCGATGAGCTGGTGGCCGAGGACGAGCAGGTCCATGTGCTGCACCGCAAGGGCAAGGAGGGCCTCGGCGCGGCCTATCTGGCCGGATTCCGCTGGGGCATCGAGAACGGCTACGGCGTCCTCGTCGAGATGGACGCCGACGGCTCGCACCGGCCCGAGGAACTGCCGAGGCTGCTCACCGCCCTCAAGAGCGCGGACCTCGTCCTCGGCTCCCGCTGGGTGCCCGGCGGCCGGGTGGTGAACTGGCCCAAGTCCCGCGAGTTCATCTCCCGCGGCGGCAGCCTCTACTCCCGGGTCCTGCTCGGCGTCCCGATGCGCGATGTCACCGGTGGCTACCGGGCCTTCCGCAAGGAGACCCTCGAGGGCCTGGGCATGGAGGCCGTCGCCTCAGCGGGCTACTGCTTCCAGGTCGACCTGGCCTGGCGGGCGGCGAAGGCGGGCTTCCACATCGTGGAGGTGCCCATCACCTTCGTGGAACGTGAGTTCGGGGACAGCAAGATGAGCCGCGACATCCTCGTCGAAGCGCTGTGGCGGGTCACCGGCTGGGGCCTCTCCTCCCGGGCGAAGCGCCTCCTGGGCCGCGGCGGCCGGTGACCGCGACGGCCCGCGACCACGGCGCGGGCCCGTAGGGCCTGCCCGAGGCATCCCGCCTGCCCCGCGGTGTCCGGCACGCACGCTCCCTGGCCCTTCGCAGCGCGGGAGGTGCCCCCACGCTGCGTTGTCGGTCGTCGGTGCAGCCCGCTGCGCGCTCTCCCCTTGGGGGCCTGGCGGCCCGGGAGGTACCCCCACCCTCCGCCTTGCGAGCGCACGCACCGGACGCCGCGGGCCCGCCCTGCAGGCGGGCCCGCGGCATGTGTCGGACAGCCCCAGGCCTCGACGCGTTCTCGCGGCACGGAGGAGCGGGCACGCCCCGGGTGGGGCAACTGCCCGTCTGCCACGACCCGGACCCGTCGGGGTCCGACCCCGCCCGAGATCTCCCCGGTCCGGATCGGCGGCGGACAGCCGGCCCGCCTTCCCGGAATGGGCGCACAGCACTCTCCTGCCGAGCCTCCGTGCGGCATTCTGACGACGGGGGTGGGTACCCGCACGTCATCCGGAGGTGTTGTCACATGCCCGACCCGCAGATCAAGGACGAGAAGACCTACCAGGCCCTGCGCCGTGAGGGCGCGAGCAAGGAGAAGGCCGCCAGGATCGCCAACGACGCCGGCGGCTCCCGCCGAGCCACCGCGCGTAAGGGCGGCAAGGCCGGGGCGTACGAGGGGCGGACCAAGGACGACCTGTACCGCGAGGCCAGGAAGGTCGGTATCGAGGGCAGGTCCGGCATGTGGAAGGACCAGCTCATCTCGGCGCTCCGCAACCGCTGAGCCGCAACCGCTGAGCCGCAGCGGCGAAGCGCGCCGAAGCCTCACTGCCGAAGCGCCGAAGCGCCGAAGCGCCGAAGCGGCGGACTGACGGCCGGCGGCCGTACGGCCCCTCTGCGGTGCCGTGGAGGGGCCGAACCGGTGTGGAACGGAAGCGGAGGGGCCCGGACACCGTCCGGGCCTCTCCGCGTGCGACGTCAGTCCGTCGGCTCGTCCGGGGCGGGCTCGTCCGGGTTCACCCCGATCGGCTGCGGCGCTCCCCGCGGCCCGGTGCCCGCCTCGTCGGTGTCCGGCATCCGCTCCCCGTCCCGGTCCTCGAGGGACGACCCGTCGGCGTCCCAGTGGTCGGGGCCGGCCTCGGCGTCAGCCTGCTGATCGGGCAGGTCCCGGGGGACGCCCTCGCTGCCGTGTCCTTCCGGAGCTTCGCTCGGTCGTTCGCTCATGGCCCCATCCTCACTCGCTTACGGGGTTCGTGCCGGGCGGGCGGGTACCCGGCGGGGCCGCCGGGCATGCGCCGGTCACCGTGATGATCGACACCGGCCCGGTGCGGCAGCCGTCGTACGGCACCGCATCCGGTGGCCGCGGCCATACGCGTCGGGACCTTTGCCAGGAGCCTCATGAGCCTGTCACTGGGAGAGCCTGTCACCGGATGTCCCGTGCCGCGAGTGCCGTCGCCGACGGGCCCCGTGGCGGGCGTTGCGAGAGGCTGTCACCCCGGCCTGAGTCCTGCCATGGCGTCACGCCGACCTGGGGCGCGCGGGACACGGCAGCCCGTCCGGGTGGGCGATGGGTCCGCCGCGGTCGGCAGCCCGCGTCGAAACAGCGGGGTGTCCCGTCGCCGACTGGGGCGCGGCCCGTGAAGGCGGCGGCCGGCAGTGGTACCTCCAGCTCGTGCCGCCGGCCGCTGAAGCGGTGGGGGCGTGCATCCCCGGTCCGGACAGGGAGCAGGGCATGGGGCGTGCAGCGGGGCGTCACGCGCAGGCGCCCGCATCCGCGTTCCCGGCCGCGCGCCGCCCGAGCGGTGGGGCCACGGAACGTGGTGCCGCGGGCGGGTGACTGCCGGACCGGGGCAGCACCGGACAGCTGCCCCGGTCGTCCGGCGGCGTCAGCGCCGGGCCCGGCTGCGGGCCCGGGCGTTGCGGCGTCGCAGTGCCCGGCGTTCGTTCTCCTCGAGACCGCCCCAGACACCCGAGTCCTGGTTGTTCTCCAGGGCCCATTCGAGGCACTGGTCCGTGACCGGACAGCGCGCACAGACGGCCTTCGCCTCCTCGGCCTGCAGGGCCGCCGGGCCCGACGTGCCGATGGGGAAGAAGAGTTCCGGGTCCTCGTCGATGCAGGCAGCGCTCTGGCGCCAGTTCATGGGGTCAACTCCGTTTCCGCGCCCCGTGAGGGCGCATACGTGCCGGTCCGCTTCGCGTACCCGGGAGCCCGGCCGGAATGCACGGGCCCGGCGTACGGAGGCCGACCCACCGCTCCGATTCCGCCACCGGCCCAGGCACACTGGGACACATGACGACCGGCACACCGCACCAGAATTCGCCCCGGGGCCGAGAGCCCGGCCGCCGGCGCTCCCGCGCCCGCAGGTTCCTGCCGCTGGCGGTCGCCGCCTGGCTGGTGCTGGAGCTGTGGCTGCTCATCGTGGTGGGCGAGGCCTTCGGCGGTCTCACCGTTCTGCTGCTGCTGGTGGCCGGAGCGGTGCTCGGCGGATATGTGATCAAGCGGGCCGGCCGCCGGGCCTGGCGAGGGCTCACCGCCGACCTCCGGGCCGCTCAGGCCGGCGGGGCCGGTGACCGGCAGGAGGACGACCCGGCGCGCGACGGCGACCGGAGCAGCGGCAATACGCTCCCCATGCTGGGCGGGCTGCTGCTGATGATCCCGGGGCTGATCTCGGACGCGCTCGGACTGCTCTGCCTCTTCCCGCCGACGCGGACGCTGCTGCACCGCTCGCTGGAGCGGTCACTGGAGCGCCGGATGCGGACCGCACGGCCCGGGACCTTCGGCGACGCCTTCCAGCAGGCACGGATGCACCGCCCCGACGGCAAGGTCGTCCAGGGCGAGGTCGTCCGGGACGACGCGGACGTGCCGGGGCGCCGCCCGCACGACGAGGACGGGCCGCGCCCACCGCTCACGCACTGAGCCGTCGCCCGGGACGGGGCCGGTGGGGCTCCCGCGGGCCCGCCACGCTCCCGGGCATCCCGCGCTCCCGGGCACCCCGGGCACCCCGGGCTCCTGGGCATCCCGGGCATCCCAGGGCGAGGCCCGTCCACCCTGTCTGTCGCCGGGGCCGGCAAGATGAGCCCGTCGCCGGGGCATGCAAAAGCCGCGGGCCGGGGACACCGGCTGGTGCCCCTGACCCGCGGCCTCTCTGCGCGGTTCGCGCGGCGCCTCGGCGCTACGCGGACTTGCGGTTGTCGCGCGGATGCACGGCAATGTTCATGGCGCCGGAGCGGAGAACGGCCAGCCTCTCGGCCAGCACCTCCTCCAGCTCCTCGCGGGTGCGCCGCTCCATGAGCATGTCCCAATGCGTACGCGCGGGCTTGCCCTTCTTCTCTTCAGGGCCCTCGCCGTCCACCAGGAGTGCCATGGCGCCGCACGCCTTGCACTCCCACTCCGGCGGAATTTCCGCCTCTACCGAGAACGGCATCTCGAATCGATGTCCGTTCTGGCATGCGTACTCCACCGCCTGGCGCGGGGCCAGATCGATGCCGCGGTCGGTCTCGTAGCTGGTAACCACGAGTCGCGTGCCGCGGAGAGCTCGCTCACTCATGAATCGTGCCTCCCGGGCTTGTAGCCCACAGGACAGGTGTCGCTGTCGTCGTCATCCGGTCAACGTCCGGTCGGCGGTGAAGATTCCCGTTCCGGGACATGCGTCGCCCGTCGTGCCGCCCCTTGTTGTACCCACCGGCGCCCGGTTTGTCACATCTGGCAGCAGATGTCACCCAGCGTTCCCGTTTCCTGAGCACGCAGTAACGGTCCACCCGGCAGGCCAAGGGCGTACACTACCGCCTCCGGCTCTGGACCCTAAATCCGGGCCGGTACGGGGTTGCCCGCCGCCGCTACCGCACGCCGCACCGGCACCCGCGCGAGCAGCACGAATCCCAGTGCGAAGAACACCACGAGCGAGATGATCGCCGTCCGGTAGTTCCCGGTCAGCTGGTAGGTCAGACCGAACAGCAGCGGCCCCAACCAGCTCGTACCCCGGTCGCTCAGCTCGTACGCCGAGAAGTATTCGGCCTCCTTGCCGCGTGGCACCAGATGGGAGAAGAGCGACCGCGACAGGGCCTGGCTGCCGCCCAGCACCATCCCGATCGCCGCCGCCAGCACGAAGAACCACCCCGGCTCGCCCGCCGGCAGGAAGCAGCCCGCGCCGATCGTCACCGTCCAGGCCGCCAGCGCGCCGAGAATCGTGCGCTTCGCGCCGTACCGGCGGGCCAGCCGGCCCATGCCCAGCGCGCCTGCCACCGCCAGCACCTGGACCAGGAGGATCGCCAGGATCAGGGTCGTCTGGTCCAGCCCCAGCTCCTCCGAGCCGTACACCGAGGCCTGGGAGATCACGGTCTGCACCCCGTCGTTGTAGACGAGATAGGCGAGCAGGAACATCAGCGTCAGCGGATACCGGCGCATGTCCCGCAAGGTCGCCACGAGTTGCCGCAGGCCCTGGCCCAGCGAGGCGCGCTCCGCCGGGGTGCGGCCGGGCAGCCGCCGGTCCCGCAGCCGCCGCAGCGGGATCAGGGCGAACGCGCCCCACCACAGGCCCGCGGTGGCCAGCGAGATCCGCACCGCGGTGCCCTCGGACACCCCGAAGCCGTCGTGCCCCGAGTACAGGACCAGGTTCGCGACCAGCACCAGCGCCCCGGCCGCGTAGCCCAGGGCCCAGCCGCGCGAGGAGACCGCGTCCCGTTCGTCCGGCCCGGCTATCTGGGGCAGGAACGCGTTGTAGACCACCATCGAGACGGACAGCGAGGCGTTGGCCACGATCAGCAGCGCTCCGCCGAGCAGATAGCGCTCCCCGTCCAGGAAGAACATCCCCGTCGTCGCCGCGGCCCCCAGGTAGGCGGCCACCGCGAGGATCGGCTTCTTGCGGCCCGTCCGGTCCGCGACCGCCCCCGCCAGCGGCATCACCAGCACCGCCAGCAGGATGGACGCCGAGACCGCGTACGCGAAGTAGGAGCCCGCCCGCACCGGGACGCCCAGCGGGTGTACATAGCCGTCCGCGTCGGCGGCGGCCCGGGCCACCGCCGTCAGATACGGCCCCAGGAACACCGTGACCACGCTCGTCGAGTAGACCGAGACGGCCCAGTCGTAGACGTACCAGCCCCGCTGTTCCCGCCGCCGCTCCGCCGGCGTGGTCGCGCTCCCGGCCGCTCTGTCCCCCGCCGTGTCCGTGCTGTCCATCCCCGGCCCCTCGTCTCCCCGTCGGCCGCCGTACCACGGCGGCCCGGGGTCAGGCCCAGGCTCCCCGGTCGGTCAGTACCGTGCGCAATGTGTCGAGATGATCGGTCATGATGCCATCGACGCCCAGGTCGAGCAGGGCTGCCATCCGATCCGCGTCGTTCACCGTCCACACGTGCACCTGGAGCCCCCGCGCGTGCGCGGCCCGGACGAAGGCCCGGTCCACCACCCGGAGGCTGCCGAGCACCGGGACCGGCTGCGCCTCGGGCACCTGCACGGCGACCGCCGTACGCCGCGGCCGGACCGGCAGCCCCAGCGAGCGCAGCCGCAGCGCCAGCACCCCCCGGACGCCGTAGGACGTCGCCAGCCGGGGCCCCGCCAGCCGCTGCGCCCGGGCCACCCGCGCCTCGGAGAAGGACCCCACGCAGACCCGGTCCCAGGCTCCGGTCCGGCGGACCAGCTCGAGCAGCGGGATCAGCGCAGCCTCCGCCTTGACGTCCACGTTCCAGCGGGCCTCGGGGAAGGACTCCAGCAACTCCTCGAACAGCGGGAGCGGCTCGGTCCCGGCGACCCGGGCCCGCCGCACCTCGGACCAGGGCAGGTCCGCGATCCGCCCGCGGGCGTCGGTGACCCGGTCCAGGGTCGCGTCGTGGAAGGCGACCAGCGCGCCGTCCGCGGTGACGTGCACATCGGTCTCCAGGTAGCGGTACCCGGTGCCGACCGCGCGCCGGAACGCGGCCGCGGTGTTCTCCAGCCCGTCGGCCGTTCCGCCGCGGTGGGCGAAGGCGAGCGGGGCCGGATGGTCGAGGAAGGGATGGCGTACGGAATTCACTGCGGCAGTATCGCCTGTTCCCTCACCTCGCCCCGCGCCACCACCGGGGAAGGCTCCCCGTCGGCCCCGGGAATCGCGAAGACCCGGAGGAACACCTGCGAGAGCGGGCCGATGGCCAGCGCGAACGCCACCGTGCCCACGCCGACCGAACCGCCGAGCAGCCAGCCGGTCACCAGCACGGTGACCTCGAGCCCGGTGCGCACCAGACGGATCGACCGGCCGGTGCGCTTGTGCAGCCCGGTCATCAGGCCGTCCCGGGGGCCGGGGCCGAAGCGCGCCGAGATGTAGAGCCCCGTCGCGACGCCGTTCAGCACGATCGCGAAGACCAGCAGCGGCACCTGGAGGGCGAGCCCGCGCACGTCCGACGTGAGCGCCAGGGTGGCGTCCATCGCCACGCCGATCAGCACGACGTTGGAGACCGTTCCGAGCCCCGGGCGCTGCCGCAGCGGCACCCAGAGCAGCAGCACCAGGGCGCCGGCGAGGATGCACACCGTGCCGATGGACAGCCCCGTGTGCTTGGAGACGCCCTGGTGGAAGACGTCCCACGGGTCCAGGCCGAGTCCGGCGCGCAGCTGGAGCGCCATGCTCATGCCGTAGAGGACCAGTCCGACGTAGAGCTGCACGAGGCGACGGGTGAGCCGGCGGGGGAGTGCGGACCGGGTCGTTCGCGACCATCGGGACATGTGGGGGCTCCCAGGGAAGGGTGACGCTGGTGGAAGTGGCCTGACTCATGACACCCTGTGGCCTGGGGCCACGGTGGTTCCAGGGCCAATCGAGGGAAGGTGGACTGCTGATCATGGGTCAGTGGACTTCGGCGGTGGGCGCCGCGCAACTCGCCCGGCTACTGCGCTCCCAGACCGACGGCGGGCGCGAGACCGCGGCCGGGCGGCGGCTGCCCGCCTACCGCGCCCTCGCCGACGGCGTGCGTCTCCTCGTCCTCGAAGGACGCGTGCCGGTCGCCGCCCGGCTCCCCGCGGAGCGCGAACTCGCCGCCGCTCTCGCGCTCAGCCGCACCACGGTCGCCTCGGCGTACGAAGCGCTGCGCACCGACGGCTTCCTGGAGTCGCGGCGCGGAGCGGGGAGTTGGACCTGCGTCCCGGCCGGCAGCCCACTGCCCACCCGCGGCCTGGACCCGCTGCCGCCGGACGCCGCCGGATCCGTGATCGACCTCGGGTGCGCCGCCCTGCCCGCGCCCGAACCCTGGCTCAGCCGGGCCTTCCAGGGCGCCCTGGAGCAGCTCCCGGCCTACGCCCACACGCACGGCGACTACCCGGCCGGCCTCCAGGACCTCCGGCAGGCCCTCGCCGACCGCTACACCGCCCGCGGTATCCCGACCATGCCCGAGCAGATCATGGTCACCACCGGGGCCATGGGGGCGGTCACCGCGACCTGTCATCTGTTCGCCGGGCGCGGCGAGCGGGTCGCCGTCGAGTCCCCCTCGTACGCCAATGTCCTCCAGCTGATGCGGGAGGCGGGCGCCCGGCTGGTGCCGGTCGCGATGGCGGACGGCCTGGCGGGCTGGGACATTCCCGCCTGGCGGCAGGTGCTGCGCGACGCCGCTCCGCGCATGGCGTACGTCATGGCCGACTTCCAGAACCCCACCGGCGCGCTGGCCACCGAGGAGCAGCGCCGTGACCTCGTGGCCGCCGCCCGCTCGGCGGGCACGGTGCTCGTCGCCGACGAGACGATGTCCGACCTGTGGCTGGACCCGGACCCCGAACTGCCGCGCCCGGTCTCCGCGTTCGACCCCTCGGGCAGCACGGTCGTCACCGTCGGCTCGGCCAGCAAGGCGTTCTGGGCCGGGCTGCGCATCGGCTGGGTCCGGGCCGCCCCGGACGTCATCCGCAGCCTGGTCGCCGCCCGGGCCTACGCCGACCTGGGCTCACCCGTCCTCGAACAGCTCGCCGTCACCTGGCTGTTGAACGACGGCGGCTGGGAGGCGGCGGGGGACATCCGCCGCGCGCAGGCACGGGAGAACCGCGACGCGCTCGTCGCCGCACTCCGGCAGCACCTGCCCGACTGGGAGTTCACCGTCCCGGGCGGCGGGCTCACCCTGTGGACCCGCACCGGCGGTCTCTCCGGCTCCCGGATCGCCGAGGCGGGCGAACGGATGGGGGTGCGGGTGCCGTCCGGGCCGCGGTTCGGGGTGGACGGCGCCTTCGAGGGCTTCGTCCGGCTCCCGTTCACCGTGGGCGGCGCGGTCGCCGAGACCGCCGCGGCCCGGCTCGCCGCGGCGGCTCACCTGGTGGAGACGGGTGCCCCGGTCGCCACGGACACACCGCGCAGCCTGGTGGCCTGAGCCCGGTCGGCCCTGCGGCCCGGGCCGCCCCGGACCTCGTCGGGCCGGTCCGGGCCTCCGGCCCTCCCGCCGGACCCTGCCCGGCTTCCGGACTCCGGCCGGACCGGACCGGTGTGGTCCGCGCCCCGCCGGACGGAACCCCTGGCCCGAGCCCGGACGGCCCGGCTCCCGCAGGAGTGGACCGATCCGGCGGACGGTCCGGTGCGTGCGAGCGGGAGGAGGGGCCGCGGGGCGTGCCGGGTCAGCTGTCGGCGTGCACGGCGGCCGCGGGCTGGGCCGGCAGCTCCGGACCGGCCGGTTCCGGCAGCAGGTCCAGAACGGCCTGCCGGTCCGTCTCGCTCACCTCGTCGTCGTACGGGTCGGGGGTGGCCGGCACCTGGAGCCGGTGCACCGGCCCGGCACCCAGCCGCGCGTAGCCGCGCCCCGGCGGGACGTGTGCGGGCGGGGTGGTGTGCGGCGGCTGGTCCAGCACGTCCGTCACCTCCTCGGCCGTGGCCGTTCCCAGGATCACCCGCGCCCTGGTGTGCGACCGCACGGCGTCGGCCAGCAGGTCCGCGCAGTCCAGTTGGTCACCGACGCAGACGGTGACCTGGGCGGCCCGCCCGTGCCGCAGCGGGATGCCGAGCAGCTCCTGCGGGTCGGTCCGTCCCTCGGCGGCCGCGACCTGGCTGAGCACGGAGGGCCGGTCGAGGACGATCCACAGCTGCCGACGGGTGTCCTCCGGCGCCGGATGCCCCAGCTGGCGGGCCCGGTTGGCGGCGATCAGCCGGCGCTCCGTCTCGTGGGCCGCCCACTCCAGCGACGTCAGGGCCCCCGCGAGGCCGCTCTCCACCGCCAGTACCCCCTCCCGGCCCAGCAGGCAGGCGTACTCGCCGGTGCCGCTCCCGTCCACCACCAGCACGTCGCCGTGCCGCAGCCCCTGGAGGGCGAGCGAGCGCAGCAGCGTGCTGACGCCGCTGCCCGGCCTGCCGAGCGCGAGCAGATGCGGCTCCGTGGTGCGGGGACCGGTCCGCCAGATCACCGGCGGGGCGTCGCGCGGGGCGTCGTCGGTGGTCACGGGCACAGTGCGCCGGACGTCGCCGGAGTCGGTGAAGCCCAGGACCGTCTCGGCGGGCGAGGTGACGAAACGCTGGGCCCGGATGTCGGTGGGGAGCGGCTCCAGCACCGTCATGACGAGTTCGTTCAGCTCCTCGTTCCAGTCGAACAAGTACTCCCGGCCCCGCCCGGACTTGGCGTGGAGCAGCTTCTCGATCCGGGCCCGCGCGGCGGGCTCGCCGTCGGTGAAGTACGGCGGGTAGTGCAGGTGCAGCAGCGTGATCCGGCCCTCGTCGTCGAAATCCCAGGCGGAGAAGGCCTGTTGCCAGTCGCCTCCGTGCGCGTACAGCGGGCCGGGATCGTCGGTCGCGGAGAAGTAGGGCACCAGGGCGTCGTGGAGGACCTGCAGCCGTCCGCTCTCGGCCTCGCTGGGGCCGGTCTCCGCCGGGTCCCGGTCACGCCCCGCCCAGGCTCCGGCCGCCAGGACCCCCGCCATCATGAGCGCCGGCCCGTACGGCAGCAGCGCGAGCGCCACCACCCCGGCCGCCAGCATGACCAGCGCGGGACCCCGCCGGTCCGGGGGCGCGGCGGACAGCCGCCGCCGCCCGCCGGCCGCCAGGCGGCGCAGCCCGCGCACCACGACGATGAGCGGATGCAGGACGTCCGCGGCGGTGTGGACGGCGGCACGGGCCGCCGCGCGGCTTCGCGCGAGGAGTGCGCCGGTCAGGATGCGGGGCAGTGGGCGCCGGGCCACAACGGTCTCCTGGGGTGTGCAACGTCGGTGGACGGGACGGCCGTCGCGGCCGGACCTCAGAACTTGATTCCGCCCAGCAGGCTGGCCAGGCTCGCGCTGCCCGCCTTGATGCTCGGAGCGATCGCCGTGCCCGCCAGGAAGAAGCCGAACAGCGCGCAGACCACGGCGTGGGAGGCCTTGAGCCCGTCCTTGCGGAAGAGCAGGAAGACGATGATGGCGAGCAGTACGACGCCTGAGACGGACAGAATCATGGGGTTCTCCTGTGGGGTGGGGACGACACCGTCACCGTGAGGTGATTCAGGTTCGCAGCATGTGTCTGTCCCGGCAAAGTGGCACATGGGGGATTTGTCATGAATTTGATGCTCATGGGCGATGCGCGGTGCGCCGTCCGGGCGGGGGACGGTCCGGGGAGCCGGTGCCACGACGGCCGGTCCGCCGGACCCCCGGTGGGCCGCAGTACGCTGGCTGTTCACTCGTACGGGCGGCGGACCGGGAAGGCGGATCAGCGGATGGACACTCCGGAGTCGGGAGATGTCGCAGGTCAGGTCGATCCTGAGGTCATCGAGCTGGCGAGCAGGATCTTCGACTTCGCGCGCGGCGGCGAGACGGCCTCGCTGTCCGCGTACGTCGACGCCGGTGTGCCGGCCGATCTCACCAATGACAAGGGCGACTCGCTGGTGATGCTCGCCGCGTACCACGGCCATGCGGGTGCCGTGGAGGCCCTCCTCAGCCGCGGCGCCGATCCCGACCGGGCCAACGACCGCGGTCAGACGCCTCTCGCGGGTGCGGTCTTCAAGGGGGAGGACGCGGTGGTCCGGGCCCTGCTGGCGGGCGGCGCCGATCCGGCGGCGGGCACCCCGTCCGCGGTGGACACGGCGCGGATGTTCGGCAAGGACGACCTGCTGAAGCTGTTCGGCGCCGCATGAGATTCCCGGGCCGGATTCCCCCGGGCCCGGTCCGGCGTCCGAACGGACGTCAGAACAGCGGCAGCTGACCCGGCACCGGCGGCGCGTCCAGGTCGATCAGCGGCGGCTGGCTGTCGCCGACGGAGGTGAGACGCCGCGACCCCGGGCAGGAGATCAGCTCCAGCACCGAGCGGCGGCCCGGCGGGTCGTGCCGGGCCAGCCGGCCCCCCACCACGGCGATCTCACGGCAGCAGACGGGGCAGGAGCGGCGCGGAGCAGACATGCTGCTCAGTTTCCCCCATCCGGCGGCATCCATCGGCCGCGGGCCGGGGTCCGGGGCCGCAGGCGGCCTCTGCGATGGGCCGCCGATCTCCGGAGACGCGGCCGGCCCACCGCCCCTCGGTGCCCCGGGGAGTGGCCTGCCGGACGGGCCGGCCACGAACGGGCCGTCAGGCGCCGGACGCGGGAGCGCGACATCCGGGCGCCGGGTACCTGTTGTGCCGAGGCGGTGTCACCCCGAAGTGCGGCGGGTCCGCGTACTCAGCGCAGGCGACGGACCACCTGCGCCTCGGCGCGTTCCACGGCGCCGCGACCGTGGGTGTGCACCAGGGCCAGATGGAACAGGGCGGGAGTGAGCGGGGCCCAGCGGCGGACGCGGTCGGGGCGCAGCAGGTAGCCGACCACGTCGGCCGGGCGGAACGGCACGTGGTCGATGCTCTGGTGCTCCCAGCGGTCGGCGACGCCGTGCGAGATGCGGGACCGCAGGCCGTCGCCGGTCAGGCCGGAGAGGTGCGCGGTGAAGTGGGCGCTCCACTGCCGCCGTTCCACGTCCAGCGCGAAGGCCAGCAGCGTGAGCGAGTACTCGTGCGGCTGCACGGAGAGCTCCTCGCGCATGCCGCGCCGCGCGACGTCGTGCAGGTCGGGTGCGTGGCGGCCCGCCGAGTCGATGTGCCGGGAGAGCCCCTCGTTCACCGAGGAGCCCCACAGGCCGGGGCCGGAACGCACCTGGTCCGACCGCCGGCTGACGACGAGAAGGTGGTCGGCGGTGACCACGGCCACGTTCACACCGAAGCTGCACTGCAGGAACGCGGGGGCATCCAGCGGGCGGTCGGGGTCGAGGTAGCGTCCGCGCGGGGTGCTGCCGTCGGGCAGCCTGCGGTCGAGCTGCTGTGCCGCGAGGAAGGTGAAGTAGTCGGTGGGGCGCAGCCGCAGCCGGACGTCCGGGTGCTCCTCCAGCGCGGTGCGGGAGATCTCCAGGCCCTCCACGGCGTACCGGGGGCCGTTCCAGACGCGCACCCGGGTGCCGGTGGCCTCCGCCTGCTCCTGCTCCGCCGCTATCTCCGCCCGCCACGGCGCCATCTCCTCGGGGAGCGCCACCTCCCCGTCCAGTACGTGGACGCGGACCGACTCCGGCGCGATGGCCTGTTCGCCGTCGCCCTCCACGACGAGGGCCGAGGTGTGGAGCGGGCCGATCGAGAAGGTCGACCACATGGAGTGGGGCACGCCGTCGTCCCGGTACGTCACGCTGCGCACGGCGGTCGCGGACCGGCGGCGGATCCTGAACCAGGCGTTCTGGAGCGGCTGTTGGAACAGTACGGCGAAGACCATGCCGAAGACGGCCCCCACCACCCCGTTGACAAGATCGATTCCGGTCACGGGCCCCCAGCGTACGGCGTTCCGCGGCCCGGCCCCGCGGGATCCACACCTGACGTGCGGTCGGCCCGCGCTCCCCGGGGGCCCGGGGCGGACCGTCGTCAGAAGCCCGAGGCGCGGTCGCAGGGCAGACTCATATAGAGCGCCTGCTCGCCCGCGGACTCCGTGCCGTCGTAGAGGGTGGTGTCCAGGCCGCAGAGGGCGAAGCCCATCCGGCGGTAGGCGTGGATGGCGGGAGCGTTGACGTTGGTGACCTCCAGCCAGAGGTGCCCGGCTCCCCGCTCGCGGGCGAAGTCGACGGCGTGTCCCATCAGGGTCCGGCCGATGCCCCGGCCGCGGTGGCCGGGGGCGACCTCGATGTCCTCGACGGTCAGGCGGCGGTTCCACGCGGAGTGGGAGACGGCGGCGAAGCCGACGAGGGTGCCGTCGGGCCCCACGGCGACGAAGGTGCGGCGGTCGGCGCCCTCGCCCTCGTCGCCACCAGGGTCCTCGGCACCGGGGTTCTCGTCCTCGGGGCTCTCGTCCTCGGGAAAGGCCTTCGTCAGCGGCGGGTCGACGGGGACCTCGCGGAGGGTGAACCCGTTGCCAGTGGCCGTCACTTCGAAGACGGTGCCGGTGGTGAAGGAGCCGTCGAGGGCCTCGATGGCCGCTGCGTCCTCGGGACGGGCGGTGCGGACTGTGCAGGCTGTGGTGTCGTCGGCACTGGTCATGGCTCATGACGCTACCGGCAGCCCCGACAGCGGGATCGACCGCCCGGCTGCCCCGTACGGGACGGGGCTCAACGGCCCTCGGCCGGACCCTCCGTGCCTGCCCTGGCCTCCGGCCCCGCAGGGTCCATCGGGCCCTCCGGTTCCTTCCGCAGCCGTTCCGCCTGCCGGCGTCCCAGCGCGGCTCCGGTGCTCAGATAGTCGCCGATGAGGGCCAGTTCCTCGTCGGTGTACCGCCGGAGGTTCTCGTCGAAGGCCTGAGCGGGGCTCTCCCATGCCGCGTTCACCCTTCCCAGGGCACCCGGCACCAGGGCGACCAGTGCCCGCCTGCGGTCCCGGGGGTCCGGGCGGCGCTCGACCAGCCCCGCCTTCTCCAGACGGTCCACCAGCCGGGTCGCCGCCCCCGGTGTCAGACCGGTCAGCTCGGCGACCCCGCCGGTGCTCAGCGGCCCGGGTTCGAGACCGAGCAGGCCCAGGCACTGCAGGTCGGTGGGGTGAAGTCGCAGCCGGCCGGCCAGTGCCTGGTTGAACAGCGTCCACGCGGCGTGGTGCCGACGGCTTTCGACGCTGATCCGCTCCAGCAGCTCCGCCCGTTCCGCCGTCATGTCGCCTCCGCCGTCATGATCGCCTCCACGTTCCATTGATTGCGTGACGCAATATTGGTGCTATGTAATATCTGTGGCGCGCAATGGAGTCTACGGGTGCGCGGCCGTGCGGCGTTCCCGCATGCCCGCACCGACCCGATCCCCGAGGCCGGCATCGCCGAGGCCGCCCTGCGCCTTCGGTGCCGCCCGGCCCGGCTGTACGGCCCACGCCCCGACCGGGCCGGAGTCGCTCTCCTTCCAGCAGCAGCTCGAACGCATCGCGCAGGTGACCGGCCGGCCCGTCACCGTCAACACCGTCAGCCGTGAGACGGCGAGGAAGGGTGTGTCCGCCCACATGCCGGAGGCCGTCGTCGAGGTCCTGCTCGACATGTGGGAGTCGGCTCGGAACACCCCTGTCGAAATCGCCCGCACGGTGGAGGAGCTGACCGGCTGCCCGGCCCGCTCCTTCACCGCCTGGACCGAGGATCACGGGGCTATTTCATGTCGTGACAGGCATCTATGCACAAAGCACTTGAAAGCGCACAATGGTACTGCTCGCCTGATGTCGGCTGGCGAGTTCACAAATGGAGGATCGAAGGAGGCGAGTCGCATGGCCGACCTCTCGCACCGTCCCGGTGACCTGTCGAGTCACCCTGATGTACATGAAATGCGGGACCGGTATGCGCGCATGCTCCAGGGACCGGACGCCGGAGCCCTCGACGGACTGGCGTTCCTCGCGGGCGTCTACTGCGCCATCTCTCCCTGGGTCGTGCACTTCACGGGCGCCGAGCCCGAGCTGACCCTCAACAACCTCGTTCTGGGCATCGCTGTCGCACTGCTGGGAATCGGGCTGGCCGTCGCGCCGGAGAGGATCGGCGGGATGAGCTGGGCCATGGCGGCGATGGGTGTCTGGCTGATCATCTCTCCCTGGGTGGTCACCCGCTTCCCGGACACCGGGATGATCTGGAACAACGTGATCGTCGGCGCGGTGGTGTGCCTGCTCGGTCTGCTCGCCGCGGGAGCGGTGATGCGGACCATGAGGTCCCAGAGCCGCACGGCCTGACCCGGCGGCGAGGACATCGGCCACCCCACCGGTGTCCTCCTCGCCATCCAGAGCGGCAGTCGCCGGCGGCTGCCGCTCAGCCGTGTCCGGCCCCGCCCCCGATCCCGGCGCCGCCTCGGCCGCTCCGCGGGAAGCGGCCACGCCCGGAACGACGGGGGCGCCGACCGGCGCAGGGGTCATCTTCGCGGCCGGACGTCCGATTCGTTCAAGACGGCTGCGCCGCCCGCTGCCTACGGTGCCGGTATGACTCCACGATTCGACCTCATCGGCCTCGTCGTCACCGACATGGCGGCGTCGCTCGCCTTCTACCGCCGCCTCGGCCTGGACATCCCGGCCGAGGCCGACACCCAGCCGCACGTCGAGGCCGCGCTGCCCGGCGGCCTGCGCATCGCCTGGGACACCACCGAGACCATCCGCTCCTTCGACCCCGCATGGACACCCCCGCGGGGTCACGGTGTCTCCCTGGCCTTCGCCTGTGACGGCCCCGACGACGTCGACGCGTCGTACGCCGCGCTCGTCGGGGCGGGCCACGAGGGGTACTTGAAGCCCTTCGACGCCTTCTGGGGGCAGCGCTACGCCGTGGTACTCGACCCGGACGGCCACGCCGTGGATCTCTTCGCGCCGCTGCCGGCCGACTGATCCCACCGTCCGCCGACCTACCGGCCTCACTCTCCCCGTCCGGCCGCACGGTCCTTCGGCCGGCCGCACCGTCCATGGCCCGGCCGCATGATCCGTCGTCCGCTCCCGCCGCTCGCGGGCCGGCCGTCGCCGCTCGCGGACCCGCCGCTGCCCGTGGCGCCGGTCCGCGGACGGTCGGCTGCCGCCCGCGCGCGGGCCTGTCGCCGGCTCAGCGGACCGGCAGCTCGCTCAGCGGCACCCCGGCCAGGGCCTTCACCTCGCGCGCCAGGTGCGCCTGGTCCGCATAGCCCGCGGTGGCCGCGACGGTGGCATACGGAACGCCGTCGCGCGCCAGCCCCAGCGCCCGGTTCATCCGCAGCACCCGGGCCAGGGTCTTCGGGCCGTACCCGAAGGCCGTCAGACAGCGGCGTCGCAGCTGCCGCTCACCGAGTCCCGCCGCCGCGGCGACCGCGGCGACCGGTTCGCCCGCCTGCAGCGCCGGAACGAGCGCGGTGACGAGGGGGTCGGGCGGCGGACTCGTCCGCTGCCGGTCCGCCGCGATCCGTGCGAGCACCTCCGCCGGATCGTCCGCCTCGACGACCCGCTCCGCCAGCACCCGGGCATCCCGGCCCGACCAGAGCGCACCCAGCGGCACCCGCTGGTCCCGCAGCTCGTCCGCCGGCACGCCCAGCAGCGCGGGCCCCCGCCCGGGAGGGAACCGGAGGCCGAGGTACCGGGTGCCCGGCGGGCCCGTGGCCAGATGCGCCCGGGTGTCCGGGCCCGCCACCACCAGTTCTCCGCCGATCACGATGAGGTCGGTGCAGCCGTCCGGCAGGACCCGCTGCGGCGTGTCGCCCGCGGTCCGGGTCCACAGCGTCGCGCCGGCCGTCCGGGAGAACCGTTCCTCGTACACCCCTCCAGCATCACACCCCGCGGACCCCGCCGGTGCCTCACCGGTCCGGAGGGGGTGGTCACTCATTGGGGGGTGGAGGCGGGGTGGTTGTGCGCGGAGCTGCGCGGGCCTGTGTGGCCTGGGGTTTTGACGTGCGGAACGGCCGCTCGGTGGGCCGTTGGTGGGAGGGGAACGGCGGCCCGGCGTGTGCGCTTGACGGTCCGCGGGGGTGGCATGGGGTGCGTGATGGTCCTGTGCGGACGGCGAGGTTCCGCATGCGGGCGTTCCGGAGGTGTTGGGCGATGGGTGCGGTTGTGCGTCGGTGTGTGGGGGTCGCGCTGTTGGGTGTTGTGGCGGTGGGCGGCTCGGCGGTGGGCGCCGCTGCCGAGGACGGAGGCCGTGGGGAGGGGCGCGGGACGCTCTCGGTCTCCCCGCGCTTCCCCGCGCCCGGGGGCGAGGTGACGCTGGTGCAGCGGGGCGGCTGCCGGGCGCGTTCGGTGGTCGCGTCGTCCGAGGGGTTCGTGCGGTCGGTGACCCTGCGCGACAAGGGCGGGAGCAACTTCGTGGGGACGGCTCGCGTCTCGCCCCGGGCCCGGGTGGGGCAGACGTACCACGTGCGGACGCGCTGTGAGGGCGGCGGGTCGTCGGCGGAGGCGAGTTTCACCGTGCGCCGGGGCGCGACGGGCGGCTCCGACGCCGGTGAGGGCGGCAGCATCGCGGGGATGAACGGCCTGGGGATCGCCGGGGGTGCGGCGTTGCTGGCGGCCGGTGGTGCGGCCACGATCCTCATCACCCGCAAGCGGAACCGGAACGGCGCCTGACCTCCCGTCGGGCATGACCACCACCGCGGGCCCCGTATCCCGGCATGGCCGCACCGCGGTCGGCCGGGATACGGGGCCCGCGGCGTGTCCAGCCGCCGACGGACCCCGGAACCGAGACAGCACTCCTGGTACGGAAGACAGAAAGGACACCCCCGTGAGCACGGAAGACCAGCACCGGGCCCCGCATCCGCCGCCACCATCCCCCCTGGTCCGGCACCTGATATGCGGTTCCCTGCTCGGAGCGCTCTGCATCGTCCCGACGTCGGGCACGGCCTGGGCGGCGACGGAGCACCCGGCATCGGCCCACCGGCCGGGGTCCGACCGCATGGCGTACGCCGCCGGCACCGGCCGTGACGACGCCGAACCGGGCGACGACGATCCCCAGGAGGAGCAGTCCGAGCAGTCCGAGCAGTCCGAGCAGTCCGGGCAGTCCGGGCAGTCCGGGCAGTTCGTCGAGGAGCCGGCGGAGCCCTCGGAGGTGCCGGCGGAGGCGGAGGAGGCGGCACAGGAGTCGCAGTGGCAGGTGGACACCGGGGAGGGTGACCTGCGGGGCTGGGTCAGGCCGGTCGCCGTCGGCGCCGTGTCGGCCGAGTACGGCATCCCCGGTGAGTGGATCGCCGGCCATCACACGGGCGTCGACCTCGCCGTCCCGGTGGGCACCTCGGTGCACTCCGTCGGCTCCGGCGTGGTCACCCAGGCCGACTGGGCCGGCGACTACGGCCTGATGGTGATGGTGAAGCTGGACGACGGGCACTACGTGCTCTACGCCCACCTCTCCGAGGTCGCGGTCCACGAGGGGCAGCGGGTGGAGGCCGGCACCCTGCTCGGGCAGTCCGGCAACACCGGCAACTCCACCGGTCCGCACCTGCACTTCGAGGTCCGGACCTCCACCGCCTACGGCTCCGATCTCGACCCCGCGGCCTATCTGGAGGCGAAGGGGATACTGCTCTGACCGCTGGATGCAGGCGGATTCCGCCGAATCCCGCCGGCCCCTGTGCGAGGTCACGACGGTGCCGCCGCCCGGATCCCGGAGCGGCGGCACCGCCGCGCTCAGGCGGAGAGCTGCGCCGTGAGGGTGATGGTGGTCCCGGTGAGGGCCTGACTCACCGGGCAGTTCGCCTTGGCGTCCTCGGCCGCCGCCTGGAACGCGGCCTCGTCCGCCCCCGGCACCCGGCCGGTTGCCGTGAGGTGCACCCCGGTGATGCCGGTGCCCGGCTGGAAGGTGACCTCGGCCTGGGTGCGCAGCGTCGTCGGCGGCGTACCGGCCTTGGTGAGCCCGTTGGCCAGGGCCATCGAGAAGCAACTGGAGTGAGCGGCCGCGATCAGTTCCTCCGGACTCGTCCTCCCGGCCGGCTCCTCGGCGCGGGAGGCCCAGGTCACGGGGAAGTGCCCGACTCCCGAGGAGTCGAGCGTGACCTCGCCGGCCCCCTTGATCAGTTCGCCTTCCCATTCGGTGTGGGCGGTGCGCGTCGTGGCCACGGTGAAATCCTCCTGTGTGCGGATGACCCTCGGTGTGCGGATGACCGTCAGCCCGATCGTCCGCCCGGGACCGGCCGGGTGGGGCGCCGACGCGCCGTACGGCCCCGGGCAGCCGGGCCGGACCGCGGGGAGCGCGTGCACCGACGTGCCGGTGCACCGGGAGTCAGGTCATCCCGGCCGGGCGCCCAGTGGGGGCCTCGCGGCCCGTCCGGTGCACAAACCGGGCGGAGGAGAGCCGGGGGAGTGTCCGACGGCATCGGGCCCCGGCCGGGATGACGCAACGCCGGGGCCGGCTGTCAGCCTCCGGTGGCGGGCCGGTCCCGCCCGCCCACGACGAAGACCACACTCGACCGGGGCGCGACTCCGGTGGCCGACCGCCCGGGGGCCAGCACCGGGCCCGGCCGGCCGGCGCAGCCGGGCTCGGGGAAGAGCTCGGCCCGCAGCTCGCTGCCGTTGCGGAAGGCGGTCGCGGACCGGGTGCTGCCGAGCGAGTAGCAGATCCCGGCCCGGGGCGCGGCCAGGGACTCGGTGGGCGCCCCGGCGCCGTAGTCGAACGAGGCCGCGGGCGGGGCGGCCGCGGGCGGCGCGGGGGCGGGCGCGGAGCCGTGCACGGGTGTCCCGGCGTCGGCGGGGGCCGTGACCTGTGCGGCGCCGAGCGCCGCCCCGAGGACGCCGCCCGCGGCCGCGAGGGACATCAGTGCACGCATCGCGTTCATATGAGGATGTTTCAGTGCCCGCCACCGGGGGGCAACCGCAGTCCCGCCGTTGGCGGAGGGGCCCTCTCCCACGCTGTCGGCCGGTCCCGTTGTCGCAGGCCCGTGCCGGAGCCCGCCACGCCGGAGCCCGCCACGCCGGAGCCCGCCGTGCCGGAGCCCGGCTCAGCGGCGGCCGGTGCCCGGGAGCGGCAGGAGCGGTCGCGCCCGCCCGGGGCGCCGCGGCCGGTGCCCACGGAGCGGTGCCGGGACCGCCGGGCCCGCGACCGGCCCCGGAGAGCCGCCGGAACCGGGCCGGTGCGGCACCGGCCGCGACGCCTGAGTCACGCCTCGCGCCGCCCCTCCGGGAGGGCTCCGCCGGTACCTCCGCCGTGGTACGTCCCTCACCGCTGGACGGCGGATATGACAACCCGTTCGTCGCACCCTTTCGAGGGAGTGCGGCGGGTGGTGCGACTGATCCCGCCGGTCCGGGGCCGAGGGTGGACACCGAACCGGACACCAGGGCGAAAGGACTCTCCATGGCTCTGTCCCAGGCTCTCGGGGCCACCCAGCTGGCCGTCGACCTAGGAACGTCCTGCACCCGGGTGCACGGACCGCGGGGCACCTCGTTCCGCGGCGCTTCGGTACTCGCGGTCGACACCCGCACCGGGAAGATCGTGGCGGTCGGCGACGCAGCCAAGGGCATGGCGGGCCGCACACCGCCGGCCATCGAGACGGTCGCCCCCATCCGCCGGGGTGTCATCACCGACTTCGACGCGACCACCCGGCTGCTGTGGCACGCCATCGGGCAGCAGCGCCGCGGCCGGCTGCGGTCCTGGCTGCCGCCCCGGGTGGTGGCGGGCGTACCGGCCCAGGCCACCGAGGTGCAGAAGCGCGCCGTTCAGGAGGCCTTCGAGATCGCCGGGGCACGCTCGGTCCGGCTGATCCCCAAGTCCACCCTGGCGGCGATCGGAGCCGGCGTACCGGTCTGGGACGCGACCGGCACCATGATCGTCGACGTGGGCGCGGGGACGACCGAGGTGGCGGCCTTCGCCTTCGGCACCATGGTGGCGGCGGAGTCGATCCACACCGCCGGTGACTCCTTCGGGGCCGCCCTGATCGGCTATCTGCAGCGGGAGCACGCCCTGACGCTGAGCGCAGAGGCCGCCGAGGAGGTCAAGATCGGCCTCAGTCTGGCCGCCGCCGCCCGGCAGAACACCTCCCTGGAGGTGCGCGGCCGCGACCGGGTCACCGACCTGCCCAAGTCCGCGACGATGTCCGTGGGCGAGCTGCTGCTGGTCTCCGTGCCGGAGATCAAGCGGATCGGCGAGGCCGTCGCCTCCGTCGTCGGGCACTGCCCCGCGAGCGTCGCCGACGACATCATCGAGCGGGGGCTGGTGCTCACCGGGGGAGGAGCACTGCTGGGCGGCCTGCCCGAGCAGTTGAGCCGGCTGGTGGGCATGTCGGTCCACCTGGTCGACACGCCGCAGGCCTCGGTGCTCCAAGGCGCCGTGCGGTGCCTGGCCGACTCCATGCCCTCCGGTGAGCAGCAGTTGCTCGCGCCGATGTGATCCGGTACATCGGCACTCTGTCATCTCGTCCGCGTCCCCCTGCTTCTGACGGTGCATCGGATCGTCGCCCCCGGATGGAGCAGGAACGCGCGGCACGCCAACCACAGCGTTTTTACGGTGCAGCCATGGGAACGAAGTCGGGACTGAAGACGCGGATCGCCGCGATGACACTCGTCGCCGGGAGTCTGGCCCTCGCCTGCCCGGCGGCGCCGGCGCACGCGGACGACGAGGGGCAACGCCACGGCAGACCGGCCGCGGTGGGCGGACCGCGGCTGAGCCGGCCCGGTGTGCAGGTACGGCCCACGGCCCGGGCGCCGCACCTCCCCTCGAACCTCTCGGGCCTGTCGTGGGTGGTGGCCGACGCGGGGACCGGCCAGGTGCTGGCCTCGAAGGAC
Organism: Streptomyces sp. NPDC001922; assembly: GCF_042891165.1. Taxonomy (NCBI): domain Bacteria; kingdom Bacillati; phylum Actinomycetota; class Actinomycetes; order Kitasatosporales; family Streptomycetaceae; genus Streptomyces; species Streptomyces sp. NPDC001922. The sequence goes on along the minus strand of NZ_JBIASV010000003.1, from coordinate 269,901 downwards.
GCGCACCGGCGACTGCCCCCGGCGAGCACCCTGAAGACCCTCTTCGCGGTCACGGTGCTGCCCCGGCTTCCGCAGCAGGTGCTCCGCAAGGTGAGCGAGGCCGACCTCGCCGGGGTCGGCGAGGGCAGCAGCCGCGTCGGCGTGCAGGCGGGCCGCTCCTACACCGTCGCGGACCTCTGGCGGGGCGTGTTCCTCAGCTCCGGCAACGACGCCGTGCACGCCCTGGCCGCCATGAACGGATCGATGCGCACCACGATCGCGCAGATGCGGGCCAGGGCGCGCTCGCTCGGGGCGTACGACACCCGGGTGGTCTCGGCGGACGGCTACGACGCCCCGGGGCAGGTCTCCTCGGCGTACGACCTGACCCTGATCGCCCGCGCCGGTCTGGCCCGGCCCGACTTCGTCCGCTACGCCTCGACCCGCTACGCCCGCTTCCCCACCGGGAGGACGGCGGACGGCAGGGCGAACGGGTCCTACGCCATCCAGAACACCAACCGGCTGCTCGTCGGCGCGTCCGGACTCGAGCGCTACCGCGGCCTGATCGGGGTCAAGAACGGCTACACCAGCCAGGCCGGGAACACCCTCGTAGTCGCCGCGCGCCGCGGCGGGCGGACCCTGCTGGCGACGGTGATGAACCCGCAGTCGGGCAGCTACAACGCCGTCTACCACGAGGCGAAGTCCCTGCTCGACTGGGGGTTCAAGGCCTCGGGCAAGGTCTCCGCGGTCGGCACGCTGCACCACGACCAAGCCGCCGCGGCGGCCCGCGCGGTGCACCGCCCGGTCCACGACGACCCCGCGACCGTGGTGAGCCAGGCGTCGGCGGCCACCGTGCCCCGCGACCGCCCCCCGACGGCCTGGTACGTCTCCGTGGCCGGCACCCTGGTCGTCGGCAGCACGGCCTGGACCCTGTACGCCCGCCGCCGCTCCCTGGGGAGCCGGGACTACTGACGCGCCGCGCCGCCCCCGGCCGGGCGCGCGCCGTCCGGCGTGTAGCGGGCCGGTGCCCGGGAATCCGACGGCGATGAGCAGAGAACAGAGCGGCGACGCCGCCTCCGGGCAGCGCGCCGAGGACAGCAGAACCAGAGCGACCGTCTTCGTGGCCCTCGCCGCCAATCTCGTCATCGCCGTCGCCAAGGCCGCCGGGGGCGTGTTCGCCCACTCGCCGGCGCTGCTGTCCGAGGCCGCGCACTCCGTCGCGGACAGCCTCAACGAGGTCTTCCTCCTGGCGTCGCTGAAGCGCAGCACGCGGCAACCGGACGAGGAACACCCGTTCGGCTACGGCAAGGAGCGCTACTTCTGGTCGCTGCTCGCGGCCGTGGGCATCTTCGTCATGGGCGGCTGCTTCTCGTTCTTCCAGGGCATCGAGGCCCTGCACGCCACCGAGCAGGAGACCGGCGCCGGTTACACGGCCGGGCTCGTCGTCCTCGGCGTGGCCCTGATCGCCGAGGGCGCCTCCCTGGTCAAGGCGCTGCTCCAGGTCCGTGGGCAGGCGCGGCGGGCGGGCCGGGGCATGGTCCGGCAGCTCCGTGCGGGCATGGACCCCGCGCTGCGCACCGTGCTCGCGGAGGACAGCACGGCCTGCCTCGGCGTGGTGCTGGCCATCGTCGGCATGGCCCTGCACCTGGCGACCGGCGACCCCGTGTACGAGGCCTGGGCCTCGCTGCTCATCGGCGGCCTCCTGGTGTTCGTGGCCTACCGGCTCGGCAAGGACGCCCGCAAGCAGTTGATCGGTGAGGCCGTCGCCCCCGCACTCCGCCGCGACCTGCGGGTGTTCCTGGAGGCACAGCCCGAGGTCGACACGGTGACCACGGTGCTGACGATGCGGCTCGGTCTGGAGGACACTCTGGTCGCCGCCCGCATCGACCTGGTCGGCGGGCTGGACAGCGAGGAGGTCGAGGAGGCCTCGGAGCGCATCAAGGCGGCGATGCGGGAGCACCTTCCGGTGAGTGACCAGATCTTCCTCGACATCACCGACGCCTCGGCCGCCGACCGGGCCCGCGCCCGCCGGGAGCGCAGGGCGCTCGACCGGGCGGCGGCCGAGGCGTCGGGACCGGTGCCGTCGGGCGGTGCGCCGGAAGGGTAGCGGCTCCCGCGCCGGCCACAGGAGCAGAGGGGAGGGCCGGGCCTGCGGAGTCCGGGAGGCGGGGCCGTTCCGGAGCGCCGGGGCCGCGGTCCCGCCGCTCCCGTCCGTTGCCCGGCCGGCGTTTCAGACGCCCGGCTGGTCGCGCGGGATCCGCTCCAGCAGCCCCCGCATGTCGTCCGCGTGCTCCTCCTCCTGGGCCAGCAGCTCCTCGAAGATCCGGCGGGTGGTCGGATCGCCCGCCCCGATCCACTGGGCGATCTCGGTGTACGCGGCGATGGCGACGCGCTCGGCCACCAGGTTCTCCTTGATCATCTCGATCAGATCGGCGCTGGCGTCGTACTCGGCGTGCGCCCGCCGGGTGAGGGTGTCCGGGTTGAAGTCCGGTTCCCCGCCGAGCTGGACGATGCGCTGCGCGAGCTTGTCGGCGTGCTGCTCCTCCTCCTGGGCGTGCTGGAGGAACTCCGCCGCGACGGGCTCGGAGTACAGCCCGGTCGCCGTGTAGTAGTGCCGCTTGTAGCGCAGTGTGCAGACGATCTCGGTGGCCAGAGCCTCGTTGAGGACCAGGATGACCCGGCTCAGATCGGCGCCGTAGGCGTCCGTCACCGGTCCCTTGTCGATCTCCCTGCGCGCCCGGTCCCGGATGGTCCGGATGTCGGTCAGAAACTCTGCCATGTCGGTACAGCCGCCCTTCTCCGTACAGGGGGGAATCGCCACCGGGGGAATCGCCGTGCTTGCTGGCGGTACCCGGTGCGCCCGGCCCGCACGCGCCTGTCCCCGGGGTTCAGCCGGGCGGCCGTACCGGAGGCCGGGCCCGCACCGTCGGCGGCCCCGTACCCACCGCCGGCGCGGGCCCCAAAGCCCTGACGGCCGGTCAGGGAAGCCGGCCGCGGGTCACGGCGGTCCGGCCGGGCGCGCGGCACGGTCCGGCTCGTCCAGCGCGACCGGCGGGAGGTGCTCACCGATCAGGGTGCGGGTCCACCACGCCCGGGTCTCCCGCCGCTCCCGGCGGGTGGTGAACCGGTACTCGTAGAGCCGGGCGCGCACATGGGCGGGCGGGGCGTCCGGGAACGGGTTGCGGCGCAGCAGCCGCAGGGTGGCCGGGTCGTTCACCAGCAGGCGCTCGACGAACGGCAGGAACCAGGAGCGGGAGTAGGCGGAGGACAGCGCCGCGAACCACATCAGCCAGTCCAGCCGCAGGTGGTACGGCGCGAACTGGGGCGGCAGCCGGGCCGGGTCACCGGGCTTGCCCCGGAACTCGTACTCCCGCCACACGGTGGCCCGGGTGACCTCGGGCTCGTCCGTGCCCTCGACGACCACTTCCCGCCGGGTCCGGCTGATGGTGCCGAACGCGCCGTAGGTGTTGACCAGGTGCAGGGGATTGAACGAGCGGTTCATCTCCTGCCGGCGGGAGAGCAGATTCCGCGCCGGCCAGTAACTGAGCACCACGACCAGGGCGGTGGCGGCGATCACCATGCCGTCGAACCACGCCGGTGCCGGGGGCAGTGCCGGAGGCCGGGGCAGTGACAGCGCGTCGGTGACCGCGCCGCCGCCGATCGCGGGCAGCGCGAGCAGGATCGTCACCCAGTTCAGCCAGGCGAAGTTGCCGGACAGCACCAGCCAGAGCTGGGTGAGGACGATCCCGGCCGCCGCGATGCCCGCCACCGGCTGCGGGGTGAACAGGGCCACCGGGAGCACCAGCTGGGCCACATGGTTGGCCGCGACCTCGACGCGGTGCAGCGGTTTCGGCAGATGGTGGAAGTACCAGCTGAGCGGCCCCGGCATCGGCTGAGTCTCGTGGTGGTAGTGGAGGCAGGTCAGATCGCGCCAGCAGCGGTCGCCGCGCAGCTTGATGAGTCCGGCGCCGAACTCCACCCGGAAGAGCAGCCACCGCAGCAGCCACAGCACGAGCACCGGTGGCGCGGTGTCGGCGTTCCCCAGGAACACGGCGAGGAAGCCCGCCTCCAGCAGCAGGGACTCCCAGCCGAAGCCGTACCAGATCTGGCCCACATTGACGATGGACAGATACAGCACCCACAGCACGGCCCACAGCACCATCGACGCCCAGAGCGGGACCGCGTCGGCGGCACCGGCCGCCACGGCCGCAGCCAGCGCCGCCCCCGTCCAGGAAACCGCGGCGAAGAGGAGGTCGGAGTAACGGAAGTGGAAGAGGCTGGGGGAGCGCCGGAACGGAACCCGCGCCACGAAGTACGGCACCGGCAGCATCCCGCGCTCCCCGATCAGAGCGCGGAACTGGCGGGCCGCTGCCAGGAACGCCACCAGATAGAGGGCGGCGAGCCCGCGCTGGAAGACCAGCCGGCCGAGCCAGTAACCGGAATCCGTGGACCACTCCATGCCGCCTGCCCTTCGGGCTCTCGTTCCGGGTCCCGCACCTGCGCCGGCCCTGGGCCCGGGCCTGCCACGGCGCCCCCGGGCCGGAAGGCGCCCGCGGGCCCGCGGACGCCCGTTACGAGGGCCCCGGCTTCTCGTACTCCTTGAGGACGTCCTCGGTGGGGCCGTCCATGACCAGTTCCCCCTTCTCCAGCCACAGCACGCGGTCGCAGGTGTCCCGGATCGACTTGTTGTTGTGGCTGACCAGGAAGACCGTGCCGGCCTCCTTGCGGAGCTCCCGGATGCGGGCCTCGGAGCGCTTCTGGAACTTCCGGTCGCCGGTGGCCAGCGCCTCGTCGATCATCAGCACGTCGTGGTCCTTGGCCGCGGCGATCGAGAACCGCAGCCGGGCCGCCATGCCGGAGGAGTACGTCCGCATCGGCAGGGTGATGAAGTCGCCCTTCTCGTTGATCCCCGAGAAGTCGACGATGCCCTGGTACCGCTCACGGATCTCGTCGACCGTCATGCCCATCGCCAGGCCGCCGAGGACGACGTTCCGCTCACCGGTCAGGTCGTTCATCAGCGCCGCGTTCACACCCAGCAGCGAGGGCTGGCCGTCGGTGTAAACCTTGCCGCTCTCCGGCGGCAGCAGGCCCGCGACGGCCCGCAGCAGGGTCGACTTGCCGGAGCCGTTCGACCCGATCAGCCCGATCGCCTCACCCCGGTACGCGGTGAACGTCACCCCGCGCACCGCGTGCACCTCGCGTATCCCGGGGGTGCCCTTGCGGCCCAGGATCCGGCTCAGCGCGGCCGTCGCTCCGCCCCGGCCCCGGCCGCCGCCGTGCACCCGGTAGACGATGTGCAGGCCGTCCGCGATGACCGTGGGGACCCGTGTCTCGGGGGTATCGCTCTGCTCAGCCACGGCCGTACCGCTCCTCCGCCTGCCAGAAGTACACGAAGCCGCCGGTCCCGACGAGCAGCGCCCAGCCCAGCGCGATGGCCCAGGCGTGCGGCGGCAGCGCTCGCGCGTCCCGGAAGCTGTCGATCAGCGCGTACCGCATCAGGTCGATGTGGACCGCTGCCGGATTCAGGTTCAGCAACCACTCTACGAAGCGGGGCAGGTGCCTGCCCGCCGTGAGGTGATCGGTGCTGTACATGACCCCCGAGGCGTACATCCAGGTCCGCACGGCGAAGGGCATCAGCTGGGCGATGTCCGGGACCCTGCTGCCCAGCCGGGCCGTCACCAGGGTCAGGCCGGCGTTGAACACGAACTGCAGGGCCAGCGCCGGCACCGCCAGCAGCCAGGCGGCCTGCGGCCGCTCACCCCAGGCCAGCACGATGGCGACGAGCACCGCCAGCGAGTACAGCAGTTGCTGCAACTGCAGAAGACAGACCGACAGGGGCAGCGAGGCCCGGGGGAAGTGCAGGGTCTGGACCAGTCGCTGCTGTCCCGAGATCGCCCGGGTGCCGGACAGCACCGAGTTCTGGGTGAACGCGAAGACGAAGACCCCGGTCACCAGGAAGGGCACGAAGTCGGGCACACCGTCCCGGGTGCCGATCAGCCGCCCGAAGATCAGGTAGAAGACCGCCGCGTTCAGCAGCGGTGTCGCCAGCTGCCACCACTGCCCCAGCCGGGCCTGGCTGTACTGGGCGTGCAGCCGCGCCCGCGAGAGCGTGACCACGAAGTGCCGCCGGCCCCACAGCTGGCGGACGTACTCCGGCAGACCCGGCCTGGCGCCGCTCACCGCCAGGCCGTGCCGCGCGGCGAGCGCGGCCGGGGATTCGTTCATCGGAGCTCCTGCGAAGGTCGTCATGGAGTTCATGGAGGGAGTGGGGGGCATGAACGACGGGACGAAACCGTTTCGTCGTGTCGCCACGGTAGGGCAGTGTGCGTCGCAACGCAACCGTTTCGTCGTAACGCCGGGTAGGGTGAGCTCATGCCACCAGCGGACAAGCCGATTCCCCGCCGCGTCCCCGCCGGAGCAGCCGTTCTGCAGGAAGACGTGACAGCGGCGATCCGCGCGGCGGTCTTCCAGGAGCTCGCCTCCGTCGGCTACGGGCGGATGTCCATCGAGGCCGTCGCCCGCCGTGCCGGAGTCGGCAAGACCGCGGTCTACCGCCGCTGGTCCTCCAAGCTGCAGATGGTGATCGGTGTGGTGTCCGACGTCGCCGTCCAGGACACGCCCGTCCCCGACACCGGCAGCCTCCCGGGCGATCTGCGGGTCCTGCTCGGATCGACGGCGCAGGCCCTGCAGCATCCGCTCGCCTCGCAGATCGTGCCCGATCTGCTGGCCGAGGCCGCGCGCAACACCGAGATCGCGCAGACCCTCCAGTCCGCCCTCGGCAAGGCCCAGGAGAAGGTGGGCGCGGAGATCGTACGCAACGCCGTCGCCCGCGGCGAACTGCCGGCCGGTACCGACGCCCGACTGGCGCTGGACGTCGTCATCGGCCCGCTCTACTGGCGTCTCGCCGTGGTCCGCAGCCCGCTGCCGGACGGCTACCTCGACCACCTCGCCCGGACGACGGCGGCCGCCCTCCAGGCCGGCAGCACTCCCTGACCCCATCGGAACCGTTGGCCCCATCGGAACCGTGAACCCCGCCCGCGCCGGGTGTCCGCACCGGGCCCCGGCCGGGATTCCGGTTGTCGGGCCCCAGGGATGGCGTCACGGGTCGAACATGGGTCCAATGGGGGTACCAGATGTACGCCGACCGGGTGAACGTCGGGCGGCGGGCCTCGGAGGCGAGGAGGGTCCCGGCCATGACTACTGCGCCCCGGTTCCTGCGGGCCCTGCCGCTCGACTACCGCAACCGTCTGATGGAGCTGGCCGTCGAGGTCTCCTTCCCCCAGGACGCCCGGATCTTCGACGAAGGGGCGCGGGCGGAGGGGTTCTGGGTGATCCGCTCCGGTGCGGTCACCCTCGACCTCACGCTGCTGAACGGGCGCCGTGCCACCGTCGCCACGCTGGGCCCCGGAGATCTGCTCGGCTGGTCGTGGCTCTTCCCGCCCTACGAGTGGGACTTCGGGGCCGAGGCGCTGAGCCCGGTCCGTGCCTACGTCTTCGACGGGATGGATGTGCGCCGCCTCTGTGACCGGGACACGGCTCTGGGGGTCGTGCTGATGCGCACCTTCGCGGAGATCCTGGCCCACCGACTGCAAGACGCGCGCGCCCGGCTGCTGGACCTGTCGCCCTACTCGGCGATCTAGCTCCGGATACAGGCAACGTTCGCCCTGTTGACGACGGCGCGCAGGCGTTGGTCGTCGCGCAACTGTTCCGCCCCGGTCCTGGCCTTGGCGGTGCTACGTGGGCAGGAGCAGGGTGCCGGCCCGTTTGAGGGTGCGGATGACGGGTGCCGTCTCGATCGTGCGGATCGCGTCCAGGGACGCGATCCGTTCCGTGAGGTAGCGGGAAAGGTCTTGCGCGGAACGGCAGTTGACGGCGGCGAGCAGGTTGGTCGGACCCGTGGTCATCGCGACCAGAGAGGCCTCCGGGTGACCGGCCATCGCGGCTGCCACGGCGGTGAGCTCCGAAGGCTGAACGGACATCCAGAGCCGGGCCTCGGCACGAAAGCCCAGAGCGGCCGAGGGGATGTCGACCAGGAAGATCAGGACTCCGGCTCGGCGCAGGGTGGCGATGCGCCGCCGGACGGTGGTGTCCGACCAGCCGGTGACAGTGGCGAGTTCGGCGTAGCCGGCCCGGCCGTCCCGGCCGAGGGCCTCGAGAAGGGCTCGGTCCCCTTCCTTCAGATCCATCGGTTCCTCCAGGTCCACCTCCGTGTCGACGGCAGGAGGCGGGGTGAGGAGCGCGGCCTGTTCCGGGGTGAGCCGAGCAGGTCCCGCCCAGTTGTTGGGCAGGGCGTAGTGGTTGAGCAGGAGATGCGCCGAGACCGAGGTGACGCGAGCGGTGCGGGGCAGCTGGTGCAGGAGCAGCGCGTCACTCTCGTCGCTGGAGCGGGTCTGCGTACTGAAGGAGATCTCCGTACCGCCGGACAGCAAATGCACAAAGGAGATGTCGTTGCGCCGGGCCAGTGCCGTGGCCATGGCTCCGGCCGCGTCGGGGGTGCAGCGCAGCCGGATCGTCCAGGCGCTGTAGCCGAGCCGGGCGCCGTTCAGCGTGCCGACCACACGCAGGATGCCGGCGGTACGCAGCCGCCGGTAGCGCCGGGCCACGGTGTTCTCGGAGACGCCGAGGGCCGCGCCGATGGCGCGGAAAGCGGCTCGGCCGTCGATCTGCAGAGCGTGCACCAGCCCTCGATCGACCTCGTCGAGAGTGACGGTATCTGCCTTCATCTGACCAACCTTGCCAGTATCCGGCACTGAATGGGCTATGGCTGGTGGAATCCACGCCTGCCATCGGACCGTGTGAGCGATTCCCCCCCCGCATCCCGTGAGAGGAAAGCTCATGCGCACATGGTGGCCGCTCGTGGCGATCTGCCTCGGCACCTTCATGTTCCTGCTCGACACCACTGTCCTGAACGTCGCCCTGCCCGACATCGGCACCGATCTGAACGCACCGCTGTCCGGGCTGCAGTGGGTGCTGAACATCTACACCCTCGCCCTGGCCGTGCTGACGCTCCCGTTCGGCTCCCTCGCCGACCGGTTCGGCGCCCGCAACGTGTACGTCGCGGGGCTCACGGTTTTCGCCCTCGCCTCCCTGACCTGCGCCCTCGCGCCCAACACCGGGCTGCTGATCGCCTCCCGTGCAGTGCAGGGCATCGGCGGTGCGGCCATGTCCGTGTCGACCTTCGCGCTCATCGGCGCCGTCTACCGCGGCCCCGACAGGGCCCAGGCGATGGGCGTCTTCGGCGCGGTCACCGGTCTGGGCGCCGCGGTCGGCCCGATGCTCGGCGGCGTACTGACCGAATGCCTCAGTTGGCGGGCCGCCTTCTTCCTCAACCTCCCCCTGGTCGCCGGCACCGTCGCCCTCACCCTGCGCGTCCTCGGCAACGACCGCCGACCGGAGGCCCACCGCATCGACCTGCCCGGCACCGCCGTGTTCGCACTGTGCACCGGCGCCCTCGTCTACGGTCTCACCCGGGCCGGTGAGGACGGCTGGACTCCCACGGTGTACGCCCTGATCGCCCTCGCGGCCGCCGCGCTGGTCCTCTTCGTCGTCGTCGAACGCCGCTGCGTGCAGCCGATGTTGGACGTGAGGCTCTTCGGCCGGGCCTCCTTCGCGGCGGTGATGGTGTGCGTCCTGGCCTCCGCTGCCGCTTTCGCGGCGCTCCTGTTCACTTCGGTGTGGCTGCAGTCGGACCTCGGCCTCGGCCCGGTACGCGCCGGGCTGGCCCTGATGCCCCTGGCCCTCGCCTCCTTCGCCACCTCACTGATCGCGGGACGGACCCTGCACGGCACGTCGCCCCGCCTCATCGTCGGCACCGGGCTCCTGCTCAGCGGTATCGGCTGCGCCCTGCAGAGCGGTCTCGACGCCCATTCCACCGCGAGCTCCGTGGCCCTCGGCCTCGCCGTCACCGGCATCGGCGTCGGCATGATGGGCCCGGCCATGGCGGGGGCCGTCTTCGCCGCCGTTCCCGCCGAGCGCAGCGGCATGGCGGCCGGTGCGATGACGACCTTTCGCCAGCTCGGTCCGACCCTGGGCATCGCGGTCTTCGGCGTCCTCTTCCGGACGGGTTCCGGCGCCGCACCGGTCGAGGGCCTGAACCGGGTATATGTCGCCGCCGCAGCCGTCGGCGTGATCGGGGCGGCCCTCGCCTACACCTTCGTACGCAAACCCGCACCCGTGCCGACGGCTCCCGTGCGGCGGGAAGTCAGCACGGCCGCGTCGGGCGTGAACAGCACGCAGCGGTAGAGACCACGCGCGGGGCGGTCCCCGTCTTCCGGGCCGCGTCCGGTGCCCCGTGACGGCTCCCCACTGCGGCGAAAACCCGTGGCCCGCGTGCACCTCCCCGGGCGAGGCTGGTCACCGCCGTCGCCGACGGCTGAGCCCGTCGGCCGCTCCGTCGGCCCCGAACGCAGATCGAGGACTCCCATGAACACCCCCGACACCTCCGGAACGCTGCCCGTGGGCGGCGAGGTGACGGTCCGGCTGGTGAAACAGCCGCGTCCGGACGTCCGGTATCCCGCTGTCGTCCGCCACGACGACGGCACCCGGCTCACGGTCCGCGCCCCCTGGGCCGGCGCGGGGACGAAGGACTTCGGCTTCGTCCGGTTCGAGCACGGCGATGTGTTCACCGAGCACTACTGGCGCGACCGCTGGTACGCCGTCAAGGAGGTGCGCGGCCCCGGAGGCACTCTCAAGGGCTGGTACTGCGACGTGACCCGGCCGGCCGTCGTGGCACCGGACGCCCTCGTGGTGGAGGACCTGGACCTCGACCTCTGGGTGTCGGCGGACGGCGGAACGGTCCTGCGGCTGGACGAGGACGAGTTCCTGGAGAGCGGTCTCCCCGAGCGCGACCCCGCCGCGGCGGCACGGGCCCGTGCCGCGCTCGACGAACTCGAACACCGCGCCCGCACGGAAGGGTTCGCTTCGCTGACCGCGGGGACGGACTGATCCCGCTCCCTCCCGCGGACCCGGCGCGGGCCGCGCAACCGGACGAGCAGGAAAAACGCAGGTATGGAGTCCCCAACTCCGGGTACACGGCCGAGCGTCCAGTGAAGCAAACCAGACAGGGAGGGCACAGTGAACAGCACGGCATCCACCGGTCCGGCCGGCCTCGAGCTGAGCGAAGACGCGCAGTCAGCCGAGGCGCCGCTCGCGGGCCTGCCGTGGATCGAGGACGCGACGTCGGTGGCGCCTCAGGACGCCCGGGCACTCTCGAAGGTCTTCTTCGGCCGGCTCACCGAGCTGGAGGAAGGTACCCACGAGTACCAGTACGCACGCAATACCCTCATCGAACTCAACCTCTCCCTGGTCCGGTACGCGGCGGCGCGGTTCCGCAACCGGTCCGAGGACATGGAGGACATCGTCCAGGTCGGCACCATCGGCCTGATCAAGGCGATCGACCGGTTCGACCTGTCACGCGAGGTGGAGTTCACCACCTTCGCGGTGCCGTACATCATCGGCGAGATCAAGCGGTTCTTCCGTGACACCAGCTGGTCCGTGCACGTCCCGCGCCGGCTCCAGGAGCTCCGGCTGGATCTCGCCAAGGCGACCGACGAGATGTCCCGCACGCTGGGCCGGGCGCCGACCACGGCCGAGCTGGCGGACCGGCTGGAACTGAGCACCGAGGAAGTCGTCGAAGGACTCGTGGCCAGCAACGGTTACGCCGCCGCCTCGCTCGACGTGCCGGTGGACGAGAACTCCGAGGGCGGGGGCGGCACCTACGCCGACCGCCTGGGCGATGTGGATCCCGCTCTGGAAGGCGTGGAGAATCTGCAGGCCCTCAAGCCGCTGGTCGAGGATCTGCCGCCGCGCGACCGGCGGATCCTGCAACTCCGTTTCGGGGCGGAACTGACCCAGGCGGAGATCGGCGCCGAGCTCGGCGTCTCCCAGATGCATGTCTCCCGGCTGTTGTCGAAGGTGCTGGCCCGGCTGCGCGCGGGGCTTCTCGCCCAGCAGTGAGGCGCAGGATCCGGGGGCGCCGTCCGCCCTCGCCTCCGCGGGGCCTGCCGGGCCGGTGCGGACGTGCCGCGTCCGGGGCTGTGGGTTCCCGGGCAGGTGGGACGCTCGTCGACTCGGCGGGTGCTCTCCCCGGGCCTGCGCGACGCGCGTCGCCGGCCGTCGGCGCTCCTGCGGCATCGGCGGAACCGGTGGCGCAGCATCTGCCCGCCACCGGTTCCGCCCGGCTCACTGCCCGGGCACCGCCTCCGCGCGCATCCAGATCGCGCACACGGTCTTGCCCTCGGCCCGCCGACGGACCTCGACCCGGGTGGCGAGCTGCTGGACCATGTGCCATCCCATGCCGCCGCCACCGTCCAGATTCGGGGTGCGCGGGGCGGGGAGCACCTCGCTCGTGTCGTCGATTTCGACCACGAGCCGGCTCTGAAAGGCCTGCACCCGCAGGCGCCACCAGCCGGCCGTGTGCTTCACGGCGTTGCTCACCAGCTCGGACACCACGAGCATCACGGCGTCGGCATCCACCCATGGACAGACCTTCGTCAGGAAGTCGGCCGTGGCATGCCGCGCCCGTGCGGCGCTTGCCTCATCGGACTCCATCACTACCATCCGCTGTCGCCTCCTCCGTTGCTCGTCGTCTGCCCCGAGAGCGGCGATCCATGGATCTCGCGGCACGCCCGGGCGCACCGGCCACCCTCGGCGCACCGCCACCTCCGGACGCATGTGGCCGTGCGGCCCCGTATGCCGCGCCGCCCGGCGCCCCGGGGAGCGCGCCGGCGCGCCCGGCGGATCCGCGCTGCGCATCCGGGGCGTACCGGGCGGCGCCGTGGCTCATCCGGCCGTCTCCGCCGACTCCGTACGGGGCCGCCGTGACAGTGCGGACGGCCACCAGTTCCAGCGGCCCAGCAGAATCACGGTGGCCGGCACCAGCAGCACCCGGACCAGGAACGTGTCCAGCAGAATGCCCATGGCGATCGACCCGCCCAGTTGCTTGATCTCCTCCGTGGCCCCGGTCAGCGCCGACACCCCGAAGGTCGCGGCGAGGATGAGCCCGGCGGAGGTCACCGTCGTCCCGGTGGCGTGCATGGCCAGGGCGACGGCCCGGCGCAGCGGCATCCGGTGGGCCTCCTCCCGGATCCGGCTCATCACCAGGATGTTGTAGTCCTCGCCCAGCGCCATCAGGAACACGAACATCAGGAACGGCAGCACGAAGTCGATGCCGGAGGCACCGGGGATCACGATGTACACGATGACGGCGAGCCCCAGCGCCGCGAAGTAGGACAGCGCGACGCTCACCACCAGGTACAGCGGCGCGATCAGGCTGCGCATCACCAGCGCCAGCAGGACGGCGATGAGCGCCAGCACGATCGGCACGATCTCCTCGAGGTCGTCGTCCGAGACCGTGCTGACGTCGTACGAGGCGGGGGCGAGGCCGTTCACTCCCGAGTCGGTGGCCCCGGTCGCCTTCTGCACCTCGGTCACCGCGTCCCGGACGCCGGGCACCGCGTCGATGGCCGCGGTCGATTCGGGCGAGCCCGCGGTGAGCGTGGTGTAGAACTGCACGGTCCGGCCGTCCCCGCTGACGAACTGGGAGAGCGCGCGGTACGCCGCGTACTGGTCCGGCGACACCGGGGTCCCCGCGGGCGGGGTCGCGGGCAGCTTGCCGGGCGGGCCGAGCTCGCTGTACAGGGTCGACAGCTGCTGGACGGAGAGAGCCTTGCCGTTCGGATTGAACAGCCCGTTGACCGAGGCGAACTCCGACGTGTCCGACGCCAGTCGGTTCTCGGCGTCCTGCACGGTGGCCAGATCGGTCCAGACCGAGTCCGGGTACTTGAGGAGCACGGAGGTGGGGGAGACCACGGCGGGCGGATAGTGCTCGGACAACTGCTCCTGTCCCGCGGCGGAGTCGCTGCCGCTGGGGCCGTTGGTGGTGCCGCCGAACCCGTCGGACTGATAGCTGAACACCCCCGTGGCCAGGGCGAGGAACACCAGGACCCCGACCACCAGGGTGGTCTTCGGACGGGTCAGCACATGGTCGACGACCCGCATCCAGCCGGTGTCCGGATCGTGTTCGTGCGCCCGCAGCTTCCGCGGCCAGAAGAGGACCCGGCCGGAGATGGCCAGCAGGGCGGGCAGCAGCGTCAGCGCGGCCAGCAGCATCAGCGCCACACCGATGGCCAGGGCCGGTCCGAGGCCCGCGTACAGGCCGAACGAGGCCAGCATCAGACAGAGCAGGGCCCCGATGACCGTCCCCGCGGAGAAGGTGATGGACTCGCCGACCCGCTCCACGGCCTTGACGACGGCGTCCCGTGGGGCGGCCCCCTTCTCCATCTCCTCGCGCATCCGCAGGACCAGGAAGAGCCCGTAGTCCGTACCGGCCCCCAGCAGCAGCACCGTCAGCATGGGGTGGGTGACGGAGGAGATGTCGATACCGGCCTCGGACGCCTCCGCGATCACCGGGCTCGCCATGGTGAGCACCAGCGCCGCGGGCGCCAGCGTGACCAGCGGCGCCAGCGCCGACCGCAGGATGATGTACAGCATCACCAGGATCACGACGTTCGACAGGATCTCCGTCAGCCGCTGCGCGTCGGCCTGCTCCCGCTGGTTGTCGACGGTGGCCGCGAGCTGCCCGGTCAGATGCTCGGTCACGCCCGGGCCCGGGTCGGACGAGTGGATCTCCCCCCGGATGTCGTCCACGATCCCGCCCGCCTCCGGACTGCCGGCGGCGACGTCCACCACCACCAGGGCCCGCTGCGCCTTGCCGTCCGTCGACAGGCCCTGGTCGCTCACCGAGGTGACGTGCGGCAGGCCCGCCACCTTGGTCTGGAGCTCCCGGAACGCCGACTGGTCGGACGCGTCGAGCGTGCCCTGGGAGGTGGCTCCGACGAGCGTGGCGCTGGACTGGCCGGGCGGTACGAAGGGGGCCGCGAGCCGCAGGGCCTGCGAGGTGCCGGTGTCGGAGGGGAGGAAGGAGCTGTTGTCCGGGTTGGCCACCGAGGCCAGCGACGGGAACACGACGACACACACCGCCGCCGCGGCGATCCAGACGGCCACCACGGCGTAGCGGAAGCGGACGGCGAAGGTGCCGATCCCGTGCATGAGAGCGAGCAAGGCTGCCTCCTGCTGCGGGTCGGCGCAGACCGTCCCGAGATGAAGTTCATCCAGGTTTGCACCACCCGACGGGCCCGGCAACGGGAGAAACGGCCGCGGACTCGTCAACACCCCGCTCGCGTCGGCCGGTCCGGCCCGGGCCGGTCACCCGGGTGCCGTAGTCCCGCCGGCCGGGCCCCACAGTGCCGCGTCCCACGACCGTGCTCCTCACCCGGCCGGCGTATCCGCCGAGTTCCCCTCCTCGGCACGGAGGGTCCCGAACGCCGTCGACCGGAGCAGTGGCACGCACCACCCGACGGAGGCGGGGGCGGACCGGTGACTCACCCGGAAGGCGCAGTCCGGTTGCGGGTCCAGTCCAGCAACTGGGGCGCCGTCCAGGTGTTGATGACCCGCTCGGCCGGCACCCGGCACTCCTCCGCCCGGGCGCACCCGTTGATCTGCCAGTCGAGCTGGCCCGGCGCGTGGGCGTCGGTGTCGATCGCGAAGAAGACGCCCGCCGCCACGGCCCGGCGCAGCAGCCGGCGCGGCGGATCCAGCCGCTCCGGCCGACAGTTGATCTCCACGGCCGTACCCGCCTCGGCACAGGCCGCGAACACCTCGTCGGCGTCGAACGTGGACTCCGGCCGGCCACGCCCCGTCAACAGCCGCCCCGTGCAGTGTCCCAGCACGTCGACCAGCGGACTCCGGACGGCCCGCACCATGCGCCGCGTCATCTCCGCCCGTCCCATCCGCAGCTTCGAGTGGACCGAGGCCACGACCACGTCCAGCCGGTCCAGCAACTCCTCCTCCTGGTCCAGCGAACCGTCGAGGAGGATGTCGCACTCGATGCCGGTCAGCAGACGGAAGGGCGTCAGTGCCGCGTCGACCCGGGCGACCACGTCCAGTTGCTCGCGCAGTCGGTCCGCGGACAGCCCGCCTGCCACCGTCAGCCGCGGTGAGTGGTCCGTCAGGGCGGCCCACTCGTGCCCGAGCGCCGCCGCCGTCCGCGCCATCACCTCGATCGGGCTGCCGCCGTCCGACCAGTCGGAGTGGGTGTGGCAGTCCCCGCGCAGCGCCGCCAGCAGGTCCTCACCGCCCGGTGTCCGCCCCGATCCGGCCTCGGACCGCAGCCGTTCGAGGTACGCGGGCTCCGTGCCCCGCAGCGCTTCCCGTACCACCTGCGCGGTCTTGGGGCCGAGCCCCTTCAGCGACTCCAGGGTGCCCGCGGCCGCCCGCCGTTCGACCTCCTCCGGCGGCAGCTCGGCCAGCACCGCAGCCGCGGTACGGAAGGCCCGCACCCGGTACGTGGGGGCCTGCTCGCGCTCCAGCAGGAACGCGATGGTCTCCAGTGCCGTCACCGGGTCCACGGTCCGCCCCTCTCCACCCGCCGCCCGTCACCGCGCGCACGCGGTGCTCCGTGCCGCGCCCGTCGCCGTCACCGCACCGCCCCAGTGCCTCCGGCCCGGGCCGGCGCCTCAGTGCTTGGCGCGGCTGGGCTGCACCCGCTTCGGTTCGCCGGCCGCCTTCGGATGCTCCGGCGGATACGGCAGGTCACCGAGGCCGTGGTCCCGCTCGTCCCGGGCGGCCAGCTCCAGCAGCGATTCGAGCCGGAACGCGTGCCGCTCCATGTCCGCGTGGACGTCGCCCAGATCGGCGTAGCGCACCGGCATGGTGGCCAGGTCGAAGTCCCGCGGCCGGGCGTCGGGCACCTCGTCCCACCGCAGGGGCGCCGACACCGGCGCATGCGGATGCGGACGCACGGAGTAGGCACCGGCGATGGTCCGGTCCCGCGCCGTCTGGTTGTAGTCCACGAACACCTTTTCGCCGCGCTCCTCCTTCCACCACTTGGTGGTGATGCGCTCCGGCGCACGGCGCTCCAGCTCCCGCGCGACCGCGATGGCCGCCCGCCGGACCTGGGTGAAGGTCCATTCCGGCTCGATCGGCACGAACACGTGCAGGCCCCGGCCGCCCGAGGTCTTCGGCCAGCCGCGCAGCCCCAGCCCCTGCAGCACCTCCCGCAGCTCCAGGGCCGCCCGCACCGCGTCCTCGTAGTCCGTCCCGGGCTGCGGGTCGAGGTCGATCCGCAGCTCGTCGGGGTGCTCGGTGTCCGCCCGGCGGACCGGCCACGGATGGAAGGTCAGACAGCCGAGGTTCGCCGCCCACACCACGGCGGCGGGCTCGGTGGGGCAGATCTCGTCCGCGTGGCGACCGCTGGGGAACGAGATCCGGCCGGTCGGGATCCACTCCGGGAGATTCTTGGGGGCCCGCTTCTGGAAGAACGATTCCCCCGCTACCCCGTCCGGGTAGCGCTCCAGCGTCGTCGGCCGGTCCCGCAGCGCGCGCAGCACACCGTCGCCGACCGCCATGTAGTAGCGGGCGAGGTCGAGCTTGGTGAACCCCCGCTCGGGGAAGTACACCTTGCCGGGATTGGACAGCCGGACCGGCCGTCCGGCCACGTTGAGCTCCACCGACTCTCCCATAGGGGCCACGCTAGGCCGCGGCCCGCCGGGCCGCCTCCCGGCGGGCGGGCCGCCCCGGCCGGGCCCACAATCGGGATCATGGACCTCCCGGTGATGCCGCCCGTGAAGCCGATGCTCGCCAAATCGGTGGCGAAGATCCCGCCCGGCATGCACTACGAGGCGAAGTGGGACGGCTTCCGGGCCATCGTTTTCCGGGACGGCGACGAGGTCGAGATCGGCAGCCGCTCGGGCAAGCCGCTCACCCGCTACTTCCCGGAGCTGGTCACCGCGCTCCGCGACCGGCTGCCGCCGCGCTGCGTCACCGACGGTGAGATCGTGGTCGCCCGCGGGGGCCGTCTCGACTTCGACGCCCTCCTGGAGCGCATCCACCCCGCCGACTCCCGGGTACGGCTCCTCGCCGAGACCACCCCCGCCGGGTTCGTCGCCTTCGACCTGCTTGCCCTGGGGGACGCCTCCCTCATGGACACTCCGCTGCGGGAGCGCAGGGAGGCGCTGACCGCTGCGCTCCGCACCGCGGCGGACCCGGTCTTCACCGCTCCCGCCACGTATGACATCGCCCTCGCCGAGCGGTGGTTCCAGCAGTACGAAGGAGCGGGCCTCGACGGCGTCATCGCCAAGGACCCCGCGCTCGGCTACCGCCCCGGGGAGCGCGTCATGGCCAAAATCAAGCACGAGCGGACGGCCGACTGCGTGGTGGCCGGCTACCGGCTGCACAAGTCCGGCCCCGTCGTCGGCTCACTCCTCCTCGGACTCCACGACGACCGGGGCCGGCTCCAGCACGTGGGCGTGTGCGCCTCGTTCCCCATGCGGCGCCGGGAAGAGCTGATGACCGAGCTGGAGCCGCTGCGCATGCCCTCGCTCGACGGGCACCCCTGGGCGGACTGGGTCAGCGAGGAGGCCCACGCCGACAGCCGGATGCCCGGTGCGCCCAGCCGCTGGACCGGGACGAAGGACCTCTCCTGGGTACCGCTGCGCCCCGAACGGGTGGTCGAGGTGGCCTACGACCACATGCAGGGCGACCGCTTCCGGCACACCGCCCAGTTCCGTCGCTGGCGGCCGGACCGCGAACCGCGGGAGTGCACCTACGCCCAGCTCGAGGAGCCGGTCCGCTACGACCTCGCCGAGGTCCTGGGCGGCTGAGCCGGGGACCTCGCCCTCCGGGTGGGCAGAGACCGCGCCGTCCCCGCGGTCCGCGCCCCGTCCGACCCGTGTGGACCCGCGGCGCGGTCTGCGCGATGCTGGATGCGGGGGACCGACAGGCGTCGTGACCGTGCGGTCCGACACGACTGGCCGCGCCGCTCACACATCAGCGAGGCCGGAACGATGAGCGAGAACATGATGGGCGACGAGGTCTATCAACCGGACGGATCCGAGGTCCAGGACGACGCGGGTCTGCTGGAGCCGGAGGACACGCTCGACGACCGCGGGGTGCGCGAGGTTCTGGACGAGGGGTACTCGCCCCCGGAGAGCCCGTGGGCGGTGGAGAGCCGGGGCACCACGGCGGGGGAGCAGCACCGGGGCGAGCCACTGGAGGAGCGGCTGGCCCACGAAATGCCCGACGTGACGGAGCCCGAGGGCGACGGGATCGGGGATCTGCCGGGCGGCGACGGCGAGTTGTGGGACGACGAGGTCGGCGACCGGCGCGCCGGACGGCTGGTCGCGCCGGACGAGGGCGCCCACTCCGACGAGGAGAAGGACATGGTCGCCAGCGACATGGGCATCGACGGAGCGGCGGCGTCGGCCGAGGAGGCCGCGGTGCACATCGTCCCCGAGAGCGGACCGTCCGAACGCGCCTGACCGTCACCCCCGTCGGGAGCGGACACCGGCGCTACCGACCGGCCACGCGAACCGCCCCGACCCCCGGCGGGACTGCCCCGAGCGGGGACAGCGGCAGCCGGGCGTGTCACGGCGGGGCCGAGCGGCACCAGGTGGTACCCGCACCGGCCACGCACCCGGCGCGTACCCTGCCACTACGGCGCTCGGGCAGCGCCGCACACCCCATCGAGCCGCCCCGCGCGGCCGGTCTCCGAACGGATTGAGCGCCGGACCCCACGCCTGCGTATCCACAGTCCGAACGGCGGCTGCGCCCTTCGGCCAGAATGTGGGCGAGGCGCTGCAGCAATCGGGCTTCGGAGCACGTCCCCGAGCGGAGGCCACGGCGGACGACCGTGGACGCTCCGCCACCACTTCTGGAGTTGAGCATGGACACGTTGGCACAGATCGGCGTCACCGGACTCGCGGTGATGGGCCGCAACCTGGCCCGGAACTTCGCACGGCACGGCCACACCGTCGCCGTCCACAACCGCACCCCGGCCCGGACCCGGTCCCTCGTCGAGGAGTTCGGCCACGAGGGGACCTTCCTGCCGTCCGAGACCGCCGAGAGCTTCGTCGCCTCGCTGGAGCGGCCCCGCCGGCTGGTCATCATGGTCAAGGCGGGCGGTCCGACGGATGCCGTGATCGACGAGTTCGCGCCCCTCCTCGAAGCCGGCGACATGATCATTGACGGCGGCAACGCCCACTTCGAGGACACCCGCCGCCGCGAAGCCGCCCTGCGCGACCGGGGCATCCACTTCGTCGGCACCGGCATCTCCGGTGGCGAGGAGGGCGCCCTCAACGGCCCCAGCATCATGCCCGGCGGCTCCACCGAGTCGTACGCCGCGCTCGGCCCGCTGCTGGAGGACATCGCCGCCAAGGCCGACGACGGCTCCCCCTGCTGCACCCACATCGGTCCGGACGGAGCCGGACACTTCGTGAAGATGGTGCACAACGGCATCGAGTACGCCGACATGCAGCTCATCGCCGAGGCCTACGATCTGCTGCGCCGCGTCGCCGGATACGAACCGGCGCGGATCGCCGAGACCTTCCGCACCTGGAACACCGGCCGGCTCGACTCCTACCTCATCGAGATCACCGCCGAGGTCCTCGCCCACACCGATCCCGCCACCGGCAAGCCGTTCGTGGACGTGGTCGCCGACCGCGCCGAGCAGAAGGGCACCGGCCGCTGGACCGTCCAGACCGCCCTCGACCTCGGCGTTCCGGTCTCCGGTATCGCCGAGGCGGTCTTCGCCCGCTCGGTGTCCGGCCACGCCGACCTGCGCCGGGCCGCCCATGCGCTGCGCGGCCCGGCGGGGCAGCCGATGGGCGCGGACGACGCCGAGCGCTTCGCCGCCCAGGTCGAACAGGCGCTGTACGCCTCGAAGGTCGTGTCCTACGCCCAGGGCTGGAACATGATCAGCGCTGCGGGCCGGGAATACGGCTGGAGCATCGACCAGGGCGCCGTGGCCGCGATCTGGCGCGGTGGCTGCATCATCCGGGCGGCGTTCCTCGACCGGATCCGGGCCGCCTTCGCCGCGGACCCGCAGCTGCCGACCCTGCTGGCCGACAAGGAGTTCGCCGAGGAGATCGGGAACGCCCAGGAGGCCTGGCGCACCGTGGTGGCCACCGCCGTGGGCCACGGGGTGCCCACCCCCGGCTTCTCCGCGGCCCTCGCCTACTACGACGCCCTGCGCGCGGACCGGCTCCCCGCCGCACTGACCCAGGGCCAGCGCGACTACTTCGGTGCCCACACCTACCGGCGGACGGACCGGGAGGGCAGCTTCCACACCCTCTGGGGCGGCGACCGCAGCGAGGAGCAGACGGACTGACGGGCGGCCGGTTGGCGCCGGACCGCACCGCCGGTCCGGCGCCAACCGGCCACGTCTCGCCTGCCCCGGGTCGGCGGGGTCCACGCGTGCGCCGTCCCCGGACACGCCGCGTGCCCACGTCCCGCACCTCCGGAGCCGCCCCGGCGCCCGGGTCCGGCCCAACCTCCGTGCGGAGCACCGGAGGCGGGCGGGGGAGCAGGTCCGCACCGCCCCTGCCCGCGGCGTTCCGGTCCGGCCGCCACGGAACCGCGCAGCCCCGGTCCCACCGAGGCGTCAGCGCACCACGGGCCCCAGACGATCGCCCGGATGGCCCGCCACATACCGGTCCATGGTGCCGCCGCGCAACGCCTTCCACAGCGCGGCGGAGTCCCGGCCGTCGAGCAGGACCACGGACTGCCCCTTGATCGTGCCGGTGCGCGCGACGGGGGCGTTCAGGAACCTCAGGTCCGCGGGGCGGATGTTCCGCGCATCCCAGAGCAGCGCCCGCAGATCGCCGTCGGAGAGCCGGTCGTCGACGCTCACGCTCTCGGTCAGGGTGTCCAGCAGCCGCTTGGCCTGTGTCGGATGCCGGAGCCGGTCGCCGGACAGCGTCTTGGACAACACCGCGCGCAGGAAGTTCTGCTGGCGGTGCGTCCGGTCCAGGTCGCCGCGCGCCAGCCGGTGGCGTTCCCGGACGTACGCCAGGGCCTGCTCGCCGTTCATCCGCTCGGGCGCCCCGTCGCCGACGGCCAGTTCGACACCGCCCACCGCGTCGGTGAGCTTCCGGAAACCGCTCCAGTCGATCACCGCGAGGTGGTCGACCCGCACCCGGGTGAGGCGCTGCACCGACTCGATCAGCAGCGGTGGTCCGCCCCAGGAGAACGCCGCGTTCAGCTTCGCCTTCCCGTGACCGGGGACCTGCACCCAGGAGTCCCGGGGCAGGGAGACGACGTACCCCTTGGAGTGGTCGGCGGGCAGGTGCACCAGCATCATCGTGTCACTGCGCTGCGCCCCCGGCCGCCAAGACGGAGCCTCGGCTCCGGTCCCGGTGGTGGGCAGCGCCGAACGCGAATCGACCCCGACGAGCAGGAAGTTCTGCCCGTTCCGGCCGGCCGCGGGCTGCTCGCCGGCGGGCACGTCGGCGGGGAAGGCGTGCGGGACGCGGTGCACGCGTCCGGTGTAGTGCGCCACGGTCCACCAGCCTGCCCCGCCCACCATCAGCACGCCGGCGCACAGCAGCGCGAGCGCCCCCCACAGCACACGCCGGGTACGCCGCCCGCGCCGCATCTCCGGCCCCGACGGTCTCTTCTCCCGGCCCGACGGTCTCGGCCCGGAGCCGGGGCCGGAGTCGGAGCCGCCGTCCGGCCCGGAGCTCTCCGACCGCCCTTCACCCGCCTCCCCGCGCGTGCCGGACCGGCGTCTCGCAGTCTCCGCCCCATCCATCCGAGTCATCAGCGGCCCCCCACTGCTCAGTTTTTTGCTCAATCAGCCATGGATGAACGGTTCTACGTCAGTTGAGGCCACGGCGGGGCAGTTTCAGTGAAAGTCGAATTACATTCCGCCTGTCAGACCTGATTCCGGACCTGTGCCGGATCGGTGCGCGGCGCGGTGGTCCGCGGGGAGCCGCGCCCCGCCGATCGGGGGACACGCTGTTTGTCCCGGAATCCGTCGGGCACACGGACCGTCAGCCGAAGAAACCGATGACCAGGGAGTACGTCACCATGAGCACCGGAAACAAGGCGAAGGCGAAGACCGAACAGGCCGAGGGCAAGGCCAAGGAGGTCGCCGGACGGGCACTCGGCAACGAACAGTTGGAGGCCGAGGGCCGTGCCGAGCAGTCGAAGGGCGACGCGCGGCAGGCAACGGAGAAGGCCAAGGACGCCTTCAAGCACTGACGGCTCGTTCCGCACCCCGCGCCGCGGGGGCGCCCGTCCCTGAGGGTGACGGGCGCCCCCGCGGCGCGTCTGCGTCCGTGGCCCGGCGACCTCACCGGGCCACGGCTCCTCACCCGAGCTCGGTGAGGATGCTCTCCAGGAACCGCACGGTGGCGGCCGGCGGTTCGGCTTCGGCACAGAGCCGGTCCATGACGGAGAGGTAGTTGTCCACGTCCTCCTGCTTGTCCAGATAGAGGGCGCTGGTGAGCTGTTCGAGATAGACGACGTCCGGCAGATCCGGCTCCAGGAACCGCAGAATCGTCACCGGTCCGCCCGCCGCGGCGACGCCGCCCAGACTGAACGGCGCCACCTGGACGGTCACATGCGGCATCCGGCTCATCTCGATGAGGTGCCGGACCTGCTCGCGCATCACCTCCGGCCCGCCGAGCGGCCGGCGCAGCGACGCCTCGTCCAGCACCGCCCAGAAGCGCGGCGGGTCCTCGCGGCGCAGCAGCTCCTGCCGGGCCTGACGCAGGCTGACCCGGCGCTCGATCTCCCGGGCCGTGCCGTGCGGATGCCCGAGCTTGATCACTGCCCGGGCGTACCCCTCGGTCTGCAGCAGCCCGGGGATGAACTGGCTCTCGTAGGTACGGATGACGGAGGTGGCCTCTTCCAGGCCGATGTGCGTCTCGAACCAGCTGGGCAGGATGTCCGAGTACTGGTGCCACCAGCCGGGAGCGGTGGCCTGGCGGGCGAGCGCCAGGAACTCCTCCCGCTCTCCGGCGTCGGTGACGCCGTAGAGGGTGAGCAGGTCGCCCACGTCCCGCTCCTTGAAGCCCACCCGGCCCAGTTCGAGCCGGCTGATCTTCGCGTGGGAGCCCCGAATGGCTTCCGCGGCCGCCTGCGTGCTGACGCCTCGGGCCTCCCGCAGCCTGCGCAGCTGGGTGCCGAGCACAATGCGCAGGGCGGTGGGCCCGCCGCGCGGCTGCTCGAGATAGCGCCTTATCGACGGCTCGCGGCTCTGCTGAGCGGCGGTCATGCTGACTCCCCTGAGTGCTGAGGTGAGTGCTCAGTGTTCCATCGACGGGGCCGCCGCGTACAGCGGCGCAGCGGTCGCCGCCGTTCCGACGGTTCAGATTCCGCCGTCGGCCAGTCCGTCGAAGTCACCGTTCCGTGCGCCGTGGAGGAACACGGCGATCTCCTCCCGGGTGTAGATCAGGGCAGGTCCCGCCGGGTCCCGGGAGTTGCGCATGGCGATCTCCCCGCTCGGCAGCCGAGCGAGTTCGACGCAGTTCCCGCTGGGGTTGCTGTACGAACTCTTCTTCCATACCGCGCCGTGGAGTTCCGTGGCCGGGATGCCGTTCTCACACTCGTGCACGTCGTCTCTTCCTCACCCGGAACCGGTTGTGCGTGTCCTTCAAGCACTCAAGCCGCCGCCGCGTGCAATTGCAAGTGTTCTTGCAGATGTACTTGCAGAGCTGCCGGTCGGCGAGGATAGTGGTCACCGGATTCGGGGGCTTCGGCAACTGTCCGTGTGCGGGGAGAGCTGGCCCCGGCGCGCCGTGAGGGAGTGGAGAGCCGTCAGAGGGATGCGGAGGCCGGCGGGCTTACCGGTGGTCGGGGAGCTCGCGCTCGACGCCAAGCGGGGCAGGGTGGGGATCGTCATGGACGCGCAGGGCGGCCGGGTGTTCCTGCGGCGGCCGGAAGGCGGGCGCGAGTGGGAAGCGCCGCCGGAGGACGTTCGCCCGGTCCCCGTGGTGAAGAAGGTGCAGCGGACGAAGTCCGGGACAGGCGGAGCGTCGAGGAGGGCGCTGTGAGCGTGTACACGGCCAGGAGTACAGGGGGTTGGGTGGTGGTGCGAGAGCCCGCGCCCGAGGCTCCGTCGGTCGTCTTCGAGCTGGAATGCACCACGTGCTGCCACTCCTCCGGCGCTACGGAGGACCTCGAGGCCGCTCAGGCCTGGGCGGTGCGGCACGTCACCGCATCTCCGACCCACACCGGGTTCCGGGAGATCGCACATCGTTTCTGGCGAGCCTTCCCTACGGCCGGGGGGGCCGGGGAGGGCTAGCCCGCCCTGGGCCGGGGGGCCGGGGAGGGGGCAGGATGAACGCGCTGGGCCCGAGCCCAGCGCGTTCATCCGTGTTCGGGGCCTTTTCCGCCCTCGCACGGGTCCCGGCGGACCGCGGGGCCGGTGCGAGGGCGGTCGGGGCCGGTCAGGGCAGCCGGGCGGCGCCGCCGAACTCCAGCCACTCCCGGGTGAGCTGCTTCGGACCCAGGTCCGAGTCGGGGCGCCAGGTGGAGACCTCGACCAGGCCCGGCTCCAGGATCTCCAGGCCGTCGAAGTACTCCAGGACCTCGTGCGCCTGCCGGACCCGGCCCCAGTTGCCGTGCGTGCTGCTGTCCATGAAGTCGGTGACGAACTGCCGGGTCTTCGCATCCTCGCTGACCAGTTGGCAGATGACGAAGAAGCTGCCCGGGGCGAGCCGGTCCGCCACCCGCCGGATCAGGCCGGCCGGGTCGTCGCTGTCGGGAATGCAGTGCAGCACCGACACGAAGAGGGCCGCGACGGGCCGGTCGAAGTCGATCAGCCGCTTGACCTCGGGATGGCCGAGGATGCCGTCGGTGTCCCGCATGTCCGCCTGGATGACGGAGGTGTTGTCGTTCTCCGCGAGCAGCGCCCGGCCGTGCGCCAGGACGATCGGGTCGTTGTCGATATAGACCACGCGGGACTGCTCGTCCACCCGCTGTGCCACCTGGTGCACATTGTCCTGGGTCGGCAGGCCGGATCCGTGGTCCAGGAACTGGCGGACCCCGTACTCCTCGGCCAGGTGCCGCACCACGCGCCGGAGGAAGCGACGGTTGTTGATCGCCAGAGCCTGGGTGCTCGGAACGACCTTGAGCAGCTCCTCCGAGGCTTCCCGGTCGACCGCGTAGTTGTCCTTGCCGCCCAGGTAGTAGTCGTACATCCGGGCCACGCTCGGAACCGTGACGTCGACCTCGCTGGACAATGGCTTGCTGCCCTGGCCCATCGGACCCCTCACTGTCTTCCCGGCACGGCCGGGATGTCGGCTTTGCTGAGCATCGTAGAAGTAATGTCCGCGCCGGGCCGGACTTCCAACCAACGGGTGAAACAAGGGTGTTCGGCTCTGCGACGGAGGTCCGGCCGGCGCCGTCGCCCCGGCAGCCGCAGGCCCGGAACGGCGCCGCTGGCACATGTGCTCCGGGCGGCGGATAGTGGGGTGGGGGATCGATATCCCGCTGGCCGGGAGGAGCGGGGTAGTGGAAGAGAAGGCGCAGGTCGGACCAGAGATCTTCGAACCGGCTCAGGTCGTGGTCGGCATGACGCGCGGGCCAGGGCACGAGCTCGTCTACATCAATGCCGCCTACCGCCGGGTCTTCGGCGACCGCACGCTCCGGGTGCCGCTGCGCGACTCCTTCCCCGAACTCGTCGGCAGCGGCTTCATCGCGCTGATGGACCGGGTGTACGGCGCGAAGCAGGCCGAACAGGTCTCCGGGGTGCGGGCCCCGGCGTGGACGGAGGACGGCTCAAGGGACCGCTTCTTCACCTACAACTGCTCGCCGACGGTGCTGCCCGACGGCACCGACGGGGTGCTGATCGTGGCGATGGACGTCACCCAGTCCGTCCTCGAGACCCAGCAGGTCCGGGAGCACTCCGAGGAGCAGCAGCGGGAGCTCAACCGCTACCAGGCCCTGCTGGAGACCGTGAGCGAGGGGATCTGGCTCGCCAACGCGGACGGCACCCGGTGGTGGTCCGCCATGGACCCGGAACTGGAGAACCGCGACCCGCTGCAGTGGCTGGCGGAGACCGTCCACCCCGACGACCAGGAATCGCTGCGGCGGGCGTGGGTGTCGGCGATGCGGAGCACGCCCGCCGTCTTCGAGCACGGCTTCCGGCAGCGGTCGGATGCAGGGGAGTACCGGCACGCCGTGGCCCGCGCGGTGCCCATTCTCGAGCAGGGCGAACTGGTCGAGTGGGTGGGAACGACCACCGACGTGGAGGAGGAGTGGCGCGCCACCCGGCGGGAGCGGCTGCTGGCCGCCGCGGCGGCGTCCACGGAGGCGGCCTCGCTCGAGGCGGCGCTGACCGCCCTGGCCAGGACCATCGTCCCCGAGCTCGCCGACGAGTGCGGCATCTACATCGTCTCCGAGCTCGGCGGACACGGCCGCGGGCCGACGGTGGCCTCGCGGATCGTCGGGATCGCGCGGGCGGGGCTGCCCTCCCTGCCGGTGCCGCGGCGCACCGAGCACCCGATCGGCGAGCTGACGGCGCAGACCCTCGCCGAGGGGCGGCCCCGGCTGCTGACCTTCCCGCCGGGACTGCCGCCCCACCATGTCGTCCCCGAGGAGATCGAGACCTGGCTCGCGGAGGTCCAGGCGACCAGCCTCGTCCTGCTGCCGATCGACGTCGGCGGGTCGGTCACGGCCCTGGCCACCCTCTTCACCTGCGCCCCGACGGCCTCCCTGGGGCCCGAGACCATCAACCTGCTGCGCGAGATCCTGGACCACGCCCACGCACCGCTCCACCGGGCCCACCGGTTCCAGCGCGCCCAGCGGGTGGCGCTGACGCTGCAGCGGGCGATGCTCACCGACCCGCCCGAGATCCCCGGCGCCGAGCTCGCCGTGCACTACCAGCCCAGTGCCCTCGCCGCCGAGGTCGGCGGCGACTGGTACGACGCCTTCCCGCTCCCCGACCACTCCTACGCCCTGACCATCGGCGACGTGGTCGGGCACGACCTGGCGGCGGCCTCCGCGATGGGGCAGCTGCGCAGCATGCTGCGCACCCTCGCCTGCCACTACCCCGCCGATCCCGCCCGCGCGCTCGCCCACCTCGACGTCACCATCAACGGTCTCTCCGTCACCGAGCTCGCCAGTGCCATCCAGGCACGTCTCACGCCCGGCCCGGGCGGCTGGCAGGTGCTCTGGTCGAACGCCGGCCATCCGCCCCCGCTGCTGATCCACGGGGACGGGACGTACGACGTCCTCGGCGAGGCACGGCACGGTGCCGACCCGCCGCTGGGCGTCGATCCGTCCGTGCCCCGGCGGAACCAGCGCACCACACTGCGCCCGGAGGACACCCTGCTGCTGTACACCGACGGCCTGGTGGAGACCCCGGGGGAGGACCTCGAGGACGGCATCGGGAAGCTCGCCGGGATCGCCACGGAAGCCCGGCACCTCTCCGCCGAGGCGCTCTGCGGCCATCTGATCAGCCACGCCCCGCCCACCGGGGACGACATCGCGCTGCTCGCCCTGCGCCCGGCCCCGCACTGAAACGGTCCGCCCGGAACCGCCCGCCGGCCGCGGCCTTCTGTACCCTCGGTGCACCGCCCGGGACCCGCCTCCCGGCGGACGGGCGCGAGGGACGAGGGGGGATCCCGTGGAGACGGCCCGGGAGCCGCGGATCGAACAGTATGAGCAGGCCGCCGTGCCACCGGAACTCCGCGACAGGATCAGGGAGCTGGAGGAGCAGGCGTGGCCGTCCGCGGACGGCCACGCCGAGGGCCCCGCCCACGATCCCGCGCTGCGTCCCCTGGTGCTGGCGCTCGTGGACCGGGGCACCGCGGTGGCGTCGCTGTCCGTCCTGACGAAGGAGCTCACGCACCGGGGCCGGAGCTTCGTCGCCAGTGGCCTGAGTGCCGTCGTCACCGACCGGGCCGAGCGGGGCCGGGGGCACGGACACCGGCTGGTCACCGCGGCCCGCGAGGTCATCCGGAGCAGTGGAGCGGACCTGGGGCTGTTCACCTGCGACCCCCCGCTCCGGGGGTTCTACGAGAAGGCCGGCTGGCGGGTGCTGCCCGGTACCACGCTGGTCGGCGGCACACCCCAGGCGCCGTTCCCCAGCGACCGGTTCGACAAGGTGACCCTGGCGGCCTTCTTCACGCCGCGGTCCGTCCGGTACGCGGAAACGTTCGAGCAGGCCCGCATCGAGCTCTACCCCGGGGAGATCGACAAGCTCTGGTAGCGCCCGGCGGGCGCGGGGCCGGGCGGCGGTACCGGTCAGCCCGTCCGCCACTGACCGCAGCCCAGGCTGATCAGCCGCAACTGCCTGCGGGCGGTACACGCGATGCGTTCCTCGGCCTCGGGACTGCCGGGCGGCGCCTCCAGGAACGCGGCGGCCGTCGTCACCATGTGGTCGACGTAGAGCTGCGCCAGCATGGCCATGTCGTCCGGGCTCCAGTCCGCGTACTCCGGGCGGGCGGCGAGGGCGGCGGCGACCTCGTCGGCGAACCGGTCCAACTCCGCCGCGATCGCGGCACGTACGGCGCGGACGCCGCCGTGGCGCTCCCGGGCGATGAACCGGATGTGGGCGTGGTGCTCGCGCACATGGGTGGCGATGGCCTCGACGACGAGGGCGATCCGGCCGTCGGGCCGCTCCTGCTCCGCGAGGATCGCCCGGATCATCGTGTGCAGGCTGCCGAGCGACTCCTCGACCAGGGCGACGCCGAGATCGCCGATGTCGCGGAAGTGCCGGTAGAAGGCGGCCGGAGCGACGCCCACCGCGCGGGTCACCTCGCGCAGCCCCAGGCTGCTCAGGCTCTGCTCCTCCAGGAGCACCAGCCCCGCGTCCAGCAGGGCCTGACGGGTCTTCTGTTTCTGGGCCCGGCGGACCCCGACGGTGTGGCTCATGTCATTCAGTAAACAACCGTTCTCCGATGAGGGCTACTGTACTCTGGAGTCAGTGAACAACTGTTGTTCCAGTTGTTCACTGAACACTCCGTTCGAGGTCCACAGAAAGGCCGGACATGCTTTTCATCGTCGCCGCCCTCCTTCTGCTCGGGATCCTCCTCGGTGCGGTGGCTCACCTTCCGCTCCCGGTCACCCTGATCGCCTCCGCCGTCATCTGCGGCTGGTTGCTCGTCTTCGGCGTCCGTGAGCGCATCGCGCACAGGAACCGCTGACCGGCGCGTCGCCGTCACCCGGCGCATCACATCAAGGGAGCTGAATCATGGATCTGTCGGTACCGACCCGCCCCCGCCCGGCCGTGCCGGGCCGGGACGCCGACGGCATGGCCGTCGCCTCGTTCGTGCTGGGGCTGCTCGGTCTGCTGGTCTTCAATCTGGTGCTCGGCCCGTGCGCCCTTGTGCTGGGCGGCATCGCCCTGGCCCGGGGCACCGGCCGGCGTACCCGGGCGCTGCTCGGGCTGGCGCTGGGCGTCGTCGACCTGGCCGTGCTCGCGGTGCTCGCCACCGCCGACGGCACCGTCAGCTGGCAGCTGATCGGCTGACGCCCGGTCATCGGAACCGGGCCCCCGGAGCGAACGGGCCGCGGCACGGCGGGAAGCCGTGCCGCGGCCCGTTTCATTCCGGCCGTTCCGAGGCTCAGCCCCTGGCGGACGGGTGTCCGCTGTTGTTGTAGTTGCCGCGCTGGACGTCCTTGCAGTACTTCACGAATCCCGTGTTGTCGACGTACTTGGCGGACACCCAGGTCTGCCGGTCGCGCAGCAGGTACCAGATGTCGTTCCCGTCGATGTTCTGTGCACGGACCTTGCACTTCAGGCCGACCTGGGCCCGGTACCGCAGGAAGCCGAGCATCGAGGAGTCCGTGCTGGGGTACTGCCGCTCGTTCACGCCGGACTGCGCGACCACGGTGCCGTACGGCTGGGCGGGGGCCGCCTGGGCGGGACCGGCCGCGAGCAGCGTTCCGCCGAGGGTGATCGCCGCCGCGGTGGCGCCCGTCCCCACGGCCAGTCGTCTGGTGTGCATCTTCAGGGTCTTGCTCATGGTCTTCTCCTACTCCTCGCGCCTTGTGGCGCAGGATCACATTCCATACCCAAAGGGGGCATAAACCGCTCATCAGTTTTCAGCACTCCTGCGGCGCCAAGGGGCGCGTTCTTCCGTGTGGTCCGGAGTGCCGACGGACCGCGGGAGGGCCGGTGGTCCGACGGGTGTCCTCGGGTGCCGTACCGGCCCTGGGGTGCTGCCGTCCTGAGGGAGGGTCACGGGTCCGCCGGGAGCCGGAGCGGGGGCGGCGGCCGCCGGGGACGGCCCGGGTCATGGCCGGTAGACCGTCAGCTGGTCCACCGCGAAGGCCAGGGACGACACGGAGCGGTCCGGCGCCGGATGGCGCACCCCGTCGCAGACCGACAGGTTCACGATCAGGTGGGCGGACCAGTTGCTGCCCACGCCGGTCCGGTCCGCGTGCGCCCGTACCCCGTTGACCCACCAGGTCAGCGACGACGCGCCGAAGTGGACCGTCAGATGCACCCGTCCGCCGGGTCTGATCGACCGATGCAGGTAGGACATGTAGGAGCGGCCGGGGCTCTGCGCGTGGTTGGACAGCTCCAGCAGGTGCGGGTTGTCCGGGTGGTACTCGAAGACGTCGACCTCGTTGCCGCCGTCCCGCCAGGTCCAGATCGCGGGCCACGCGCCGTGGTGCACGGGGAGGCGGACCCGGGTCACCAGGACGTCCCCGGTGCGCACCCGGAAGTCCCGGGCGCTGCCCTCGGTGGTGAGCAGCCCCGTGTTCCAGAGGCCGTCACCGCGCCGGGTCGCCAGGAACCGCCCGGTGCGGGAGTAGGAGGCGTCGGGGACCAGGTGGTCGAGCTTGTGGTCCGGCCGGTTGGTGGGCCCTCCGTTCGGGTAGGCCCAGGTCCTGCCCGCGACCCACTGGCTGCGGGAGGTGAAGTTGGCGATGAACACCGGGGCCATGCCGGGCAGTCTGCGGTCCGTGGACGCCGCTGACCTGGTGCCGGTTGCGATGCTGCGCCAGAGCCGTCCGATCAGGGCGGATGAGAATTCGGTCATGGTGCCCATTCGTCGCCGTATTGTCGATGGAGCGAGAATGCCGGATGAATGCGGACAAATAAACGCACCGCGCCGCATCTCGGGTATGAAGTCCCGGCGCGGGCAGGCCACTTGGGCAACCGTTCCGGGAACGTACTCTCGAACCGCGGGATGCCCGGGAGAGCGGCGTGCGGGCGGCGGCGTCGAGCGGTGCGGCAGGACTGCGCGCGCCGGACGCGGGGCGGGGCACCCGGGGAGGGGCGGGCATCGGGGAGGCCGGGGCCGTCGGCACCGGGCACGGCGGAGCCGTCCGGAATCAGGCGCGGGGGAGCAGGGTGCCCAGCGGGCCCAGATCCAGGTTGAGGTCCTCGGGCCGCAGCCCGTACTGGTCCCGCAGTTCGGTCATGCGTTCGTCCAGCAGCATCAGGGTCGTCCCGACGCGCTCCACCTGGTCGTCGGTGAGGCGGCCCTCGTCGACCTGCCGCAGCGCCTGGCGTTCCATCAACTGCCGCAGGAGTTCGATCACGGTGAGGACCAGTGCCACCAGGTCGCGGGCGACGGTGTCGCCGTCCACGTCGAGCCGGTTCGCGGGCACGGAGGAGCGGCCCCCGGGCGCGGAGTGCTGGTCCCCGGCATCGGAGGTCCGGATTCCAGGTGCCGCGGGGCGGTGGCCGGGTGCGGAGAACCGGCTCCCGGAGCGGGTGGGCCGGCGGTCGGTTGCTTCCGGAGGCTTCCCGGTCACAGGGGCCCCGAGTCCGGCCAGGGCGCGGGCACCCGCTCGTTCACCGAGGACAGCAGGGCACGGAGGGACAGCCGGACCAGCGGCACCTCCGCGATAGCGATCACCACGTCCCCGCTGATGACCACTCCGGTGGCGAGCAGCCGGTCCAGCAGATCCACCAGGGGCACGCCGAGGGGACCCAGCGCCTCGGCCGGGGCCGTGCCCCACTCCGCTCCGGCCGCCGTCATCCGTCGCCCCCCTCATGGGTGAACGAATAGGGCACCCAGGGGCCGGTGACCTCGATCCGGAGGCCGGGGTCACGGCGGAACGGTTCGATGGCGGCGGCCAGTTCGCGGTCCGCTCCCCGCTCGGCGAGGTAGGCGGCGTTCAGCACCTGGGTGCGGCGTTCGCCGTCCGTCTCCGGCCCGTGCAGGCGCAGCCGCCGGCCGGCCACCACATGCCGCCGCAGCGCGGCGTCCACCTCTTCGGCGGTGCGCAGCGCCGTGTCGTACCGCACCTGGCGGGCCTGCTGCCGGCCGCGGATCCGGTCCAGATAGGCGCGGCCCGCGCCCGGCGATGGTGACGCGGGCCCGGCGGCGGTCACCGCCAC
Organism: Streptomyces sp. NPDC001922; assembly: GCF_042891165.1. Classification (NCBI taxonomy): domain Bacteria; kingdom Bacillati; phylum Actinomycetota; class Actinomycetes; order Kitasatosporales; family Streptomycetaceae; genus Streptomyces; species Streptomyces sp. NPDC001922. The sequence goes on along the minus strand of NZ_JBIASV010000003.1, from coordinate 236,837 downwards.
GGGGGCGGGCCGCTCCGCGGTCGTGCCCGGCCCGGCGGGGGCGGCCGGTTCCGGCAGCGCGTACACCTTGACGCCCCACTCGACACGACCGGTGATGCGGTCCAGGGCCGCGCGGAACCGAGGTTCGCGGTCACCGAGCGCCGTCCGGGCCCGCTCCTCCCCGAGGTAGAGCGTGGCCAGGGGGAGCGGCACGGTCGGTACGGCGGCGGCGAGCGCGGTGACCACGCCGTGGTGTGCGCGGACGCAGCGTTCGAGCTCCTCGCGGTCCGAGAGCCGTTGCTGCAGGACGCTTTCGGAGAACCCCGCCGCGGGGACGTCCTGGACGACGGCGGTCAGGGAGCCGGCGAGCAGGGAGCGGACCGGACCGCCCTCGCCGTGCCCGGCCAGCCCCTCCAGCACTGCGGGATCGCACTCCCGGGACACCGCGAACACATAGACCGCGGTGTCGGCGCCGCTCCGGGTGGTGACGGCCGTCATGTGCCCAGCCTCTCCTTCTCGCCGGCCCGGTCCGGCTGGTCCGAGCGGCCTTCCAGGGCCTTGATCCGGGCCCGCAGCTCGTCGTTCTCCGCGGCCAGGGCGGAGCGGGCGGCGCGGGAGGAGAGCGCGGGGTCGGTCTCCCACCAGTCGATGCCCGCCTTCTTCGCGGTGTCGACCGAGGAGACGTACAGGCGCAGCCGGATGGTGAGCAGCTCGATGTCGAGCAGGTCGATCTTGATGTCACCCGCGATGACGATGCCCTTGTCGAGAACCCGTTCCAGGATGTCGGCGAGGTTCGTGGTGGAGGAGCCGTACGTGGTGGGCAGGCTCTGCTGCGTCTCGTAGTGCGTCATGGCGCCTCCTCACTCCTCTTCCTCGTCCTCTTCTTCTTCCTCGTCGTAGGCGCCCTCGGGCTCTTCCTCGTCCTCCTCGTACTCCTCTTCGTCCTCGGGTTCCTCCTCGCCCTCCTCTTCGTCCTCCGCTTCCGCTCCGGGCTCCTCGTCCTCGCGCTCCTCGTCCTCCATCGCCTCCTCGTGGCTGCGCACGACCTCGCCGTCCCGGATCTCGCCGCGCCAGCCCTCGACCTCCTCGTCGGCCGCGAGCGTGACGTACCGCTGGAAGAGCTTGAGGTCCAGGCGCAGCCGGCGCCCCTGGGCCCGCCACAGGTTGCCGGTCTTCTCGAAGAAGCCCGACGGGTAGTACTCGACGACCACGACGATGCGGGTCAGCCGCGGTGCCAGTTCGTGGAAGCTGACGTCACCGCGGGTCGAGGCCTTGGCGCCCTCCGAGGTCCACAGGATGCGCTCGTCGGGCACCTGCTCCAGCACGGTGGCGTGCCAGCTGCGGTTGGAGGGGCCGACCTTGAGTTTCCAGTCCGATTCCAGCTCGTCGGACTGCGACACACTGGTCACGCCCTTCATGAAACTGCTGAATTCCTCGTACTGCGTCCAGTGGTCGTAGACCATCCGCAGTGGCTGCCCGATGTCGAGGACTTCGACGATGTTGGTGACCTTGACGTCGGACGGCTTCCGGCCGCCGCCCCCGCCGTTGTCACTGCCCCCGCCGCCGAGCTTGTCCTTGATCTTGCCGAAGGCGTCCTTCGCCTTCCGCCCGGCCCCGCCCTTTCCCGGTGACTCCGCGCTCATGATGAGCTGACCCACCGCCAGAAGTCCCCCGGCGCCACCGAGGTCACCGAGACGGCCGGTGAGGTCCGTCAGCCTTTCGCCGGCCGCCTCCACCATCCGCTGTGCCCGGGCCTCCAGATAGTCGTTGACTTCCGCACGCAGCCGGTCCATTCCGGAGCCGTTCTCCGCCGGGGTGTCCTTCTCGCTCGTGGGCATCGTGGGTCACCTCCGGCGACTGGGGCGGGCGGACGATTTCTTGGCCGCTGCTTTCTTGGACGAAGCGGTCTTCTTGGAAGCCGCCTTCTTCGCCGGGGCGCCCTGCTTCTCGTCGGCCTTCTTCGGGGGCGTTTTTTTCGCGGCTTTCTTTCCCGCGGTACCGGTCTTCTTCGCGGCTCCGGCCTTCGCGGTACCACGCCCGGAGGGGGCCTTCGCCCGGGCCGGCCGGCGCTCCGGGGGCTCCTCCTCCTCTTCTTCCTCCTCCGGTTCCTCTTCCTCTTCTTCCTCCGGTTCCTCCTCCGCTTCGCCTTCCTTCAGAAGGCGGGTGCGCTCATGGAGGGTGTCGGACAAGGAGTCGATGCTGCGCCCGGCCGCCGAGGCGAGGGCGGAGCGTCCGGTTTCCAGGAGTTCCCCTCGCACCTGCTCGCTCAGCCGCTCGAACTGCGGGGTGTCCGCGAGCTTGCGCAGGCCCTGGGTGAGCAGCTCCTGAGGGTTGAGCGGCAGTTTGCGGCCCGCCACGATGGAGATGACGGCGAAGGCGAGCTTGGCCTTCTTGGTCCGGCCGAGGACGTAGCCGCCCACGACCGCGACCGCCACGGCGGCCTTTGTGCTGTCGTTCATCAGGAGTGCTCCCCGGTCAGTTGATGTAGGCACGTGGTGCGGCCTGTCGCTGCTCCAGCAGGTCGAGCAGCTTCTCTTCCTCGCGTTCGAACTCCTCGATGCCGATCTCTCCGGCTTCCAGCGCCTCGTTCAGGGCCACGAGCCGTGCTCGGACGACCCCGGGGTCCCGCAGTTCTTCATCGGCGGCTTCAGCCATCCGCTCCGTCACCCACATCACGCCCCGCACGGGGGCCAGCGGCAGCAGGAGCAGTTCGGTGAAGAGGCCCATCTCAGGCTCCGGCCGGTACGGGACGGGGCTGTGGACGGGGGTCGCAGTCGACGAAGCTGTAGCAGGGCAGCGGACCGGTGACACGGAGCTCGACGCGGTCCCGCAGGGCGGCCGTACCGCGGTTCACCACGTCGTGGAACCGGCCGGTGTCCGACCGGGGGACCAGGAACGACGCGTTGAGCACACACCCGGTGACCTCGGGGCCTCGGGTCCAGGTACCGGCGACCGCCCGCAGCTCGTCCAGGATCCGCGCCGCGGCCTCGGCCGCCCGGCGGGTCAGCCCGGCCGCCACGGCCTCGCCCAGCCGGAGGTCGGCCTCGTAGCCCGGGTGCCGCCGGGCCTGCTCGCGCAGCCGCCGGACCTGCGGGTCCTCGCGGATCAGCGCTGCCAGGGAGTGCTCCACCGGAAACGCCTTGAGGTTCATTTCGAGCCGCCCGTCGAGGAGCTCCAGCGCCGCCAGATGGATCCGCTCCTCCGAGGCCAGTTGCCGGAGCACCGACGCCTCGTCCGGCGCGATCATGCCGAAGCGCATCGGCAGGACGGGACCGGCCTCCGCCAGCGCCAGCAGCAGGTCCTGGTGCGCGGTCAGGTCGCGCCGCCTCGCCCGCAGCCCCGCAGGGGCGTCACTGACGACGGCGGTCAGCCGGCCCGCGGGGAGCAGCCGCACCGGAGCGCCGGATCCGCCCACGCCGGACTGCCGACCGGGCAGCGGGTGGCCGGACCGGGTGATGCCGTAGACGTACAGGCCGTGTGCGGCCATGGGTCACTACTCCTCCTCGGAGCGGCGCCGGGTGCGGGTCGCCGTGCTGCTGCGGCGCCGTGGCCTGGCTTCCCTCTCCTCGCCGTTGCCGTCCTCGTCCTCGTCCTTGCCGGAGCCGACGGCTGTCCGGACCTTCTCTCCGACGGATTTCGCCGCCTTCTTGGCGGTCTTCTTGCCGATGCTGGCTGCCATGCCGCCACCACCGCCGCCGGCGCCGAACAACTCGGGGACGGTCCTGCTGCCGGAGTCGTGCTCCAGATCGAGGCGGTTGCAGGCCTCGGCGAACCGCAGATAGGTGTCGACACTGGCGACGACGATGCGGACGTCGACCTTGAGGATCTCGATGCCCACCAGGGAGACCCGGAGGAAGACGTCGATCACCATGCCGCGGTCGAGTATGAGTTCCAGGACGTCGTAGAGGGTGCCTGCGCGGGGAACGCAGACCACCTCATCGGTGTAGGTGGTGGTCGTCTGCATGGCGGGGGAGTCCTCTCACGGGCGGAGCACGTGGGTTCAGTCGTCGGACGCGCCGCGTCGGTAGCGCCGGACCCTGCGGTACTGGAGCAGTTCACCGTCCCGGTCGAGCTCGACCTCGTAGGTGGCGAGCAGACTGGTGGTGTCGGGGATGCGGGGCACCTCCAGGACGTCCACGCTGACGAGCCAGCCCTCATCGGTCCGGCGCACGGCGGAGACACTCTCCGTGGGATGGCAGATCAGACCGGCGAGCCGTTGGCCGGCCCGGGTGGCCGCTTCCTCCGGTCCGCGCACTCCCCGCTTCTGCGCAGCGACCGTCGCGGCTCGCGTGCGCTTCTCTCGCTCTGCCATGCACAGCAGTCTTGTCGAGGGGACGGCACGGCGCGCGCTGTGCTGGGCCGATGGAGGGGCCGGCCCGCGGCCCGCGTGGCCGGGAGACAGGGCGAGGCACCCGCACGCCCCCGGCGGCCGTCACTCCGATGGCCCGCCCGGCATGCCGGGCGGAAGGGGCGACTCTACGTTCGCTCCCGGGGCCCTCGGACCGGAGCATGGGGAGCCGACGTGATGATACGGACAGCCGGACTGCTCGCGCTCGCGCTGGCACTGGGCCAGATCACGGCCACCTCGGCAGCCGCCGCACCGCCCTTGCGGACCGCCGCCGCGCCGTCGTTGTCGGAACGGGCCGCACTGTCGTCGGTGCGAGCGGCGGCCCCTTCCTCGGCAGGCGGCATATCCTCGTCCTCGGCCGCCGGTTACGACATCACGCGCTGCGGGAACACCTCCGGCCGCGTCCTGCTGACCCTCGACGACTGGTCCTACAGCGACCCCTACCGGGCCACCCGCGTCGGCACCTATCTGCGCGACCGCGGGGTGCGGGCGGCGTTCTTCCTGGTCAATGAATTCGCCCGGGACTACCCCGACATCGTCACCACCCTGCGGGAGCAGGGCCACTGGGTGGCCAACCACTCGTACGCGCACCGGCAGCTGACCGGCCTCTCGGACGACGAGGTGGCCTACGAGATCGAGAACGGGCTGCGCAGCAATGTCCTGCGGCCCCCCTACGGGGACTTCGGGGCGCGGGAGGAGTCGATCGCCGAGACCCTCGGGTACCGGATGTGCACCTGGACGGTCGACACCCTCGACTGGGAGCGGACCGGCGACGACTACCGGAGTGTGACCGGCATCCGCTCGATCGTGCGGGACGCCTCCCCTGCGGACAAGCACGGCGGGGTCGTCCTCGGCCACCTCGACTACCACTTCCCGGACGCACTGCCCGGCATCATCGACGACCTGACGGAGGAGGGCTACGGTCTCTGTCTCAACGACGGGGCCGTGGGCGCGTCGATGCCGCTCCCGCTCGACTGCGACTGAAACCGCCCGCCGGACCAGGCACGCTCGATGCGGGTCCGCCCTGCGGCGGTGGGGCGGAGGCCGGATGGTCCGGGAAGCCGGCGGACAGCGGCCGGTCACACCAGTCCGGAGGTCAGCGCACCCAGCCGCCGGTCATTCCCTGGACCGCCGAGCCGTCGACATCGGCCAGCTTGGTCCCGGTGAACGTCCGGGCCCAGTCGGAGGTCTGGATGCGGAACGCGGGCTGCTCCGCGTCGAGCGCCAGCATGACCGCTGCCGCCGCTTCGGCGGGAGTCTGGGCGGACGAGCTGGAGAACTGCTCCACGGTGCGGGCGATGTAGGCGCGCAGCGCATCCCCGTACGGCCCGGCAGCGGCCACCGCCTGCTCGATGTCGAAGCCGATGTTGTTCACGAACTCGGTGGCCACGGCGCCCGGTTCGACGACCGACACGGTCACCCCGGTCGTGGCGGCGACCGGGGCGAGGCTCTCCATGAAGCCCTCGACCGCGAACTTGGCGGCGCAGTAGGCCTCGTTGAAGGGCTGGCCGACGACCCCGCCGACGCTGGAGACCGTGATCAGACGGCCGCCCGTGGCGCGCAGATGCGGCAGCGCCGCCTTCGAGGTCTGGACGACGCCGAAGAAGTTGACCTCCATCACCCGGCGCACGTCCTCGACCGTCTCGTTCTCAAGGGTCCCGACGTGGCCGGCGCCGGCGTTGTTGACGAGAGCGTCCAGACGGCCGTAGTCCGCGATGACGCCGTCGATGGCGGCGGTGACGGAGGCGGGGTCGGTGACGTCGAGCCGGCGGATGTCGAGCTCGGCCCCGGCCGCGTCGGCGGCCTTCCGCAGGGCATCGGCGCGGGCGGGGTCGCGGAGCGTCGCCACGGTGCGCCGGCCGGACTGTGCGGCGGCGACGGCGGCTGCGAGGCCGATGCCGGAGGAGGTGCCGGTGATCAGAACAACCTGAGAGGACATGGCGGGGCCTTTCTGGGGAGGGGGGCGGGCAGCGGGGCGCGTCGCCGGGGTGCACTCTGTGCGTGCACACACACATTACTTTTATGTGTGCGTACACGCAACCGCTAGAATCGCCGCATGGCGACCAACAAGCTCACGCAGGCGGAGATGCCCCCGGCCGACCGCGCCTTCTACGGCCTGGTGTGGGCCGGGACGGTGCTCACCGAACGGGTCGACCGCGCCCTGATGAAAGCCCATGATCTCCCCGTGTCCTGGTTCGAGGTGATGCTGTGGCTCTCCTCCCAGGGTGCTCCGGTTTCCGCCTCGGCGCTGGGCAACAGCACGATGCTCAGCCGCAGCCAGGTCTCCCGGGTCCTCGACGCGCTCCAGGAGCGCGGGCTGGTCCGGCGCACTCCGTCGGCCCGTGACGCCCGGTCGGTCGAGGTCGCTCTCACGGAGGAGGGGCGCCTGCTCTTCGAGCGGGCCGACGCCACGCGCCGCGACTGCCTGGGTCCCGTCTTCACCGATGTGCTCAGCGAGCAGGACCTTCAGGCGCTGGCGGCGATCTGGCGGAAGCTCAAGCAGTACAAGGACGCCTGACCGCGCCCGGACCTCCCACCCCAGGGGCAGTTCAGCGTTAAATATCGCTGGTTGTCGTGGGTGAGGCCGCATGAGTGCGGCGCACCCCTCCTCGTGGGTACATCCGGTGACGCCCTGGGCGGCGCGAGATCCCGGGGAGGCGAGGGCCCCTCGGCATCCGGTACGGCCCCGGCCGGGTCCCCCCGTCCCGGCCGGGGCCCTTTTCCGTTCGCGCCGTGGGCGGTCCGTCCGACGCCGATTGCTGCGCCGAAACCCCTGGCCGGCCCGGTGTCATCCCGCCCCCGGCGTCCGCACGGTGGGCGCCGGATCCGCTGCTCCCGGGCGAGGCGATCCGGAACGGCACGGCAACCTGCGGACCTTACCGGTGCCGGACCGTACTGCGGGCCGAAGAACGAATATCGGTTCCCATTGAGCGAGTTGGCGGTCGGCGCCCGTATGGGTGGGGGCACGAGACGCTGGGCCGCCGGGGAAGCACGACACACGTCCCCTCCCGGCACGACCAGTTCAGCGGTCTCGCGCACCAGTTCTCGCACGAGCCGGGCCGCGTCCCCGTAAGACGGCCCGCCCCCACTGGAGGTCAGTGAGTTGAACCACCGACGTGTAAGCAAGCGGACTGGCGCCATGGTCGGGGCAGGCGCGGTCGCCGTCGCAGCAGCTGCCATCCTGCTCCCCAACGCCAACGCGAGCCAGGACAAGAGCGCGACCCCGCGGACCTTCGCGGGCCCGGCGGCCGCGGAGCTCGGCACCACGCTCGCCTCGGACCTCGGCAAGGACGCGGCGGGCTGGTACTTCGACGCCAAGTCCGAGCGGCTCGTGATGAACGTGCTGGACGAGGAGTCCGCGGAGAGCGTGCGCGCCAAGGGCGCCGTGGCGAAGATCGTGGAGAACAGCACATCGGAGCTGAAGGCCGCCACCCGGACCCTCGGTGACAAGGCTTCGGTGCCCGGCACCGCGTGGTCGATCGATCCGAAGACCAACAAGGTCTCGGTCATCGCCGACCGGACGGTCACCGGCGCGAAGATGGCCACCCTCAACCAGGCCGTGGACGGCATGGGCGGCATGGTGAGCGTCAAGCGCTCCGCCGGGGAGTTCAAGAAGTTCGAGGGTGAGGACCCCGCGGCGGCCGGCGGGGCGGGCGGGGCGGCCGACCCCGGTGCCGCCGCCGGTGGCGCGGGTGACGCGGGTGCGGGTGACGCCGGTGCCGGTGGGGCCGGCGACGCGGGTGCGGGCGGTGCCGGTGACGCCGGTGCCGGTGCCGGTGCCGGTGGCGCGGGCGATGCGGGTGCCGGGGGTGCCGGTGACGCGGGCGCCGGTGGCGCAGGCGATGCCGGTGCGGGCGGTGCCGGTGGTGACGCCGGCGGCGCGGCGGCCGGTGAGGGGCTCCAGGGCGGTGACGCGATCTTCGGCGGCGGCTCCCGGTGCTCCCTCGGCTTCAACGTCGAGGTGCAGGGCGCGCCCGCGTTCCTCACCGCGGGCCACTGCGGCAACGAGTCGGAGAAGTGGACCTCCGACCAGGGCGGACAGCAGGCCCTCGGAACGGTCGCGGACTCGAAGTTCCCGGAGAACGACTTCGCCCTGGTGAAGTACGACGACGCGAATGCCAAGCCGGAGAGCTCCGTCGACCTGCAGAACGGCAGCAAGCAGGAGATCACCAAGGCCGCCGAGGCGAGTGTCGGCATGAAGGTGACCCGGAGCGGCAGCACCACCGGCACCAGCGACGGCACGGTCACCGGCCTCGACGCCACCGTGAACTACGGCAACGGCGACATCGTCAACGGCCTGATCCAGACCGATGTCTGCGCCGAGCCGGGCGACAGTGGCGGCTCGATGTTCTCCAAGGACTCCGCGGTGGGTCTGACCTCCGGCGGCAGCGGCGACTGCACCCAGGGCGGCGAGACCTTCTTCATGCCGGTCACCGACGCGCTCAAGGCCACCGGTGCCGAGATCGGCGCGGGCGGCGGCGGTGCGGCCGACGGCGGTGCCGGCGCGGGCGGTGCCGATGACGGTGCCGCCGGTGCGGGTGGCGCCGACGCGGGTGCCGGTGCCGCCGGTGGCGCGGAGGAGGGCGGCGCCGGGGGCGGTGCCGAGGAGGGCGCTGCCGGTGGCGATGCCGGTGCCGCCGCGGGCGGTGCGGCTGCCGACGGCGGTGCGGCCGCGGACGGCGGTGCCGAGGCCGGCGTCGAACAGCCGTAGCGGGGCGGCCGGTTCCGGCCTCCCTTCCCCACACTGAAGCCTCGGGCACCTTCTGCGGGTGCCCGAGGCTCGGTGCGTCCGGGGCGGGTCATCCGCCCGGGTGCCCCGGCCGGTTCCGGGTGTCCGGTCGTCGCGCCGGATCCGGCGAGTGGCGCTCCCGCCGGACGTCAGCCGCTTCGGCGCCGCCGGTTCAGCGGATGCGGTCAGCGGGGGAGATGGGCCTCGATCGACTCCACGAGCTCGTCGGAGCCGGGCTCGGTCCGCGGACGGAACCGCCCCACGACCGAACCCGCCGGAGAGACGAGGAACTTCTCGAAGTTCCACTGGATGTCCCCGGCCTCGCCGGAGGCGTCCTCGGCGCGGGTCAGCTCCGCGTAGAGCGGGTGCCGGTTCTCGCCGTTGACCTCGGTCTTCTCGAACAGCGGGAAGCTCGTGCCGTAGGTGGTCGAGCAGAAGGTGCGGATCTCCTCGGCGGTGCCGGGCTCCTGGCCGGCGAACTGGTTGCAGGGGAACCCCAGCACCGTGAACCCGCGGCCGGCGTAGCGCTGCTGCAACTGCTCCAGCCCCTCGTACTGCGGGGTCAGGCCGCACTGCGAGGCCACATTGACGATGAGCAGTACGTCCCCCTTGTGATCGGCGAGGGAGACGGGGTCGCCGGCCAGGGTGCGCAGCGGAATGTCGTACAGACTCACGGGAATCCTCTCGGGTCGAGTGGCGCCTTCGCTTCTCTGCCCCTGATTCTGCCGCGCGACGCCCTCCCGAACCGGCCGGTTCACCGCCGGATCGAGCCGTTCTCGGACGGTCTCCGTCCTCGATCACCCGAGTCCGCCGGCACACCCGCCGGGCCCGCCGGCACACCCGCCGATGCCGACGGCCGTGCCCAAGCACCATGAATGTCGTTCAACTTGTGAAGGTGGATTTACATCTGTTGACCCTCTCCGTTCAGCTCTTTTATCGTCGCTGAACCTTTGGACATGGCCCGACGACCGGCGCGCCGGAACGGAGATCGATCGATGCAGCCACCAGGGCGGGACGACCGCGCCGCAGGACCCCGCCGCTTCGTCCGGCCCACCGTCCTCCTCGTCACCTGCGGTCTGCTCGGCGCGGTACAGCCCGTCTCCGCCGCCGTGACCGACCGCCCCGCCCCGTCGCGGAACGGCGGGCGATCCTGTGCCGCCGGACCGGGATCCGCTTCCGGCGCCGCCGCGCGGACCGGCGCCGGCCGGGCCGGTTCCGCGGGCGGTTCCGCGTCCGCCGGGGCCGCCGACGCAGCAGGGCGGGAGCCGGGCTGGTCGCTCACCTCCTCGCGGTTCGATCCGCGCCGGGGGCACCACGCCTACGTGGGCAACGGCTATCTCGGGCAGAGTCTGCCGCCTGCCGGCACCGGCTACGCGGGCACCGGCGAGAAGACCGGCTGGCCGCTGTTCACCCCGCGCTACGACGGGGCCTTCGTCGCGGGGCTCTACGCCCACAACAAGAAGACCGCGGAGAACCGGCAGGCCGTCGCGGCGCTTCCGACCTGGTCCGGGATGACGGTCTCGGCCGGAGGGGATACCTTCAACTCCTCAACACCGGCCGACCGGATCTCGCACTACCGGCAGACCGTGTTCCTCCGCTGCGGTCTCGTCCGCACCTCGCTGACCTGGACCACCCGGGACGGCCGTGCCATGGACCTGGTGCAGGACGTCGTCGCCGACCGGCGCAACGCCCATGTCGGTGCGGTACGGCTGCGGGTCACCCCGCACTGGAAGGGCGACGCCACCGTCACGGATGTGCTCGACGGGCGCGGGGCGCGGCGGATGTCCGCGACCGCCGGCCCGGTCGGCGACGGGCGGGACGGCCGGGGACCGGTCGGTGTCGGCTTCCGGACCGACGGCACCCGCGTCGACGGTGCGCTCGTCTCCACGCTGCGCCACGGCCCGGGAGTACGGGTCCACGACCGCACCCGCGCCGGCAAGGGGCTCACCGCCCGCCAGTCCCTGGACTTCCGGTTCCGCGCCGGACGCAGCTACGAGTTCACCAAGTACGTCGGCGTCGACACCGAACTGACCTCCCGGGCGCCCGGGAAGGACGCGGCGCGGGCCTCGCACCGCGCCGCCGGCCGGGGCTGGCGGCAGCTCTTCGCCGACCACAGCACGGCCTGGCGCGCGCTGTGGCGCAGCGACATCGAGGTGCCCGGCCGCCCCCAACTCCAGCGCTGGCTGCGGGCGAGCCAGTACGGACTGCTGTCCAGCGTCCGCCGCGGCTCGCCGAACAGCATCGGCCCCACCGGGCTGACCAGCGACAACTACGCCGGGCTGAAGTTCTGGGACGCCGAGACCTGGATGTTCCCCAGCTTGCTGGCATCCCATCCGAAACTGGCCGAGTCGGTCCTGGAGTACCGCTACCGGACCATGCCGGGCGCCCGCGCCAACGCCCGGAAGCTCGGTCAGCAGGGGCTGTTCTACGCCTGGACCAGTGGCAGCAAGGGCGACCTGGCGTCGGAGTGCCACAGCGTCGACCCGCCGCACTGCCGCACGCAGATCCATCTGCAGAGCGACATCGCCCTCGCCGTCTGGCAGTACTACCTGCAGACCGGCGACCGGGACTGGCTGCGCACCCGTGGCTGGCCGATGCTCAAGGGCATCGCCGACTTCTGGGCGGGCCGGGCGAGCAGGAACGGTGACGGCAGCTACTCCCTGAAGAACGTCGCCGGGCCGGACGAGTACAGCAACGGTGTCGACGACGGGGTGTTCACCAACGCCGGCGCGGCCACCGCGCTGCGGAACGCCGGCAAGGCCGCCCGGCTGCTGGGCCGGTCCGCGCCGCGCGAGTGGTCCGCCTTTGCCGACGGCCTGCGCATCCCGTACGACAAGGACCGCAAGATCTTCCGGCAGTACGCGGGATACCAGGGCTCGAAGATCAAGCAGGCCGACACCGTGCTGCTGATGTACCCGCTCGAGTGGCCGATGCCCCGGGGCGCGGCCTCCCGCACGCTCGACTACTACGCCGCGCACACCGACCCCGACGGTCCCGCCATGACCGACTCCGTGCACGCGATCGACGCGGCGGCCATCGGTGAGCCCGGATGTTCGGTCCACACCTATCTGAAGCGCTCCATCAAGCCCTTCGTCCGTGGCCCGTTCTCCCTGTTCTCCGAGGCGCGCGGGGAGAAGGCCGGCGCCGAGGACCCGCTCGCGGGCTCGCCCGCCCAGGACTTCCTGACCGGCAAGGGAGGCTTCCTGCAGACCTTCACCGGAGGCCTGGCGGGGCTGCGCTGGCGTGCCGACCGGGTGCACCTGGATCCGACGCTCCCGCCGCAGCTGTCGGACGGCGTGACCCTGCGGGGGCTGCGCTGGCAGGGCCGTACCTATGACGTGGCCATCGGCCCGGAGCACACGACCGTCCGGCTGACCCGCGGTGAGCCGTTCACCGTGGAGACGCGGCAGGGTCCGCAGGTGGTGAGTGCCGGGGCGCCGGCGGTCCTGAAGACCCGGCGGCCCGATCTGACCCCGACGGACAATCTGGCACGCTGCCGGACGGCGAAGTCCGGCTCCGAGGAGCCGGGGCAGTACGCCAACGCCGCGGTGGACGGCAACGCGGCCACCGCCTGGGTGGCGAACGGCGCGCGCGGCGCGCTGACCACCGACCTCGGCCGGCCGGCCCGGATCTCCCGGATCTCCGCCGATTGGGCGGGCCGTGCCCCTGCGTCCCACCGGGTGCTGACCTCGCTGGACGGACGGCACTGGCGCCCGGTCGCCTTCGCCGACGGGAAGCCGGGCGACCTCGCGAAGCCGGCCGTGGCCCGCTACACCCGTATCGAGGTGCGCGGCGCGAGCCCGAAGCAGCATCCCGGCATCCGGGAGTTCCGGGTGACCCGGGCCCCGGAGGGTGAACGGAACCGGTAGGCCCGTGCGTTCGGGTCCGGTGGGTGCGTGAGCCGCCAGGACCCGAACGGACATCCCCGGGAGGGACCACCGAACGGATCACGGGCGGCGACGGCTGTCCGTGATCCGTCCCGTGCCCGGTGCCCTGCATTCCCCCGGACCGGTCCGGAGCAGAGGTGCCGCCACTACCGCACCGAGACGTCGGCCACCGTTCACGTCCAGCCCTATGCCTGGCCCAGGACTCGACGGCATACTGCTCCGGCATGACGCTGATGGCCGAAACAATCACCCTCGAACGGCTGGAAACACTTCTTGCCGACGACTCCATCGCCACGGTGCACCGTGCCCTGTGGCTGCTCCTGTGGGAGGGCGATCTGCGGGTCCTCGATCTGCTCGCCCTCGACGTCCGGGACGTCCACCTCACGGAGCGCGAAGTGACCACCTCCTCGCGCGGGAACCAGCCGGCCGGTGAGGTCGACTTCAGCGAGCGTGCCGCCGGGCTGCTCGGCGAGCTCATCGGAGACCGGGAGGAGGGGCCGCTGTTCGCCGTCGGCGGCCGGGCGCTGTCCTGGGAGTCCGCGATGCAGGTGGCCCAGGAGCAGGGGCACGTCATCCACGCGTTCCGGACGGGCGGCAAGCGCCACCGGCAGAGCGCCGAGTAGGCCCGCCGGGCACCGCTCGGGGAGGTCCGCGGGCGCGCCGCCGATCGCCTCTGTCCGGCGGAGGCCCCGGGAGGCGGCGACGGCCCTTCACCGACCGGGTTCGACGTGTCTGCCGCAACTCCGTGAAATCTTCTCGAAATTCTTTCCGGCGCCGTTGAACACACCCCTGCCGCCGTCCGTATCCCCCTGTGCGTTGAGCCTTCCTTCCGGGTGAAACGCGTTCCGCCCGCGATGACGCACAGCCCGTTCTCGCAGGCCGGGCGTGTGGGACCGGACGGAGGGCCCTTTGCGTATCCGGCCGGGGCGCCTATCGGGGGCCTGCCCGCGGCGAGGAACGACCATCGGAAAGGGGCCCCGTGAAGAACAAGGGCCACAGACGTTCTCGTGTCATCGGCACGACGGTCGCCGCGGTGACCGCGCTGGCACTGGGGGGAGGGGGCATCTTCCTGGTGACCAGCAATGCCTCCGCCGGATCCGGAGCGAACGCCGCTCCGTCGGCACAGGCCGCCCAGCGGCTGGCCACCATCGACTGCCCTGATGTGGCGGAGCGGCTCTCGCAGGTGCCCGAGCGGGCCCGTCCCGTGGTGGACGCCCAGCTCGCGCAGCTGGACACCCAGGTGGCGAACGCCTACAAGCGCTGGGCCTCGTGGGGGGCGAAGGCCGGACAGCAGAAGGTGGACGACTCCGTGCTGCGGCCGCTGACGGACCAGCGGCGCACCACCATGGACCGGATCGTCGCCGAGGTCGACCGCGTGGGGAAGCGGCCCGACTGGCTGAACTCCATGGTGAAGTGCACGGTCAAGCAGGAGAGCACTGCCGCGCAGGCCGGGGACGGCGCGGCACAGAACCCGGCGCAGGGTCAGACGCAGGCGCCGCAGCAGGGCCAGACACAGGCGCCGCAGCAGGGGCAGGCACAGGCCGCGGGCCCGCGCCGCTCCGACTTCGTCGACATCCGCTCGGTGCGCCCGAACGTGGCGAAGCCCCGGGCCGGCGGGAACGCCTCGGTGGGCACGTTCCGTTCACGCTGCGGACGCAACGAGAACAAGCACTTCAACCCGGACAACGTCATCGTCGCGCCCGGTGTGAGCAACGGTGCCCATCACATGCACGACTACGTCGGCAACCTGGACACCGATGCCTTCTCCAGCAACGAGGGCCTGGCCGCGGCCGGCACCACGTGCAGCAACGGGGACCGCTCCACCCACTACTGGCCCGTGCTGCGGCTGCGCGACGGCCAACGGGAAGCCGACGCGAACGCCCCGGGCGGCGGGCAGGACGGCAACGTGGGCAAGATCCTGCAGCCGGCCTCGGTGAAGCTGACGTTCAAGGGGAACCCCACCGCCAAGGTCGCGGCCATGCCCCGCTTCCTGCGCATCATCACCGGTGACGCCAAGGCCTTCACCAACGGCCCGGCCAACGCCAACGCCTCCTGGAGCTGCACCGGCTTCGAGAACCGCCAGCTCAAGAACAAGTACCCGCTCTGCCCCTCGGGCAGCAAGGTGGTGCGGACCTTTAACTTCCAGAGCTGCTGGGACGGTCGCAACATCGACAGCGCCAACCACCGCACGCATGTGGCCTTCGCGCGCTCCGACGGTTCCTGCCAGGCCGGCTTCCGGGCCATTCCGCAGCTGGTGCAGCGCATCACGTACAACGTGAAGCCGGGCTCGGTCTTCGCCGTGGACAGCTTCCCCGAGCAGCTGCACCAGCCGGTGACGGACCACGGGGACTTCATCAATGTGATGTCGGGCCGCCTGATGCGTCAGGCCGTCTCCTGCATCAACACCGGCCGCCGCTGCGGCTGACACCGGGCTCCGCCGCCGTCTCCGGCCGGAGGCGGAGCACCGCCCGGACGCCCGGACCGGCCGGCCCGCCGGGTGCGGCCCGGGCCCCCGCTGCGCGGGGGCAGGCCGGAGGGATACCGCCCCGTACGGCGCCGCTGTACGGGGCGGAACGGCGTCGACCGGTGTCGGGCAGCCCGGACCGGGGTGAAGTGCATCACATGGCACTAAGCGTGCATAACGGGCATAGTTCTCAAAATGCTGCGCTTTATTTCCTTTATTTCCGTTAATGACTGCGGTGGGTGGACTGCTCGGTATCTCCCTGTCATGGTCGCCTTCGGGCTGACGCTTCCTCGGTCCGGCCGCCTTTGATACACAACTCGGACGCGTCCGTGAGCCGACCAGGAAGCGCACCATGAGCGACCGCAGCACCGCAGAGCACCATGTCTTCGAGCTCGACCTCACCCTCGAAGAGGCACGCCGCCGGGCGGAGGTCGTCGCCGCGCTCGGGGACGACTGGGATCCGGCAGCGGCGCTGCAGGCCGAGGAGGACGCCTACCGGCTGCTGTACTCCGGCCTGGACGCGCAGCAGGAGGAGACCTACCGCAGGCTCGTGGAGGCCGGTGTCCTCCCGCCCCGGGACGGTGACGGCCGTGCTGCCCCTTGATCCCAGTGCCGACATCGGGCGCCGGGCCTGGGTGAGCTGTCCCCGTTGCCGGGACGACCGGGACTGCGGTGTCTGCCGCGCCGGACGCACCTGCCGCGACCACTGGCGCTACCTGCTCGCGAACTCCGGGAGTCTGGTCCACCTGCAGTGCCCCAACTGCACCCACCTGTGGGCCGAGCAGACCGGCTTCGGCGCCGGGGGCGCCGGGCGCTGAACGTCCACGGGGCCTCCGACGGCCCGTGGTGTCGCGGCGTGCGGTGACCCATGCGCGGACGCCCCTGCTGTGGCGTTGCGCGGGTCCGCTCTCCGGCCGCCCCTTGTCGGCGAGGGTCGGGCCTCCCCGCCCCCTCTCGCCTCTCCACCCCTATCGACGCGCCTCGCCGCGTCCGTCCGACGCCTGCGCACATGGCCTCCACGGGACCGTCGACGGGGGGCCGGGGCCGCGGGAGCGGCTTCCGCCGCTCGCTGATCATCCATCCCGGCGCGGGTGAACGCGCAGCGGGACCGGCCCGTATAACACCGCAGGCGGACCTGCCGCCGGACCGGTGAAGGAGGTCTCCCGCGGATGACTGTGCACCGCAATGCCGCTGTGGCTGCCCTGGTCGGCGGCGTTCCGCTCCTGATGACGGCCGTGACCGCGGGGCCGGCGGCGGCGCACGGCGCGCCGACCGATCCGGTCAGCCGGGCGGCCGCGTGCAGTCCGGTGGGGGAGGAAGCCGCGCGTTCCGCCGCCTGCGCGGCGGCCGTGAAGGCCAACGGTGGCCGGCTGTTCGAGGACTGGGACAACCTGCGGGTGGCCGACGTCCGCGGCCGGGACCGGCAGAGGATTCCCGACGGCGCGTTGTGCAGCGCCGGGCTCGACGGCTACCGGGGCCTGGACATCGCCCGGAGCGACTGGCCCGCCACGACGCTGAAGGCGGGCGACGACTTCACGCTCACCTACCGGTCCACCATCCCGCACCAGGGGAGCTTCAGCCTCTACCTCACCAAGGACGGCTACGACCCGTCCACGCCCCTGACCTGGGACGACCTGGAGCGGAAGCCCTTTCTGACCTCGCGGGACCCACAGCTCGACGGTGATGCGTACCACCTGAGGGGCAAGCTGCCCGCATCGACGACGGGTCGTCATGTCCTGTACACCGTCTGGCGGAACACCGACACCCCGGACACCTACTACTCCTGCTCCGATGTCGTCCTCAAGGGTGGCGCCGGGGCCGCAGGCGCCGGGACGGGCCGCGAGGCCGCGGGTGCGGACGAGGGCTCTCCGGGCGCGGCTGATTCCCGGCCCGCCGAGGACGCCCGGGGCGGACGGAGCTCCCGGGCCGCGGCGAGTACCGGGAGCGGAGCGGACTCCCGGCAGGCCGCGGACCGGCAGGAGTCCGCCCCCGCGCAGCCCGCGGCCGCCGATTCGAGCTCCACGCCCGTTTCCCCGCTGATGGCCGGTGTGGCCGGGGCGGTCCTGGCCGTCGCCGCGGCGGTCGTCTTCGCCGTCGTCCGACGACGGCCGTTCTGAGGGCACGCAGGGCGCGGCAGGGCCCGTCCCCGGCCCACTGCTTCACGAACCATCCCCCACCGGTAGCTCGGAGGCGGGCCCGCGGATGCCGCGCGGCCGCTCCGGAAGGAGTTCAGCCGTGTCCCAACCCATCGATGCGGCACTGCGCAGCACGGCGCACAGTCCCTCCTGGGCCATGCTCAACCGCCTGGCGCCGGACGTCGCCCAGGAACGTCCCGAACGGACCGAGCTCTCCACGCCGTACGCCTACCAGCAGCCGGAGGCGGAAGAGCGGATCGACTTCTGCATCCCCTGCAACCCCTACTTCCCCACGCCGGACATGTTCGGACGGCTCCAGGGGGCGCTGGAGTCGATCCTGAAGTACTACCCGAGCGACGCGGGGACGATCACGGCCGAACTCTGCGGGGTGCTCGGTCTCAACCCGCAGACCGTCGCCATGGGCAACGGCTCCACGGAGCTGATCACCTGGATCGACCACCTCCTGGTGAAGGAGAGTCTGGCGATCCCGATCCCCACCTTCGGACGCTGGACCGACCAGCCGCTGGAGACCGGGAAGCGCGTGGACATGTTCCCGCTCCGCGAGGAGCAGGACTTCGCCCTCGACCTCCAGGAGTACGCCGAGTTCATCCGGCGGCGCGGCTCCCGGGTGGCCGTGGTCTGCAACCCCAACAACCCCGACGGGGGCTATCTGAGACGCCAGCAGATCCTGTGGTTCCTCGATGAACTCGTGGACCTGGACCTGGTGATCGTCGACGAGTCGTTCATCGACTTCGTCGACGCCGAACGCTCCGCCTCCGTGGCCGACGAGGCCGCGATCCGCCCGAATGTGGTCGTCCTGAAGAGCCTGGGCAAGAACTTCGGTCTGCACGGCATCAGATTCGGCTACCTCGTGGCCAATCCCGCCCTCGCGGCCAAGGTCCGTGACGCCCTGCCGAAGTGGAACCTCAACTCCTTCGCCGAGACCGTGGTCTTCATGCTCAAGGAGTACGGTGCCGAGTACCGGCAGAGCCTGGCCCTGCTCTCCCGCGACCGCGCCAACATGTCCCTCGCCCTCGCCGGGCTGCCGGGCCTGGTGGTCTTCCTCTCCCAGGGCAACTTCCTGCTGGTCAAGCTGCCCGACGGGGTGGACGGTGTCCAGCTGCGCGACTACCTGCTGAACGAGCACAACCTGTTCGTGCGCGAGTGCGGCAACAAGCTGGGCAGCAGCAGCCAGTTCCTGCGGCTCGTCGTGCGGCCGTACCCGGATGTCGAGCGGCTCCAGTCGGCCCTCCAGCGGTATCTGTACGGCGGCTCCGCCGGCTCCATGAGCCAGCCCCGGGCGGCCCTGCCGTCCCCCGTCACCCCGCTGCCCGGCACGGCCTGAGCCCGCGGCCCGTCTGGTGCGTCCGGCTCGTCCGGTGCGGCCCGCGGCACGGCTCCTCCAGGGCTGCCGGAGTACGGGGTGCCGCCCCGGGCCGCCCGGCTCCCGGGGAGCGGGGTGCCCCGGGAGCAGACCTGACGGGCAGCGGACCGTCGGGAAACAGGACGGAAGCTGTCCGCTATGCGTGGCAGGCTGCCCTCATGACCGACACTCCGGCACGTCTGCTCCGTCTGCTCTCCCTGCTCCAGACCCCGCGCGAGTGGCCCGGCAGCGAACTCGCCGAGCGCCTGGTGGTCAGCCCGCGCACCATTCGCCGGGACATCGACCGCCTGCGGGAGCTCGGTTATCCGGTCCAGGCGACGAGAGGGTCGGTGGGCGGATACCGCCTGGTCGCGGGCACCGCCATGCCGCCGCTGCTGCTCGACGACGAGGAGGCGGTGGCCATCTCCGTCGGCCTGCGCGCCGCCGCCGGGCACGCCGTGGACGGCATTGAGGAGGCCGCCGTCCGCGCCCTCACCAAGATCGAACAGGTCCTGCCGTCCCGGCTGCGCTACCGGGTGGGCTCCCTGAACGCCGCCACCGTCCCGCTGTCCGGCTTCGGCTACGGGCCGACGATCGATCCCGAGCGGCTGACCGTCCTGGCCGCGGCCGTCACCAACCGGGAGCGGCTGCGCTTCGGCTACCGGGCGGGCAACGGCGCGGAGAGCCGGCGCCGGGTGGAGCCGCACCGCCTCGTCGCCGCCGGACGGCGCTGGTACCTGGTCGCCTACGACAACGACCGGGAGGACTGGCGGCTGTTCCGGGTGGACCGGATCCGGGATCCGCAGCCCACCGGGGTCCGCACCGAGCCGCGTGAGCTGCCCGCGGAGGACGCGGCGGCGTACACGGCGGACAAGCTCAGCAAACTCGCCCCCAGCTACCGGGCGGTGGCGACGCTCCACGCGCCGCTGGAGGACGTGGCCGGGCGCCTCGGGGAGAGCCCCGGGGACCTGGAGCGGCTCGACGAGCGGAGCTGCCGGCTGCACAGCGCGGCCGGTTCGCTGGAGTGGCTGGCGTTCCGGCTCGCCGCGCTGGGCTGCGAGTTCGAGGTGCACGACCCGCCGGAGCTGATCGCGTACCTGGACGCGCTGGGCGCCCGGGTGAGCCGTTCCGTGGGCGGTGGCGCCCGGCGGCCGGCGGCGCCGGAAGGGGGGCCGGCGCCGGAGGAGTGACCGACCGCCGTAGGGGACCGGCCGCCGCAGGGGTGACGGCCGGCGGCCCGGCCGGAGCCGTCAGGCCAGCACCTTCTCGAACCAGTGCTCCGCGTACGGCCCGTCGTTGTACGCCGGGATCTCGGCATAGCCGTGCCGGGCGTAGAGACTGCGTGCCTCGACGAGATCGTGACGGGTGTCCAGCCGTACCGCGGTGGCGCCGAGGCCGCGCGCGGTCCGTTCGGCGGCGGCCAGCAGCCGCGCACCACCGCCCCGGCGGCGGGCCCCGGGGAGCACGAACACCCGGGTGAGCTCGGCGGTGTCCGGGCCGAGCAGCCGCAGACCGGCCGAGCCGACGGTGACGCCGCCGCACCGCGCCAGCAGCAGCACACCCGTCGGCGGCACGAGATCGTCGTGTGCGTCCTCGGCGACCGCGGCCTCGGTCTCCGCCACGGTGGCGGTCCGCCCGTAGTACCGGCTGACGATGTCGGCGTAGTACGCGTACAGCACGGCGACGGCA
Source organism: Streptomyces sp. NPDC001922 (assembly GCF_042891165.1). Lineage (NCBI taxonomy): Bacteria > Bacillati > Actinomycetota > Actinomycetes > Kitasatosporales > Streptomycetaceae > Streptomyces > Streptomyces sp. NPDC001922. The sequence goes on along the minus strand of NZ_JBIASV010000003.1, from coordinate 216,243 downwards.
TCCGGGTGGTCCGGCGCCGCCGGAGCGATCTCCCAGTCCGCCGCCGAAGGATGCTCCGGCGCGGACCCTTCGTCCGGCGTCCGGGGACGCTCCGGCGACGGGAGGCGATCCGCGATGGCGGGAGGTGCGGACGGCTTCTTCATGCGGCCCATTCTGCCCCGGTGACGCCGGCCTCTCCGGTGAATCCCGGCCTCCGCGGCGCCGGCCTCCCCGGAGCGGACCGGCCATGGACATGATCCGCAGGCGATCGCCGTCCCGGAGAGACCGGGCACCCAGGGGAACGCGATCCGTGCCGGAGCCCGTCACGGCTCGTACAGGGCCTCGATCTCCTTCTCGAAGTCCCGGGCGACGGCCTCACGTTTGATCTTCATCGTGGGCGTGAGATGCCCGCTGTTCTCGGTGAAGTCCACCGGCAGGATGCTGAAGCGGCGAATCGATTCTGCTCTCGACACCAACTCATTGGCGTCCGCCACCGCTTGCTGCATCTCGGCGCAGAGCACCGGGTCGAAGGCCAGCTCGTCCCGGGTCATCTTCTGCTTCTGGTGGATCACCTGCCAGTGGGCGAGCCCCTCGGGGTCCAGGGTGATCAGGGCCGTGACGTAGGGGCGGTTGTCCCCGATCACGATGCACTGGCCCACCAGCGAGTGGGCCCGCAGCCGGTCCTCCAGCGGGGCGGGAGCGACGTTCTTGCCGCTCGCGGTGATGATGATCTCCTTCTTGCGGCCGGTGATCGTGAGGTAGCCGTCGTCGTCGAGGGACCCGATGTCCCCGGTGGCGAACCAGGTCCCCCGGTCGGCCCACGGATCGGACTCGTAGTCGCCCGCCGGGGGCCAGACCGGGGGAGGGCTGACCGCCGCGGGTACCACCGCGCCGAGGGAGGAGTCCCAGTACCCGGCGAAGACCTGCCCGCCGCGCAGCAGCACCTCGCCGTCGCCCGCGATCCGCACCGAGGTGCCCGGCAGCGGCCAGCCGACCGTGCCCAGCCGGGGTTTGAGCGGGGGCGTGACGGTCGCCGCGGCCGTCGACTCCGTCAGCCCGTACCCCTCGAAGATCTCGATGCCCGCGCCCGCGTAGAAGGCGGCGAGCCGGTGGCCGAGCGGGGAGCCGCCGCAGATGGCGTACTGGACCTTGCCGCCGAGGGCGGCCCGGATCCGCCGGTAGACCAGCGGGTCGTACAGGGCCCGGGCGGTGCGCAGGGTGAGGCCGGGCCCCGGGCCGGTGCCGTGCTCCTCGGCCTCGTGGGCCTCGCCCCAGCGCTGGGCGATGGTGGCGGCGCGGTCGAAGGAGGCGATGCGGCCCATGTTCTCCGCCGTCGCCCGCGCGGTGTTGTAGACCTTCTCCAGCACATAGGGGACGACGAGCAGGAACGTCGGCTGGAACCCGGCGAGATCGGCGAGCAGGGACTCCGTCTTGATGCTCGGCGCATGACCGAGCCGGACCCGCGCCCGCAGGCAGCCGATGGCGACCATCCGGCCGAACACATGGGAGAGCGGCAGGAAGAGCAGCGTGGACGCCGGCTCGTCGGAGACCGTCTTGAAGCACGGGTGCAGCAGCTCGATCGCGTTGTCGACCTCGGCGAAGAAGTTGCCGTGGGTGAGCGCGCAGCCCTTGGGGCGGCCGGTGGTGCCGGAGGTGTAGAGGAGGGTGGCGATGGAGTCCGGCGAGAGCCGGGCGCGGCGGGCGGTCACCTCGGCCTCGGGGACCTGCTTCCCCACCTCCACGAGCTCCGCGATCGCTCCCGCGTCGAACTGCCACAGGTGAGCGAAGTGCGGCAGCCGGTCGAGCTCCGCGTCGATCAGCAGCGCCTCGTCGACGCCCTCCACGGCACAGCCGACGGCCCCCGCGTCCTGGATGATCCAGCGGGTCTGCTCGGCCGAGGAGGTGGGGTAGATGGGGACGGTGACCAGGCCCGCGGCCCAGGCGGCGAAGTCGAGGAGGGTCCATTCGTAGGTCGTCCGGGCCATGATGGCGAGCCGGTCACCGGGCTGAAGCCCGTGGGCGACGAGCCCCTTGGCGGTGGCGAGCACCTCGGCGGCGAACTCCACGGCGGTCACGTCCCGCCAACTGCCGTCCGGCTGCTGCCGGCTGAGCACCACGGCGTCCGGCGCCTCGGCCGCGTTGTGGAACGGGATGTCGGCCAGACTCCCCTGGGCCGGCGGTACAGCCAGTGGCGGGACGGAAACCTCCCGCACTGATCCATCCACCACGGTCTTCCTCGGCTCCACCAGGACGGGTGGTGCCGGGATCTGCTGTACGGACACGAGCGGCTCCTCCTTTTCGGCCACGGGTGGTCGGCCCGTTGGCGCGCAGGAAGTACGAGGACAGGCGGCTGTGAGGAAGTACGGCGCCGGGCCGCGAGATGCTCAAGGGACGGCAAAATCGTCTCGTGGCCGTTCCCCGCCGGTGCTTCAGCGGCCGGGCGGCGCGCCCGCTCCCGGCCCGGTGCCGGTCGGGGACGGTGGCGCGGAGCCGTGCGGGGCACCTCCCTGTGCCGCTTCCCGCGCTGAGATCCGGGAGAAGCCGACGTATGGTGGCAGAACGGCGCCGTGCGCCCTGCCGTGAGCCGGTGCGCTCCGGCCGGGAGCGGTGGACCGGTGCCGCACCGAGGCCGACGAGCAGGTGCTGGAGGCCGTCATGGCCGACCCGCAGGGGTTCATGACCACCCCCCGCCGCACCTGCCCCCGCCGTCCCGTACCGGAGCGGGTCGAGGACTGGAACGAGGTCTACGTCGGCCAGGGGCTGCTGCCGATCATCAGCGAACAGGCCGGGCGCTGCATGGACTGCGGCATCCCGTTCTGCCACAGCGAGTGCCCCCTGGGGAACCTGATCCCCGAGTGGAATGTGCTGGTGTCGCGGGAGGACTGGGACGCGGCGAGCGACCGGCTGCACGCGACCAACAACTTCCCGGAGTTCACCGGCCGCCTCTGCCCGGCCCCCTGCGAGACCGCCTGCGTGCTGGCCATCAACGCGGACCCGATCACCATCAAGAACGTCGAGGTCGCCATCGCCGACCACGCCTGGGAGCACGCCCGGGTACCGCCCCGGCCCCCGGACCGGCTCTCCGGCAAGACCGTCGCCGTCGTCGGCTCCGGTCCGGCGGGACTCGCCGGCGCCCAGCAGCTCACCCGGGCCGGGCACACGGTCGCCGTCTACGAACGGGACGACCGGATCGGCGGGCTGCTCCGCTACGGCATCCCGGAGTTCAAGATGGAGAAGGTGCACCTCGATCTCCGCCTGGAGCAGATGCGGGAGGAGGGAACCAAGTTCCGCACCGGTGTCGCGGTCGGCACCGACATGGACGCCGCCCGGCTCGCCGAGCGCTACGACGCGGTGATCGTCGCCGTCGGCGCGCACGCGCCCCGCGAACTGCGGGTCCCGGGCCGCGAACTGGCCGGGATCCACCAGGCGATGGAGTACCTGCCGCTCGCCAACCGCGTCCAGGAGGGCGACCTCACCGAGCCGCCGATCACCGCGGAGGGCAAGGACGTGGTGATCGTCGGCGGCGGGGACACCGGCGCGGACTGTCTGGGCACCGTGCTGCGGCAGCACGCCTCCTCCGTCGTCCAGCTCGACATCAATCCGCAGGCCGGCGACGAGCGGACCCCCGACCAGCCGTGGCCCACCTACCCCAAGGTGCACCGGGTGTCGCCCGCGCACGAGGAGGGCCGGGAACTCGCCCTGCTGCGCGGCTCCGACCGGTACGGCCACGACGTGCCGGTGCCCGGACCCGAGGGCGACGTCCGGGTCTACTCCTCCGCCACGCTCCGCTTCGAGGGCGACGCCACCGGTCACGTCCGCGCGCTGCACCTGGTCGGCGTGGAGCCGACCGAGCGGCGGCCGCAGCCGGGGACCGAATGGGTGCTGCCGGCGCAGCTGGTCCTGCTCGCCCTCGGCTTCTCGGGCCCCGAGCGGGACACCGGCCTCATCGACCAGCTCGGACTCGGGCTCGACCCCCGCGGCTGCATCGCCCGCGACACCGGCTTCGCCACCACCGCCCCCGGCGTCTTCGCCGCGGGCGACGCGGGCCGGGGCCAGTCGCTGATCGTCTGGGCGATCGCCGAGGGGCGCTCCGTGGCCGCGGCCGTGGACCGCTACCTCGCCGGCTCCACCACCCTCCCCATGCCCGTCCGGCCGGCGGACCGGCCGCTGGTCGTCTGACCGGCCCGGCACCGCCCGTTCCCTTGGTCGCCGGCCGCTCCGGACGGCCCTTGCTTCCGTCACACCGCTGACCCAAGCTGGGGGTATGGGCTCTCCCCCCAGCAGCCCCACGCTCATCACATCCGTGCAGCGCGCGATGCGTCTCATGGAGGCCGTGGGTGCACACGAGAACGGCGCGCCGGCCAAACAGCTGGCCCGGGAGACGAGTACGCCGCTGGCCACGACCTATCACCTGCTGCGGACCCTGGCCCACGACGGTTACGTCCGGAAGCTGGACGACGGGGGCTACGTCCTGGGGGACCGGCTGGACTCGCTCCACTCCGGCAGCCGGGGCCAGGCCCTGGTCTCCCGGGTCCGTCCGGTGCTCGCCGCGCTGCGGGACGAGCTGTCGGCCGCGGCCTACCTGACGTTCTACGAGGACGGCGAGATCCGCGTCGTGGAGGTCGTCGACGGACCGCGGGCACCCCGCGTCGACCTCTGGGTCGGGTTCGAGGACGCCGGACACGCCACCGCGCTCGGCAAGTGCGTCCTGCGGGACCTGGACGAGGAGGCGCGCGCCGACTACCTCTCCCGGCACCCCCTCGCCGATCTCACCCCGCGCACCATCACCCGTCCCGAGCAGCTCCTCCGCGACCTGGAGGCGGTGGCCCGCCCGGCCGCGGTGCTGGACCGCGAGGAGTACATCCTCGGCACCGCGTGCGCCGCGGTGCCCGTCCACGACGGGACCACCCTGGGCTCGCTCGGGGTCTCCGTCCGGGTCGACCGGTTCTCCCGGATCCAGGACGCCGAGGCCCGGCTGCTGTCGACGGCGAACCGGGTCAGCCGCGCCCTCTCGCTCACCATCTGAAAAACCGGCTCTTGTCGGTCCCGGCCGCCGGCCGGTTCTCTGGATGCACAGTTCCGCTGGACGGACCGCGACGGCACCCCGCACGACCTGCGGCTGCCGACCGTCCGCCCCAGTGACCGTCCACGAGTGAGAGAGCGGCCCATCAGGGACATGAGCCAGGCCAGAAGCCCTCAGTGCGACAACCCGCAGCCGTGGCGGGCCGCGGCCGGACCCGACCCCGGCCGGACCCGCCGCCCCGCCACCGGGGGCCCCGGCCGCGCCCGCCGCGCGGTGGGCGCGGCCGGGCGGAGCGCCACCGCCCTCGGCGCCCGGCTGCGCGCCGACGACCTCGCCGCCGGCCTCCCCCTGCTGATCGTCACGGCCGTCGCCCTCCTCGGCCTCGTCAGCGGCGGAACGGCCCCCTACTGGCTGCCGCTGCTCGCCGTGGGGCCCGCCCTCGCCGCCGTCACCGGCTCGCCGTGGGGCATCATCCGGGTCGGCCTGCTGGCCGTGGGCCTGGGGGCCGGGCTCGCGGCCCGCAGCGGCGGCCCCGGCATCCGGGAACAGCTGCTCGTGCTGGGCGCGGTGGCCGCCGTCACCCTGGCCAGCGCGCTGGCCGGCGCCCGCCGCCGGGGCAGGGAACAGGTGCTCGCCGACGTCCGCTCGGTCGCCGAGGCCGCCCAGCACGCGCTGCTCCGGCCGGTGCCCCCGACCGTGGGCCCGTTCCAGGTGGCCGTCCGCTACAGCGCCGCGGCCGCCGAGGCCCGGATCGGCGGGGACCTCTACGCCGTCGTCCCCACGCCGTACGGGGTGCGGCTGATCGTCGGCGACGTCCGGGGCAAGGGCCTCCCCGCCGTCGGGACGGCCGCCCTCGTCCTCGGCGTCTTCCGCGAGGCCGCCTACGACGAGCCGGACCTCGTCGGGGTGGTCGGCAGGATCGAGCGGAGCCTGGCGCGCAACCTCGGGTCGGACGACTTCGTGACCGCGGTCGTCGCCGGCTACCCGGGTGCGGGCCGCCTGGAGCTGGTGAACTGCGGGCACGCGCCGCCGCTGCTGGTCGGCGAGTCCAACGTGGTCTCCGTCGGCCCCGTCCGTCCTGCCCCGCCGCTCGGGCTGAGCGGGCTCTCCGACGACGTGCCGGTCCGCCAGGTCCTGCCGTTCGCCGACGGCGACCAGCTGCTGCTCTACACCGACGGGGTCACCGAGGCCCGGAACCACCGCCAGGAGTTCTACCCGCTGGCCGAACGGGTCGCCCGCCATGTGTCGCCGGAGCCCGCCCGGACCCTGTCCGGACTCCACGACGAACTGCTCGCGCACGTCGGCGGCCGGCTGCGCGACGACGCGGCCCTGCTGCTGCTCCGGAAGCCGCCGGTGGCCGCGGTGCCCGCCGGCTGACAGCTGACGGCACGGTGACCGCCCGAGCCGGGAGGAGCCCGCCGCGCGAAGCGGTCACTCCTCCTTGGGCTCTGCCGGTGCGGGCGGCAGCGGCTGCTCCGCCCAGATCGTCTTGCCGCCCGCCGTGTACCGCGTGCCCCACCGCTGGGCGCACTGCGCCACCAGGAACAGGCCCCGGCCCCCCTCGTCCGTGCTGCGCGCCCGGCGCAGGTGCGGGGAGGTGCTGGTGCCGTCGGAGACCTCGCAGATCAACGTCCGGTCCCGGATGATGCGGAGGCTGATCGGGGGAGTGCCGTAGCGGACGGCGTTGGTCACCAGCTCGCTGACGATCAGCTCGGTGGTGAACACCGCGGCCTCCAGCCCCCAGTCCGCGAGCTTCCGGCCCGTCATGTGCCGGGCCTCGGCCACGATGGCGGGGTCGTCGGAGAGGTCCCAGGAGGCGACGTCGTCGTCGTGCAGCGCCCGGGTGCGGGCGATCAGGAACGCCACGTCGTCCCGCGGACGGTCCGGCAGCACCGTACGGACCATGGTGTCGCAGATCTCCTCCAGCGGGCGGTCCGGATGGGCCAGCGCGAAGAGCAGCCGTTCGAACCCGACGTCGACGTCCCGGTCGCTCGCCTCGATCAGGCCGTTGGTGTAGAAGGCGACGACGCTGCCCTCGGCCAGCTCCATCTCCGCGCACTCGAACGGCAGGCCCCCGAGCCCGAGCGGCGGTCCGGCGGGAACGGCCGGGAACTCGACCGGCTCCACCAGATGCGCGATGGCGGGGCTGGGGTGGCCCGCCCTGGCGACGGTGAACTTGCGCGAGACCGGGTCGTAGATGGCGTACAGGCAGGTGGCCCCGATGACGCCGATGCCGGCCCCCTCGGCCGAGTCGCCCATCGCTTCCTCCTCCTCGTTCGACAGCCGGATCACCAGGTCGTCGAGGTGGGCCAGGAGCTCGTCCGGGGGCATGTCGAGGTCGGCCAGGGTGTGGACGGCGGTGCGCAGCCGCCCCATGGTGGCGGCGGCGTGCAGCCCGTGGCCGACGACATCGCCGACCACCAGCGCGACCCGGGCCCCGGACAGCGGGATGATGTCGAACCAGTCCCCGCCCACCCCGGCCTGGGCATCGGCCGGCAGATAGCGGTAGGCCGCCTCCACGGCGCTCTGTTTCGGCAGGTCGTGCGGGAGCAGGCTGCGCTGGAGCATCAGGGCCGCGTTGTGCTCCCGGGTGTAGCGGCGGGCGTTGTCGATGCAGACGGCGGCCCGCGCCACCAGCTCCTCGACGAGCAGCAGATCCTCCTCGCCGAAGGACTCCGGGTTCTTCCACCGGGCGAGCGTGGCCACCCCCATCGTGATCCCCCGCGCCTGCAGCGGCATGACCAGGGCCGAGTGGATACCGAGCTCGCGCATCTTGGCGGCGCGTGCCGGGTCCTCCGCGAGCCACGGGGCGGAGAGATCCACGACAGGCGTCAGGGTCGGCCGGCCCGTGGCCAGACAGCGCGCCGGGGCCGACCCGGGGGCATAGCTCGTCTGCTCACCGGGCTCGACCACGGCCTCCGGAAGGTCCTCCTGGACCGACCGGTGCGCCGCCCGGCGCAGCAGCGCGGTGGGCGCCACCGGCCCCGGTAGCTGCTCCTGCCCGCGGACCACGGCGTCCAGCAGGTCGACCGAGACGAAGTCGGCCACCCGCGGCACCAGCACCTCGGCCAGCTCCTGCGCCGTGTGCTGCAGGTCGAGGGTGGTGCCGATGCTCCCGCTGGCCTCGTTGACCAGGTCGAGGCGCTGCCGGGCCCGGTAGTGGCTGGTGACGTCCAGCACGGTGTGGCACACGCCGAGCACCTCGCCCGCGTGGTCCAGGAGCCGGAAGGCCGAACCGGACCGGACGCGGTCGCGCCCCGGGTGGGTGGCGGAGTCGGCGGGGGAGGGGGTCAGCTGCTGGAAGGTGAGCATGGGCTCGCCCGTCTCCAGCACCTGCTGCGCCTCCCGCTCCAGGGCGGCGCCGTCGAGACCGGGGACGGCCTCCCCGAGCCGCCGCCCCAGCCGCTGCCCCGCGGACACCCCGTCGAGGCGTTCCATGGCCGGATTGATCGCCAGGTACCGCAGCCGGGGGTCGACGACGGCCATGCCGATCGGGGACTGGCTGAACAGACCCCGCAGGACCGCCTGGTCCCGCTCCCAGCTCCGCAGGCCGACGACATCGGTGACCGCGACCAGCCAGCTGACCTTGCCGGACGCCTCCCAGAGCCGGCAGGCCCGCAGCCCCAGCTCCAGCCGGTGCCCGTCGCGGTGGCGTACGGCTGCGACGGCCTCCCAGCCGTCGCCCGTCTGACGCCGCTCGGAGAGGGGCGCGGCGGCGTCCCCCGCTTCACCGCCGACTGCGAGCAGTGCGGTGACCGGGCCGCCCACGACCTCCCCCGGGGCGTAGCCGAGGAGCGTCTGCGCGCCCCGGCTCCAGCGTTCGATCACACCGCGTGAGTCCACCACCACGGTCGCCGCATGGGCCACATCGAACGGGCTGTCCGCGCTCGCGCCGTGACCCGCCTCGGGTGTGCTCATCGTCGCCTGTCCATCCTGGGACGTTTTCGACCCAATAGACCCATACCCGATCCATTGTTCTGCGACCGCCCCGGGGAGGAAAGTGGCGAGCGGAGACGCCGCCGGGGAGCGGGGTCCGGAGGCCGGCCGCCCAAGCCCCGCCCGGCGCGCCCGGCAGGGCGGAGCGGGCGCGCCGGGGGAAGCGGCGTGGCCGAACGGCGGAGCGGAACACGGCGGAGCGGTACACGGCGGAGCGGAGCGGCCCGGGAACGGCAGAGCGGAGGCGCCGTCGCCGGTCGCCTCCGCTCGGGCCCCGCGGGCCGGGCCGGTGCCTGCTCAGGCGTTTCCGGTCATGGACGCGTAGACCACCACGTTGTCCGAGTAGTGGTGCTTCGTCTTGTCGAAGTCCCCGCCGCAGGTGATCAGCCGCAGCCCCGCGTGATCGATGTTCCGGTAGACCTCCAGGGTCGGGAACTTGCTCTTCGGGTACTGGGCGATCTTGTCGACGGTGAACTTCGCCGTCCGGCCGTCCTTCCGGGTGACCTCGATGTCGTCACCCTTCTTGAGCTCGCCGAGCCGGAAGAACACCGCCTTCGCGCCGTTCCAGGTGACGTGACCGGCGATCACCGCGGGGCCCTTCGCGCCGGGGGTCGGACCGGGGGTGTACCAGCCGGCCTTGTCCGGGTCGGTCGGCGTCTCCATGGCGCCGCGCTGGTCCTGGCCCAGGTCCACGAGGGACGACGAGACCTGGAGCGAGGGTATGGAGATCCGCTGCGGCGGCGAGGCCTCCAGCGCTGCCGCCTTGCCCCCGGGCGCGGCCTCGCCACCGCCCGCCTGCCCGCCGCCACCGTCGGCCGGGGGCGCCGGCGGCGCGGCGGGCGCCGCGCTGGGCGGGGCGGACTCCTGGCGGGAGAGCCCCACCACCAGCAGGACCGTAGTGGCCACCGCGAGGACGGCGCCGATGGCGACGAAGAGGCCGCGCGACCCGCCCCGGGAACCGTGATGCGATCGGCTCATCGTGCTGCTCCCCTCAGCCGTTCTGGGCGGATCGGCGGGCCCGCTGCCGGGCGACGGTGAGCGCGCCCGCGGCCGCGACGAGCGTCAGACCGCCCGCGGCGAACATCCCCGGGGCCTCCATGCCGTCGGTGGAGCCGGATCCGGTCTCGACACCGCCCACCGGGACCGAACCGACGGCCGCTCCCATGACCATGCCGCAGTTCGTGGGCGCGGTGGCCTCCTGGGGCAGCTTGGGGTCGAGCTCGCTCTTGCCCTTGCCGAAGTCGTACTTCTTGTTGCCGTTGGGGTCGATGCCGTGCTGGACGACGTGCAGGTCCTTGAGGTGCTCGATCACGTCCGGGGAGACGGCGAGCGTGCGCTCGTAGGAGAGCTTGCCCTGCGCGTCGGCGGCGGGCATCCGGTCGACGGCGAGGCCGCTGTCCGGTGTCGTGTCGCCCGAGGTGGTGAGCGAGATGTTGATGTCGCCGTAGTCCTTGGTGGCTTCGGTGTTGTTGAGGATGCCGTCGCCGTCGGTGTCGTCGCTCGCGTCGGGGCAGTGGAAGTCGATGCCCTCGGTGGAGCCGTGGAGGTGCTGGGCGTGCGGCTGGCCGGGCGTGAGCCCCTCGGCCTCGATCTTCACGTTCAGCTTGTTCGTCCCCTGGGCGCTGAGCATCACAGTGCCGCTGGCCCCCGAGTCGTTCAACTGCTCCAGATCGATCTGGTAGGCCTTCCCGCTGCCTGCGGCCAGCGACGGGGCGGCCACCGCGAGCGTCAGGGCGGCGGGCAGAGCGACGAGCGCGGCGAGGCGGGTGGTGCGCTGGACTGTCACGGGCGTGCATCCCCTTCCGGGGGTTCCCCCGAGGTGGCGGGAACCGGTCTGTCTCGGTCTGAAGGGCCGGTGCACCGTTCGGCGATCGGTTCGTCCGGAACGAATGAGCGGCTCTTGACGGGGTATTCGGACCGCTCCCGGAAGCGGATTGGTCCGATGCGAAAAAATTTTTCTGCGCACCCCGACGGCGTACCGGAACCGGCCCCGACGGGAGGGTCCGTGACCCGGTGACGCCACCGTCCGGGGGCCCGGAACGACACCAACCCCCAGCGTGGCGCCGGGGGTTGGTGGGGATGCCGCGGGGTCAGGGGACGAGCTTCACCTCGGCGTGCGTGCCGGCCTTGTCGACGCCCGGGTAGAGGCTGAGGGCGCCCGACTCCCAGCGCACGATGATGTCGTTGGGCACGGTGTTGGCGCCGAAGGCACCCGCCGTGACCACATCGGCCTTGGTCCAGGCGGACTTGGGCTCCCGGATCTTGATCTCACCGTGGAAGCCCGCCGCGTCGACACCCGGGTAGATGGTGCCCTCGCCGTCGGACCAGCGGACGAGCAGGTCGTTGGTCCCCTTCCCGGTGAAGCTGCCGGCGCTGATCTGCTCGGCGTGCGTCCAGGTGCTGTTCGCCTTGGTCAGCTCGGTCTCCTTGCCGACACCGTTGGTGTCGATGTCGGAGTAGAGCGACACCTTTCCGCTGTCCCAGACCACGATCAGGTCGTCCCGCAGCGCGTTCGCGGTGTAGCGGCCGACCGCGACGAGCTTGGCGCTCTCCCAGGCCTTGCTCTTCGCCGGACGCAGCGTCTTCTCGCCGTGGAAGCCCTTGGCGTCGACGTGGGTGTACTCCGTGAGCTCCCCGTCGACCCAGCGGACCACCAGCCCGTCGGTGCCGCTGCCGGTGAAGCTGCCGCCGGACATGGTCCGCGCGTGCTTCCAGACGCTGCCGGCCGCGGCGAGCTTGTACTCGGCCGAGAAGGGGTACTTGGGGTTGTCGTGGTCGGCGCCCTGGTACAGCGTGACCGAGCCGTCCGACCAGCGGACGATCAGGTCCATGTGCCGCTTGCCGCCCGCGGATCCGCCGGTGAAGTATCCGGTGGCCAGCAGGTCGGCGTTGGCCCACTTCGCCTTGGGCAGCAGGTCGCGCGCGGTGAACTGCTGCATCCAGTCGGAGAGGTCGTCCACCCGGGCGTCGACCGCGCCCCGGCGGGTCTCGGCCGCGTCGGTGCCCAGGCACCCGCCCTGCCAGGACAGGCTGTTGACGCCCGCGAGCTCGACCCGGCCGTCCTTGATGCGCAGCGCCGGGCCACCGGTGTCGCCCTTGCAGACCGCCGCCTCGGCCGGACTCTTCGGGGACAGACCGAGCGTGGTGCCCGTGGTCGAGTCGACGGTGAACGTGCCGGTGTGCAGGCGGTCGGGGACCCACGCGTCGCGGGTGCGCCCGTAGCCGGCGACCCGCAGCTCCTCGCCCTGTGCGAGGGCGGTGCTCGCGAGCGCGACCGGAGCGACACCGGTGACCGGCTTGGCGAGCCTGACCATCACGGCGTCGCGGTCGGTGCGCGGGACGAGCTCGACGCCCTCCACCACGGCTCCGGTCGACGCGGTGAGGTTCGTCCGGCCGACGGTCACGGTCGTCTTCAGCTTCGGCGCACCGGCAGCGATCGTGAACCCCTGCGCGGGGTCGTCGGCGAAGCACGAGGCCGCGGTGAGGACCCACTGGTCGTCGACGAGCGCACCCGAACAGCTGCGCTTGCCGCCGATGTCGAGCTTCGCGGTGAACGAGTACGTCCCGTCCTTCGCGTCCTCGCCCACGACGGCGTGCGCCGGGGCGGCGGGCAGCACACCGGCCGCGACCGCTGTGAGAAGACCTGTTATCCACGCCGTGCGCGGATGTCTGCCAGACACGTTCATCTTTCCTTTGTTCATCGTGACGAAAAGAGCTGGGGTGTGCGGATGCGCCGTGAAGTGCCTCCGGAGCGCACCGGTCAGCCGGTTACCTTGAGTTCGACCAGGACGGTGGGCTTTCCGGTGGTGCCTTCACCGACGGGCTTGAGTTCGTCCTTGGGGATGTCGACGGTCGTCGACTTTCCGTCGGAGGTCAGACTGGCCCGGACCGCACGGTCCTCCGTCTGCACCGCGAACACCTCATTGACCTCCAGTGTGAGGTTGCCCGTCCTGCCGATGACGCGGAAGCAGAACTTTCCTTCCGCGTTCTGGCGCGTCCAGACCTGGATCTGGTTGGGCTCGCTGCACTCGGTCAGCAGGATGTGGCCGTCCCCCTTGCGCAGGACGATTCCCTTGTCCTTCAGGATCCGATCGGCCAGCGGGTACGTGAAGTCCTCGACCGCGGACGGCGGATTCACGTCATCAGAACCCGCTTGAGCAGCGGGTTTCGCGCCATTCTGGGCGGCCGAGGCGGAGGTCGGAGCGGAGACGCCGACCACGGCCACGGCAGCGGCGGCGAGGCCGGCGAGCAGTATTCCGGGCATGCGAAGTTTCACCAGAGGTTCCTTCCGGGGTGGCGTGCGGTGAGTGAAACCGCCGCAAGAGATGGCCCGTTCCTCCGGGCCTGCCGAAATTTAGCACCCTTTTACACCGGTGTTCGCCGAGGAGAGCGGCGATAACGAGTGCGTAACAACAATGTAGTTGGTGGAACGGAAGCCGATGAGTGGCGCTCCGGGCCGGAATTCATCACTCCTCTTCGTAACCCTTTCGTCACATCGGACGCGGTTATGCTCAGTCGGCCGAATTCTCGGCAACCCGCCGCGAATGAGCCGGGTTTGAAAATGGAGAGGTAGCATCTACTTGAACAGAACAGGGGGGAGATGGGTCCGTGGCATACGCACGCTGTGCCTCGGAGCCCTTTCTCTGTCATTGACCGCGGGGATTCTGGGCTCGAGCCCGGCGATCGCGGACGAAGGGCCCGGTGACGACAGCGTCACCAGCCCGATTCCGGCGACCGACCGCGGCCGTGTGGTCGAGGCCTGGCGCGAGGGCGGACCGGGGGTCAAGGCCGCGGCGGAAGTCGCGCTCATGGGGAGCGACGCCGATGTACGGCGCTTCCTGGACACCGAGAAGACCGTCGCCGAACTCCACGACGACCGGGTCACGACCACGCAGATCTTCACGGTCGGCGGCCGGGGGGTCCGCGACGCGGCCAAGGAAGCACTGGGCGGAACGCCCGAACAGCTCCGCGCGTTCCTCGACAGCGGCTGGCAGGCGCCGCTCGAACAGGACCAGCGGGTGCAGGTCACCCAGATCATCAACGAGGGCGGCCGGGGGACCAAGGAAGCCGGCAAGGCCGCGCTCAACGGCTCCATCGAGGACGTCCGCACGTTCCTGAACTCCGGTCAGGAGGCCGCCCGGGCGGCCGACGACCGGGTCGAGCTCACGCAGATCATGGCCACCGGTGGACCCGCCACCAAGGAGGCCGCCAAGGTCGCGATGAACGGCTCCATCGAGGACGTGCGCGAGTTCCTCGAGGTGGGCCAGCACGTGGCCCGCGCCCGCGACCAGGAGCGGGCGAGCATCGCCCAGCTGGCGTCGCAGGCGAAGGCCGCGGGCGCGGAGGCGAAGCGGCAGACCGAAGCCGCCAAGGAGGCATCGGCACGCGCGGTCGAGGCGTCGAAGCTGGCCAAGGAGGCGGCGCAGAAGGCCGCGAAGGAGACGGAAGAGGCCCGCAAGGACTCCCACCGGGCGGCGAGCGCCGCGGGGCGGGCCGCCGACGCGGCGCGCGGTGCGGCGTCGGCGGCGCAGGAGGCCATCAGCGCGGCCCGGGCGGCCAACCAGTCGGCGCGCGTGGCGGCCAACGCCGCGGCCCAGGCGGCGGCCGCCGCGGCCGGTGCGGCCGAGGCGGCTTCGCGGGCGCGGGGTGCCGCCGCTGCGGCGGCCACCGACGCGGGCCAGGCGGCCACGGCGCGGAAGGCCGCCGAGGAGGCGCGCAACGCGGCCAAGGGCGCCAAGCTGGCGGCGGAGGCCGCACAGCAGGCGGGTGTCGCGGCGACGGCCGCCGGTGACGCGGCCCGGTCGGCCGCGAGCGCCGGTGCGAACGCCGACGCGGCGGCGTCCGCGGCGAGCGAGGCCAGTGGCTTCGCCGACGCCGCGGGCGCGCACTCGGCGACGGCCGACGCCGCCGCTGCCGCGGCCCGCCGTCAGGCGCGCGCGGCCACCCGTGCGGCGAACTCCGCGGAGGAGCTGGCGCGTGAGTCGGCAGCCGCGGCCTACGAGGCGCGGGACGCGGCGAAGGACGCCGCCGAGCACGCGGAGAACGCGGCGAAGTTCGCGGACGAGGCGGCCGACCACGCGGGGGACGCGGCCACCGCCGCCAAGGAGTCCACCGCGCACGCCGAAGCGGCCAAGAAGGCCGCCGATGTCGCCACCAAGGCGGTGGCCAAGGCCCGCACCATCCAGGAGCTGGCGCGGAAGACCGAGGCGGCCGAACTGAGCGCCCGGACCGACGCCGCCATCGAGCGGGCCAAGGACCTCAAGGAGACCGACGACGAGCGCAACGCCGAGGCGGCGCGCGTCGCCAAGGAGGCCAGGAACCTCGACGAGGAGGCCGAGCGGCTGGCCGCCGAGGCCGCGAAGCCGGACGCGGACGTCCGGCAGGTCGCGGAGAAGGGCCGCCGGATGGCGGTCATCGCGATGAAGAACCGCGGGCCGTGGAGCAAGGCCGCCGCGGAGGTCGCGCTGGCCGGTTCGGACGAGGACATCCGTGAGTACGTCCGCTCCGGCCGGCAGGCCGCGGTGGAGCAGGACGAGCGGGCCCGGGTCGAGCGCCTGGCGGACGAGGCGGAGTCCGCGTCGGTCCGGTCGGCGGCCGGGAAGGCACTCGCCGGCGACGCCGGAGCGATCGGCGCCTTCCTCCGGGAGGGCCAGCACAAGGCGGCCGCCAACGACTACCGCGTGCGGGTCGTCCAGATCTCCGACGGAAGTCAGCGCGGCGTGAAGGAGGCCGCCCAGGCGGCCCTGAAGGACGGCTCGACGGACGCGCTCCGCGCGTTCATCACCACCGGCCAGTACGCCGCCCGGGAGGCCGACGAGCGGGTCCAGGCCGTCCAGCTGGTCAACAGCGGCGGCGCGGAGGTCAAGGCCGCGGCGCGGATCGCCCTGGAGGGGCCGCCGCAGCTGCTGCACGCCTTCATCGAGTCCGGCCAGTTCAAGGCCAAGCGCAAGGACCTGCTGACGGCCACCCACGTCGCCGATGTGCAGTCAATGATCGCCGGCGCCGCCGGTGTCGCGGCCCAGGCGCAGAAGCACGCCGCCGAGGGAGCACGGGTCGCCGCTCTGGCCCGGCGGGCCGCCGCGGACGCCGAGAAGTACGCCAAGCAGGCCCGTGATTCGGCCACGCTGGCCAAGAAGTACGCGGACGACGCCCGCGCGTCGGCCAAGGAGGCGGAGGCATCCGCCGCCGAGGCCAAGGAGTCGGCGAAGGCCGCCCGCAGGGCCGAGGCGGACGCGCACCAGGCCGCCCGCGAGGCCACCGCCTCAGCGGCCTGGGCCAAGGCATCGGCCGTCTCGGCCCGCGGCTCCGCCGAGGACGCCTGGACCTCGGCCAATGCCGCCCGTGCCTCGGCCACCGCCGCGGGCAAGGACGCCAAGGCGGCCGACAAGGCGGCCAAGGACGCCTTCGCCGCCTACGTCGTGAAGAAGCGCGCCGAGGACGAGGCCAAGCGGAAGGAGCAGGACCGGAAGGAGCAGGAAGAGCTCCGGAAGCTCGCGGAAGCCCTCGTGGAGTCCGCCGGCGAGGAGGAGGACGACACCAGCGTCTGGGACATGCTCTCCGAGGGCGGCCACTTCGCGCTGGACGTCGTCGGCCTCATCCCGGGAGCCGGAGAGATCGCCGACGGCGGCAACTGCCTCTGGTACGGCGCCGAGGGCGACGCCCTCAACGCGGGTCTCTCCTGCGCGAGCATGGTCCCCGTCGCCGGCTACGGCGCCTCCGGCATCAAGTTCGGCAAGTGGGGCAAGAAGGGCGCCGGCTTCTTCAAGAAGCTCTTCTCCAAGGGCGGCAAGCTGCCGCCGCCGTGCCGGAAGCCCAACAGCTTCACCCCGGAGACCCCGGTCCTGATGGGCGACGGGTCGTCCCGGCCGATCCGGGACATCCGGGCCGGGGACCGCGTCCTGGCGACGGATCCCGTCGCCGGCCGCACCGAGGCGCGCCCCGTGGACCGGGTCATCACCGGCTTCGGGGAGAAGAACCTGGTCCGGCTCACCGTGGACACGGACGGTGACCGGGGCGACGCCACCGGTACCGTCACCGCCACCGAGGGCCACCCGTTCTGGATCGCGGACCGGCAGGCCTGGGTCGAGGCGGGCGCCGTGGAACCGGGCGCCATGCTCCGCACCTCGGCCGGTACCTGGGTGAAGGTGACGGCGACCCGGGCGTGGACCGCCGTCCAGCGGGTCTTCAACCTCTCCGTCAACGGCATCCACACGTACTACACGGTGGCCGGGACGGCTCCCGTCCTGGTGCACAACGCCGGCAGCTACTGCGACATCAGTGATTTCCGGGCCGGCAAGGAGCTCGAGCACACGCTGAAGACCGACAAGGGCGACGTGGGCATGCTGGCGGATGTCGCCGTCGACGGGGACAACCTCCACCTGTCCAATCTCTCGGTCTACGGTGACGGGATGGAGCGCGGAGATCTCAACGTGGGCATCCTCATGAGGGAACTGCGTCAGAACATCGCCCCGTCCGCCGCGCGGCAGGGGTTCAAGAAGCTCCGCATCACCGCGAAACGCGTCAGTGGCAACGTCGGGCACGAAGTGGACTTCACCCTCGATCTCGCCCGTTATGCACAGTGAAGGAGACCGCCGATGAGCGCGTCAGGTGACCTCGACACCTCCGTGCGGAGGGAAGCGGGGCTGATGGAGGACGGCAAGCCGATGGAGTCCGTCCTCCGAGACCTGCGGGCCGAGGGCTTCGGGATGATCGACTGCATCAAGGCCGTGACCCGGCTGCAGTCGTGCTCCCTGGGCGAGGCGAAGCGGGTGGTGCACCTGTCCGCCGCCTGGTCGGACCGCCGGGAAGCCCATGACGCCTTCCACGACGAGCTGGAGCGGCAGGCGAAGGAGGAGCTGAACTGAGACCGGGGGCCGGACGGCCCCGCGCATGACGAGGCCCCGCCGGTCGGAACCGGCGGGGCCTCGACGCCAGAGGCGCTCGGAGGGTCTGCCGCGCGGATCACGTCCGATGGACCGGCCTGATCCGGACGGGAGGCCCTGGGGCGTGTTTCGAAAGTAGCGTCGTCCGCCCGAAGGGCGGGGCCGGAGGTGTCCGGTGCGTGCGATCGCAAGGCGGAGGGTGGGGGTACCTCCCGGGCCGCCAGGCCCAGGGGGAGAGAGCGCAGCGGGCTGCGCCGACGACCGACAACGCGGCGAGCGTGCGTGCCGGACACCTCCGGCCAGGCGGGACTTTCGAAACACTCCCTAGGTTTCGGAGTGACGGGGACTGGTGCACAGTGCCCAGATGACGAAGACGTCGATCGCTATCAGCGCCACGGCCCAGACCGGGGCGTAGGGCAGCCACAGGAAATTCGCCACGGCACCCAGGCCGGCCAGCAGGACACCGACCGCACGGGCCCACAGCGCCCCGGTGAACAGAGCGAACCCCGCCAGGACAATGACGACGCCCAGGATCAGATGGATCCAGCCCCATCCGGTCAGGTCGTACTCGAAGACGTAGTTCCGCGTGTTGACGAAGACCTCGTCGTTCGCGATGGCGGCAATGCCCGCGAAGAGGGTCATCAGCCCGCCGAAGACCATCATCACCCCGGCGAAGGTGACCCATCCGGACACGAAACCACTGGTGTCGGAGCTCCGGGCAGCACCGCCCGCCCGGGCACCGTGAACATGGCCGGTCATGGTGGCTCCTTTACAGGATCAGCCTGGCCGTCGGCGGGATTCACCCGATCGGCGGTCCTTGATTCCACAGTCACACAACCGGGCGTTCCGGGCATCTCGGCTCCGACCTCCCCGATCGCCGGTGGAGCGCCACCTCCGGTACCCCGGCGGAGCGGTCCGGGCACCGCGCCCGGAACCGGTGCGTCATGCCCTGCCGTCGGGCCCGCCGGCAGGGCTCAGCACCCGGTGCGCCGGGGTGTCCTCGCCCCGGTGGAAGGTCAGCCGGCCGTCCTCCACGTCGATCCGGAGGCTGGTGTGCGGCCGCAGGTTGCCGTCGAGCAGCATCCGGGAGAGCCGGTTGTCCACCTCGCGCTGGATGGTCCGGCGCAGCGGCCGGGCACCGTACTCCGGCTGGTACCCCTGGTGGGCGAGCCAGTCGACGGCCTTCGCGGAGATGTCCACCGCCACGTCCTGGGCGCGCAGCCGGCGCCGGGTCTCGTCCAGCAGCAGGTTGGTGATCTCCCGGAGCTGTTCGTCGGCGAGCCGGCGGAAGATCACGATCTCGTCGATGCGGTTGAGGAACTCCGGCCGGAAGTGCTCCCGCAGCGGGCGCAGCGCCCGCTCGCGCCGGGCCTCCTCCTCGGCGTCCGCGTCCCCCGCGCCGAACCCCGGCGCGCCGCCCCGGCCGCTGATCGCTTCCGAGCCCAGATTGCTGGTCATGACGATGACGGTGTTCTTGAAGTCGATCGTGCGGCCCTGGGAGTCGGTGAGCCGCCCGTCGTCGAGCACCTGCAGCAGGATGTTGAAGACATCCGGGTGCGCCTTCTCGACCTCGTCCAGCAGCAGCAGTGAGTACGGGTTCCGCCGCACCGCCTCGGTGAACTGCCCGGCCTCCTCGTGCCCGACGTATCCGGGGGGCGCGCCGACCAGCCGGCTGACGGTGTGCCGCTCCTGGTACTCGCTCATGTCCAGCCGGATCATCCGGTCCTCGCTCGCGAAGAGCGCCTCGGCCAGTGCCCGGGCGAGCTCGGTCTTGCCGACGCCCGTGGGGCCGAGGAAGAGGAAGCTCCCGATCGGGCGGTCCGGGTCGGCCAGCCCCGCCCGGGACCGCAGCACCGCGTCGGCCACCGCCGCCACGGCCTCGTTCTGCCCGACGACCCGGTGGTGCAGATGCTCCTCCAGGCTGAGCAGCCGGTCCCGCTCCTCCTCGGTGAGGCTGCTGACGGGGATGCCGGTCTGCCGGGACACGACGCCGGCGATGTCCTCCATCGTGACCTCGTCCACCTGGCCACGCTGGTGGCTGCCGCTGCCGATGCGGCCGTCCAGATCGGCGATGCGGTCGCGCAGTTCGGTGGCCCGCTCGTACTGTTCGGCGGCGACCGCCTGGTCCTTGTCCCGGGCGAGCTGCTCGGCTTCGCGCTCCATGGCGCGTACGTCGGTGCCCCGGGTGGCGGACCGCAGCCGGACCCGGGCCCCGGCCTGGTCCATCAGATCGATCGCCTTGTCGGGCAGGTACCGGTCGGTCAGGTAGCGGTCGGAGAACTCGACGGCCGCGAACAGCGCCTCGTCGGTGTACCGGACCTGGTGGTGCGCCTCGTAGCGGTCGCGCAGTCCGCGCAGGATCTCCACGGCGTCGGCGGTGCTGGGCTCGGGGACGAGGACGGGCTGGAACCGCCGGGCGAGCGCGGCGTCCCGCTCGACGTAGCGGCGGTACTCCTCCAGCGTGCTCGCACCCACGACGTGGAGCTCCCCGCGGGCCAGCGCGGGTTTGAGCATGTTGCCGGCGTCCATGGCCCCGCCCTCGGAACCGCCGCCCGCGCCGACGACGGTGTGCAGCTCGTCGATGAAGACGACCAGCTGGTCCGAGTGGGTGCGGATCTCGTCGATCAGGCCGGTGAGCCGCTCCTCGAAGTCCCCGCGGAAACGGGTGCCGGCCACCACTCCGGAGAGGTCCAGCTGGATGACCCGGCGGCCGAGGAGGATGTCGGGGACGTCGCCGTCGGCGATCCGCTGGGCCAGGCCCTCGACGATGGCGGTCTTGCCGACCCCCGCCTCACCGATCATGACGGGGTTGTTCTTGCCCCGGCGCGCGAGCACCTCGATGGTCTGCTCGATCTCCTCGTCGCGCCCGATCACCGGGTCGATCCGGCCTTCGGTGGCCAGCTCGGTGAGGTCCCGGCCGTACTTGTCGAGGTTCGGGGTGTTCCGCTCCTCCGGTCCGGGCCGCTGCCCGGTGGTACCGGACGTGCTCGTCGAGCCGTCCCGGGATCCGGCCGGCGGCGAGAAGTGCGCGGCGTTGAGAATCTGGCCGGCCGTGGAGTCGCGGTTCGCGGCCAGCGCCACGAGCATGTGCTCCGGGCCGATGTACGAGGCACCGGTGGAGCGCGCGATCTCATGGGCGTCGAGCAGGGCGCGCTTGACCGCCGGGGTGACGGCGATCGAGGTGCGCGGCGGTCCGTTCCCGGCCTGCCGGTCGATCTCCGCGGCGAGCGCGTCGGGGTCCGCGCCGGCCCGGGTGACCATGCCGCGCGTCGGCTCGGTGGAGAGCGCGGCCCGCAACAGGTGCTCGGTGTCGAGGTCGGAGCTGCCGTGCCGGGCGGCGTAGGTGGCCGCGGCGGAGACGAGCTGCCGCGCGGAGCCGCTCATCATGCGGCTGAAGTCGATGCGCCGCGCGTCCGGCGGCTGCCCGGGCTGGCCGCCGCCGAGGAAGTGCGAGAAGAAGTCTCCGAGGGGGTCCGGGCCGTGGTCCTCGGGACCCTGCTGGCCGTCGGTCATGGGTATCCGTCCCCGTGGTCCGGCCGGACCGGGCCACGCTGTCTCGGTGCGCGTGCGGCGGTCGGACACGGTCCCGCAGGCCCGGCGTACAACGGACCGCCGTAACCCCACCTGCCCCAATTTAGACGATATGGGGGCAGTGTGCCGGGCCCGGACGGAGGCGGTGCGCCGGGTCGGGCCGGCAGCCGGAAGGACTCACTCCGGCCGCTCGCGGTCATGGGTGACTCCGCGGGCGCCGACCGGCCGGGGAGTCGCGGAGTCGTCCCGCGCGGAGCCCGGCCGGGCCCCCGTCCGCATCGTGTGCGGCCGACGCGGCGCGGGCGCCGGCCGTGCCGGTCCGCCGTTCCGTGACCTCCGGCCGGCCCTCCGCTCCGCGCGGCGTCCCGCGAGGGCCGGCGCCCTCCGGGGGCGCCCCTGGGAGGTGGTTCCCCGTCAGCGGCACACTCCCGGCAGTGTTCATCTGTCACACCGTCAACTCGACTGCGAAGAAGCGGAGTTGGGGATACCGGAAGTGCCGGGAAGTGGCGCTGAAGATGCCCAACTTCAGGCTGATCAAAGCCCGTTACCGAAGGTATTCACACCGCCCGGCGCGCCCGGATCGCCCAATCGGATGAGAGTGAAGAAGTTCACAGAAGGCCATTTCGGCTCTGAAATACGGTGGTTGATGACGCAGGATCCATAACCGACAACAAGCCCCCGCCGACCGAGGCGGGGCGATCCGGATGGACGCCGAGTCCTGCCGCCGTCCGGATGTACCGCGAACACCCACCTTCGGCAGGAGCGGGAGACCCAAGCACGACCGAGCCATGAAGGTGATGGCTCTTGGGGTGAAGCCACATCATGTGGCCGGGCAACTTCGCCGGCCCGAACCCGACAGGTCATCTTTCGCAGGCGGATGACGAAGGGCTTCCGCATGTCTGCGCGTACACGCATTCCTGCGCTCATATCCCGTGCCGGAACCACCTCGGTTCTCACGGCCGCCGCTCTCGCCGGTTCGACGCTGATACCCGCTGCCGCGCCCACCGCGGAAGCGGCCACGCCGGCCGGCAAGGCTCTGAGGATCGCGGCTTCCAAGAAGGGATCCCCCTACCGCTACGGTGCGGTGGGCCCGCACCGGTTCGACTGCTCCGGCCTCACGCTGTACTCGTTCAAGCGGGTGGGCAAGAAGCTGCCACGCACGGCGGCTGCCCAGTACAACAAGACCCGCCATGTCTCGGTGCGCTCCCGAAAGGCGGGTGACCTGGTCTTCTTCCACTCGGGTGGCAGCGTCTACCACGTCGGCATCTATGCGGGGAAGGGCAGGATCTGGCATTCGCCGAAGCCCGGGAGGACGGTGCGCAAGGAGCGGATCTGGACCCGCAGCGTCTGGTACGGGCGGGTCAAGTAGGCCGTACCGCCGCTCGGCCGGACTGGCTGGGGGCCGGACGGCCTGGCGGCCGGACCGGCCGGGGCGGGGTCGGCCGCGTCGGCCGGTGCCGCGGATGGTCCCGTCGCGGGCCGGCCGCGCCCGGCCGCCGGCGCCGACGCCGGCCCCGGCCTCCCTCGTGAGGCCGAGGCAGGAGTCGGCGGAGGTTTCCGGGCGTACCGGCTTTCACCGGCCGAGCGCATACGGCGGTCCGGAGAGGGAAATTCCGCTTGCCCCGGATATTCCATTCCGTTTCCCTGACCGGCCCGCCCGTATGCCGGTATCGCGCCCCGTACGGATATCCCGCCGCTCTTCGGGCGGGTGATACGTGGGGCACCGGCCATGACCGACCCGGAGAAGTGGTCATGGCCGGTGCTTTCACCCCTGCATTCCGGTTCGGCGCGGCCGCCGGCCATTCCCGCCGTATCGCGGAGTGATGGCGCGGTGACGCCGCGCGGTTTCTTCTCCGCATGCGAGGTCACCGTCCGCCGATATTTCCGATGCGCCATGCGACCCGAAGTCCGGCTCACCCGCCGCAGCGAAACTCTGACCGGAAAACGTCGCTTCTGGCGCGGGCCGACGGAGAAAGGCTGACGGAGAGCCGTCCGTCGGGTGGGACGGGTGTGCGGTCAACGGGAAGGCGGGCGTCCGGCCGGCCCGCCGGGGTCCGTCCGGAGCCCGGCGTGGACCGGAACCGGAGTGTCAGCGCTGGGCGCCGCAATTGGTGCACAGCCAGCCGCCCTTGGGGCTCTGCTGCATCGGTGCGCCGCACTGCGGGCACTGGTTGCGGATCTCCGCCGGATCGATCCTCACGGCTGCCTCCTGTCGTCTGTCGTCGTCCATCGGATGAGAAGACGCTCCGTGGAGCCCGTAGGAAGTGCTGCCCCCTGATCGTGGCGCAAACGCGGGCCGAGAAGGGGAACATCCGGCCGAGGGACGATCCCGCGCACGCTTTCGGCCACCTGCCGGTATCCGGCCGGGAGGCCCGGCCCGCGTCCGGGAGACGCGGTGTCAGCTCTCGGACGGAGTGGCCGAAGGGAGCGGTACGGCCAGCAGCTCCGCGACCCGTCGCGCCGTCGAGGCATCCCGTGCGGCGGTGAACGGGACGACGCCCTGGTTCATGCGGAACGGCTCCCCGCGCGCCGTGAGCGCGGTCCCGCCGGCCTCCTGCACGAGCAGCACACCGGCGGCGTGGTCCCAGGGGTTGTCCCAGGTGTAGGCGACCGCGTCCAGTTCGCTCCGCGCCACGTCCAGGTAGTCGCACCCCGCCGAACCGCTCGCGCACGCCTTCACGCCGTGCTCCGGGGCCAGTTCGTAGAAGCGGTGCTGCTGCTCGGCGGTCAGGTGGGCGGGCCGGGCGCTCGCCACCTGCAGGACGCCGCTTCTCGGGGCGGGGCGCAGCCGCAGCGGCGCACCGTCGAGCAGTGCCCCCTCGCCGCGCCGTGCCACGGCCGTCAGGCCCGGCACCGGCAGATGGGTCCACGAGGCCAGCAGTTCGCCGTGGCGCACGACGGACACCAGGGTGGCGAACTCGGGCAGCCCGCGGACGAAGTTGGCCGTCCCGTCGATCGGATCGATGATCCAGACCGGGCCGTCGTCGTGCAGGGAGTCCAGCAGGCCGGGGTCGGCCGCCACCGCCTCCTCGCCGATGACCAGCGAGCCGGGGGCCATCGAGCTCAGCACCTCGGTGAGCCGCTCCTCCACGTTCCGGTCCGCGACCGTGACGAGGTCCCCAGGGCCGGTCTTCTCGCTGATGTCGGCATCCGACAGCCTGCCGAAGCGGGAGAGCACCTCCTCGGCGACCACGGTCCGGATCAATTCTTCCACCGCACCATACGTTCCAGAGCCGAACATGCGTCCATCTAACGCGATCGGTGCGCGCCGCCTCGCGGCGGGTCGGTGCCGGTGGTGGGGGGCGTGGTCGTCGCGGCCGACGCGGTGGGGAGGGGCCTCCGGGGGCCGGTATCCGTCCTCGCCGAGGGGCGACGCTCGGCGAGGCGGCTTCCGGCGAGGGGTTCGGCCCTCGCCGGGGGCGCGTGGCGAGAGGGGTCAGTCCTCGACGCGGGGTACGGGGGGTGGGGGGTTCTCTTCCTCGGGCGGGCTGACCCAGCCGCAGATGCCGCAGACGTAGCGGTTGTGCAGCCCGTCTATCTGTGCCCCGCAACCGGGGCACGTCGTGGTCCAGTAGGGCTCGCCGCTCAACGTTGTGCTCCGCAGTTTCCGCACAGCCAGCCACCGCTGGGGCTCTGCTGCATCTGGCCGCCGCACTGCGGGCACTGGTTTCGCAGCTCTCCCGGATCGATTCTCACATTCTTCTCCCGTCGTTCTCCGTCAGATGAGAGCCGATGCGAGGCGCACAGGTTCCCCTTTTCACTCATCTTTGGCTAGTGATTCACGCTCAGTAATTGACTGTCGGGGGAATTCGTTGCGGGCTCAACCGATGTCCGCGAAGCGGACTCTGATATTCCGGGAAGTCGGGAGGCGGTCCGGAAGGCGGGAATCGTGCCGGCGCGGGAAACGGGTCACTCGATTATCCGGACCGCGCGCGGAGCCTGTCATCGTTCTGCGGGTGGAGTGTCGCCACCCTGAGTGCGCGCGTTCCGGCCATTCCGAGCGGTGTTTCCGGCCAGTCGCGGTGCGGCCGACCGTCGGCGGGACGCGACCCGCTGGCCGCGTGTGCCGTCCGTGTCGCCGGGCTCCGCCCGGGGGATTCCGGGTGCGGCCGGGACGACCCCTGTCGGGACGGTGGCCCTACCGGCTCCGCCATCCGTGCCAGTGCTCCACGGCCACCAGGATCACCGGGCCGTCCGGGGGAGTCCTTGCGTACTGGGGGTACTTGGCCCGCAGCGGTGCCAGTGCCGGGTGGAGGTGTGGTGCGGCTCCCGGTGGGTGCTCCGCCGGGTCCTCGATGCGGGCCGTGCCGTCGGCCCGGACCCACCACAGGTCGCCCCAGTCGTCGTCGTACGCGTCGGCCAGGAGGCAGACGGAGGGGTGTGCCCTGATGTTGGCGAGCCGTTGCAGCTCATGGGTCCGTTTCGGCTTGTGGTCGACCGCCGTGACCACTGTGTCGTCCCACAGGGCGAAGGTCACCGGCACCAGGTGCGGACGCCCTTCGGGGCGCACGCCGGCCAGCCGGGCGACCCGGGCATCGGCGAACAGCCGCCTGGCCTCGCCCTCGTTCATGCGAGGCATCGCGGCCCCGCCCTCTCCCGGGGGTGCGGTCCGTCGGCCGTCGCGCCCCTCGGCAGGCGGGTGCCTCCGGCCCCCGGAGCGTCGGAGCGGGTCCCGTGGCTCCTGGGTGTCATGCCTCCACCATGACGCCGGCCCGCGGACCGTGCACGGAGCCGGGTCGGATGCGGTCCGGGTCCTGCGGAGCGCGATGGTGTGCGGTCGGCGCCCCGGCAGCCGCGAGAGCCCGCAATCGTGACAAAAGGTGCAAATATCTCGGTATGGGTTGGGAGGATGTTGCCGACGAGCTCTACGGGCTGCCGCCCGAGTCCTTCACCGCTGCCCGGGACGAGGCGGCCCGCGCCGCACCGCGCGGCCAGGCGGCCAGGATCCGCGCCCTGCGGCGGCCGACGCTCGCGGCATGGGCGGTCAATCTGCTGGTCCGGCGCGAGCGGGAGCAGGTCGAGGCGGTGCTCGGGCTGGGGGAGCAACTGCGCCGGGCCCACCGGGACCTGGACGGACGGCAGCTGCGCGACCTCTCCCAGCAGCAGCACCGACTGGTCACCGCCCTCTCCGGGCAGGCCCGCCGGCTCACCGCCGAGGCCGGCCGCCCGGTGCCGGACAGTGCGCTGCGCGACGTGGAGGCCACCCTCCAGGCGGCGCTGGCCGACCCCGACGCGGCCCGTGAGCTGGCGGCCGGGCGCCTGGCCAGGGCCTTCGCTCCGGTGGCGGGCTTCGGTCCGACGGGCGAGGCCACCGTCCACGCGCTGCGCCCGCCCGGGGAGGAGGCCCCCGGCCGGACCGGTTCCCGGGGCCGTGCCGACGGCCCCGCCGAAGGAGGTGCCGGACCGGGCCGGGCGGCGCCCCGCGGGACGAAGGGGGCCGAGGCGGAAAGGAAGGGGGCGGGGGAGCCGGCCCCGGTGACCGATCTGACGGAACGCAGCCGGCAGCGTGAGCGGGCGGAACGGGAACGGCGCGAGCGACTCGACCGGGCCCGCCGGGAGGCAGAGCACCTCCAGCAGGAGGCTCGTGCGCGTGCCGACGAGGCGGCCGCCGCGGAGCGCGGCCTGGCCGATGCGGAGGACCGCTTCCACCGGGCCCAACGGCGCGTGGAGGAGCTGACCGAGCAACTGCGGCAGGCGAGGAGCGACCTGTCCGCGGCACGGAGGGAGCGGCGCGCGGCGGGAGCCCCGGCCGAGCGGGCCAGGGACGCGGCGGAACGGGCCCGGGCCCGCGCCGAGGAGGGGGCGGCCGAGGCGGAGCGGGCGAGAAAGCGCCCGCCGGGCCGGCCGGCTGGGCGCGGCCGCCGCAGGACCTGACCCGTCGCGGTGCCGACGGCTTCCGGGCCGACGCCGGAAGCGCCGCTCCTCTCATGGCTGTCCGTGCGCCGTGCGGACCCCGCCGGGCACCCGGAGGGAGCGCGTCAGCGCGGTCAGCCGGGCGGTGGCCGTTCCGTACGGCGTCCCGTCCGGGTGCAGGGTGAGGACCGTGACGATCGAACGGTCGCCCGCCCCGACCGTTCCGGTGGTGTGGAGCGCCTCGCGGACCAGGTCGAGCCCGCCGGGTCCCGCGGTCCGCGGCCCGGCGGCCGGAGCTCCGCCGCCGGGCCGCCGGTGCCCTCCGCACCCGCCCGCCGCGCCGAACCCGGACCACCCCTGCTTCACCGCCCAGGGCCGCTCGAACGCCCCCGGGATGCCGAAGCGCTGGTCGAAGCCGTCCGCGGCGCAGCGGGCGGACCGCCGCAGCCGGCCCAGTACGAAGTCCCGGACGGCCGCCGGCGCCGAGTCCAGCAGATAGCGGTACACCTTCACGGTGTCGGCCGCGGTGACGGCCGTGTACCCCCAGAACCCCGGATACGCGGGTGGCGGCCCCGCGGTGCGGGTCAGGGCGAGCCGGGACGCCATCCGGGTGACGGCGGCGGCCCCGCCGCCCCGCTTCCAGAAGTACTGGGCGGCCGAGTCGTCGCTGCTCCGGAGCATGGCGTCCAGCCGGCGCCGGTCGGCGGGCGGTACGGCGTACGACGGGCCCCGCGTCCACAGAAAGTCGAGCGCGATCAGCAGCTTCACCACGGACGCCGAACGGAACCGCCGGTCCGCATGGCGCCGTTCGGTGAAGGTGCCGGTCCGCCGGTCGAAGACCGCGATGCCTGCCGTCAGCGGCGCGGCAGCCGCGGCGCGCGGGGCGGGCGGCTGCGGCGCCGCCGTCGTGCCGGTGGGTGCGGCGAGGAGTGCGGCGAGCGCCAGGGCGACGAACGCCCGGTGCCCGGTGCGCCGTCGGTCGGGGGTGAGCTGCACGGAGGTCCACTTTCCGCGGGGGTCCGGGGTGCGGCCTCCGGGGAGGGCCGGAGGTCGGAAGCCTGTTCGGCCCTGCACCGTAGGCCGGGAGCCGGCGGTCCGGACCCTGTGAACTCCGAGGTTCCGGCCGCCGCCACCCGCGACGCCCCGGCCTCCCGTCGGCCTCCTGCCGACCTCCGGTCGGTCTTCCGCTGCCGGGCGGGCGCGGGCCGCGCACCCGTACGGCGGTGCGCCCGGCTGCCGTTCGGAGACGGTGCGTCCGCCATCCGGGTGGCGTCACGGGGAATGCCTCGCTAGTGGGAATATCTGATATTTAGTCCGTTTCTGCGGAACGTATCGGCCGAGAGCAGGCCCAAGCAGTGGGCCGCACCGAACATGGAGATCCATATGCGCAATCGAGTGATCGTCAGCGCGCTGGTCGTCGCCGCCGGCGCCGCGCTGCTCAGTCCCGTCGGGACCGCGGGTGCCGACGACGGCGCGGCCGCGGTGGACCCGTCGCGGGGCGTTCCGGTCGTCGGCCTCGTCGGCGGCCGCGCGCTGGCCGCGTTCGACTCCGACCGGCCGGAGCACGCGCGTCCGCTGGGCAGGATCGAGGGCCTGCGGGACGACCAGTACCTCGTGGGCATCGACTACCGGGTGCAGGACGGGCGGCTCTACGGAGTGGGGAACCGGGGTGGCGTCTACACCCTGACCACGCCGCACCTGCGGGGCGGTGGCGGCGGTGAGCCGCAGGTCCGCGCCCGGAAGGTGTCCCAGCTGACCGTTCGCCTCCAGGGCCGGTACTTCGGCGTGGACTTCAACCCGGTCACCAATCAGCTCCGCATCATCAGTGACACCGGCCAGAACCTGCGCCACCGGTTCGAGGTCCGCGACCACGGCAACGGCCGGGCCGTCGACGGCGACGAGCACGGCAAGGGGCGCACCTTCGTCGACGAGCGGCTGACCAATGTCTCGACGCCGTCGACGAACTCCTCGCCCGACAACTCGACGCATTCCTCGCCCAGCAACGCGATGAACTCCTCACCCGACAACGCGATGAACTCTTCGCCGAACTCCTCGATGAACCCGTCGATGACCTCCGGTGACCGGAACGGCGGCCGGGGCCGGGTCGCGACCGGGGTGACGGGTGCCGCGTACAGCAACAACGACCGCAACCCCGGCTCGGGGACGACGCTCTTCGACATCGACACCGACCTGGACCGGCTCTCCATTCAGGCCCCGCCCAACGCGGGAACGCTCAACCCCGTCGGCCGGCTCGGGGTGAAGGTCGGCCCCAACGCCGGATTCGACATTCACACCGACGCGCAGCGCGGCACCAACACCGGTTACGCCAGCCTGGGCACGCGCGAGGAGCCGCGAGCCGGTGGCGGCAACCACGAGCGGCGGGGCTTCTACCAGGTGAACCTGCTCAACGGCCGGGCCCGGCTCATCGGCTTCTTCCCGGAGCGGCAGCCGGTCGAGGACGTCGCCGTCCCGACCGACAACCACTCCTGACCCGAGGACGCATTCGCGCTCGAACAGCCGCCGCCCGTCCGCCGGTTCGCCCGGCGGGCGGGCGGCGGCGTGCTGCCCGGAGTGCCCTCCGGCGCCGGGCCGGAACCCGTCGGTGGTCTCGAGCGGTGGGAGTCATTCCGTGGTCCGTGCCGGGAGAGTCCCGCTGACCAGGGGGTGCGGAAGCTCCGCTACCGGTCGCCTGCGGCAACTTCCCCGCCCCGGCTGACGGCGGCCGGATCCGTACCGTACGATCTTCACCTGTGACGATCAGTCAATTACACGGCGTTACGTCCTGGGGAGAGCTCCCGGGAGTGCCGCTCCGTTGGCCAAGACCCGCGGACCGGCCCCGCGCACTCGCGCGCGACTGAGTCCGCGGAGCACCTCGGGCCGAGGTGGTGGCACCGGTCCGGACGGGATGGGTTCGCCATCCGGTTCCCGGACGTTCCCGGCAGTGACCGGGAGCCTTGGCCCAGCGGCCGTACCTTCATATTCCCCCCACCGAAACGATTTTCCGGGCAGGCTTGATGGATGAGCACGTAGCAGTGGCACTGGCGTGGATCTTCGGCGCGTGCACGCTGGCTGCGGCACTGCTGGCCGTTCGCCAGCACCGGGCGCGCACTGCGGAGCGGGCCCGCGCGGCGGAGCAACTGGCGGCGGCCGAGCACCGCGCGGCGGAGACCATAACCGCGCTGGAAGGAGTGCGCGCGGAACTCCGCCACCTCGGCAACCGCCGCATCTCCGGTGCCGTGACCGCACTGACCCACCCCCACCTGGACACACCCGGCCTGCTGGACCCCCGGTGGGCGGGCAGCGACGTCGACCACGCGAGCCGGCGGGTGCTGGAGCACGTGGGGGAGGCGGTGCTCGCGGAACGGCAGCGGGTGGACGCCTCCGCCCGCTCCGCGCTGCGCGGCGCGACCACGCGGATCCAGGCGATGAGCTATCGGATGCAGGAGCTGCTCCAGGAGCTGCAACGCCGTTACGACGGCGAGAAGGTGA
The DNA here is from genome assembly GCF_042891165.1 of Streptomyces sp. NPDC001922. Taxonomy (NCBI): domain Bacteria; kingdom Bacillati; phylum Actinomycetota; class Actinomycetes; order Kitasatosporales; family Streptomycetaceae; genus Streptomyces; species Streptomyces sp. NPDC001922. The sequence goes on along the minus strand of NZ_JBIASV010000003.1, from coordinate 185,550 downwards.
TGCAGGACCTGGTCGATGTGGACTTCCTCAACGAACAGATTCTGCGCCGCATCCAGGTCACCGGCATCGTGTCGGACGCCTGGCCGGGGCTGGCCCGAGCCGACTCCTATCTGTCCGAGATCGTGATGGGGGCCAGCTCCCGGCTGCTGGGGTACCAGCGCGTCCAGGTGAGCAACCAGCTCCGGGACCCGATCGCCGTGGTGGCCCGCGCGGTCGAGCCGGTGGCGGTGGTCATCACCGAGCTGCTGGCGAACGCCCTCCACCACTCCCACCCGGACCTGCCCGTCTACGTCATCGTCCAGCAGGGCAACCGGGGCGCCTCGGTGATCGTGGACGACGCCGGCGTCGGCCTGGACCCCGACGAGGCCCGGCGCGCGGCCGAGTTGATCACCGGCGGGCACCCCGTCCTGCTGACGGAGCTCGGGGATCCGCCGCGCTCCGGCTTCGCCGCCATCGGACAGCTCTGCCGCGCGTACGGCTTCCAGGCGCACGTCGAGACGAGCGCCTACGGCGGAGTCCGGGCCGTGGTGTTCATCCCCGGCGACCCGCTGCTGACCCTGCTCGACGAGACGCAGCAGCCCCTGTCGGCGCTGGCGCCCCGGCCGCCCGGGGACCGTGCCTTCCACGGTCCGGCCGCCGCCGGGACCGGTGCCGCACCGGCCGGCGCGAACGCCTCCGTGGAGCCGGCCCCCGTGGACCGGGCTTCCGCGCCCGGCTTCCGGCCCGGAGCGGCCGGAGCCCCCGGAAGCCCCGAAGCGCCCGGGAGCCCGGAAACGGAAGCCGACGCCCTGCCGCGCCGCCGCCGGCGCAACCCCACCCCAGCCGCCGACCGGAGCACGGGCCGCGAGGCCTCCGGCGCGGCGCGCGCCCCGGAGGAGGCCGCGGTGAGCGCGGAGAAGTGGGCCGCTCTCCAGCGCGGATCCGCCGCCGGGCGCCACGCCACGCTCTCCGAAGCCGACCGCACCGATGAAGGGAACGCACCCTCATGAGCACGTCCGCACGCCGCCCCCTGACCGAGGACCAGTCCTGGGTGCTGGCACCGCTGCTGGAGGTGCCGCACGTCCGGCACGCCGCGGTCGTCTCCAGCGACGGCTTCGTCCAGGGCCGGTCACCGGAGCTCAGCCGGGAGAGCGCCGAAGGAGTCGCCGCGATGCTCTCCGCCCTCCAGGGCGCGGCCCGCACCACCACGAGCGCCTTCACCGGCGGCTCCGCCGACCTGCGGCAGACCGTCGTCGAGTCGGCGGAGGGCTGGCTGGTGGCCGTGCCCGCCGGAACCAACGCCTGCCTGGTGGTCTTCGCCGCGCCCGACATCAACATGGGCGTGCTGGCCCATCAGATGCACCTCCAGGTCGGCGCGCTCGGAGCGAAGGCGATGAGCAGCGAACCCCGGCAGAACGCCGCGCTGTGATGAGCCCCAGGCCCCACGGCCGGCGGCTGGTACCCCACTACCTGGCCACCGGCGGGCGCGCTCACGACGACCGGGTCCCGCTCGAACGGCTGTCGGTGCTGATGGCGGCGGCCCCCGCCGATCCCTCGGAGCTCAGCCCCGGGCAACGGCGGGTCCTGGACATCCTGCCGGTGGGCTGTTCGCTGCCGCTCGCCGAGGTCGCCGCCCACCTCGAGCTGCCGTTCAGCATCGCCCGCGTGCTGGCGGCGGACCTCGTGGAAGCCGGCTACCTGCGGTCCCGTCCCCCCATACCTCCCGCTCAGCAGCCCGACCGGGACATTCTGGAGAAACTGATCAATGGACTCTACGCCCTCAAGTCCTAGCGGCGGTCCCGGGCCGCTGTCGGACGAAGCCCAGCCCCTCCTGGTCAAGGTGCTGATCGCCGGTCCGTTCGGAGTCGGCAAGACCACCATGATCCGGGCCCTGTCCGAGACCCCGCCCTTCCACACCGAGGAGGTGATGACGCAGGCGGGAGCACTGGTGGACGACCTGTCGGGGGTGCGGGAGAAGACCACCACGACCGTCGCCATCGACTTCGGCCGCCGCACCATCGCCGACGACCTGGTCCTCTACCTCTTCGGCACCCCCGGGCAGAAGCGCTTCCTTCCCCTCTGGGAGGACATCGCGGAAGGGGCCCTGGGCGCCCTGGTCCTCGTCGACACCCGGCGCCTGGACGCCTCCTTCGAGGTGATGGACATCATCGAGGAGGCCGGGCTGCGCTACGCCGTGGCCGTCAACGCCTTCCCCGACGCCCCGCTGCACGACCCGGACACGCTCCGGGACCACCTGGACCTGCTCCCCGACACCCCGCTCGTCGTGTGCGACGCGCGGGACCGCAACCAGTCCGCCGACGCGCTCATCACCCTCGCGCGGCACATCATGGCCCACGCCCCCGTCGGAGCTCCCCGATGACCCACCCCACGCCCCCCGGCTCGCTGCCGATGCCGGGCTGCCCGGTCCGCGGCGACCACGCCCTGCTGCGCCTGTACGGACCGGAGTTCGCCGCCGACCCGCACACCGCGTACGCCGAACTCCGCCAGTACGGGGACCTGGCCCCGGTCGAGATCGCCCCCGGCGTCAGCGCGATGCTCGTCACCGACTACCGCACCGCACTGGACCTGCTGCACGACCCAGAGACCTGGTCCCACGACCCGCGGCCCTGGCAGGAGACCATCCCCGAGGACTCGCCGGTCCGGCCGATGCTCGCCTGGCGGCCGAACCCGCTGTTCAACGACGGTGCGGTGCACGCCCGTTACCGCAGTGTCATCACCGACTCGTTCCGCATGATCGAGTCCCATGAGCTGCGCTCCCACGTCCACCGGGCCGCCGACACCCTGATCACCGAGTTCGGCGCCACCGGCCGGGCGGACCTGATCAGCCAGTACGCGCGGGTCCTGCCGATGCTGCTGTTCAACCGGCTCTTCGGGTTCGGCGACTCCCACAGCACCCGGCTGATCGACTCCCTCGCGGGCATGATGGAGGGCAACACCCCCGAGGAGGCCGGCCGGGCCAACGCGGCCTTCGAGGCGTATGTCACCGACCTGGTCACCACCAAGAGCCAGGAACGCGGCCACGACCTCACCAGCTGGTTCATCGACCACCCCTCCGGACTGAGCACCGAGGAGGTCGTCCACCACGTCGTGCTGACGCTGGGCGCGGGACTGGAACCCACCACCAACCTCGTCGGCAACGCCCTGGCCCGGATGCTCTCCGACGACCGCTACTACACCACCCTCACCGGCGGCGCGCTCACCGCTCACGACGCCGTCAACGAAGTGCTCTGGCACGACCCGCCGATGGCCAACTACGGGGCCCACTTCCCGCGCCGGGACGTCTACTTCCACGGCACCTGGATCCGGGCCGGCCAGCTCGTCCTGGTCTCCTACGCCGCGGCCAACCTCTCCGTTCCCCGCTGCCCGGAGACCATCGCCACCGGTGCCGGATCCCATCTGGCCTGGTCCGCGGGGCCGCACACCTGTCCCGTCCGGAACCACGCCCAGCTCGTGGCCATCACCGCCATCGAGCGGCTGACCGCCTGGCTCTCCGACATCGAACTCGCCGTCCCGTACGACCAGTTGGAATGGCGTCCGGGAGGCTTCCACCGCGCTCTCGCCACCCTCCCCGCACGGTTCACTCCTCTCGTCCCCGACCCCACCGGAGTCACCCCGTGGAACACCAGCTCGCTGTCATCACCCTCGACCCCTCAGGACAGGACCTCCGGGCCGAGGCCGAACGCCTCCGCGACCGCGGCCCGGCCGTCCTGGTAGAACTCCCCGGCGGGATTCCCGCCTGGTACATCACCAGCCACGACCTGCTGCAGCAGCTCCTCGCCGACCCCCGCGTCTCCAAGGACCCGCGGCAGCACTGGCCGGCCTGGCAGCGCGGTGAGCACCACGACAGCTGGCTCCGCTCCTGGGCCGGGGTGAACAACATGTTCACCGCCTACGGGGCCGACCACCGGCGGCTGCGCAAGCTGATATCCCCGGCCTTCACCGCCCGCCGCACCAGCGCGCTGGAGCCGCGCATCGAAGCCATCACCACCGCGCTCCTCGACGGGCTCGCCGAGGCTCCCGCCGACGGCGTCACCGACCTGCGTGCCCGGTTCGCCCAGCCGCTGCCCATGCAGGTCATCTGCGAGCTCTTCGGCATCCCCGAGGAGAGCCGCCCCGCCGTGGCCGACCTGATCGAACGCATCATGGACACCACGGCCACCCCCGAACAGGCCGCCGCCACCGGAGAGATGGTCCAGCAGGCCTTCTCCGCCCTCGTCGCGCACAAGCGGGAGAACCCCGCCGAGGACCTGACCACCACCCTGGTCACCGCCCGCGACGCCGACGGCTCGGGGCTGAGCGAGCCGCAGCTCCTGGACACCCTGCTGCTCGTCGTCGGTGCCGGACACGAGACGACCGTCAATCTGATCGCCAACGCCGTGTACGGCCTGCTCACCCACCCCGAGCAGCGCCGTCATCTGGACGAGTCCAGGGCGACCTGGAACGACGTGATCGAGGAGACCCTGCGCTGGGCCCCCAGCATCGCCAACCTGCCGCTGCGCTACGCCGTCGAGGACCTGGAGCTGCCCGACGGCACGGTCATCCGGCAGGGGGACCCGATCCTCACCACGTACGGGGCGGCCGGATGGGACCCCGCCCGGCACGGACCGACCGCGGGCGAGTTCGACCTGCTGCGCCCCGACCGTGACCACCTGGCGTTCGGGCACGGTGTCCACTACTGCATCGGCGCACCGCTCGCCCGCATGGAGGCGCGCATCGCCCTCCCGATGCTGTTCGAGCGCTTCCCGGACATGGAGCTCGCCGACGAACCGCTGGAACAGGTCACCGGGTTCATCGCGGACGGCTGGCGCCGGATGCCGCTGCGCCTCACCCCGGCATGAGCCACGGCCGCCGGCCGCCCCGTCCCGGGCGCGGCCGGCGGCTCTCCGTTGTGCGTAGGCCGTACGGGCCGTGCCGGCGTGCCGGCCGGTGGCCGGCGGGACGGGCGGTCGGTGGCCGGCGGCGACGGGCCGGCCGATCGGAGGACGTGCCGGGCAGGTTGCGTCGACGTGCCGTCAGGCGGGCTGCGCCGCTGCTTCGAGAACGGCCTCGACGTCGACCGTGACATCGACGAGGTCGCTGACCACCACCCCGCCCTGGTCCACGACGTCGTTCCAGCTCACCCCGAAATCATGGCGGTTGATACGCGTCCTGGCGGTGAAGCCCGCGCGCTTCCGGGGGCCGAGGTTCTGCCCGTCCTCCCACCAGGGGGTGTCCCACTGGCCCAGATACGTCACGTCGAAGGTGACGGGCCGGGTCGTCCCCCGCACGGTGAGATCGCCGGTCACCGCGAACTCGGTCGCGCTCAACTGGTTGACGCGGGACCCGACGAACGTCCAGGCCGGATGGTTCTCGACATCGAAGAAGTCGGCGCTGCGCAGATGGGCGTCCCGCTGCGGCTGACCGGTGAACACCTGGGTCGCGTCGATCGTCGCCTCGACGCGGGCCTTCTCCGGTTCGTCCGGATCCACTTCGACGAAGCCCTGGACGTTCTTGAACTGCCCGCGTACGTAGGTGACCATCATGTGCCGGGCACAGAACTCCGCAGCGGTGTGTCCCGGCTCGAAGAACCATCGCGTCGTGGTCATGGCGGCTCCTGCGGTGTCTGGTCCCCTCCCTCGGCCTCGGTATCCCCCTGTTCAGCTGCCCCCCCCTGTTCACCTGCCTCCCCTGTTCAGGGTAGGGCGAGGCCGGGGCGCGGGCATCCGCTGACGGGTCCGGGTGCGCCTGCCCTGCCGGCCCGGATTCGGCCCGCTCCGCGGGCGGCGAGCCGTGTCGGCCGGTGTCCGGCCGCGTCGGCGGCGGCCCGGCGGTTCGGGATCTCCCCGTTTGATCGGACTCCGACAGGGTGCGACGCTGGAGATACGCGCCGGGACCGCCGCCGCTGGCCGGGCGTCGTCGCGGACCGGGCCGACGGGCAGAGGGCGAGCAGCCGGAGATCGGTCCGCCTGCGGCGTCCGCGGGGTACGGGCTCAGGAGGGCGCTCGAGGATTGCGCGCGCCGTGGGGAGTCCGTGGTTCCACGGGCATCGGTCGCGGTGCCACGCACGCCCGGGCCGGTGTGCGCATCCGTGGTCCCGGAGAGGTCCGCGGTCCCGGAGCGGGAGCGACCGTCCGTCGGCGTTCCGCGCCGACCAGCCGTCAGGAGGCGTCTCATGGATGCACACGCCGTGGTCAGGCAACTTCCGCTCCGGCTCACCACCGGAGCCTTCGTCCTCAACTCGGGCCTGACGAAGCGGGAAGCGGACCGGCCCGCGGCCGAGCAACTGCACGGCTTCGCCTCCAGCACCTATCCGTTCCTGGGCACCATGGAGCCGGAGCGGTTCGTCAAGCTGCTGTCCACCGCCGAGATCGCCCTCGGCTCGGCGCTGCTGGTGCCGGTGGTGCCGACGGTGGTCGCGGGAGCCGGCCTGACCGCCTTCTCCGCCGGGCTGTTCGGCCTGTACCTGCGGACGCCCGGAATGCGGCGTGAGGGCAGCCTCCGCCCGACCGACCAGGGCATCGCCCTCGCCAAGGACAGTTGGCTGATCGGTATCGGGCTCTCCCTCATCCTGGACGGTCTGCCCGTCCGTCGGCGGAGGGGACGGCGCCGGCGCTGGTGCTGATGCGGTGGGTGCGCCGCCCCGGTGGGCGCGCTCCCCGGTCGCCGACGACGGCCGTGGCGGTCACGCTCACCGGGCTCCGCCCGTCGACGCCCCGGCGAAGCCGGAACCGTATACCGAGCCGGAGCCGTATTCCGAGCCGGAAGCGGTGCCGTACCCGGAGCCCGCGCCCGCTCCACGAGAGCCGTACTCCGAGCCGGACGCCGACCCTGATCCGTACCCCGGTCCGCTGCTCGTACCGGAGCCGAACCCCGGCCCGGAGTTCGACCCGGACCCGGTGCCGTACCCCGACCCGGAGCCCGGACACGACAGTTCGCCCGCCTCGATCCCGCAGCGCACCCCCGCGGGCGGCCGGTACGGCTCCTCCCCGGGGGCCAGCACCACCGCCACGAGGATCGCCGCCAGCAGGGCACCGCCCACCGCCAGCGTGAGGGTGCGGATCCGTCGCCCCTCCGCCACCTCCTCCTGGTCGACCAGCGGCACGATCTGCAGTGACGCCGGCGCGGGCTCCGGCACACCGGTGTCCGAGGCCGTCGGCCGCTCCCGGCCCGGCCCGCTCGACGGCACCGTGGATCCTCCGCCCGCCCGCGCAGGTGACCGCTCCCCAGGCGTGGCCTCCCGTGGGCGGGCCGTGTCCGGGCGGCCCGGGTCCACCCCCAGCTCAGCCAGGTGCAGCAACAACCGCTGCTGGTCCGACGGCTGGGCCAGCGCCTCGCTCAGGAGGTCGCGCAGCGTCGCCTCGGACAGACCCGGGCAGACCAACGCTCCGTCCCCGCCCCACGCGGCTCTCCAGTACGCGCGCCCGCCGCTCACCACCGTTCGGCCCACCAGAGCCCGCAGGCCCTCCCGGAGACCGCCGGCCGGTGCGGGACGTCCGGTGGCCTCCGCGCAGCAGGCGGCGAACTCCGCGGCGAGAGCGTTCCGTCGGCCCTCCGCCAGCAGCCGCAGCACGGTGCCGAGGGACGCTTCCGTGTCGGCGGAGCCGCCGCCGGTCCGTACGGCGGCACGCAGCAGGGCGTCCGCCCGTGTGGCCGGTCGTCGGCCCGCCTCGGCCCGCAGCCACGCCCGCCACGGCATCCGGGCCTCCGCCCCGCTCCCACCTCCGACCCGGACGACGACGGCCTCCGCCGCCGCGGGGAGCAGGTCGCCCGCCGGCGACCCCGTGTCGTGGCCGACGGGTACGGGCAACCGCGCCAGCCGCCGGAGCCGGGTCACCAGCGGGGGATGGGCGTCCCGGCGGCCGGGCCCGGGTCCGCGCCCCCACCTGCGACCGGGTGAGCCGCCAAGGGCACCGAGCGGCGCGGCGGATGACGGTGTCTCGTCCAGCAGGGCCCGGAAGGCCCGGAACGGATCGTCCGGGCGCATTCCCCGCGCCGCGGCGGGCACCAGCCACTCGTCGGTGAACCGCCGCCACGCCACCCCGGCCCCATGGGCCGCACGCAGGGCCTCCGCCGTCACGGCGCGCCCGGCGAGGGCCGCCGCGGCGCTGTCGGCCTCCAGTTCCTGCCGCCGCCGGACGGCGAACGTCAGGCGGTCGAAGACCCGGGCGTACAGCCGCAGCACCCCGCCCACCAGGAACGAGTAGCCGTTGCGCGCCCCTGGCTGGTGGCGCAGCCGGTCCAGTGCGGTGGCCGTCGCCGTCGCGCACCGGTGCGTCAGGGCACCGAACCGGGTGTGGTGCCGGGCGCAGTGGCCGAACTCATGGCCCAGCACCGCACGCAGCTGGTCCCGGGTCAGGCACATCAGCAGGGGCACGCCCACGTACAGGCGCCGCGCCCCCGCCCGGAGTCCGAGCATCGGGCCGTCCTCGGCCACCGCGGCGTTCGGCTCGGGCGTCAGGAACAGGGCGTCCGGCGGCCGTACGCCGACCCGTCGGGCCACGTCCCGGACCATCTCCCACAGTTCGGGGGCCCGTTCGGGGCCGATCCGGACGGCGCGCGCCGCCACCGGCGCGGACCTGCTCACCATCGCCACTCCCCGGCGGAGCGCGAGCAGGACCGGGACACTGCCGAGAGCGAGGACGAGGGAGCGCGCGCCGCCCGTGAAACGCTGCTCTCCGTCGGCCGGGCCGTCCACGATCGGCACCAGGATCAGCGTCAGGTCCAGCACGACGAGCACGGTGACCAGGGCGTAGAAGCCGACGAGCAGCCCCAGCGCCAGGGCCGCCCGTAACCCGGCGGTCATGCCTCCCCACCGCCGTCGGCACGTCCGGACCGCCGGAGGGCGGAGCCGCCCGTCCGCCGTCGCAGCCAACGCGACCAGGGCGGGACCCGCTCGCCTGCGCCCTCCTCGGCCGCACCGCGTCGCACCTCCGTCAACGGCCGGTGCCCGGTGGCCCGGTCTGACTCCCAGCCGTCCCGCAGCCACTCCTCGGCGTTCCGCAGCCGGAGGGCGAGCCGGTCCGCGGGCAGCAGCGCCGGGCCGGGGGCCGCCGTGGCGACCAGGTGCTGGTCGGCGGTGCCGTGCTCCTCCGAGAGGCCCAGGACCCGGGCCAGGGTCCGGCGCGCCGAGTGGACCGCGGACGCCACCGTCCCCCGGGTGACCCCCAGCCGCTGCGCCGTCTCCTCCTGGGTCAGGCCCTCCAGACAGTGCAGGACAACGGCTGCCCGCTGCGCCGGAGGGAGGCCCGCCAGCGCTCCGAGGGTCTCCCGCACCTCCGCGGTGCGTTCGACGGAGGGGTGGGGCGGGAGGGGAACGTCGAGTCCCGAGGGCAGTTGGCGTCTGCCGCGCCGCCCGGCCGCCCACACCCGCTGTGTCATCACCTTGTGCACCCACGCCTCGGCCGAGTCGTAGGAGGCGATGCGGTGCCAGTGGCGCAGGGCTTCGGTGTACGCGTCCTGGACGGCGTCCTCCGCGGTCTGGCGGTGTCCGGTCATCAGCACCGCCCGGGCCAGCATCCGCGGCCGGGTACGGACGAAGAACCGGTCGAACTCCTCGGCCGGGGCCGGGGGTTGCTCCATGGGGCCGCTCATGTCGGCTCTCCCTTCGCTTCCCCGGCACCCGGCGGGCGCCGGGGCGACCGGGGGAGTGCGGGGGTGACGGCTGTCAGGCTTCCGTCCGCACGCCGGTCCAGGACGCCGGAGCCCGGCTCGGCAGCGCGCACCAGCGCTTCGACCGCCCGCCCCCGCGTCCGTTCCCGGAAGATCGCCATGCAGTGGAGAGAGACCGAGTACGCCATTCTGATAATGCACAGCACGACGGCCGCCACAACCGGATCCGGCATGGGAACCTGCTTTCCTCCCGGGGAACCGGCCTCCTGCCGGATCCACTCGGAGAACAACAGCCGGGGAGCGGCGGAATGTTGGGCGGCGGGAGCGGAAATCTTCTCCGGGGCCGAAGAGCGGGTGACCGGGGCCGTGCACCCGGTTCCGGTCCCGCCCGGGTGGCGCTACCGGCCGGTGTCAGGCACCGGCCGGCGGAGAGAGCTGGAGCGCGGCCGCCGCCTTCCGCGCCGCCTTCCGCGCCGGTGTCCGGACGGCCGCGGCAGCCGCGTGTCCGCCCGCCCCCGCGCCCCCACCCAGCCGAGTTTTGTCGGGAATCTGTAACAGCCGGAGCCTTTTCCCGAGTGTCCACATCATTCCCACCGACAGACCCGAGCAGGCGAGAAGAGGAGCGGTGCGGACATGAGGCGGAGCGGGGCGCGGGGAAACGGCCGAGTGCTGACGGCGGCGATAGGCGTGGCCGGGGCATCGGTCCTGGCGGCCTTGTGCGTGACCCAGAGCGCCAACGGCGAGTCCGTCGGTGCCGAGGACGCCGCGCCGCCCAAGCCGGTCGTGAGCCAGACGTCCAAACCCGACCCGGACCTGCCCAGCCCCCTGGTCAGCATGGACATCGCCCACGCCTCCGACAAGGGGCGGAAGGGCATCAACATCACCATCGACGACGGCCCCGACCCGACATGGACCCCACAGGTGCTGCGGGTGCTCGAGGACAACGGAGCCAAGGCGACGTTCTGCATGGTCGGCGGCCAGGCCGAGGCCCATCCCGACCTGGTGAAGGCGGTCGTGGCCGCCGGGCACCGACTGTGCGACCACTCCGTCTCGCACGACACCTCGATGGGGGGCAAGTCGCGCGCGTACCAGGCCAAGGAGATCCGCGACGCCCAGCGGATGATCACGAAGGCCTCCGGTGGCGTCAAGCCGCTCTACTACCGTGCCCCGGGAGGGGCCTTCACCCCCTACAGCCGCCAGATCGCCGCCGCGGCGGGCATGCGCCCGCTGGGCTGGAACGTGGACTCGAAGGACTTCGAGCAGGCGGGCGCCGATGTGATGACCGAGACGGTCAAGAACGAGATCTCCAACGGACCGACCGTGCTCTTCCACGACGCGGGCGGCGAGCGGGGCCAGACGGTGGAAGCGCTGCGCCGGCTGCTGCCCTGGATGAAGCAGCAGGGCTACACCTTCGGCTTCCCGGTCCGATGACCCCTTGGGCAGGTGTGCTGCTCCCTCTCGAGGCGGCCAACGGTGCGGCTGCCGAACCGGAGCCCGTGACGCGCGGGAGGAAGCGGCCATGAGCCGGTGCCGCGCGGTCGGCACCCGGATCGGAGAGCCGCTGCCACCGGGAGTACCCCACCCGGCCACCCCCTGATCCCCCGAGCGGCCCCGGTCCCCGCACGCCCTGTTGTCGGTCACACTCGGCGGCTGCGCCCGGCCGCACGCGGCCGAAACGGCGTGGACCGGCCCCGGCCCCCTGTCGCGACCGGTCCCCGTCTGCTCTGCTGGCCTTGAGGCCGCCGACGGGCCGCCGCCCGGGGTTGGGGGGAACGGGACGATGAGCCGCGACCTGAGCCGTCACCTGAAGAAGCGCGCCGTACCGGCGCTGATCGCCGCACTGTTGCTGCTGCCACTGTGCGGCCCGGACGCGGCGGCGACGCCCGCGGCCCGAAGGTCCGCTGCCGACCGTCCCACCCCCTCCGGCACCGCCGGCCCGCCCCGGGTGCTCTACCTCGGGGACTCCATCGCGACGGAGAGCCAGGACGCGCTGGGGGAGTGGATCCGGGCCGGCGGGCCGGCCGACTACACGAGCCTGCCCTACTCGGGCATGACGGTCTGCGACTACCTCGAAGGCCGGCCCGAGTCGTCCTTCGTACCGGACCGGCACAAGGCGGCCGCCCTGGTCCGGTCCCTCCGGCCGACGGTCGTCGTCCTGCAGTTCTGGGGAAACGCCTGGGCCTTCACCCCGTGCATGCACGGCGTGGAAGCCGGGTCGCCCGACTACTACACCCGCTACCGCGCCGATGTCGCCGCCCTCACGGACCAGATCACCGCGGCGGCCCGGGACGCGGGAGCGGCCCGGCCGGTCGTGGTCTGGGTGCTCCAGGGCCCGGACGCGTTCCGGCCCGAGCGGGTACGCCGGATCAACTCCCTCTACGCGGCGCAGGCGGACGGCTCGGGTGACGTGGTCTCGGACGCGGGGCGCGAGGTGAGCATGGCGGCCTACCCGTACGACAACCTCCCCCACGACCGGTACGCCTGGACCCAGTACCTGCCCTGCGACCGCTACGAGCGGGAACACCCCGCGTTCTGCACCGACCCCGGGTCCTACGGCGGCGTCACCCGGCTCCACCGGGACGACGACGCCCTCCACTACTGCCTGGCGCCCGTCACCGCGGACTCCCGCGCCTGCCCCGTCCCTTCGCCCGGCGTCCTCCGCTACAGCCGGGCGATCGCCCGTACCGTCGACGGGCTGCGGGGTGCCCGCTGACGCGAGGGACGCCGGGGGCGGGGGCCGCGTCGGAGGCCCTTCCGTGCGGGCGGCCCGAGCGCGGTCATGCACCCGCCCGTTCCCGCAATGTGCGCCTGCCCGTCGTGGGAGCGCGCCTCGGTGAGCCGGGCGCACAACTGCCGGCCCCCGACGGCAGAGAGCCCTTCCGTACGCCCGGAACAGCGCGGAGGTATTCACCCCCACCCGCCGTACGATTCCTTTCATGAATCTTGTGGTGTTTTTCCTTTCCCTCGGGATCAGCTGTCGCATAACACGGTTCATAACCAAGGACACTCTTGCCGCGGGGATCCGTTCCTGGGTCGCCGCGCGCTTCGGTGACGACTCGAAGCCCGCGTACCTGGTCACCTGCGGCTGGTGCACGAGCATCTGGGTGGCCGCGGCCGTGACCCCGCTCGGGTTCTGGGCGGGGGAGACCGTGGCGTTCCAACTGGTCGCCATGGTCCTGACGTTGTCCTACCTGACCGGGCTGGCCGCCAACTGGCTGGACTGATCCGCCGGGTCCCTTTTCGGCTTCGCCCGATTTCCTCGGTCGCCTTTCCCGGAACGGGTGACGCCCGAAAGCAACGGCCGTTCGGGAATGTATGACAAATTCGGTGTGCGTGTCGGTGTCATCAGGACGGGGGATGATGACTTCGGGTGTCCCCCGTGGTGACCGCGGGCGCGTACCCCGTCGGCAATGCTCCTCGTCGAGGCGGGCGATCCCGCCCCGCGCGGTCCCGCCGGCTCCGTCCGCGGTCCCCCCGATCGACTGCGATTCCGCCGGACCTGTACGGCGCTCGTCCCCTGGCTCGCACCGCACGCTCCGTCAGTGACCGCTTCATCCGTCAGTGACTCGTCCGTCCGTGAGCAGGCGGCGCAGGCGCGAGGCCGAGCGCGCAGCGACCGGTGTGCGGGCCGGGGCCCCGCCGGGAGGCCGACCGCAGGGCGGCCACGATCGAAGGAGAACCGCCATGGGATGCAACTGCGGCGGCGGTGCCCGCCGGACCGTCACTGTCTACCGGCTGGTCCTGCCGAACGGTGTGATCCGTCAGTACCGCACCTGGCAGGAGGCCGACGCGGCCAACAAGCGTGAGGGCGGCGTCGGCACCATCACCGTGGTCAACGAATAGGCGCGGGCGGCGCCCCGGTCGGGGTGCCCTGCCGGAGGCGCCCGCCACGGATGAGGCCCGCTCGGCATGTGCGAGCGGCGCCGGGGACCTGACCCGCGGTGCTCCGGTCCGGTCGCGGAGGCGCCCGGTGGGTCAGGGAGTCTTCGCCGCGATGTGCTCGATGTCCTGGTGGAAGCCCCGGATGTGTGCCTCCACCAGGTCTCCCGCGCGGTCGGCGTCGCCGGCCGCGATCGCCGCGTAGAGCGCGTGGTGTTCGGCGCGCAGCCGCTCGGCCACCGTGCTCCAGTCGGCGAGTTCGTGGAACGCCGTGAGCAGGGTGCGCCGGACCGCATTGCGCACGGCGATCGTCATGTCGGCCATGAGCCGGTTGCCGCCCGCCTCCGCGATGGCGACATGGAATCGGGTGTCGTGGTCGTTGAACGCCTCGAGGGCCAGGGCCGCGTCGTCCATGCGGTTCAGTGGCTCCCGCATCCGCGCGAGGTCCTCGTCGGTCGCGCGCTCGGCGGCCAGCCGGGCGCTGGACCGCTCCAGCGTGGCGCGGGCCTCCACCACGTCGGAGAGCGGAAAGTTCGCCAGCGCCATGTGCAGGCGCAGCAGCTGAGTGAGGCCTTCGCTGGGCATGGCCGCGATCACGCTTCCGGAGGAGGGGCCGGTGCCCACCCGGGAGCGCAGGACGCCCTGCGCCTCCAGGACGCGCAGCGCCTCCCGGACGGCGGCCCGGCTGACGCCCAGCAGCTCGACCAGTTCCCGCTCCGGGGGCAGCCGGTCGCCGACGCGCAGATTGCCCGCCAGGATCTGCTCCTCGATCCGGGCCAGGACCAGCTCGAAGGTGCGGGAGCGCGGTACCGGCTCCCAGGCCGCCGTGTCAGCCATGAAAGCCCCTTCACCTCTGTGCGTCGGCCGTGCCTGCATGGCCCGCCGGAGCGGACCCCGGTGCGTGATGTCTCCCTGATCTTAACTTTCGGGGTATTGGTCAGACCAATTTGGTTCCGGCCGACCTCTGGACACCCCGTGTGCCGCTGCTTAGCGTGTGACCCGTCCAAGCTATGGTCTGACCAAGCTCCATGGAGGGTCGCATGTATCAACCCGATCTCGCGCCGGCAGCGGACAGCCTCGCCCTCTCCGCACTCGTCGCGGCCCTGCCCCTGATCACGCTGTTCGTGCTGCTCGGCGGTTTCCGGCTCAAGGCCCACGTGGCCGGTCTGGCGTCACTGGCGGTCGCCCTCGTCGTCGCGGTGCTCGGCTACGGGATGCCCGCCGGCCTCGCGCTGCTGTCCGCGAGCGAGGGAGCGGCGTTCGGCCTCTTCCCGATCATGTGGATCGTGCTCACCGCGATCTGGCTCTACCAGCTCACGGTGGTCAGCGGCCGGTTCGAGGACCTCCGCCGTGCGTTCAACCTGATCAGCGACGACCCACGGGTCCAGGCAGTGATCATCGCCTTCTGCTTCGGCGCGCTGCTGGAGGCCCTGGCCGGATTCGGCGCCCCGGTGGCCATCACCGGCGTCATGCTGATGGCGCTCGGCTTCTCCTCCCTCCGGGCGGCGATCACGGTGCTGGTCGCCAACACCGCGCCCGTCGCCTTCGGCGCCATCGCGATTCCGATCATCACCGCGGGCAACCTCACCAAGATCCCGTACCAGGAGATCGGTGCCTACACCGGCCGGCAGACGCCGCTGCTCGCCCTCTTCGTCCCGCTGCTGCTGGTGGCGCTCGTCGACGGGCGGCGCGGGATACGGCAGACCTGGCCGGTGGCGCTGGTGTGCGGCGCGGTGTTCGCGCTGGTCCAGTTCGTGAGCGCCAACTACATCTCCGTGGAGCTCACCGACATTCTCGCCTCGCTCGCCGGCCTGGCCGCCGTCGTGACCGTCCTCCGCTTCTGGCAGCCGCGCGGCGGCGAGGAGGTCCGGGCGGACCTGCGCCGCGGCCGGGACGCCTCCGACGGGCCCGTGCCCGAGCGCGAGCCGGGAACCCCGGACTCCGGATCCGCGTCCGCACCGGCCGCCCACTCCGCCGGTCCCAGTGAGGCGCCCACCGGCACCCGGCCCACCGCGACCCGCCCCGCCGGCACCCGCACGCAGGCCCCGGCCGGCGCCGACGCGGCGGAGGAGAGCGGCAGCCGGCGGACCGTCATGGCCTTTCTGCCCTACCTGTTGGTGATCGCCGTCTTCTCGGCGGCCAAGCTGTGGACGCCCGCCAAGGACTTCCTCGCGGACAGCGACCTGACGATCGCCTGGCCGGGCCTGGACGGACAGGTGCTCACCGCCGCCGGAAAGCCCGCGACCTCCAGCGTCTACACCTTCCCGTGGCTCTCCTCACCGGGCACCCTGCTCCTGCTGTCCGGGGTGGTCGTCGCCGCTGTGTACCGGGTGAGCCCCCGGACGGCCGTCCGGGAGTTCGGTGCCACGGTCGCGAAGCTGCGCTGGGCCCTGCTGACCGTCGCCTCCGTGCTGGCGCTCGCCTACGTGATGAACCTCGGCGGGCTCACCCTCACCATCGGCTCCTGGATCGCGGGCACCGGCGCCGCCTTCGCGTTCCTCTCACCGATCCTCGGCTGGCTCGGCACCGCGGTCACCGGCTCGGACACCTCGGCCAACGCCCTGTTCGCCACCCTCCAGCAGGCCGCCGCGGACCAGGCCGGACTCGACCCGACCCTGCTGGTCGCCGCGAACACCTCCGGCGGCGTCGTCGGCAAGATGATCAGCCCGCAGAACCTCACCATCGCCGCCACCGCCGTCGGCATGGTGGGCCGGGAGTCCGAACTCTTCCGAGGAGCCGTCAAATGGAGCCTGATGCTTCTGCTGGCCATCTGTCTGCTGGTCTTCCTGCAGTCCAATGTCCTCGCCTGGATGCTGCCCTGAGGCCGGTGGACGCTGCCCCGAGGCCCGCCGCCGCCCGGACGCGTGCGTCCGCGGCGGCGCGGGCCACGCCCGGCTCGGGTACGGACCCACCGCGCCCGGAGCAGGAACCGGGCCGGAGCCGGAACGACCGTCCCCTGTACCGGAGCACCGGCTTCATGGACGAAGCAAGCACGAGGAAGGAACCATGCGGACCGCACTGTTCATCACCTGTTTCAACGACACGGTGTTCCCGGAGACGGGACACGCCGTGGTCGCCCTGCTGGAACGGCTCGGCTGCACGGTGGACTTCCCGCTCGGGCAGACCTGCTGCGGCCAGATGCACTTCAACACCGGCTACCAGCGCGAATGCCTGCCGCTGGTACGGCGGTTCGCCGAGGTCTTCGCGGACTACGACGCCGTCGTGACCCCCTCCGGGTCGTGTGCCGCCATGGTGCGGGACCACCATGCCGCGCTGGCCTCCCGCGTGGCGCGGGACCCCGGGCTGACCGCGGCGGTCGAGGCCGCGCCCAGGCTCTACGAGCTGTCGGAGTTCCTCGTCGACGTCCTGGGCGTCACCGACGTGGGCGCGTACTTCCCGCACCGGGTCACCTACCACCCCACCTGCCACTCGCTGCGGATGCTGGGCGTCGGCGAACGGCCGCTGCAACTGCTCCGGGCGGTGCGCGGGATCGACCTGGTGGAACTGCCCGCCGCCGAGGAGTGCTGCGGCTTCGGCGGCACCTTCGCCCTCAAGAACTCCGACACCTCCGTCGCCATGTGCGCGGACAAGGTCCGGCACGTACAGGACACCGGGGCGGAGGTGCTGTGCGCCGGGGACAACTCCTGCCTGATGCACATCGGGGGCACCCTCTCCCGGCTGCGCACCGGCGTCCGCACCCTGCACCTGGCCGAGATCCTCGCCGCCACCGAGGAGAATCCCTTGCCGGTCCGGCCCGAGAAGCCGCGGCGCGGCCGCGGCGCCGCCCGAGGAGCGTGCACCCGATGAAGAACACCACCTACCTCGGCATGCCCGCCTTCCCCGAGGCGGCCGGCCGGTCCCTGACCGACACCCAGCTGCGCCGCAACCTCGCGCACGCCACCCACACCATCCGGGAGAAGCGGGCCGACGCCGTCGGAGAGCTCGACGACTGGGAGGAGCTGCGCGAAGCCGGCCGCGCCATCAAGGAACGGACGCTGCGTCACCTCGACCACTACCTGGTCGAGCTGGAGGAGCGGGTGACCGCCGCGGGCGGGCAGGTGCACTGGGCCCGCGACGCTGAGGAGGCCAACCGGATCGTCGTCGGCCTCGTCCGCGACACCGGCGAGTCCGAGGTCGTCAAGGTCAAGTCGATGGCCACACAGGAGATCGGCCTGAACGAAGCGCTGGCGGACGCCGGAATCGCCGCGTACGAGACGGACCTGGCCGAGCTCATCGTGCAGCTCGGCGACGACCGCCCCTCGCACATCCTGGTACCGGCCATCCACCGCAACCGTGCGGAGATCAAGGAGATCTTCCTGCGGGAGATGGCCCGGCACGGCACCCCGGCCCCCGACGACCTGACCGACGACCCGCGCCGGCTGGCGGAAGCCGCCCGGACCCACCTGCGGGACAAGTTCCTCACCGCCAAGGTCGCCGTCTCGGGCGCCAACTTCCTGGTGGCGGAGACCGGCACCGCGGTCGTCGTGGAGTCCGAGGGCAACGGGCGGATGTGCCTCACCCTCCCCGAGACGCTCATCTCCGTCGTCGGCATCGAGAAGGTCGTCCCCACCTGGCAGGACCTGGAGGTGTTCCTGCAGACCCTGCCCCGCTCCTCCACCGGCGAGCGGATGAACCCGTACACCTCGACCTGGACCGGTACCGCCGACGGGGACGGGCCGCGCGCGTTCCACCTGGTGCTCCTGGACGGCGGCCGTACCGACACGCTCGCCGACGAGGTGGGCCGCCAGGCGCTGAACTGCATCCGCTGCTCGGCCTGTCTGAACGTCTGCCCGGTCTACGAGCGGGCCGGCGGGCACGCCTACGGATCCGTCTATCCCGGACCGATCGGCGCCATCCTCAGCCCGCAGCTCCGGGGCACCGGGTCGGCGGTGGACCGCTCGCTGCCCTACGCGTCGACCCTGTGCGGCGCCTGCTACGAGGTCTGCCCCGTCAAGATCAACATTCCGGAGGTCCTGGTCCATCTGCGGGCCCGGGTCGTCGACGAGAGCCGCGAACGGCGCCTGCCGACCCCGGAACGGATGGCGATGACCGCCGCGCGCTGGGTGCTCTCCGCACCGTCGCGCCTGGCCGTGGCCCAGCGCGCGGGTGCGCTCTTCGGCCGGCTGGTCTCCCGGGAGGGCCGGATCGGCCGGCTGCCGGGCCCACTGTCGGGGTGGACCGACGCCCGGGACGCGCCGGCCCCGGCACCGGAGAGTTTCCGCGACGCATGGAAGAGGACGCACCGATGAGCGCACGTGACGAGATCCTGGGCCGCATCCGCCGCGCCCTCACGGACGTCCCCCGCGGCGAACGGCCCGCGGACGTCCCCGTGGCCCGCGGCTACGCGACCGGCGGCCGCCCGCCCGCCGGGTCGGCGGAGGCCGTCTCCCTGCTGGCCGAACGGCTCGCCGACTACGGCGCGTCGGTGCGGCTGGAGGACCACCGGGACGCGGCGGCCGCGGTGGCCGACGCGCTCGCCGCCGGTGGCGTCCGGCAGGTGGTGGTGCCGCCGGGGCTCCCGGAGGCGTGGTGGGCCGGCACGTCCGCCGAGGTGCTGCACGACGAACCGCCGCTGTCCGTGACGGAACTGGACGCCGCCGACGCCGTCGTCACCACAGCCGCCTCGGCGATCGCGGCCACCGGGACCCTCGTCCTCGACGGCGGTCCGGGGCAGGGGCGCAGGGCGCTGACCCTGGTGCCCGACCGCCACCTCTGCGTGGTGCGTGCGGAGCAGGTCGTCGCCTCGGTGCCGGAGGCGCTGGCCCGGCTCGACCCCGCCCGGCCGCTGACCCTGATCTCCGGCCCGTCCGCGACCAGCGACATCGAGCTGGACCGGGTGGAGGGCGTGCACGGGCCGCGCAGGCTGGAGGTGCTCATCCTGCGGTGAACGCGGGGCTCCGGGGTCCGGGGCGGGTGGTACGGGGCGGCGGTCCGGGAGCGGGCGCCGGGCTCCGCCGTCCGTCATCGGTTGTCCGTGGTGCGTCGGCCGGCCGGGACCGTGGGCGTCCGAGCCCGGCCCCCGGAGCGCCCGTCCGCGGTGACGACGGGGCCCGTCCCACGGTGACCCTGCCCCTGAGCACGAGTAGGGTCCCTCCCGTGTGCGCTGAGCGACGACACCGGCCCCTGCCCCGGACCCCGGCACCCGGGAGCAAGGCCGGGTCCCGCGCGTCCGCGGCGGATCCGGCGGCCGGCGCGGCGCTCCCCGAGCCGGGCACGGAGGTGGCCGAGGTATGAAGCTGACGATTCTCGGGGGCGGCGGCTTCCGCGTCCCGCTGGTGTACGGCGTCCTGCTCCGGGACCGGGGCGAGGGGCGGGTCACCGACGTGACCCTGTACGACCTCGACCCCGGCCGCCTGGCGGCCGTCCGCCGCGTCCTCACCGAGCAGGCCGACCGCACCACGGCCACCGGCTCTGGAACCACCGGCTCCACCCCTGGCGGCTCCTCCGGCCCGGCCGCTCCCGGGCCCGCCGAAGCCCCGCGTGTCACGGTGACCACCGACCTCGACGAGGCCCTCCGCGGAGCCGACTTCGTGTTCTCCGCGATCCGCGTCGGCGGGCTGGAGGGCCGCGCCGCCGATGAACGCGTCGCCCTGGCCGAGGGCGTCCTGGGCCAGGAGACGGTCGGTGCGGGCGGCATCGCGTACGGTCTGCGCACCGTTCCCGTCGCCACCGGCATCGCCCGCCGGATCGCCGAACTCGCCCCGGACGCCTGGGTCATCAACTTCACCAACCCGGCGGGGCTCGTCACCGAAGCGATGTCCCGGTACCTCGGCGACCGCGTCATCGGCATCTGCGACTCGCCCGTCGGACTGGGCCGCCGGGTCGCCCGGGCCCTCGGAGCCGATCCGGACCGGGCGTGGCTCGACTACGCGGGCCTCAACCACCTCGGCTGGCTCCGCGGGCTGCGCGTCGCCGGCCGGGACGAGCTGCCCCGGCTGCTGGCGGACACCCGGGCCCTGACCTCGTTCGAGGAGGGCAAGCTGTTCGGCGCCGACTGGCTCCGCTCCCTGGGCGCCATCCCCAACGAGTACCTCCACTACTACTACTTCCAGCGGGAAGCGGTGCGAGCCGCGCAGCAGGCACCGCAGACCCGGGGCGCGTTCCTCCGGGACCAGCAACGGCGGTTCTACGCGCGGACGGAGGACGCCACCACGTCCGCACTGGACGCCTGGAACAGCACACGGGCGGAGCGTGAGGCCACCTACATGGCGGAGAACCGCGAAACGGCGGGCGCGGGCGACCGTGCGGCCGACGACCTGGAGGGCGGCGGCTACGAGCAGGTCGCGCTCGCCCTGATGCGGGCCATCGCCCGGAACGAGCGCACCACCCTCATCCTCAACGTCCGCAACCGCGCCACCCTGGGCGTCCTGGACGACGACGCGGTCGTCGAAGTGCCGTGCTCCGTGGACGCGAACGGCGCCCACCCCGTCGCCGTCTCCCCGCTGCCCGACCACGCCACCGGGCTGGTGACCAGCGTCAAGGCCGTCGAACGGGCCGTGCTGGCGGCCGCCGGGAGCGGGTCCCGCGCCCTGGCGGTGCAGGCCTTCGCACTGCACCCGCTGGTCGACTCGGTGCACATCGCGCGGAGGCTGGTGGACGGTTATGCCGCCGCGCACCCCGCCCTGGCCCATCTGCGTCACTGACCTGCCGCGGCATCCGCCGCAGCGACCGGACCACCGGCAGGTCACACCGCCGTCCTGCCTTCCGGCCCCGCGGCATCAGCTGACGTCCCGGGGCCGGAACTGGATGCTGATGCGCGGACCGACCGATTTCGACGTCTTGGGAATCGCGTGCTCCCAGGTGCGCTGGCAGGAACCGCCCATGACGACGAGATCGCCGTGGCCCAGCGTCCGCCGGACGGTCGGACCGCCGCCCAGCCGTGGCCGCAGCAGCAGCGGGCGGGGCTCCCCGACGGAGACGATGGCGACCATGGTGTCCTCGGAGGCGCCGCGGCCGTTCCGGTCACCGTGCCAGGCCACGCTGTCCCGCCCGTCGCGGTAGAGACAGAGCCCGGCGGTACGGAACGGCTCGCCGAGCTCGTCCGCGTAGTGGCCGCTCAGCGCCGACCGGGCGGTGGCGAGCACCGGGTGGGGAAGCGGGTCGTCCGCTCCGTAGAAGCACAGCAGCCGCGGGACGTCCACCACGCGTTCGTACATCCTCCGCTGCTCGGCGTGCCACGGGACCTCCCTGGCCAGTACCTCGAACAGGGCGTCGGCCCCGGTGAGCCAGCCCGGCAGGACGTCGAGCCACGCGCCCCGGCCCAGGGGCGTCCGGTGGAGGGCGCCGAGCGGGCCGAGCCCGATCTCGTCACCCCCGCCGAACAGTGAGCCCTGCAGGTGGAACGCCATACCGGCAGTGTACGCAAGGATTAGAACGCATGACCGAATAGGGTGAGCGGTGACGCCGGAGGGTGGTCGAGTCGATGCTCACGGTGAAGGATCTCCAGCCGTGACCCCCGCGCCTCTCCGGGATGCCCTCGTCCGGGTTCTCCCGCGCGGTCCGCCTCGCCGCTCCGGCTGCCGCCGGCGTTCCGGTGGGCCGGGCGGGTGATTGTCCGGCCGCTCCGGGAAAGGCCGCGACTCGTCAGAAGGCCTGCTCTGCACGGCAATTGCCGAGAACGCGGTCCCGTGACTCCGGATCGTCGGCCGCCGGCGCTCGGGCATACTGTGCGAATGCCTGCGCAGACCAGAATTCCGGCGTTGATCCACCAGACGTGGAAGGACGCGGACGTGCCCGCGAAATGGCGGGAGTGGGCCGACTCCTGGCGGCGTCACCACCCGGGCTGGGAATATCGGCTGTGGACCGACACGGACAATCGAGAGTTCCTCGAGGAGCACTACCCCTGGTTCCTGTCGATTTACGACGGATACCCCGATGGAATCATGCGGGCGGACGCGATCCGCTATTTTCTGCTCGATCATTTCGGCGGGCTGTATGTGGATATGGATTTCGAGTGCCTGCGTCCGGTGCACGACCTCCTCTCCGGACACGAACTCGTCCTCGGCTGTGAGCCCGAGGCCCACACCCGGCTGCTGCTGGCCCGGCAGCGCGGCCTCGGCCGCATCGTGGGCAACGCCTTCATCGCCTCCCGGGCCGGTCACCCCTTCTGGGCGCACGCCCACCGGCAGCTCGTCGCGGCCCACCGCAGGTCCGGCCCCCTCGATGCGACCGGCCCCTTCTGGCTCACCCGCACCATCGGGTCCGCCCCCGACACCGGCACCGTCACCGTCCTCGGTCCCGAGCTGCTGTACCCGGGGCTGAGCCCCTACGCCATCGAGCTGTTCGGCCCCCAGGAGATCGACCGCGACCGTGCCTACGCGCTGCACCACTGGTCGGGCAGCTGGACCCCCGAGGCCGTCGTTCCGCCCCGGACCACGGCCACCCGGAGAGTGCGCTTCTGGGCCAACCAGGAGCTGCAGCCCTTCGCCGACGGCGCCCTCGACGTCGACGCCCAGCGCCGCCGCTGGGCCGCGGGCGCCCCCGCCCCGCGCATCTCCTGCCTCATGGTGACCAAGGACCGGCCCGCACTCGCCCGGCGCGCGATCGCCTGCTTCCTCGCCCAGACCTACCCGAACCTGGAACTCGTCGTGGTGGACGACGGCGCCGACGACACCCTGGAACACCATGTACGGGCCCTGGGCGACCCGCGGATCCGGCTCCACCGCCTGGCCCCCGACGGACGGACGCTCGGCGAACTCCGCAACGTCGCCGTGGACCAGGCCGGCGGCCCCTACGTGTGCCAGTGGGACGACGACGACCTCTACGACCCGGAACGCCTCGAGGTCCAGATGGCGGCACTGCTCTCGCTCGGCGCCGACGCGTGCTTCCTCGCCCGGGAGCGGCTGTGGTGGCCGGCCCGCCGCCAGATCGCCACCTCCTGCGGGCGGCTGTGGGAGGGCTCCATGGTGTGCGCGAAGGAACGGCTCGCGCGCTACCCGGCGCAGCGCCGCGGCGAGGACACCCCGGTGGCCGAACAGGTGGCGCGCACCGGCCGGATCGTGTCCGTGGACGCCCCGGAGCTCTACACCTACGTCTTCCACGAGAACAACACCTTCGACGCCGCCCACTTCGCCCGGCACTTCGAGGTGGCCACCGACATCTGCGAGGGGGGCGCGGCCTATGCCGAGCGGGTCCTCGCCATGGCGGCCCGGCTCCCGCTGGACCCGCGGGACTGCGTCCACGCCGAGACCGAGACCGAGACCGAGCCCGGGACCGAGACCGGGACCGAGCCCGGGACCGGGCCCGTGACCGTACCGCGGGGACGCAAGGCGCATACCGTCGAGCCCGCGCCGTCCCCCGCCAAGGAGCGCCCCCCGGTGCTGGTGCTCACCCCGGTCAAGGACGCCGCCACCTTCCTGCCGCGCTATCGGAACCGGCTGAGCGCCCTGGACTATCCGCGCGAGGCGCTCTCGCTCGGGCTGCTGGAGGGCGACAGCCGGGACAACACCTGGGAGATGCTGCAGGGCCTCCTCCCCGAGCTGCGCGCGGAGTACCGCAACGTCACCCTGATCCGCCAAGACTTCGACTTCCGGCAGGCAGGCCCCCGCTGGCGGACCGGTGCTCAGCGGCAGCGCCGGTCGGTGCTCGCCCGGGCGCGCAACCACCTGCTGGCGCACGCCCTCACCGACGAGAGCTGGGTCCTCTGGCTCGACGTCGATGTCGCCGGATATCCCGCCGACCTCGTCCAGCGCCTGCTCGGCGCGGGCAAGGACATCGTCGTCCCGCACTGCGTGACCGCGCCCGGCGGGCCCACGTACGACCTCAACACCTTTGTCCGGCAGCCCGGTTCCGGTGCCCTCAACTGGTCCCAGTGGATCCGGGACGGCATCCTCCAGCCGCCGCGCGGATTCGGCCGGACCTACCTGGAGGACCTGCGGGGTCAGGAGCTCGTCCGGGTCGACTCCGTCGGCGGTACGGCGCTGCTGGTCCGCGCCGACCTGCACCGCGACGGCCTGGTCTTCCCGTCCTTCCCGTACCAGCACCTCATCGAGACCGAGGGGCTGGCCGCGATGGCCCGTGACATGGGTACCGCCTGCTGGGCGCTGCCCGCGCTGGAGGTGCTGCACCCGCACCGCGCCTCGGAACTCCCGAAGGCCGCGGCGATGCCCGTTTCCTGATTCCGCGACGGGCCCATTCGTGCGCGTCGATGCCCGGCGGCCGGGAGGGAACTCCCGGCCGCCGGAAATTGCCCGTTCAATGAATTTCTCCTGCTGCGAGTTGCCGCCGAAAGATCATCGAGCCGGTGAATCCAAAAGGCGACACGACGGGACTGCGCAATATGGAGTAGTTGCTTTGACAGGTCGCGTTCGCACCTTACCGTGAGCCCGACTCTCACCGTCGGGCTCGTCGCCATTGCGAGCCGCTCCGGTTCTCAGAAAAGAAAGGCGTCAATGTGAAAACCCGCCTCATCACCTCCCTGGCACTTCCCGCGGCCATGGCAACGGCCGGACTGCTCAACACCGCCGAGGCCGCCTACGCCGACGCGGGCGCGGACCACCAGATGTCGGGCGGCACGCACGACATGGCGACCCAGGGAGACGGGCACCACTGCCCGCCGATCGGCAACATCACCTGGGTCGACTACGGTCACGGCCACTGCTCGCCCATCGGCAACATCCCGTTCTTCGACCACGGTTACGGGCACCACTGCCCGCCGATGGGCAACGTGACCATCGTCGACTACGGGCACCACTGCCCGCCGGTGGCCAACGCCACGTTCTTCGACTACGGGCTGCAGACGGAGCAGTTCGTGAACGAGATCGCGGGGCCCGCCCTCGGGCGCTGAGACGAGGCCGGGTCCGGGGCCGCGGCACACCCGCCCGCGGCCCCGGACCCGGCCCGGCGGCATCCCGCCGTGACGCACGGCGGCACAGCAGGCATCGCACCCCTCCGCTCGAAGTGAAAGACGGCTCATGCATCACAGCTCCGACCCGGCGGTCTCCGTGGTCATCCCCTGTCACGACTACGGCCGCTACCTCCCCCAGGCCCTGGACAGCGTGCTCGCCCAGACGTTCCGCGACTGGGAACTCGTCATCGTCGACGACGGCAGCACCGACGACAGCGCCGAGGTCGCCCGGTCCCTCGTCGCCCGGTACCCGGAGCGCCGGATGCGCCTGGTCGAACAGGCCAACGCCGGGGTGTCCGCGGCCCGCAACACCGGCATCGCCGCCGCCACCGGCCGCTACATCCTGCCGCTGGACGCCGACGACGTGATCGCTCCGACCATGCTGGAGAAGACCACCGCGATTCTGGACAGCGATCCCGCCATCACGATCGCCTCCACCGACGTCTTCGCCTTCACCGAGGACGACCTCCCGCCGCAGGTGCTCCCTCTGCCCGCGTACAGCAAGGACCTGCTGCTCCAGCGGCTGATCATGTTCTACTGCTCGCTGTACCGCCGCGAGGCCTGGGAGGCCGTGGGCGGTTACAACGAGGCCATGCGGGCCGGTGAGGACTGGGACTTCTGGATCGGCTGCGCGGAGCAGGGCTTCGAGGCCCACCACATCCACGAGCCGCTGTTCGGGGCACGGAACAAGGACACCGGGCTCCACCTGGAGGCCGCCGAGAACGACCTGGCGATCCGGGCGCGGATCGTGGCCAACCACCCGCAGCTGTTCAAGCCGGTCACCCGGGACTGGGCGCAGGTCGTCCTCACCGGCGACGCCGACCGCTGCCGGAACGACGCGGCCGTGCCCGACGACATCCTCACCCGGGCCGCCGAGATGGACCAGTTCCTCCAGTCGGTCATGGCGCTGCAGCGCACCGCCCGCCTGCAGTACCACCACATCAAGTACTTGGAGAAGGCGCTGCAGGCACAGACCGGTGGGCCGGCCCCGGTGGGCCCGCAAGGTCAGGAGGGACCGACGTCCGCGCGCGGCACCGAACCCCTCGTGCCCCCGCACCCGACGGCACCCCAGGACCGGACGACCGCTCCCTCGGCCGTCTGAGACGGCAGTCGCGCAGAGCACCCCGGCTCGCCGCCCCGCCGCCGCTGCACCCGCCGGCGCCCGGTCGGGGACAGCGGTCCGTGAACGCCGAACCGCCCCGTACGTCGTCAAGAACCGTACGGGGCGGCTGCGTTCACGGTGCTGCGTTCTCGGACGGGGCTGCTGTGTTCCCGGACGGGGGCTGTTGTGTTCCCGGGACGGGAAGAGAGCCTCGCTCCCCGCCGGGCTGAAGGCTGCTTCCGCGAGGGAGACGGAAAGTTCACCGGCAGGGAGCGAGGGGTCGGGGGAGCGGTCCGGCCTTGCGGTCGGACCTGGCAGCTGCGGTCGACGGTGGTCGAGCCGCTGGACGGGATCCGGCCCGGTGCGGTGTCGCGGCCGTCGGGAGCGAGACGGCGCAACGGGCCGTGGCCGGTCGTTCGGAAAAACAGGAAAGGGAGGGACGCCCGGTCGGCGAGGTGTGACACCTCATAGGCCTCCAAGGTCGGTCACCCGGAACCGTGCATGTGGCTCTCTCTCCTCAACAACGCCGAAGTCCACGGTGGAGTCACGGTTCCGGTGGCAATTCGTGGTGAACGGGCGGAGCCGGACGACAGGCCGCGCTGTGCCGAGCGGGCGCGCCCGGCGAGAACGGGTCAGCGCCGGGGTGCCGGTCCAGCACGGGGCGTTGTGCAGAACGCTGTCCACATGAAGGGGCGGAGCGGGCGCTCACGGGGAGGGGCCCGCCGGTGAGGACGAGCGGCGGCCGGTGCTGCCTCCGAGGCTCCGGGGAACTCGAGGGAAGGACAGGGGCTTCCGAGCCGCTGAACACCTGGCTGCCGACACACGGCTGTGGTCCGGCGCAAGGACACCGGGCGTGCATTTCTCTCCCTGGGTTTCTGAGCCCCTCCGCTCGTATGGCGTGCGAGCGGAAGCGGTCATGGCATTCCCGCGGAGTGACGGCGTCCCCGGTGCATTCTCCGGTGCCGGTCTCCGGGACACTGCCCGCCCCCCAACTGTGCCGGTCCTGCCGGAATTCTTTGAATGCGGAATGATCCGCCGCCCCTCCGGAGTGTCGGTTCCGGCCGCCGCGGCCCCCGCTCGCGTGTCATCCCATCGTCCGGAGTAATGCGCCACGCCGGTGAATCACGCTGAGGGTGCGGCCACTTGAATCAACGGCGAGGTTCGGGCGCGTGAATTCTTAGGCCGTTGGGATGGCTTTCGGAGACACGCCGCCGGGTCGGTCTTTTGTCGTTGAGCGAGACCCCTCCACAGGGGTGATACTCGGACCTGTTCTTCCATCCGGAGAAGAGCTGAGAATGGAGAGATTGATGCGTACAGCCCTCAAGATGTCCGTGATGGCGATCGCCGTGGTCGCCGCGCTCGGCACCTCGGCCGCGACCGCCGGCGCCCACGAGAAGAAGAAGGACGACGACAAGCAGATCAACGTCTGCGGCAACGTCGACCAGACCGCCTTCGCCGCCGACTACGCCGCCCTCTCGTACGTCGAGCAGGAGGCCGAGGGACCGGTCTTCTGCCAGAACGGCAAGAACAACAACGCGTTCAACGACGAGTCGGAGTACTACGGCGTCGGCCTTCTCGGCGGACTCCTCTGAGCTTCGCCCGCCGACGGCACCGGCGCCGCACCCCGGTGACGGAACCGGTATTCCGCACATGCGGAGGAGTGCTCCAGGGGTAGGTCTCTGAGGAATGCTCCGAGAAAGCGAGAAACGCGTCCGCGGTTCGGGCGCGTTTCTCGCTTTTCGCTGCGGAGGAACTGCGGTGTGGGCAGCGCCTGTTGCGGCCGGACGGCTTTGCGGAGCGCGTCGTACCGGAGCGGCGGCAACCCCCGCCGGGAAAGCGATGCCCCCGGCCCGCGTCACCGGCCTTCGGTGGTAGCAACATTGTCCTATCAGCGGGTCCGGTGTCCGCGGCCGGTGATGCCGTGATCCGCGGGCAGAGGCCGAGAGGAAATCGACGGCCATTCGAGTGACGATCGGTTACGCCCGAAGAAACGTGACGTTGTGCAGGGGGCCGCTCGCGAGCAAGGGGCGGCAGCAACACGCTTACTGAGGGAGTTACGCCATGAAGGCAATCAAGAGCATCGCTGTCGTCGGTGTCGCGGCGGGCATGCTGGCCGCGGGTGCGGGCGTCGCCACGGCGCACGACGGTGGCAAGGCGAAGGGCCACGAGGAGAAGAGCCGTCACCACAAGAAGGCCCACAAGAAGGGCAACATCAAGGTCATCAAGAAGGTCACCTACGTGGAGGACGAAAGCGTCAAGGGCGCTGCCCTGGGCTCCCCGGGATTCGGCTCGGGCAACCTGACCGAGATCGTCACCACCCCGCAGACCAACGCCTGTGGCCTGACCACCAATGCCCTCGGTGGCGTGCTGAACTCGTCGTTCGAGAACCGTTGCGAGAACCGCTGACCGCTGGACTTCGCGCACCTCGGGAGCAGCACACACGGCTCTCCGCCCGGTGTGACGCCGCACGAGCCCCCGGCCTTCCGGCCGGGGGCTCGTCCCGTGTACGGCCGCCCTGGGGCACGGCCACGCCGGGCCGCTGGATGCGGCCCGGCGCGGTGCTGCGTTCCGGTGATGCGGTGTGGGTCAGGGCAGGAGCGGCGACGGCACGAAGGTGAGCGTTGCCGTTGCCGACGACGGGCTGAGGCAGGCGGCGCCTGCGAACGAGGCCGTGTACGTGCTGGCCGTGACCACGACCGGCGGGACGGTCTTGTTGGGCGGTGCCAGCGTCGCCACGCCGCTGGCGTTGGTGACCGCGGTCCCGAGCAGGAGCGGGCCGCCGGTCGCGTTGGCGGTGAAGGTGATGGTCTGGCCGGAGATCGGGGCGTTGGTCACCGTGTTCTTGAGCGTGGCGCTCATGGCCGGGATGACCAGTGTGCCGTTGGTGCGGAGCCGGATCTGTGCCGGCGGAGCCGTCAGGGTGGTCGAGGTGCCGGTCGTCGTGACGCTCACCGTTCCGGTGGAGGTCAGGAAGCAACCGTCACCGCTGTAGACCGCGGTGATGGTTCCCGAGGTCAGCGTGGTGCTGGTGAAGCAGGCCTGCCCGCTCGCGTTGACCGCGACGGTCTGGTTGAGTCCGCCCGGCCCGGTGAAGGTGACGGTTCCGGTGGGGGTACCCGATCCCGGCGGAGTGGCCGTCACGGTGGCGCAGACCGTGACGGTCTGGCCGCACGTCGACGGGTTCGGAGCGGCGGTGACGACCGTCGTCGACGCCGACTTGTTCCGGGTCAGCACCACCGTGCCGGTGGAGCCGGTGAAGCAGGGGTCCTCGCCGTTGTAGACCGCCGTCACCGTGCCCGAGCCCACCGTGGTGCTGGTGATGCAGGCCTGTCCGCCGGCGTTGAGGGACACCGTTTGGTTGAGTCCGCCGGGTCCGGTGAAGGTGACGGTTCCGGTGGGGGTTCCGGATCCGGGCGGGTTGGCGGTGACGATGGCGCAGATGGTGACGGTCTGTCCGCACACCGACGGGTTGGGCGCGGCGGTGACCGTGGTGGTGGTCGCCGCTTCGTTACGGGTGATGGTCACGGTGCCGGACGAGCCTGCGAAGCAGGGGCCCTCACCGTTGTACGTCGCTGTGATGGTGCCCGCGGCCAGGGTGCTGCTGGTGAAGCAGGCCTGTCCACTGGCGTTGAGGGTGACGGTCTGGTTGAGTCCGCCCGGCCCGGTGAAGGTGACCGTTCCGCTCGGGGTTCCCGATCCCGGTGCGTTGGCGGTCACGGTGGCGCAGACGGTGACGGACTGGCCGCACACCGACGGGTTCGGCGTGGCTGTCACCGTGGTCGTGGTCGCGGCTTCGTTGACCGTGACCGACACGACGCCGGCAGAGGTCGAGAAGCAGGTGTCCTCGCCGTTGTAGGTGGCGGTGACGGTTCCGGTGGCCAGGGCGGTGGTGGTGATGCAGGCCTGGCCGCCGGCGTTGAGTGCGGCGGTCTGGTTGAGTCCGCCGGGTCCGGTGAAGGTGACGGTTCCGGTGGGGGTGCCCGATCCCGGCGGGTTGGCGGTCACGGTGGCGCACAGGGTGACGGTCTGGCCGCAGACGGACGGGTTCGGCGTGGCCGTCACCGCGGTGGTGGTGGCCGCTTCGTTGCGGGTGATGGTCACGGTGCCGGATGAGCCTGCGAAGCAGGGGCCTTCACCGTTGTAGGTGGCCGTGATGGTGCCGGCGGCCAGGGTGGTGGTGGTGATGCAAGCCTGTCCACTGGCGTTCACTGCGACCGTCGCGTTGAGACCGCCGGGGCCGGTGAAGGTCACCGTTCCGGTGGGTGTGCCCGACCCCGGCGGGTTGGTCACCACGGTGGCGCAGACGGTGACGGACTGTCCGCAGACGGACGGGTTCGGCGTGGCCGTCACCGTGGTGGTCGTGGCCGCTTCGTTGACCGTGACGTTCACGGTGCCGGTGGAGCCGGCGAAGCAGGTGTCCTCGCCGTTGTAGGTGGCGGTGACGGTTCCGGTGGCCAGGGCGGTGGTGGTGATGCAGGCCTGTCCGCCGGCGTTGAGGGTGGCGGTCTGGTTGAGTCCGCCCGGCCCGGTGAAGGTGACGGTCCCCGTGGGGGTGCCCGATCCCGGCGGGTTGGCGGTCACGGTGGCGCACAGGGTGACGGTCTGTCCGCAGACGGACGGGTTCGGCGTGGCCGTCACCGCGGTCGTCGTCGATGCCTCGTTCCGGGTCAGCACCACGGTGCCGGTGGAGCCGGTGAAGCAGGGGTCCTCGCCGTTGTAGACCGCCGTCACCGTGCCCGAGCCCACCGTGGTGCTGGTGATGCAGGCCTGTCCGCCGGCGTTGAGGGACACCGTCTGGTTGAGTCCGCCGGGTCCGGTGAAGGTGACGGTTCCGGTGGGGGTTCCGGATCCGGGGGGATTGGCGGTGACCGTGGCGCAGATGGTGACGGTCTGTCCGCAGACGGACGGGTTCGGTGCCGCGGTGACCGTGGTAGTGGTGGCCGCTTCGTTCCGGGTGATGGTTACGGTGCCGGACGAGCCGGCGAAGCAGGGGCCCTCACCGTTGTAGGTGGCGGTGATGGTGCCGCCGACCAGGGTGCTGCTGGTGAAGCAGGCCTGTCCGCTCGCGTTCAGGCTGACGGTCTGGTTGAGGCCGCCGGGTCCGGTGAAGGTGACCGTTCCGGTGGGGGTGCCCGATCCCGGGGCGTTGGTGGTGACGGTGGCGCAGACGGTCACGGACTGGCCGCACACCGACGGGTTCGGCGTGGCCGTCACCGCGGTCGTGGTGGACGCCTCATTGACGGTGATCTCGGCCGTCCCCGCCGAGGGAGTGAAGCAGAGGTCCTCGCCGTTGTAGGTGGCGGTGACCGTTCCGGTGGCCAGCACAGTGCTGGTGATGCACGCTTGGCCGCTCGCGTTGAGGGAGACCGTTTGGTTGAGTCCGCCGGGCCCGGTGAACGTGACGGTTCCGCTGGGTGTGCCGGAGCCGGGCGGGTTGGCAGTGACCGTGGCGCACAGGGTGACGGTCTGGCCGCAGACGGACGGGTTCGGCGTGGCCGTCACCGTGGTGGTGGTGGCCGCTTCGTTGCGGGTGATGGCGACGGTGCCGGTGGAGCCGGCGAAGCAGGGGCCCTCACCGTTGTAGGTCGCGGTGATGGTGCCGCCGACCAGGGTGCTGCTGGTGAAGCAGGCCTGCCCGCTCGCGTTGACCGCGACGGTCTGATTGAGTCCGCCCGGCCCGGTGAAGGTGACGGTCCCCGTGGGGGTGCCCGATCCCGGCGCATTGGTGGTGACGGTGGCGCAGACGGTGACCGACTGGCCGCACACCGACGGGTTCGGCGTCGCGGTCACGGTCGTCGTCGTGGCCGCTTCGTTGACCGTGACGCTCACCGTGCCGGTGGAGCCGGCGAAGCAGGGGCCTTCACCGTTGTAGGTGGCGGTGACGGTTCCCGTCGCCAGGACGGTGGTGGTGATGCAGGCCTGGCCGCTGGCGTTGAGGGTGGCGGTCTGGTTGAGTCCGCCCGGCCCGGTGAAGGTGACCGTTCCGCTGGGGGTACCCGACCCGGGCGGGTTGGTCACGACGGTGGCGCACAGGGTGACCGTCTGACCGCACACCGACGGGTTCGGCGTCGCGGTCACGGTCGTCGTCGTGGCCGCTTCGTTGACCGTGACGCTCACCGTGCCGGTGGAGCCGGCGAAGCAGGGGCCTTCACCGTTGTAGGTGGCGGTGACGGTTCCCGTCGCCAGGACGGTGGTGGTGATGCAGGCCTGGCCGCTGGCGTTGACCGCGACGGTCTGGTTGAGGCCGCCGGGTCCGGTGAAGGTGACGGTTCCGGTGGGGGTGCCCGATCCCGGGGCGTTGGTGGTGACGGTGGCGCACAGGGTGACGGTCTGTCCGCAGACCGACGGGTTCGGCGTCGCGGTGACCGAGGTGGTGGTGGACGCTTCGTTGACGGTCACTTCAGCCGTGCCGATGGAGCCGGTGAAGCAGGTGTCCTCGCCGTTGTAGGTGGCGGTGACGGTTCCGGTGGCCAGGGCGGTGGTGGTGATGCAGGCCTGTCCGCTGGCGTTGAGGGTGACGGTCTGGTTGAGTCCGCCGGGTCCGGTGAAGGTGACGGTTCCGGTGGGTGTGCCCGATCCCGGCGGGTTGGCGGTGACGGTGGCGCAGATGGTGACGGTCTGTCCGCAGACCGACGGGTCGGGGGTCGCGGTGACCGAGGTGGTGGTGGACGCTTCGTTGACGGTCACTGCGGCGGTGCCGACGGAGCCGCTGAAGCAGGTGGCACCGTTGTAGGTGGCGGTGACGGTCCCGGTGCCCAGCGTGGTGGTCGTGAGACAGGCCTGGCCGGTGGCGTCGAGGGCGACGGTCTGGTTGAGTCCGCCGGGTCCGGTGAAGGTGACGGTTCCGGTGGGGATCCCGGAGCCGGGCGGGTTGGTGGTGACGGTGGCACAGACAGTGATGGTCTGTCCGCAGACCGACGGATTCGGCGTCGCCGTGACCGACGTCGTGGTGGACGCTGCGTTGACGGTCACCGTCGTCGTGGCCGCCGAACTGGAGACGCAGGTGTCACCGTTGTAGGTGGCGGTGACCGTCCCGCTGGCCAGCGTGGTGGTCGTGAGACAGGCCTGGCCGGTGGCGTCGAGGGCGACGGTCTGGTTGAGTCCGCCGGCTCCGGTGAAGGTGACGGTTCCGGTGGGGATTCCGGAGCCGGGCGGGTCGACGACCACGGTGGCGCACACCGTCACCGACTGTCCGCACACGGACGGATCCGGCGTGACGGTGACCGTGGTGGTCGAATCGGCCTGGTTCACCGTCACGCTGGTGGTGGCGACCGAGCCGGTGAAGCAGGCGTCCTCGCCGTTGTAGGTGGCGGTGACGGTTCCGGTGCTCAGCCCGGTGGTGGTGACGCAAGCCACTCCGCCGGCGTCGAGGGTGACGGTCTGGTTGAGTCCGCCGGGTCCGGTGAAGGTGACCGTTCCGGTAGGTGTGCCGGAGCCCGGTGGGTTCGCGGTGACGGTGGCGCAGACGGTGACCGACTCGCCGCACACCGACGGGTTCGGCGTCGCGGAGACGACGGTGGTGGTGGCGGCTTCGTTGACCGTGGCGTCGGCCGATCCGCTCGACGTCGCGAAGCAGGTGTCGCCGCCGTAGGTGGCCGTCACACTGCCGGTGCTGAGCTCGGTGGTGGTGAAACAGGCCTGGCCGGTGGCGTCCACGGCCACCGTCTCGTTGAGCCCGCCGGGACCGGTGAACACGACCGACCCCGTCGGGGTTCCGGTCGCCGGAGCCTGCGCGGTGACGGTCGCACACACCGTGACGGACTGCCCGCACACCGACGGGTCGGGGGAGACCGTCACCGCGGTGTTCGACTGTGCCTGGGTGACGTTCTGCGTCACGAACCCGGAGGAGTCCCCGGCGAAGTTGGCGTCGCCGGAGTAGGCGGCGGCGACGAGGTGCGGGCCGACGCTGAGGTTGCTCACCGTGGCCTGCGCCTGCCCCGAGCCGTCGACGGGGGCGATCAGCGGTGGTCCGTCGGCGCTGATGATGAACGTCACCGTCCCGGTCGGGGTACCGGCGCCGGGAGGAACGGGAGTGACCTGCGCGGTCAGGGTGATGGTCTCCCCGCAGACCGCCGGGTTGGGACTCGTGGTCAGGGTGACGGTCGTCAGGGCCGGGGTGACCACCTGGGTGTCCGCGCCGGTGGACGGATCGAGGTTCGCGTCACCGCTGTAGGTGGCGGTCACGGCGTGCGAGCCGACCGCCAGGGTGGAGATGGTGAGGAATGCCTGTCCGCTGCCGTTCACCGGCACGGTCACCGGTGCGCCACCGTCCACGACGAAGCTGACGGTGCCGGTCGGTGTGAAGATTGCCAAGGGATCGGCCACGGTCGCGGTGAAGGTGACCGTCTGACCGAAGACCGATGGGTCCGGTGCCGAGGTTACCGTGGTGGTCGATAGTGCCATGGTGCGAGCCCCTTTCACGGGTCCATGGACGGAAAGTGGGCAGCCCGAAGCCCGTGAGCGTTCGCAGCACGGACAAGGGCGGCGCAGGTCGGCACGGGGCACCGACGAGTCCGCCACCCCCCGACGCAGGAAGTGGGCGGCCCACCTGTCGATGTCAGCAGTAGGCAGCGCCGCAGCACCTTTGGGCCAGACGGAGGGATGCAATGTCCCCCGGTCGGCGCAGCGCTCAGCCGCGCACAAGGCGCACTCCGGCCACGCCGCACTACGCCTCGGTGCACCGCCAGCCGTCCGTTTTCATCCTGGTCCGACGACCGGTCCGGACCGGCCCGGTGGTAGGGGATCGGACGGTCCCCACGGGACGCCCGCCCCGGCTCGCTACACAGGGTGAGGCCGCGCTCGTTCATCAATTCGGGGATGCGCCGTGTGCGCCTCCGCGATGTGCGGCGACTGCGCCCCGGGGGGGGACGGGAGAGGCAAGCCCGTCCCCCGGGCGACGGCTCGTCTCTCGCATCGGCCGACGCCGCAGGTGACCCGAGGGAGAGCGGCATGACGGGCGGGAATCCCCCGACGGCCGGGCCGGGAACGGCCGGGATGCCGACGGGGTGCGCCGAGGCGGCATGTCCCCCTTCTGCCCCGCACGTTCCGTCACGGTGCCCCGGAGCGCTCCGCCCACCCCGTCGGGCACCGCGATCCGGCTGGTGCCGTGCGCCCTGCCTGCCGCAATGCGCCCCGGCTCTGCCTCTTCGCCATGTTCCGTGCCACGATGCGCCGTTCGGAGCCGAGAGCCGTACCGGCGGGGCGTACCGGAGAGGGCGGCGTGTCCGTCCACGGCGGTGGTGCGTCCGCTCGCGTGCGGAGCCCGGTCCGGCGCACGCACCGTGGCGATCGGCCCGTCACAGGAGCAGAACGAGCCGCGCGCCGCGATGTCACGCCACCGGCGGGAACATGACCCCGACGGGGCAGCCGGCCGGCGTCCCCGCGGCCGGCGCCGACGACCGCTCCGCGCCGGGTCCTTGGACGGCCCGCATGTCCACCTCCCGGTCCGAACGACCGGCCCTGAGGTCTGCGGGGCCCGCGGGGGGGGGCCCCCGGGCCCCGGGGGGGGGCCCGCCCGTCGCCCCCGTGGCGGCGAGCCGTTGCCGGAAAATTACGTCCCCCCCGGGCCGGCAACAGGGCCGGGCGGAGCGGC
>NZ_JBIASV010000003.1:133088-149534 GCF_042891165.1 Streptomyces sp. NPDC001922 | reverse complement strand
CCCCACCCCCGGCCCTGGGGGGGGGGGGGCCCCGCCGCGGGGCCCGGGGGCGCCCCCCCCGCGCGCCCCGCCCTGCGCCTCCTTGGCGTCGAGCAGTTCCGTGAACAGTCCTTCCCACCGGGGCCGGATACTGGCCCGGTCGTAGCGGCGCGCCGATTCCGCCGCCCGGTTCCCCAGGTCCTTGCGCAGCGGTTCGTCCTCGATGAGCCGCCGCAGCGCTCCGGTCAGAGCGGAGACGTCCCCGTTGGGCACGAGCAGCCCGTCCTCGCCGTCGGTGACGATCTCGCGGGGCCCCTGCGGGCAGTCGAAACTGACCACGGGAACGCCGTGGCTCATCGCCTCGGCGAGCACCATGCCGAAACCCTCGTGGCGGGAGCTGAGCGCGAAGACCGAGGCCTTGGACAGCTCCTCCTCCAGCCGGGTGGTCCGGCCCATGAGCAGCACATGGTTGTAGAGGTGCTTCCGGTGGATCAGCCGGCGCAGCTTCTTGCGTTCGGCGCCGGAGCCGTAGATGCGCAGCTTCCAGTCGGGGTGGTCGTGGACGATCCGGTCGAAGGCCTTGATGAGCAGGTCGAACCCCTTGGCCTTCACCAGCCGTCCGGCCGCGACGACCAGCTTGCCGTCCAGCGAGGACGGGGTCCGGTCGCCGTCGTTCAGGGCGTTGGGGATCCGTTCGACGCGGACACCCGAGCCCGCCAGGACGCGGCGGTACGCCTCTTCGTCGGTGCCGGTGAGTACGGCGACGGCGTCGAGCCGCCGGTACCAGTGGTCGATCTCCCGGGTCAGCTCCGGCTTGTGCCGCGCGTAGTGCAGATGTTCCTGGGCGACCCGGACGACTCCCGTCGGGGCCAGCCGGGCGGCCAGCAGATTGAGCGCGGGGCGGGTGGTGACCAGCACCCCGCCGTCGAGGGAGCGCAGATAGCGGGTGAGCCGACGGTCGGTCAGCCGGTTGAACCGGTCGTGGCGGACCTCCGCGGGCGGCACCAGCCGGCTGGGGGAGCGCTGCATCCGCCGTTCCAGGGCGCGCCGCCACGCCGGTGCGTCGGCACTGCCGTCGACCAGCGGACGGAGCCGGATGCGCGGATCGAGAGGGAACGCCGGGGCGCGCCGTTCCCGGTGGACGCTGACGACCTCCACGTCGTGGCCCGCGTCGGCGAGGCTGTTCGCCTGGTTGATGACCGTGCGCACGGTGCCGCCGACCGTGAACGCGTTGAGCAGCAGGAAGCGGATCCTCACACGGCCTCCCGGCGGCAGGTGACGGAGAGGTTGTCCTTGACGGTGAAGTACGGCTTGACCCGGACGGATCCGGCCGTCTGCGCCGGGTAGGTGAAGATCTTCTTCTTGCCGCGGATGTCGTCCAGGTGGCGCCCGAGCCGTAGCTCGTCGGCGCCGGGAGCGGCAACGAGATAGAGGTCCCAGGTCAGCTTCTGCCCGTCGAACCCCGCGGCCAGGGCCTCGACGGGCAGCCCGGCGTCGAACCGGCCGCTCCGGAGGTGCGTCCCGGCCCGTACCTCGGTGCCGTACGCTCCTCGTGAACGGGCGACGAGCACGGCCGCGCTGCCGTCCGGGATCCTGCTGTCGTCCGGGACTTCACTGTCGTCGGGAATATCGCTGTCTTCCGGGACCGGTGTGTGCGCCCCGCCCGGCGGGTCGGCGACGAAGCCGACCACGCGGATCAGGCCGTCGCGCGGCCACACTTCCTCGATCTCGGCGTGGGCCGGTTCCTCCTCGGTGTCGCGGCCCGGCGCTGCGGGGGGCGGCTGGCTGTCCACGTGACGCGTTCTCCTTCGGGCGCTCGGCACTACGGCTCGGCACCAGGGCTCGGTACGGCGGCTCGTTACGGCGGAAGTGCAGGTCGGCTGCGGACCCTACGGCGTGCAGGGAAACTTCCGGGGGCGGGACGTGAGAGAACCTGCCCGCAGCGTGCGTATAACCCGAATGGGGCACCTCAATGCCCTGATGGGGCACCGGGATCCCGGTGCGGCGTTGGACCGGACGATTCGTTGTTCATCCTGGGATTCCTGTGATTTGAGGTGTCTATGGTGTTTATGGTGCCAGGGGTGGATCAGGGAGGCGCCGTCCCCGATGGTCCACGCGAGACCCGACGCGCCGACAGAGGAGGCTGTGTGACGCGAGGCGTGCCGGCGGTGCAGGGGACTGCCCGTGACCCGTTCTTCGACAATGCGAAACTGCTGGCCATCGTGCTGGTGGTGGTGGGCCACGCATGGCAGCCCCTGAAGGACAGCCATGCCATGTGGGCCGCCTACCTGTTCGTCTACATGTTCCACATGCCGGTGTTCATTCTGATCTCCGGTTACTTCTCGCGGAGCTTCGCCTTCCGCCCGAACCAGGTGAAGCGGCTGATCACCGGTGTCGCCGTGCCCTATGCGGTCTTCGAGACGGCCTACACGCTCTACGGCAACGCGGTGGACGGCCGGAGCAACGACCTCAGTCTGCTCTCCCCCTGGTATCTCACCTGGTTTCTGGCCGCGCTCTTCGTCTGGCGGCTCACCGCGCCCCTGTGGCGGGTGATGCGTGCCGACGTCGCGGTGGGGCTCGCCGTCGTCATCGCCCTGGTCGGCGCCGCCGGCGAGCCGGGTCCGGTGCTCAACCTCGACCGGGTCCTGCAGTTCCTCCCCTTCTTCGTGATCGGCCTGGTCATGCGCCCCGAGCACTGGGAGCTACTGCGGTCCCGGCCGGTGCGGATCGCCGCCGTCCCCGCCATGGCCGGTGCCGCGGCCATGGCGTACTGGGTGAAGGGGCGGATGACCGCCGAGTGGGTGTTCCACAGCCGCGGCTGGAGCGAGCTGCACGTGGCCTGGCCGGTCGGGGCGGCGATGACGCTGGCGATGACGGCGTGTTCGCTCGTGCTGGTGGCCGCCTTCCTGGCGTGGGTGCCCCGGCACGACACCTGGTTCACCCCACTGGGCGCGGGCACGCTCTGCGCCTATCTGCTGCACGGCTTCTTCATCCGTACGGCGGCATGGGAGAACTGGTTCGACGCGGCCTTCTGGCACACCCCGCTCGGCCAGGTCGTGGTGACCGCCCTGGGGGTCGGCCTGGCCCTGGCGCTCACCTCTCCGCCGGTGCGGCGGCTGCTGCGTCCGGTCATGGAGCCGCGGCTGGAGTGGGCGTTCCGCAACCGGGAACCGGCGGTGGCCGGGGGACTGCCCTCCGGGCGGCCTCCGGTCCCGGAGGAACGGCGGCACGCGGAGTCCGTGGCGAGCTGACCGCTCTGGCACCGTCAGCGGGCGCCGGTCCGTTCTCCCGGCGGTACGAGCGATGGTGCCCGGCCACCGTCGGGCCCGTCGGCCGGCGGTGCGGTGGAGGCCGGCCCGCGCGCGGTTGAAGGGTGTCCCCGGGTGACGGATCATTCCTGGCATCGGGCTCGGAGGTGCTGTCCCGGGCGGTGTCCGGAGTGCCGGCGGAGTGCCGGGCCGTGATCCGCTCCCGGGCGAGGAAGGACGGCTGTGAGGATTCTCCTGGTCGGCGCAGGCGGGGTCGGCACTGCCGCGGTGCGGATCGCCGCCCGCCGTGACTTCTTCGACCACATGGTGGTGGCCGACTACGACCCGGAGCGGGCCCGGGCGGCCGTCGGCTCCGTCGGCGACTCCCGCTTCGTCGCGGCCCGGGTGGACGCCTCCGACGAGGCGGCCGTCCGCGAGCTCCTCGCCGGCCACCGCTGCGACGTCCTGCTCAACGCGACCGACCCCCGCTTCGTCATGCCGCTGTTCCGCGCCGCACTCGACGGCGGGAGCCACTATCTGGACATGGCGATGTCGCTGTCCCGGCCGCATCCGGAGCGGCCCTACGAGGAGTGCGGCGTCAAGCTGGGCGACGAGCAGTTCGCCCTCGACGAGGAGTGGCGGGACCGCGGCCGGCTCGCCCTCGTGGGCATCGGCGTCGAACCGGGCCTCTCGGACGTGTTCGCCCGGTACGCGGCGGACGAACTCTTCGACGAGATCGAGGAGATCGGGGTCCGCGACGGAGCGGATCTGGTCGTGGACGGGTACGCCTTCGCTCCGTCGTTCTCCATCTGGACCATGATCGAGGAGTGCCTCAACCCGCCCGTCGTCTACGAGGCGGACCGCCCGGCCGGCCGGAAGTGGTTCACCACCGAGCCCTTCAGCGAACCCGAGATCTTCGACTTCCCCGAAGGCATCGGCCCCCTCGAATGCGTCAACGTGGAGCACGAGGAGGTGCTGCTCATCCCACGCCATGTCGAGGCCCGGCGCGTCACGTTCAAGTACGGACTGGGCAGTGAAGTCATCGGGACGCTCAGAACCCTGCACCGACTGGGCCTCGACCGGACCGACCCGGTGGCCGTCGGCCCGGTGGAGGTCGCCCCGCGCGATGTGGTCGCGGCCTGCCTCCCCGACCCGGCGACCCTCGGCGAGCGGATGCGGGGCCGGACGTGCGCGGGCACCTGGGTCAAGGGCAGCAGGGCCGGTACCCCGCGGGAGCTGTACCTGTACCACGTCGTCGACAACCAGTGGTCCATGAGCGAGTACGGCTCCCAGGCGGTTGTCTGGCAGACCGCGGTCAACCCGGTGATCGCCCTGGAGCTGATGGCCGAGAAGGTCTGGGGCGGAGCGGGGGTACTGGGCCCCGAGGCGCTGCCGCCGGGCCCGTTCCTCGACCGTCTGGCGTCCTATGGCGCGCCCTGGGGCATGCGGGAGCATCGCTCCTGACCCCTCCAGCAGTGTCCGGACCTCGATCAGGTCCTCCGGTTCCCAGTCCTGTCGCACCCCGGTGTTCTCCCCGGTCGTCGTGACCGGCGCAACGGGTCCACCGCCGGGCGTGACCGGCGACACGGGAGGAACGTGCGGGCGGTGGCGTGGGAGCGGGGCCCGCCGGGCAGGTGAACCGAGGGGGCGGAGTCCGAGCGCCGAGTGGGGGAACTGGATCAGTGGGTGACACGAGAGGTCGTGCCCGGCGGGTCGGCGAGCGTTCCGGAAGTCGTGGCTCCGGTGGGCCGTCGCCGGTTTCCTATTCGCTCAGCGAACTGTCCGCCGTGGCGGGGGAGTTCCGCGCCGCCGAGGGCGTCGAGGAGGAAGTGCAGCGCCTGCGGCGCGAAGTCGCGCAGCTCAAACGGGCGCTGGAGACCAGGCCGGTGATCGACCAGGCCCGCGGCGTGCTCATGGCCACCGGGCCGTGCACCGCCGACGAGGCATGGGCCGTGCTGCGCGACGCCTCCCAGCACAGCAACCTCAAGATGCGCACCATCGCCCGGCATGTGATCGCCGGCTCCCAGGGGGCCGTACTGGAGGAGCCCGCGGGGGCGGCGCTGCGCCGCGCTCTGCGGAGGATCCGGAATACCGGCCGGCCGGCCGGTTCCTGAGCGTTCCGGTTGCCCCCGCCACGGCCCGCCGACGGTGTCCCCGCCTGCCTCCGCGGGCCGGGAACACCGTTCCGCTCGTGCGGTTTCCGGCCCTGATCGGGTGGTGCGCCGCACCCACTGCTGCCCTGCCTTGCCCTGCTCCCTGTGATGCGACGGTTACTCAGGTGATGTAAGTTGACGAACTGTTGTACCCGCTCACTGACCATGTGCGGGGGAAGAAGGACCTGTGGTGCGGTCCGTCCAGGAGCGGTACGGATCGCCGGGAAGGCATCGGGGAACCGGCAGTGGCTTTACGGCAGGAACTCGCGCGCGTCCTGTTCCCGGGGGAACGGATAGCGGAACGGGTCCGGCAGCTCGGGGCGGAGATCACCCGCGACTACCGCGACCGGCCTCCGGTGGTCGTCGGCGTCCTCAAGGGAGCGGCGGCCTTCACCGTCGACCTGGGCCGGGCCATCGATCTGCCGATCACCATGGACTGGGTGGCCGTGTCCACCTACGGACGGGGCAGCACGGCCGGGGAGCCCCGGCTGCGCAAGGACATCGACGAGGACCTGACCGGCCGTGACGTGCTGCTCGTCGAGGACATCCTCGACACCGGCACCACGCTCGCCTGGCTGATGGCCCGGTGCCGCGAACGCGCTCCCGCCTCGGTGCACTGCTGTGTGCTGCTGCGCAAGCCGCACACCGTCACCGAGCCGGTGGTACCCCGCTACGTGGGGTTCGACATCTCCCAGCACTGGGTCGCCGGCTACGGCATCGACTACGCGGAACGGCATCGCAACCGCCGCGACATCCACGAAGTCCGCCTTCCCGCAGCCGTGTCCGCGCCCTCGTCCTGATGGAGCCCCGGCTCTCTCCGCCGGAGCCCCGGCCCGCTGTGCCGGTACCTCCTTCCCGCCGCGGCCCCCATGTGCCCCCGCGGCACTCGACTATGCGCTTTTTTGGAGTTCTGTGAACGCCTTCGACCTGGCCGTCATCGGTGCCGGGCCCGCCGGACTCGCCGCCACGCACCGGCTCGCCGGAACGTCGTGCACGGTGGCCCTCATCGACGGGGGCAAGCCCGTCACCGCACGCGACCGGTACGACGCCACCGACATGACG
Source organism: Streptomyces sp. NPDC001922 (assembly GCF_042891165.1). Taxonomy (NCBI): domain Bacteria; kingdom Bacillati; phylum Actinomycetota; class Actinomycetes; order Kitasatosporales; family Streptomycetaceae; genus Streptomyces; species Streptomyces sp. NPDC001922. Next base: position 143,092 of record NZ_JBIASV010000003.1, on the reverse strand, counting down.
CGCGGCCACGGAGGGGCCGGCCTGTTCTCCGACGGCAAGTTCTCCTTCTACCCGTCGGCCAGCGAACTGTGGACCCTGCCCCGCACCGCGGACCTGCGCGCCGCCTACGACTGGACCTGCGGCCTGCTCCGCTCCCACGGGCTGGACACACCCCCGTTCCCCGCCGACCCGTCCGCCTACTCGGTGGGCTCCGGTGAGTGGATCCTCAAGGACTACCCCTCGGACTACCTCCCTCTGGACGCGCGCCTGCGGCTGACCGAGGACATGGTGGCCGCCGCGCCCGCCACCGTCCTCACCGAATCCGAAGTGGTGGGCGCCGCGTACGACAGCGCGACGGACACCTTCCGGCTGTCGCTCCGGGACGCCAAGGGGCAGGATTCGGAACTGGTCGCCCGGCGGCTCGTCCTGGCCGGTGGCAGATTCGGGCCGCTCGGACTGCCCGACCTGACCCGGGAGCGGTCCTTCCGCCGCCTGGAGGTCGGCTTCCGCATCGAACAGCCCGCGGAGCTGGCCTTCTTCCGGGACATGAAACAGCTCGACCCCAAGCTCCGCTTCCGCGAGGAGGACGCCGGCGTCGAGTGGCGGACCTTCTGCGCCTGCCGCGACGGCGAGGCAGCGCTCACCGAGACCCAGGGCCTGTGGACGGTGTCCGGACGCTCGGACTGCCCGCCCACCGGCCGGTCCAACGTCGGCTTCAACACCCGCATCCTGGACGAGGCGGTGGCCGCGCGGGCCATGGCGCCCGCGCTCGCCGCGATGGCCGACGAGGAGTCGTACTTCACGCTCCCCCTGGACGCGCTCATGGACCAGGAGCCGGAGGCCGTCGCGACCTTCGACCACGTCTACGGGCCGGAGCTGCGCGAGATCATGGTCCGCGGCCTGTCCCGTCTCGCCGCGGCCTTCCCGGAGCTGCGGGGCGAGGGGACCCAGCTGATCGGCCCCACGCTCGAAGGCGTCGGCTGGTACCCGGTGGTGGACGGTGATCTGCGGCTGCAGGACACCCCGGCCTGGGTCGCCGGGGATGCCTGCGGGCTCTTCCGCGGCATAGTCGCGGCCATGATCAGCGGTCACTACGCCGCGGCCTCGGCGCTGCGGGAACTGGAGGGCCTGGCATGACCACCCCGGCTTCCCCCGGCCGCCGGCCGGTCGTCGGCGTCGGAGCCCTGCTGCTGCGGTCCGACGGCGCGGTGCTGATCGGCCACCGGATCAAGGACGGGGAACCGCCGACCTGGTGCCTGCCGGGCGGCCACGTCGAGCCCGGCGAGTCCTTCGAGGAGGCCGCCGTCCGGGAGATCGCCGAGGAGAGCGGCGTCCACGAGGTGGCAGGCGCCCGGGTCTTCACCATGGCGCTCCGCACCGCGTCGGACCGGACCGAGGTCACCGTCGGCGTGGTGGCGCTCGCCACCGGCCCCGACCCCCGCACCGCACTGCCCGAACCCGAGGTCTTCGACCGCTGGGTCTGGGCCCTGCCCGACGCGCCACCCGGCCCGCTCTTCCCGGCCAGTGCCGCCCTGCTGGCCGCCTGGCGGGGCGAATCCGCCGGCCCCGGCTGGACGGTGTACCCGGCAGGGACGGCACCCGGGCACGGGCGAGGAGGCGGATGAGACGTCTGCCCACGGGCGGTACGCCGCCCCGCACCACCGCGGCGGCCCCGGAGACCGCCCACCGTCCGCACCGCGCGGTGCGCTTCCGGGGCCGCGGCGGGCTCGCCCGGTTCCGGGGCGGCGGTGATCCCCGTACGGCCCGCGGACCCGGTCGGACCGGTGGCCGCGGACCGTCCCCTTCCCACACCGAGGAGCCCAGGTGAACGCGAGTCCAGAGCCCACAGGTGACGCCCCCTTCACGTTCGACCGGCGGGCGTGGGTCAGACTTCTGGTGCTGTGCACGGCCATCCTCTTCGAGGGGATGAGCCTGTCGAGCATCAATGTGCAGCTGGCCGGAATCCATCGCGGTCTGGAACTGCGCCCGGACCAACTCCAGTTGGTGGCCGGCGCCTTCCTCACCACCTACGCCGGGCTGCTCCTGGCCGGCGGGAAGTGCGCCGACCACTGGGGGCGCCGACGGATGTTCCTGCTGGGCGTGGGGATCTTCGGGGTGAGCTCGCTGGGAGCCGCGCTCGCCCAGGAGCCGGCCGGACTCATCGCGGCCCGGGCGCTCCAGGGCGTCGGCGCGGCCGTCACAGCACCCGCCGCCGTGGCGCTGATCGTCACCGGCTTCCCGGAGGGCGGCCCGCGCAACCGCGCGCTCGGCGTGTTCAGCGCCATGGGCGCGGCGGGCTTCACCCTCGGCGTCGTCGTGGGCGGTGTGCTGACCGAGGTGTCCGGCTGGCGGGGGGCGTTCCTGCTCTACGTTCCGCTGAGCCTGTTCGTCCTGCTGGCGGCCGTCCGGGTGCTCGCGCCCGACGAGCGTCCCACGGTGCCCCGTACCCCGATGGGCTGGCCGTCCGCCCTGCTGATCACGGGCGGTCTGATCGCCGTGGTGTACGCCGTCGGGCGGGTCGGCGCCGCCGGGGCGCCCGAGCTCGCGATGGTCGGCGGCGCGGGCCTGGCGGCGACCGTCGCGTTCTTCGTCCTCCAGGCCCGGACCGCCCGCCCGCTGCTGCCGCTGCCGCTGGTCACCGACCGCCGGATGGCGGCGGCCTGTCTCGCGCTGGGCGGTGCCTTCGCCGGTGTCACGGGGTCGATGTTCCTGGTGGCGACCGACCTCCAGGAGCACCGCGGGTACTCCGCCCTGGTGGCGGGGCTCGCCTTCCTGCCCCAGGGGCTGGCCGTGGGCGCCCTGTCCACCCCGGCCGCCCGGCTGGCGAACCGCCGTCCCACGACGCTGCTGCTCCTGGCCGGCCTGGCCGTCATCGCCGTCGGGCAACTGCTCTTCACCACGGTCCGGGACGGTGCCTACCTCACCCATCTCCTGCCGGCGGCGATTCTGGTGGGCACCGGCATCGCGCTGGCCTATCCGGCGTCGGTCATGCTGGCCAGTGCCGCGGCCGCACTCCACGACCAGGGCACCGCGTCCGGCGCCCTGACCGCCTGCCAGCAGGCGGGCGGCGCCCTGGGGGTGGCGGCGGTGACCGGAATCCAGGCCCTCGCGCCCGGCACCTTCTGGACCGGTCCGTTCAGCCTGTGGGGAGCGTTCGGCTTCGTCGCCGTCGCACTCCTCGGCTGCTCCCTGCTGCTGCTTCCCCGGGCCCGCCGGACCGGGCGCGCTGTCGCGGAGATCCGCCGTCCGGACACGGGCACGGGTACGGACGCGGACCCGGCCGCGGAACGGACCCACTGAGCCGTTTCGGCCGACGCGGAACGGCCGGGGCGCGGGGGCCGGTGACATCGGGGCTGTTGGAGGCTCCGGTGCCGGACGGCCCGCGCCGGAACGGGCCGGTCCGGGGCTGCCGAACAGCGGCTCCCGGTGCCCCGCCGCACCGCCCCGGCCTGGACCGGTACGCGGTTCGGCCACGGGCGGGACGGGTGGTGTGTCCGGGACGGGGTGGGTCGATGTGCTTCCGTGGCGGGTGTGCGCAAGGCTCTGAGGGCCAGCTGACTTCCCGAGCGAGGGAGTTGAGATGCGACACCCGGCAATGAGGATCGCAGCAACTGCGGCGCTGGTGGCGGGCCTCGTCCCGCTGACCGGCGGCCCGGCGCACGCAGCGTCCGAAGAACCCGGACAGCCCGGACAGAGCGCCCGGTCCGAACAGTCCGCCCGGTCCGAGCAGTCGGTGCGGTCCGGGCAACGCGGACAGCCCACGGAGCCGGACGGGCCCGGCCGGTCCGCGCAGCCGCTGAGTCTGTTCGCGCCGTCGGCCATGGTGCTGACGATCGGCAAGGGCGAGGACCCGCAGACGGCGACGGTGGAGCGCGCGGTCACCCTGCGGTGCACCCCGACGGCGGGCGGGGACCACCCGGATCCGCGCTCCGCCTGCTCCGAACTGCGCGGTGTGAACGGCAAACCGGGCCTGCTCGTCAAGAACGAGCCGGGCCGCGTCTGTCCCTTCATCCACGACCCGGTGACGGTCACCGCGGAAGGGGTGTGGCAGGGACGCCGGATGAACTACACGGCGACCTTCGACAACAGCTGCATCATGCAGGGCAGGACGACCCAGCTGTTCGGCTTCTGAACGGCTCACCCCGCCACCCACCGGCCCGCCACCACCGGCCCTCCGCCTACGGGCGGAGGGCCGGCCGCGTACGGCGTGCCGCGCCTGATGCCGTGCCGCGCCCGATGCCGTGCCTCCCGGCCGCCGGAGCCGGGCGACACGGGGGCATATCGGGCGGACGGTGCGGACCGCCGGGATGGGCCGGACCGCAACGGACGGGGCGCACCGGAAGATTCCGGCGGATGGCGCGGAACGGTCGGAGCGGGCGGATCGGATGCCGGATGGATCCGGCTGAGTGGCCGGCCCTGCTGTCGGCCCTTGCCGCCGGCCGTGCTCGGGGATGGAGGTGCGTCCGAAGCCTCGTCGGGCGGACGGCGGCGCGCCCGGCCGTGCGGACACCCGGGTCAGAGCGCGACGTACGCCCGGATGCGCTTGCCGACGGCCTGCTGCTCGATCTCGAGGCGCCGGCACAGCGCCACCACGATCTCCAGACCGTGCTGTCCGACGCGCCCGGCGTCATGGGGGAGGACCGCCGGCAGTGCGGAGCCGGTGTCCCACGCGGTGATCCGCAGGGTGTCGCCCGTGATGTCGAGGTCCAGCCAGCAAGGGCCGGGCGCGTGCTTGAGCGCGTTGGTCACCAGTTCGCTGACGACCAGGCGCACGACGCCGACGGTCTGGGCGGTGACCGCCGCCCCACCCGCGGCCTGCGTCTCGGCGAGAAAACCGGCGGCGAAGTCCCGCGCCGCCGCGATGGTGCCCGGTCGTCCGTCGTATGCCGCGCTCGCGCACGACAACGGGGGCCCGCACTGTTCGCTGGGCGAAATGACGTGGGGCACCGGGCACCCTCCTTCTGCGCCGAATCCTGATGCGCGTGTCCGGTCCTCAGTGGTGCCGGTGATCGCGACATCCGTATACCCCGGTGCTGTGGATCCACGCCTGAATCTCTCGTTCCGCATTCCGTGTCGCCCGCCACAGCGCGGGCCCACCACAGGGACGGCCCCCGCCGCGGAGCACGCCCGGCTCAGGACCCCGTGTCGCCGGGACCGCCGGACGGCTGCCGAGGCCGGGACGGCGGCGGCTCCCCCCGCCGGACGGAACCGGGCGCCTGGCCGGGCGAACGCGCCGCGGCGTGGGCGGAGGAGGAGAGCCGCCACGGGACGCTCGTGACCATGATGCCCGGGGTGAACAGCAGCCGGCTCTTCAGCCGCAGCGCGGACTGGTTGTGCAGCGGCTGCTCCCACCAGTGGCCGACCACGTACTCCGGAATGATGACGTTGATCACGTCACGGGGGCTGCTGACCCCGATCGACCGCACGTAGCCGACGATCGCGCGGGTGATCTCCCGGTAGGGGGAGTCCAGCACCTTCAGCGGCACATCGATCCCCGCCTCCTCCCACTGCCGCCGCAGCTGCCGGACGTCCTCCGGCTCCACGGAGGCGGTGACCGCCTCCAGGGTGTCCGGCTTCAGGGCCCGCGCGTACGCCAGCGCCCGCAGCGTCGGCTTGTGGAGGGTGGAGACCGGCACCACGACGTGGATGCGCGACGGCGGCAGGTACTCCGCGCGGGGGTCGGTGACGGCCAGCTCGGCCGCGGTGCTGTCGTAGTGGCGCCGGATGCCGCGCATGGTCAGCCACAGCAGGACCGCCGCGGCGACGGCCAGCCACGCGCCTTCGAGGAACTTCGTCACCAGCACGATGGCCAGGACCAGGCCGGTGATCGCGGCCCCCACGCCGTTGATCACCCGTGCGGTGTGGATCCGGTGGCGCGCCGCCGGGTCCGCCTCGGTCCGCAGTGTGCGGTTCCAGTGCCGCACCATGCCCGTCTGGGAGAGGGTGAAGGAGGTGAAGACACCCAGGATGTAGAGGTGGATGAGGCTGGTCACCGAGGCCCGGTAGACCCAGAGCAGCAGCCCGGCCACGGTGGCCAGCGCGATGATGCCGTTGGAGTACGTCAGCCGGTCCCCGCGGGTGTACAGCTGCCGGGGCAGATAGCGGTGGCGCGCCAACACCGAGGCCAGCAGCGGGAATCCGTTGAACGCCGTGTTGGCCGCCAGGATGAGGATGAGCGCGGTGACCGTCTGGATGTAGTAGAAGCCGAAGCTCCCGTCGCCGCCGAACACCGCGGCGGCCACCTGCGCGATCACGGTGCGCTGCGGCGCGTTCTCGCAGTCGCCGGGAAAGCCCGTCAGCCGGCAGGTGTCGTCCGCGATGTGCACGTCGGAGATCAGCGCCAGCGCCGTCACCCCGGAGAACAGGACGATCGCGATCAGCCCCATCGCCGTCAACGTCGCCGCCGCGTTGCGGGACTTGGGCGGACGGAAGGCGGGCACCCCGTTCGAGATCGCCTCCACACCGGTCAGCGCGCTGCTGCCACTGGAGAAGGCGCGGAGGGCCAGCATCACCACCGCCGCGCCGGCGAGATCCGCGTCCCCCGGATCGGGGCGGATGCCGTAGCCGGCGCTCTGCGCCACCGGCGGGTCCCCGGCCGCCCAGCGGGCCAGCCCGATCGCACACATGACGAGGACCCCGAGGATGAACAGATAGGTCGGTGCGGCGAAGGCCCGCCCGGACTCGCGCACCCCGCGCAGATTGATCGCGGCCAGCAGCACCACGAACCCCAGGGCCAGGCCGACCCGGGCGTCGTGCAGTGCGGGCACCGCGGAGACGATGTTGTCGACCCCCGCGGCCACCGACACCGCGACCGTCATCACGTAGTCCACCAGCAGGGCGGCGGCCACCACCAGCCCGGAGCGCGGTCCGAGATTGGTGGAGACGACCTCGTACGAGCCGCCCCCGCTGGGATAGGCGCGGACCACCTGACGGTAGGACAGGACCACCACGGCCATCAGCAGCACCACGCCACCGGCCAGCCAGCCGGTGAGGTAGGTGTAGGCCAGGCCGCCGACGGTGAGGACCAGCAGCATCTCCTGCGTCGCGTACGCCACGGAGGAGAGCGCGTCCGAAGCGAAGATCGGCAGCGCCAGCCGCTTCGGCAGCTCTGCCGCGTGGGTCTCCTCGCTGCGCAGCGCCCGGCCGATCACCAGCCGCTTGACGATTTCTGCCGCTCTGGCCACAGCACGGAGCGTAAGGGGGGTGCGTGCCGTACGGGCCCGGGACACGGGCTCGGGTACCGACACCCTTCGACCGGTGGTACCGGACGGGCGGCGGAGCCGTCCGTAGTCCCGAGGTCAGCCGGTGGAGCCGGGCGCGATGTCCGGCAGCGGGGGCAGGCCCGCGGCCGGCGCGGCGGTGAGCGGATGGAGGACGGTGAGGGTGGCGAAGCCGCGGGCCAGGAGGTGCGTGTCGGTGTCCGGTTCCGGCGCCGGCGCGGTCTCCGAGAGCGTCATCCGCACAAAGCCCCGGCCCCGTTCGGCGACCGTCGTCCGCACGCTGCCGAACGGGGCGAGCCCGGCGTGGCGCAGTCCCCGGATCCGTTCGAGCGGGACGCCGGGCACGTTGACGTTGAACACCGGTGCCGCGATACGGGTCCGGTAGAGCAGCGGGAGCAGCCGCCGTGCGATGTGCGCGGCGCCCGCCCACTCCATGGGCGAGCCCACTTCCACGGAGACGGCCATCGCCGGAAGGCCGTTCACTGCGGCGGTGACGGCCGCCCCGACGGTCCCGGAGTGGACCACCGCGCGCCCCGTGTTCGGTCCGCGGTTGATGCCGGACAGCACCACGTCGGGCGGCGCGCCGAAGGCACCCTGAGCGGCGATCAGCGCGATGAATCCGGGCATCGCACGGACGCTGTGCGCGGCCACGCCGTCCAGTCCCGGCAGCCGCCGCCGCTCCACGACGACCCGGCCGTGCTCCTCCACGGCCGTCAGGGCGGCGCTGGAGCCGCTGGCCTCCGCGGCGGGCGCGGCCACCGTCACCTCGTGGCCCGCTTCGCGCGCGGCGAGGGCCAGCCACCGCAGCCCCTCCGACCCGATGCCGTCGTCGTTGGTCACCAGCACCCGCAGCGTCCCGCTCATCGGCCGGCTCCCGTCGGGGCGGTCCGCGCGCAGGCGCGCGGCGGGGTGTGACCGGGGCGGGTCGTGGCGGGGCCGGGCCCCCGGGAGGCCGGGGCTCCGGAAGGCGGGGCTCCGGAGGGCGGCCGCGCGCCGTTCGCCGGGAGACCGGCGCCGGGCGTGCCGCGCCCCGGGCGCTCGCCGGAGGCGGTGTGCGCCGTCACCACCGGAGGTCCGAGGGAAGCGGGGTGCCCCGGATTGCCTGCCATGCGCAATATTCTGCCTCTTTCGTGGGATATTCTCCCGGGCCGTGACGGGGGCACGCCGACGGATCCCCGGCTCCGACGGATCCCCGACGCCGACGCTCGCGCCGGCTCACGGTTTCCGCCACGGCCCGGTGTTCCGGAACGAGCTGTCCGGAACGCCGGCGAACCTCCGGACGGCACGAAAGGACCGCGTCATGGGCACCATCACCACCACGGACGGCACCGAGATCTTCTTCAAGGACTGGGGGGCCGGGCGTCCCGTCGTGTTCAGCCACGGCTGGCCGCTCAACGCCGACGCTTGGGACGAGCAGCTCCAGCTGGCCGCGTCCAACGGCTTCCGTGCGGTCGCCCACGACCGCCGGGGGCACGGCCGGTCCGGTCAGCCCTGGGACGGCAACGACATGGACACCTACGCCGACGACCTCGCACAGCTGATCGAGCGTCTCGACCTCCGGGACGTGACCCTCGTCGGGCACTCCACCGGCGGCGGCGAGGTGACCCGCTACATCGGACGCCACGGCACCGGCCGCGTCGCCTCGGCCGTACTGCTCGGGGCCGTCCCGCCGCTGATGCTGAAGACCGAGGCCAACCCGGAGGGGCTGCCGATCGAGGTGTTCGACGGCATCCGCGCCGGGGTGCGGGGCGACCGTTCGCAGTTCTACCGGGACCTCAGCGAGAGCTTCTACGGAGCCAACCGGCCCGGCTCCAGCGTGTCCCGGGGAGTCCGCGACGCCTTCTGGATGTGGAGCATGCAGGTCGGGTACAAGGGCGCGTTCGACTGCATCAAGGCGTTCTCCGAGACCGACTTCACCGAGGATCTGCGCCGCTTCGACATCCCCACGCTCATCGTCCACGGTGACGACGACCAGATCGTCCCCCTCGTCGCCGCCGGCGCGAAGTCGGCGAAGCTCGTCGAGGGCGCCACGCTCAAGGTGTACTCCGGGGCCCCGCACGGGCTGACCGCGGTCGCTCCCTTCAGGGACGACTTCCACGCCGACCTGCTCGCCTTCCTGAACCGCTGACGCCGGGGCCGTCGCCGGCCATGCGGTGCCCGCACCCCGGCCGACCGGGGCGGACAGCGCGCGGCGACGCGCCCTACCCCATCGTGATGACGCCGCGCCGCCGCGCCACACCGTCCAATGGGTGATTGTCGGCCGCCGGGCCACTCGTCCAGCCCACGAGGTCCCCCGAATGCTCACTTCTCCAGTGGTGCGGGGTCCTGTTCGGGCTGAGGGTGAGGACGTCGCCACTGCGATCCGATGTGCCGACGACGTGTCAGCCTTCGCAGCCTGCGGCGAAAGGAATCTGTCTCATGCGCACAGCCCGCACCGTTTTCGCATCAGCTGCCATCACCGTGGTTCTCGCTGTCACCAGCCCGGCCGCGAACGCCATGACCCTGTCCGACGACGGGGGGCGGGACTCGGAGTCGTCCTCCAGCCGCGAGCACGACGGCGATCACGAGAAGTCGTGGGAGGGGCGTAAGCCGCACGGTGGTATGCACACCGGTGGTGGTGCTCTGGCTCTGTCGTCGAAGGATGACGAGGACCACGGCAAGCAGTCCCGTGAGCGTGGGGACCATGAGAAGTCGTGGGAGGGGCGTAAGCCGCACGGTGGTATGCACACCGGTGGTGGTGCTCTGGCTCTGTCGTCGAAGGATGACGAGGACCACGGCAAGCAGTCCCGTGAGCGTGGGGACCAC
>NZ_JBIASV010000003.1:0-132990 GCF_042891165.1 Streptomyces sp. NPDC001922 | reverse complement strand
CACCGGTGGTGGTGCTCTGGCTCTGTCGTCGAAGGATGACGAGGACCACGGCAAGCAGTCCCGTGAGCGTGGGGACCATGAGAAGTCGTGGGAGGGCCGCAAGCCGCACGGCGGCATGCACACCGGTGGCGGGGCCCTCGCCGCGACGCCGGCCGACGACTGGGACCAGGACGGCGGCTCGTCCTCCCGCCGCGAGGACAGCGGCTCGTCCAGCCGCGAGGACAGCGGCTCGTCCAGCCGCGAGGACAGCGGCTCGTCCAGCCGTGAGGACAGCGGTTCGTCGTCCGGCCGTGAGCGCGGCGAGGAATCCCGTGAGCGTGGGGACCACGAGAAGTCGTGGGAGGGCCGTCGGCCGCACGGTGGTGTGCACACCGGTGGCGGTGGCCTGGCCGAGTCCGGCGGTGGCCTGGCGGCCGGTTCGGCGCTCGCCCTCGGCGGCATCGGTGCCGGCGCGTACATGCTGCGCCGCCGCCGCAACGCCTCGGGTGACGCGGCTGTCTGATCCGGCCTGCACCCCTCGGCATGTGCTGTGCCGTCGCGGTCACCGCTCACCGGCGGTGGCCGCGGCGCCTGCATGTCCCCCGCCCCGGGCTCCGCTTTCCGGGCCCGTCGCATCCGGAACCCGAGACGTTCGCGGTGCCTGACGGACGACGGCTCCGCGCGCTGTTGCTCCATCCGCTCCCACGAAAGGCCTCATCCCCGCCATGCCTCCGGTGAAGCCGCCCCAGCCGAACCCGTCCCGTCCCGCGCCCCCGTCCCGCCCCTTCGGCCGTGCCCTGCTGTGGCCCGCCCTAGCCGTGGCGTCCGGCGCCCTCGTCCTCCACAGCACCTTCGACAGCACCGAGCCGGACGCCAAACCGGAGGCCCCGCCCTCGGCCGTGGCCCCGGTGACCCCGGATGCGCCCACCGCCACCCCCACCCGGGCCCCGTCGCTGCCCCGTTCCGCACCCCAGCGGATCTCGATCCCGGAGATCGCCGTCGACGCGCCGTTCACCCCGCTGACCCTCGGCGCCTCCGGGCAGCTCAACGCGCCGCCCGCGGGGGACACCAACCTCGTCGGCTGGTACCGGGACGGAGCCACACCCGGGGAGCGCGGCGCCTCGATCATCGCGGGGCACGTCGACACCAAGACCGGTCCCGCCGTGTTCGTGCAGCTCGACAAGCTCAGGCCCGGCAGCGACATCCACATCACCCGGGCGGACGGCCGGGTGGTGACCTTCCGGGTCGACTCCGTCGAGACCTTCAGCAAGGCGAACTTCCCCAGCAAGCGGGTGTACGCCGACACCGCATCGCCCCAGCTCCGCGTGATCACCTGCGGGGGCGAGTACGACCGGAAGGCCATGGACTACAAGGACAACGTGGTGGTGTTCGCGCATCTGGACTCGTCCCGGAACAGCTACTGACCCGGGTGCACGCCCGCGGTGGCCGGCCCGCCGAAGCCGTCGGCGCGCGGCACGCCGCGGCGACACCTCCGGCGGAACCACCCCGGGCGGGACGGGAGCGATCGCCCGGGTCAGCCCTCCAGCGCGGTGAGGTGCGCCCGGTCGTCGTAACGCGCCAGCCGCCACCCGTCGTCACCGTGCACGAACTCGTTGATGGAGGTCGGTGCCGGAGAGGTGTCGGTGAACATCTCCGGCGGCGCGATGCCCAGCAGCCCCACCGAGGCCGCCACGATGAACCCCGAGTGGCAGACGACGAGAACACTCTGCCGGGGCCGCTGCCGCACCAGCCGCCCCATGAACCCACGTGCCCGGCCCAGCAGTTGGGACCAGCTCTCGCCACCGGGGGCGAACGGCCGCTCCGGCTCGGCCGTCATGTCGAACCCCCCGTAGCGCCGGCCGTACTCCTGAATGGACAGGCCGTCGGCCCGGCCGAAGTCGAGTTCGCGGACCTCGGTGTCGACCGCCGGCGGACCGATCCCCAGGTGGGCGCCCAGGGCCTCGGCGGTCTCCCGGGCCCGCGGCACCGGGCTGGTCAGCAGCGCGTGCAGCGGCCCCGCCCCCGAGGCCAGACGTTTCGCCAGGTGCGCGGACTGCTCGCGGCCCAGGTCGGTGAGGCCGTCGCAGTTCCGCTCCCCGGCGACCAACCGGTTGACGCTGGCGTGCGACTGCGCGTGCCGGATCAGCAGGATGCGGGAGACCGCGGAACCTCCCCCCGGGACCGGCGAGCGGCCGCCGGGAGCGTGGTCCGGAGCGGGGGCCGGGGCCGGAATCGGAAGGGGATTCGGGTGGGGGAGTGCGGCGCCGGACCGGCCCCGCGGCGCCTCGTCCGGGTGTCCGCCCGGCGGCTGCGGCATGGTGGTGTGCGTCATCCGTTCCGATGCCCTCGATTCACCGTGTACGCGGCTCAGTTGAGGTACCAGCCGCCGTCGACCGTCAGATGCTGACCGGTGATGAACCCCGCCTCGGGAGAGACCAGGAACGCCACCGCAGCAGCAATATCGTCCGGATGCCCGTGGCGCTTGATGCACTGACGGGCGAACTCCCGCTCCCGCCAGGAGGGATAGTCGGGGTGGGACCGCTGCTCGGGACTCAGCTCGATCGATCCGGGGCGGACACCGTTCACGGTGATGCCGTGCGGGCCCAGCTCCCGGGCCAGCGCCCGGACGAGCGCCTCCAGCCCGCCCTTCGCCGCGATGTAGGGGGCGAGTTCGGCCCGCCCCAGCTGGGTGAGCACGGAGGAGATCGCGACGATCCGGCCGGTGGCCCGCGCCACGAGGTGCGGGGTGACCGCCCGGATGCAGGCGGCGTGCGCCAGCAGGTTGATCTCGATCGCGGCACGGATGTCGTCCCGGGTGGTGTCCGCCCAGGGAGCGTACGGATAGGCGCCGGCGTTGCACACCAGAACGTCCAGCCGGGCCCCGTGGGCGGCCACGCCGTCGGTGAACCGGTCCATGGTCTCCGGCAGCGTCAGATCCCCGGTCACCTCACCCAGCACCGCGGCGCCGGCGGACACCGCACGGCCGGTGGTCCGCGCCAGTCCGTCGTCGGCGGTGAGGTGGGTGAGGATCAGATCGTGCGTCGCGGCGAGGCGTACGGTGACGGCGGCTCCCAGGCCCGATCCGGCCCCGGTCACCACGGCGACGGGTCGAGACGGCACTGTTTCCCTCCTCGGTAGGGGACCGGTTCCCCGGAAAAGGGACCGGGGTGTTCACTCCCGCCCGTGCGGCCCCCTCCGCCCGTGCGGCCCCTCCTCCCACTCCGTCCACAGCCCGAATCCTGTCATCGGGAGCTGTCGGCCGAACCCGTGCAATCCAGCCAATCCGCATGTGCCTGCTGTTGGCGGCAGAGCACTTGCGGCAGGCTGATAGCCGTCGTTCGATCAGTGCGCAGCCAGGCCAGTTCCACCACAGCCGTTGATGACGGAGGTTCGCAGTGGGAGATTCGGGCGCCACCCGACCGACGAATGCCGGTCTGCTGGAGGACATCAGAGAGGTGGTCGCCGGCGGGGTCAGCAGCAGCATGCGCGCCGCGTCGATTCCGGTGCCGCTGGTCGTCCGGCGGGCCCGGGGCTGTCTGCTGTGGGACGTCGAGGACACCGAGATCGTCGATTTCAACATGGGGTACGGACCCCATGTGTTCGGCTACGCCGACCGCGAGGTCCTGGACGAGGTCGCCGACCAGTTCACCCAGGGGCACATGACCGGGCTGCCCCACGCGCAGGACGCGGAGGCCGGGGCCCTCATCGCCGAGCTGGTCCCCGGAGTGGAACAGGTACGGTTCGCCAACTCCGGTACGGAGGCCATCGCCTCGGTGCTGCGGCTCGCCCGCGCCTCCACCGGACGCTCCCTGGTGGTCACCTTCGAGGGTCACTACCACGGGTGGAGCGAGACCGTGCTCCGGGTGGGCAAGAACACCCTGCATCTGCAGGGCCACGAACCGACCGACGTCGTCCCCGGCGCACCGGGAATGATCCCGGAAGCCCTGGCCCACACCCGCCAGTTGCCGTGGAACGACGAGCAGGCGGTGCGCGACCTCTTCGCCCGCTGCGGGGACCGCATCGCCGCGGTCATCCTGGAACCGGTCCTGGTCAACGCCTGTGTGATCCCGCCCGCGCCGGGATTCCTCGAGCTGCTCCGCGACCTCACCACCCGCAGCGGCTCGAAGCTCGTCTTCGACGAGGTGATCACCGGCTTCCGGGTGGCCCGCGGCGGCGCACAGGAGCGGTACGGCGTCGAGCCCGACCTCACCGTGCTCTCCAAGGTCCTCGGCGGGGGGTTCCCGGTCGCCGCCTTCGGCGGACGGAAGTCCGCGATGACCATGCTCGCCTCCCACGAGGCACACCACGCGGGCGTGTACGCGGGCAACCACGCGGCGCTCCGCGCCGTCGTCGCCATGCTGCGGAAGATCCGCGCGACCCCCGGGCTGTACGAGGAGCTGGAGGACATCGGCGCCTACGCGGAGCAGTCGCTGCGCGAGGTGTTCGCCGCGGAGAAGCGGAACGTCCTGATCAGCCGGGTCGGTTCCATCATGTCGGTCTCCCTCCTCAAGCGCCCCGTGGAGAGCGGTGCCGGGCTCCGGGAGACCGCGTCCGCCATCGACTTCTCCCACCACCGCAGGTTCCAGATGCAGGCCCAGCGGGCGGGCGTCTACTTCCACCCCAACGCGCTGGAACCCTGGTTCCTCAGCACCGCGCACACCAGGGAAGTCATCGACAAGGCGTCAGGGGCCCTGAGCAGGGCTCTGATCAGCCTGGTGTGATGACGTCCCCAGCGGCGTCCGGGGCGGACGCCTCCGCGGCGCGGGAGGAACTGCTCCTGCGCCTCCGCGAACAGGCCGGGCGACTGGGGGACACCCCCCTGATCATCGAGGGTGGTCACGCCACCGGCGCGCGACAGCTCGTCGAACGCGTGGACGCCAGGATCCGGGCGTACCGGGCGTGCGGCGTGGGGGAGTCCGCGCTGGTGGGCACCCTCGCCTGGCCGCCCGCCGAATTCATCGGCGATCTGTTCGCGATCGTCGCCGTGGGCGCCGTCGCCGTCCCGCTGCCGCGCCGGCTCACCGCATGGGAGCTGGAGCGGCTCCGCGCCCGCCTGCCGCTCACCCACCTCGCCACCCCGCGGGACAGCCCGCTGACGCTCCGCACCGCGGCCGCCGTGCACGGCGAACGGGCCCTGAGCCGCGGCCCGGACCGACGGCACGAGGCGTACCGGCAGGCCGCCACCGCACAGATCACCTCCGGGACCACCGGGGTGCCGCGGGCCGCGCTGCGCTCCGCCGCCGCCCTGCTCGCCGAGGCCGATCACTACCGCACGGCGCTGGACCTCTCCCCGTCCGGCCTGCTGGCCTGCCCCGTGCCGCTCCAGCACGCCTACGGGTTCGGCCTCTGCGCGGTGGCCGCCCCTCTCGCCGGGGCCCCGGTCCGGTACCTCTCGGCCGATCGGCCGCGGCTGCTGCTCCGGGATCTCGCCGAGGCCGGCGTGTCGCTCTTCGTCGGTGTGCCCCCGATGCTGCGGCTGCTCGCCAAGGCGGCGCGCGACGAACTGCCAGGCCCCCCGGTCGGGTTCCTGTCCGCGGGGATGCCGCTGGACGCCCACACGGCCGGGGCCGTCGCGAGCCGGCTGGGCGGCCGGATCGGCCAGGTCTACGGCACCACCGAGACCGGGCCCATCTGCGTCCGCGCCCCGCTGCCCTGGAGCGAGGACCTCCGCTGGCCCGGCCCGCCGCTGCCGGGTGTGGCCGTACGCCTGACGGACCCGGACGGGGGCGGCTCCGGGCCGGCGCCGTCACCGGCGGAACGGGCCGCGGCGGTGGCCGGGCCGGGCGACCGGGCCGACGGACCTGCCGGGACGGCCGTTGCGCGTGCCGAGGCGGCGGCCGGCCGGACCGACGGTCTGGTCACCGTCGGCTCGCCCTCGATGATGTCCGGATACGCCGAGGGCGGGACGGTCGACGCCCGGCCCCTGCGGGGCGGGTTCGTCACCGGCGACCTGGCCCGCTGGGACGGCGACGCGCTCGTCCTCGCGGGACGGCTGTCCACCTGCATCAATGTGGCGGGCGTCAAGATCAGTCCAGAGGAGATCGAAGCCGCGCTGCTCGCCCACCCGGCGGTCGCCTCCTGTCTGGTGACCGGACACGCCGATCCGGTGCTGGGGCAGCGCATCAAGGCCACCGTGACGCCGGACACCGTCGGCCTCGCCGAACTGGAGCGGTTCTGCCGCGAACGGCTCTCGCCCGCCCAGGTGCCCCATCTGTTCACCGCGGTCGCGTCGCTGCCGACGACCGAGACCGGCAAGGTCATCCGGCCGAGGGGCGGAGAGTAGACGCACGTGTGCCGCAGCCATCCCGTCCCCGGGCCACGCGCCCACGGTCCACCTCCCCGCGTACCGCCGGCCCCCGGGCCCGTCCCCGGAGCGCGCCCTCAGGGGCCGCGCGTCCGCGGCCGGCCGGCCCGTACGGCCGCGGCCCCACCGGCCCCCAGCACCACGGTGTTCAGGACATTCCCCGGGCGGTCCCGTTCGGCCTGCCTGAACGCGCCAGACCCACCCGGAGGAGAACGACGTGAGAATCGAAGGCATCCACCTGGCGGCCACCGGGGCGTACATCCCGCCCCGGGTGAGCACCCGGGAGGCGGTCGAACGAGGCTGGTACGAACAGGAGCTGGTCGACTCCTGCGGATGGCGGAGCATCGCCGTGGCGGACGGCATGCCCGCCCCCGACATGGCGGTGGCCGCCGCACGACAGGCGTTCGAGCGCTCCGGTCTCGGCCGCGAGGACATCGACCTCCTCGTCCACACCTGCGCGTACCACCAGGGCCCGGACGGCTGGTCAGCGCCGCACTACATCCTGCGCGGCACCCTCAACACCCCCATCCCGGCCCTGACGGTGGACCAGGGGTGCAACGGCTTCCTCGCCGGAATCGAGACGGCCACGCAGTATCTGCTCGCCGCACCGGCGCGGACCGGCGCCCTGGTGACCAGCGCCGACAACTTCGGCGCCCCGTCGGTGGACCGGTGGCACGCCCACCGCGACGCCGTGCTCGCCGACGCCGGAACGGCCGTCGTGCTGAGCAGGCGCCCCGGCTGGGCCCGGCTCCGCTCCGTGGAATCCGTGTCGCTCCCGGAGTTCGAGGTGCTGAACCGGGGGCACGAGCCGCTCTTTCCCCCCGCGCTCACCGTGGGCAAGCAGCTCGACATGAACGAGCACCTCGAAGCGATGATCGAGGAACTCGGCCCGCAGGCGTCCCGGATCGTCCAGGACTACGGCGCGGCCGGCGGCAAGCTCGTCGAGCAGCTGACGGCCGAAGCCGGCATCGCGGTGTCCGACCTCACCGCCGTCCTCCACCTCGGCGCCGGGACGACGGCCTTCCTGGAGAGCCACCTGCAGCCCATGGGGCTCGACGCGGCCCTGGGCGACGTGGCGTACTTCCGCGAGGTGGGCCACGCCGGTGCCTGCGACATCGGGCTGCAGCTCAACCACCTGGCGGAGGAGGGCCTGCTGAGCATCGGGGACCATCTCCTGATGCTCAGCTCCGGCCCCGGCATCATGATCACCGCCGCGGTGGTCGAGGTGGTGTCGCCGCCCGCGCTCGGCGCTCCGGAGAGGGCACGGACGGACGCGGACACGGCCACCGGCAGCGCCTTCGGAGCCCCGGGCACCGGCACCACGGCCACCCCGGGCACGGGCATCGCAGCCGCCCGGGGCACCGGCACCGGCACGGACCGGGGCGCGGCGTGGTGACCGGCGGTCCGGCCGGCCGGGTGCCGGCCGGCGCACCCCCCGAGCCCCTCGCCGTCATCGGGCTGAGCTGCCGCTTCCCCGGCGGTGCCGACTCCCCGGACTCCTTCTGGGAGCTGCTGACCCGGGGGACCGACGCGACCCGGGACGGCGCGGACCGGTGGTCGGCGTACACCACCGGAGGTCACGACACCGCGGCCGTGGTGCGCGACACCACCAGCCGCGGAGGGTTCCTCCACGACATCGAGGGCTTCGACGCGGCCTTCTTCGGGATCTCCCGCCGCGAGGCCGAACTCATGGACCCGCAGCAGCGGTTGCTCCTGGAACTGGCCTGGGAGGCCTTCGAGCACGCCGGCATCCCGCCGCTCGGCCTGGCCGGATCGGACTGCGGGGTCTTCGTCGGCGTCGGGTCCGACGACTACGGCCGCCGGCTGCTGGAGGACCTGCCCGGGATCGAGCCCTGGACCGGGATCGGCGCCGCGCTCTGCGCCACCGCCAACCGCATCTCCCACAGCCTCGACCTGCGCGGGCCCAGCCTCGCGGTGGACACCGCCTGCTCCTCGTCCCTGGTCGGTGTGCACCTCGCCTGCCAGAGCCTGCGCTCCGGTGAGAGCGGCCTCGCCCTCGCCGCCGGGGTCAACCTGATGATCGCGCCGGGGCTCTCGGTGACGCTCGACCGCGCCGGAGCGACCTCTCCCGACGGCCGCAGCAAGTCCTTCGACGCCGCGGCCGACGGCTACGGCCGCGGCGAGGGCGCGGGCGTCCTGCTGCTGAAGCGCCTGGCCGACGCCCGGCGCGCGGGGGACCGCGTCCTGGCCGTCATCCGGGGCAGCGCCGTGAGCCAGGACGGCCACACCGAGGGCATCATGGCCCCCAGCGGCACCGCGCAGGCCGAACTCCTGCGCCGGGCCTACGCGTCCTGCGACATCGACCCGCGGACGGTCGACTACGTCGAGGCACACGGCACGGGCACCGTGGCGGGCGACCCGCTGGAGGCCTCGGCGCTCGCCGCCGTCGTCGGAGCGGGCCGGCCGGCCGGCCGGCCCTGCCTCATCGGCTCGGTGAAGTCCAACATCGGCCATCTCGAAGCCGGATCCGGCATGGCCGGAATGATCAAGACGGTGCTCGCGCTCCGCCGTGCGGAGATTCCGCCGACCCTGCGTTTCAGCGGCCCCAACCCGGCCATTCCCTGGGCGGATTCGGGCCTCCGGCTCACCGCGGACCGTACGCCCTGGCCGCCCGGGGACCGTCCCCGCCGGGCCGGCGTCTCCAGTTTCGGCTACGGGGGCACCATCGCCCATGTGGTGCTGGAAGAGGCGCCCGCGGCGCGGGAGGAGCCGGTGCCCGGACCGGCGGAGGCCGTACCCGTACCGGGCCTCTTCCCGCTCTCCGCCCGCTCCGGCGCCGCCGGCCGCGCGGACGCGGGACGGCTCGCCGACTGGCTGAGCGGCCCGGGAGCCCAGGTGCCGCTCGGCGCCGTCGGGCACACCCTCGGCGTGCGCCGCAGCCACCTCGAATGGCGGTCGGCGGTGGTGGCCACCGGCCACAAGGAGCTCGCCGCCCGGCTCCGCGGCCTCGCCGCGGGCGACGCCTGCCCGGGCACCGTCACCGGCGGGGCGATGGGCGAGCCCGGTCCCGGCCCCGTCTGGGTGTTCTCCGGACACGGCGCGCAGTGGAGCGGCATGGGCCGGGACCTCCTCGCCGGCACCCCCGGATTCGCCGCCGCCGTGGACCGGATCGGCCCCGCCTTCGCCGAGGAACTCGGTGTCACCGCACGGCAGTTGATCGAGGCCGGCGACATCGCCCGGGTCGATCTCGTGCAGCCGATGCTCTTCGCGGTCCAGCTGGGCCTGGCCGCCGTGTGGCAGTCGCTGGGCGTCCGGCCGGCCGCGGTCATCGGCCACTCCGTGGGAGAGATCGCCGCCGCGGTCGTGGCCGGCATGCTGACCGAGGAGGACGGCGCCCGGCTGGTGTGCCGGCGCAGCGCACTGCTGCGCCGGGTGGCCGGCGCCGGCGGCATGCTGATGGTCGGCCTGCCCGCCGACGCGGTGGCCGCGCGGCTGGGCGGCACCGGACTGGTCCCGGCCATCCTGGCGTCGCCGCACTCCACCGTGGTCGCCGGTGACACCGCCGAGGTCGAGGCCGTCGCCGCAGCACTCGGGCGTGACGAGGACCTGGTGGTCCGCCGGATCGCCACCGATGTGGCCTTCCACAGCCCGCACATGGACCCATTGCTCGACGAACTCGTCGCCGCGGCAGCGGAGTTCACCGTGAGCGCGCCCCGCGTCCCGGTGTACAGCACGGCGCTGGACGACCCGCGGGACGGATCGGCGCGCGACGGCGCCTACTGGGCGGCCAACCTCCGCAATCCGGTGCGGTTCCGCCACGCGGTGCAGGCGGCGGCCGAGGACGGCTTCCGGGTCTTCCTCGAAGTCTCCGCCCACCCCGTCACCGGCCATTCCCTCCAGGAGACGCTGGAGGCGGCCGGCGCGGGCGAGAGCTGTGTCGCCGGATCGCTCCGCCGCGACCGGCCCGAACGGGAGCAACTCCTGCTGAACGCGGGCCTCCTGCACTGCCACGGCGTCCCCCTCGACTGGCCGTCGCTGCACCCAGGCGGCCCGCCGGCCCCGCTCCCGAACCGGACCTGGCACCGGCAGCGGTACTGGCGGGAGCCCGTGGTCCGGGACACCGGACGGGGCCGGCCCGAGGTGTCCGGCCGGACCCTGCTCGGCTCCCGTGCCACCCTGGCCGGATCCACCCCGCTGGACCTGTGGAGCGGCCGGGTCGACCGGGAGTCCCGGCCGTATCCGGGCAGTCACACCATCCAGGGTGTCGAGATCGTCCCGGCCTCCGTGGTGCTGGAGACATTCCTGCGGGCCGCCCCGGACGACGGTGAGCAGGCCCTGCGCGACGTCTCCTTCGCCGTCCCCCTGACGCTGGAGGACGCCCGGGAGATCGATGTCATCGCCCAGGACGGCACCCTGCGGCTGCACTCCCGGGCGGCCGGATCGGAGCCGGGCGACGACAACCGGCCGTGGCTGACCCATGCCACGGCCCGGCGGACCGGTGCCGCCGGACCTCCGCCCGGCCCGTCGGCCGACGCCGGCCCCGGCACCGAACTGCCACTCGATCTGATTACCCGTCACCTCGCCTCGGTCGGCGTGCCCGGCATGGCCTTCCCCTGGCAGGTGCACCGGCTGGAACGGACCGCCGGGGGCCTGCGCGCCGAGGTCACCGCACCGGACGGCTCCGGCGCCGAACCCCCGGCCTGGGCGCCGCTGTTCGACGCCGCCCTGTCCGTCGTCCCCGCCGCCTTCCCCGGGCCCGCGGTCCTCCGGGTGGTCTCCGCGGTCGCCCGGACGTGGACCGCCGGCCGTCCACCGGTCCGCGCCCGGATCGACGTCACGGTCACCGGCCCGGTCACCGACGCCGACGCCGGTGCGGACGTGCGGATCGCGGACGAGGACGGACGGACCGTCGCGGTGCTGGAGGGCGTGCGCTACGCCGGGTCCGGAACCGGGCTCCGCGCGGCCGCCCCCGACGAACTGCTGCACCGCACCGAGTGGCGCCCACTGCCCGGTGGCGGGACGGACACCGCCCGTGCCCCGCTCACCCTGCTGCTGATCGGCCCGGACGGCCCGCTGCGCGAGCGCCTGCGGTCGGTCGCCGCCGATGCCGGGCACCGGTGCCTGCCGATGGCCGGCCCGGAGGACCTCGACGCACCGGTGGCTCCCGCCGGTCCGGTGGAGGTGCTGCTCCTCCCGGCCGAGAGGACCGGCGAGGCGGAGACCGCCGGCCGGGCGGGCACCGGCACCGAGCCCGAGGAGGGGGCCGACGCGCTCGCCGCCCGGAACGCCTGGCTGCTCGCGCGGACCGCCCAGCTGATGGCCGCGTGGCCCCCGGCCGCGGGCCGGCTCTGGTCGCTCACCTGCGGAGTCCGCGAGGCGCGCGATCTCACCGCGGTGGCGCAGGCCGCCCGGTGGGGGCTCGGACGGGTGATCGCCGGCGAGCACCCCGAGATCTGGGGCGGCACCCTCGACCTCGGCCACGACGGATCCGACGCCGACCTCCGCGCCGCGCTGGAGGTGATCGCCCGGCGCCCGGGTGAGGACGTCATCGCCCTCCGGGACGGCATGCCCCAGGCCGCCCGGCTGGCCCGTGCCGCCGCTCCGTCGTCGTCACCCGCTCCGTTCCGCTGCCGGCCGGACGGCAGCTATCTCATCACCGGCGGTCTGGGCAGCCTCGGCGGCGCGATCGGCCGCTGGCTGGTGGACCGGGGAGCCCGTCGGCTGGTGCTCCTCGGACGCGGCCCGCTGCCGCCCCGCACGGCCTGGTCGCACCCGCGGGACGCGGACGAGGCCCGCCGGATCGAGACCGTCCGCGGCCTGGAGGCCCTCGGCGCGACGGTCCGCGTGCTCTCCGCCGACATCGCCGACCCCGGCGCGGTCGCCGCCGCCCTCCATCCCGACGCGCTGGGCATGCCGCCGGTCCGCGGCGTCGTGCACGCCGCCGGTGTGCTGGACGACCGGCTGCTCGGCCGGCTCGACCCGGACTCGCTGCGGGCGGTGCTCCGTCCGAAGGCCGGAGGCGCGCTCACCCTCGGCCGGCTCTTCCCGCCGGGCAGTCTCGACTTCCTGGTGCACTTCTCCTCCTGCGGCCAACTGCTCGGCCTCACCGGCCAGGCCGCCTACGCCTCGGCCAACGCCTTCCTGGACGCCATGGCCGTGCACGACCGCACCGGGGGCGCCACCGGCACCATGAGTCTGGGCTGGACCTCCTGGCGGGGCATGGGCATGGCGGTCAACGAGGCCGTGGACGCCGAGCTGCGCGCGTCCGGGGTGGGGGACATCGCCGCGGCCGAGGCGTTCGGGGCGTGGGAGCACGCCGCCGGGCTGGACGAGCCGCACCTGGCCGTGTTGCGGACGGTGCCCCTCCCCGCGGGGGCGACCCGCCCGCGCCTGCTGGCCGAACTCGCGACGGACACCGCCGACGGGGCGGACCCGGCCGGCTCCGAGTCGGGCGGCATCTGGGAGCTGCCGCCCGACGAACTCCGGGCCCGGCTCCACGAGGAGACCGTCACCCAGGTCGCCCAGGAGCTGCGGCTCGACCCCGCGGAGCTCACACCGGACCGCTCCCTGCTGAAGGCGGGCATGGACTCCGTCCTGGCGATCGTCATCCGCCGGCGGCTGGAGGCACGGCTCGGCCGCAAGCTCCCGGCCAACCTCATCTGGCACCGGCAGACGGTGTCGGCGGTGGTGGACTACCTCGTCGACAGCGCACGCCCGTGACGACGGGCCCGTGCCGCCACGGCAGCCGCCGGGCGGCGCGGGCCCGACATCCCGCGCCCGCCGCGTCTTCCGGGAGCCGCCGGGCGACGCGGCGGGCATCACCGGCCCAACGTCCCGGCCCCGTAAGGACGTTCAGCGGACAGACCGGCCGTCGAACGAGTAGCATCACGGTATGCCGTATGATGAGACGGTTTATCCGGATGCTGTGTCCGCCGGTGCGGTGCCCCTGAGCTTCCGGGACATCGGCGACCCGTCCGGCGCCCCGGTCGTCCTGCTGCACGCGCTGGGGAACACCGGGCGCACCTGGGACGCCCTCGCCACCGCGCTCGCCGCCCGCGGGCGCCGTGTCATCGTGCCGGACCTCCGGGGCCACGGGCGCAGTCCGCGCCCCGGCCGCTACTCCTACGCACTGATGCGGGAGGACGTGACGGCGCTGCTGGACCGGCAGGGTGTCGGCACGGTCGACCTGGTGGGGCACTCCATGGGCGGTCACATCGCCTGGCTCATCGCCCAGCACCGGCCCGGACGGGTCCGCCGCCTGGTGATCGAGGACGCCCCGCCGCCGCCCCGGGACGCCGCGGGCGAGGCCGCGCTGCGGGCCCGCACCGCGCACGCGGGCGGACGGCCGGTGATGGCGCTCTTCCAGGAGTTCCTCGATCTGCGCCGCTCCCGGGGCATGGACCGCGGCGCGATCCGGCCGGTCATCGACGGACTGCGCAGCCCCGATCCGGTCTGGTGGCGGAGGCTGCCGCTGGTGTCCGCGGAGACCCTGGTCGTCAGCGGCGGACCGGGCAGTCCGGTGTCCCGGTCGCTGCTGGCCGAGGTGGCCGCCACCGTTCCGCGGGGGAGCTTTCTCGCCATCGACGCGGGCCACTATGTGCACCGGACGGAACCGGAGCGGTTCGCTGCCGCGGTGACGGCCTTCCTCCGCTGATACCTCGGCCGGCACCTCGGCTGAAACCCTGGCTGACACCCCCGGCCGACACCCCGGCGCCCGGGACGGCGCCGGCCCCGGCCGCCACCGCACCAGGCGGCCGGAGGCGGCGTCACCCCAGCAGTGCGGCGGCGGACACCGGACGCGCCCGCTCGTAGGCGGCCTGCACCAGCAGCTGCAGCCCCAGGGCCTCCTGAGCGGTCGCGATCGCGGACGGGGCGGTGCCCGTCACCACGTCGAACCAACCGGAGATCGCGGCCAGTTCCGGCCGCCCCCCGGCCTCGACCACCGTGCCGTCGGCCAGGCGCAGTTCCCCCCGACGCAGGTCCAGCACATGGGTGCCGGAGGTGGTGCGCACGGTCACCGCCATCGCCAGCCGCCGGCCGGCCCGGTCGATCCGCAGGGTCGCCGGAACGCCCTGGAACGACAGCCCGACCCTGGCCCGCTCCTCCACCTCCGCCGAGTCGACCTCGCAGCTGTGCACGTCCGGCCGGCCGAAGACGGTGACCAGGATGTCCAGGGCGTGCAGCCCGAGGTCGAGCAGCGCCCCGCCCCCGGCCCGCCTCGCGTCGCCGTACCAGGGGGTGCAGGCGCGCCACACCCGGTCGCCCGGGGTGACGAAGGTCAGCTCGATCTCCTGGGTGCCGTCCCGGGCCACCTCGGTGAAGGGCTTCAGCAGCTCATGGAACCGGTACGGCAGGTTGACGCCGAGGAGCCGGTCGGCGTCGGGGTGTGCCGCGATGGCCCGCGCCGCGTCGACCCCCGCGGCGAGCGGCTTCTCGCACAGCACCGCGACCCCGGCGTCCAGCGCCGTGAGCACCGCCTCCGCATGGGCGTCGTTCGGGGTGCAGACGCTGATCACGTCCGGTGCGGTCTCCTTCAGCAGCCGGTCGACCGAGGAACCGGTCCACACCCCGGGCCGGTCCGCGAACAGCGCCTCCGCCCGCCCGGCGTCCAGGTCGACGGCGCCGACCGGTTCGATGTCGTCCCGGGCGTCGGCACAGGGCAGGTGGTAGCGCTGGAACACTCTGCCGCAGCCCACACCGGCGAAGCGGGTTCTCCGTGCACCGGACATCGGTCAGCTCCTCACCTGCGCGAGTGCGTGTTCACCGCAGGCCCGCGCGGCCTCGACGGCGAAGTCGGGGAAGGCGTGGCCCAGATGCTGCCGGTCGTAGGCGTCCACGAGCTCCCGCAGTTCGGCCTCCAGCCGCTGCGGCAGACCCGGGGGATTCTCGTCGGCCAGCATCAGCCCGACATTGAGGAACGCGACGAGCAACTGGGCGAGCCCCTGGTCCCAGCTGCGCAGCCGGCCCAGCAGCGGTCGCAGCGACTCCGCGCCGGTGCCGCGGCGTGCCCGCACCGCGTCCGCGATGCTCTGCGCGAGGAAGGGAACCTCGTTCTCCTTGCGGTCGTTGATGTCCGCGCTGACCGCGCTCCAGGCCGTCCACAGGTCCTCGACGCGCCCGTCCTCGACCTGGTACTCCCGGCGCGCCTCGCGCAGCACCTCCCAGGCGGGGCCCTCGACCCCGGGGATGTCGGGTTCGCCGAAGCTGGTCACCTTGTCGTAGATCTCGGTGCCGCGCAGGGCGATGGCCCGGTTGATGAGGAAGAACGGATTCTCGCTCTCGTGCACCCGGGCGGTGACGATGAATTCCAGGTTCTGCCAGAGTTCGTCGACGGTGGTGCCGGGCTCGATCATGATCCAGCCGGGTTCCAGCTCGATGCGTTCCTGTTTGAACATGCGGGCGGCGTCGAAGTTGTAGTCGACGGTGGTGCCCTTGCGGAACCGCCGCATCATGCCGGGCGCGCCGGTCTCCATGCCGAGCAGGGCGAGTTCCATGCCGGCGCGGCGCAGGGTGCGCAGCGCCTCCCGGTCGATCAGTCCGGTGTCCACCCGGAACTCGCAGTGGAAGGAGACCTTCAGCTTGCGCCGCAGGATCTCCTCGGCGAACCCCACCGCGTGGTGGTAGCCGTCCTGGAACGCGCCGCCGAAGTTGTCGTCGTTGAACCAGACGAAGCGGGTGCCGAAGTCCCGCTGCAGGAACTCGATCTCGTCGACGGCGTCCCCGACCGGGCGCACCCGCCAGGGCCCGCCCTCGACTCCGGGCTGCCGGGGCGCGTAGCAGAAGGTGCACTTCGCGTGGCAGCCCCGGCTGGTGTAGGTGGACGCCCGCGGGGTGGGAATCCCCGTCCTGCGGTGATGGAGCAGGAGGTCGCGCGCGGGCCACGGCTCGTTGGCGAGGTCGGGGAGTTTGGGGGGTCCGCTGCTGCGGACGCGGTCGCCCTGCCAGTAGTAGAGGCCGGGGACGGTGCGCCAGTCGCGGTCGGCGGCGAGGGCGTTCATGAGGCCTTCGACGGTGAGTTCGCCTTCGCCGAAGGCGACGCAGTCGGCTTCGGGTATGCGTTCGGCGATGAGTTTGGCGTTGTAGGTGCAGAAGGCTCCGCCGATGGCGACGAAGACGGTGGGGTCGGCGGTGCGGACGCAGCGCAGGAGGCGTACGGCGTCGACGATGTGGAGGTCGTACATGATGCTGATGCCGACGAAGCTGGGGCGTTCGCGGCGGATGAGGTCGGTGATGGCTTCGTCGCTGGGGTTGCGTCCGTGGAGGTTGAGGGCTTTGACGGAGTATCCGCAGCCCCGCAGGTGCCCCGCGATGCACGCGACTCCGAGGTTCTCCCGCACCCGCTTGTAGAACAGCCGCATGGCGGGGTCGAGCTTCAGGTACTCCTCGTCGTTGATCAGCACGTTCTGGTTGTTCAGGCTTGCGGCACCGGTGGAGATCTCCCGCGGTGTCAGCAGGACCACGTCCGACATGACCGGTCTCCTTTCCTCTCCGAAGGGCGCCCCGGACGACGTCCGGACACCGCTGGGTCAGCCCGTCAGGACCTGTTCGCCGCAGGTCCGCTTGGTCTCCTCGACGAATTCCGGATACGTGTGGCCCAGGTGCTCCCGGTCGTAGGCGTCGACCAGCGCGCGCAGCTCGGCCTCCAGGCGCCGCCCCAGGTCCGGCGGGTTCTCGTCGGCGAGCAGCAGCCCCACGTTGAGGAAGGCGATCAGCAGGTGCGGCAGGTTCTCCACCCAGGTGCGCAGCCGGCTCAGGAGCGGCCGCAGCCCCTGGTCGCCCCGGGCACGGCGCAGCCGCGTGGCATCGGCGATGATCTGGGCGACGAACGGGAGCCCCTCCTTGCGGTCGCTCACCTCACCGCTCACCAGGCTCCAGGCCCGCCACAGGTCCTCGACCCGCCCGTCCGCGACCCGGTACTCGCGGCGCGCCTCCCGCAGCACCTCCCAGGCCGGCCCCCCTTGCAGACCGGGGATCTCCGGCGGCAGCGGGTCGACGACCTTGTCGTACATCTCGGTGCCGCGCAGGGCGATGGCCCGGCTGATGAAGGAGAACGGGTTCTCGCTCACGGCGATGTCGGCCGCCACGATGAATTCCAGGTTCTGCCAGAGTTCGTCGATGGTGGTGCCGGGCTCGATCATGATCCAGCCGGGTTCCAGCTCGATGCGTTCCTGTTTGAACATGCGGGCGGCGTCGACGTTGTAGTCGACCGTGGTGCCCTTGCGGAACCGTTTGGCCATCCCGGGCGACCCGGTCTCCATGCCGAGCAGCGCCGACGCCATGCCGGCGCGGCGCAGGGTGCGCAGCGCCTCCCGGTCGATGAGTCCGGTGTCCACCCGGAACTCGCAGTGGAACGAGATCCGCAGATCGCGCCGGATCAACTCCTCGGCGAATGCCGTGGCGTGGTAATAGCCGTCCTCGAACGCGCCGCCGAAGTTGTCGTCGTTGAACCAGACGAACCGCGTCCCGAAGTCCCGCTGCAGACACTCGATCTCGTCCACCACATCGACGGGCGACCGCACCCGCCACGCGTTGCCCACCACGCCGGGAGCCCGCGGCACATAGCAGAACGTGCACTTCGCGTGGCAGCCCCGGCTGGTGTACGTCGACGCGACGGGTGTCCGGATCCCGGCCTCCCGGTGCCGCAGCAGCACATCGCGGGCGGGCCAGGGTTCCGAGGTCAGGTCGGGGAGTTTGGGGGGTCCGCTGCTGCGGACGCGGTCGCCCTGCCAGTAGTAGAGGCCGGGGACGGTGCGCCAGTCGCGGTCGGCGGCGAGGGCGTTCATGAGGCCTTCGACGGTGAGTTCGCCTTCGCCGAAGGCGACGCAGTCGGCTTCGGGTATGCGTTCGGCGATGAGTTTGGCGTTGTAGGTGCAGAAGGCTCCGCCGATGGCGACGAAGACGGTGGGGTCGGCGGTGCGGACGCAGCGCAGGAGGCGTACGGCGTCGACGATGTGGAGGTCGTACATGATGCTGATGCCGACGAAGCTGGGGCGTTCGCGGCGGATGAGGTCGGTGATGGCTTCGTCGCTGGGGTTGCGTCCGTGGAGGTTGAGGGCTTTGACGGAGTATCCGCAGCCCCGCAGGTGCCCCGCGATGCACGCGAGCCCGAGGTTCTCCCGCACCTTCTCGTAGAACAGCCGCATGGCGGGGTCGAGCTTCAGGTACTCCTCGTCGTTGATCAGCACGTTCTGGTTGTTGATGCTGGCAAATCCGGTGAGGATCTCCCGCGGTGTCAGCAGGACCGCGTCTGCCATGCCGGCTCCTCTCCCTTCGGGGGGTTCGTGGCTGAGGACGTCAGGAGGAGCGCCGCGTTGTTGCCGCCGAAGCCGAAGTTGTCCACCAGCACGGAACGGATGCCGTCGCGGGGTTCCGGGCCGGCCGGGACGCGGACGTGCCGGGTGTCCGGAGCCGACCGCAGCCCGGGGGTCCCGGGCACGACGCCGCACCGCAGCGCCTGCACGGCGGCCGCCAGGGCGGGGAACACCGAGGCGTGCAGCAGGTGCCCGGCCGCGCCCTTGTACGAACTCACCGGCACACCGCGCCACCCGCGTTCGGCACCGACCGTGTCCAGCGCCAGCAGCTCGGCCTCGTCGCCCTGGCGGGTGCCGGGCGCGTGGCCGTGCACATGGTCGACCCGGTCCGTCCCCGCCATGTCCAGGGCCGCCCGCATGCAGTCCGCGGCGATCTCCGCGCTCAGCGCGCTGGTGCCCCGGCCGCCCACCCGGCAGGCGATCCCGCTGAGCGCCGCCGCCGGGCGGTGCCCGCGGGCCGCCGCGTGCTCCGCGGTCTCCAGCACGACGGCACCGGCGCCCTCACCGATCGTGACACCGCTGCGGTCCCGGTCGAACGGGCGGGCGGTGCGGGTGCTCGTCGCCCGCAGCACGTCCAGACAGGCGTAGTCGTAGACATTGAGCGCGGAGACGCCCGTCACCACCGCCATGTCGGCGAGCCCGGACAGCAGCCACTCCCGGGCCATGGCCAGCCCGAACGCGCCGGACGCGCAGGCGTGGGCCAGCAGGGCGGCGTTCCCGGGGGAGACCCCGAAGCCTTCGCCGTCCCACTCCTCCTCCAGGGATATCTCCCGGATCTGCGGGGCGTCGTCCACCGCCGGCAGGTGCGGCACGACCCCGGCGCCGACCAGCAGCGTCCGCTCCGGCAGCCGGGTCAGGCCGGCCCCGGCCAGGGCCTCCGTACGGGCCCGGTCCAGCAGGACCCGCCGTACCGGGAGCCCCGGCCCGGCCTCCGCCGCGGCCTGGCACACCGTCCGGCTCCGGAACCGTGCGGCGTCGAACCGGGTGAGGTCGGAGAGCGCCCGCCGCCCGGCCAGCAACTCCCGCCAGAACGGGTCCACTCCGTCACCGAACGCCGTCACCAGCCCGAGCCCGGAGAGCACGACTCCCGACCCCGCCGAGCCGCCGGGCGACGGAGTCCCGGCGGGGGCCGCCACCAGGGTGCCCGTGACCAGATAGCCGCCGCTCTCCGGATCCCGCGCGAGCTCGCACACCGCCATCGCCTCGTGCAGCCCCGCCGCGACCGCACCGCGGGCCCAGCGCAGCGCCTGCTCCGCCGCGCCCCGGGGGCTGATCAGCACATGGCCCGCGCCGTCCCAGTCCGACCGCTCCGCGAACTCCTGCAGCAGCTGCGCCGGTTCCGGTGCCATCGACTCCGAGGGCCGCAGCCGGCGGCCGCCCGCCTCGGCCTCGACGCACCGCGCCACATAGCCGGAGGTCGTCGCCACGCAGTGGTCGGTGGCGGCCAGGAGCACGGGTGTCGTGCGGCGCAGCGGTGCCGGCAGCCCGTTCAGGGCCCGGGCCAGGACCTGCACCACCACCTCGGTCAGCGACTCCTCGCCGGCCGGAGCGGTGTGGCCCGTCCGCGCCGGGACGCCGGCCGGCGGTGCCGCGCGGGTGGCGCCCAGGACGACCGTGTCCGGACCGGGCGCGGTCACCGTGCCGCCTCCCCGAGCGGAGCGAGCCGCCCGGCCAGCTCCTCCAGGCCCAGCCGGCCGAGCAGGTACTCGCCCACGGCGGTGAGCCCGGGATCGCCGTGCTGCTGCGCCACCAGCCGCCAGAAGTGCGGCAGCGCGGTGGACACATCGCGGCGGGCCACCGGCAGGTGGTACGCGCCGGCCGGGATCAGGCGGAAGTCCACGCCGTCCGCGGCGAGCCGGAGACCGAGCTCCAGGTCCTCGCCGCCCCACAGCGTGCCGTAGCGCTCGTCGAACCTCCCGGCCCGGACGAACACCCCGCGCCGCAGGCTGGTGTTGGTGCCGATGCAGGACAGCCAGCTCAGATGCCGGTGGGCCGCATTCCCGGTCACCTTCCGGGCCGTGCTCTCGATGAACGAGCACCGCGGCCCGAACGAGCGGGCCACCCGCTCCGGATCCGCGACGTCCACGGGCCTCAGGCTGCGTCCGCGGGCACCGGTCAGCGCCCGCTCCAGCCGCAGGCTGTCCGGGGTCAGAGCGAACGCCGACAGATCGGTGACCCGGCCGTGCACCATCAGCTCCCGCGTCCCGGAGTGCGCCGCCAGGTGCGCCTCCAGGAGCCCCGGGGTGGCCACGGTGTCGTCGTCGAGGAAGAGCAGGAGCTCGGAGCGGGCCAGCCGGGCACCGGCGTTGCGCGCATGGGCGACGCCCCGTCCGCCGGTGTCGGCGACCCGGAGGGGGAGACCCGCCGGCAGGGCCTCGAGGACCTGCGCCACGGCTTCCCGGCCGGGCGCGTCGTTGACCAGGACGACCTCGAACCGGTCGCGGGGCAGCGTCTGGTGGAGCAGCGCCGTCAGGGTCAGCAGCAGCCGTGTGGTCCGGCCGCGCGTCGGTATGACGACGCCGATCGGCACGGGCGGGGCGTTCACGGTGCGGTCCACCCGGGCTTCCTCCACGGTCGAATGGGGAGTGCGGGGACTCATGGCGCCCCGCCGCCCTCCGCTGCGGAGGGCCCGTCCGTGCCGCGGGTCACGAGACCGACGGGCTCCGGCCCACCTTCTGATCGAGGATGTAGGTGGCCAGCCCCTCGATGGAGAAGAGGGTCTCCTCCGTCAGGTCCTCGTCCTCGAAGACCACGTCGTACTTCTCCTCCAGGATGAGGAGGTACTCCAGGGCGTCCAGCGAGCTGAATCCGTACTGGTCGACCAGGCTCGTGTCGGCGGCGGGCCCGGTGCCCTCCGGCTGCTGCCGGTGATCCTCGGCCTTGGTCATCCCTGCCGCTATCTCATGCAGCTCTCGAATGAGTCCAGCGCGGTCCATGCCGTTCCTCCTGTGAAGTTCGCTGCCTGACGGACCTCGGCGCCCGGGGCGGGTCATCGCCCCGGCACGACGGGTCGGTTCACTCGGACACCGACGCGAACTGCGCGGCGAGCTGCTGCTCGGTCCGCCCGCGGTAGGAGTCCATGCGGAAGTAGTGCTGCAGATCGCCACCGAACTCGGTCCGGTAGTAGAAGGAGGTCACCAGCGCCTCGGGGTCGGTGCGGACCGTCTCGCCCCGGCGCAGCGCCGCGATCAGCTCGGGCACGGGGTACTTGAAGGTGACGTCACTGCGCAGATACCAGCGGTCCCCGTACTTCTCGGTCACCGGGAGGTCCTCCTCGGGACCGGAGCCGTCGGGCAGCAGCCGTACCGGCTGGCACATGAGGTCGTACAGGAAGACCTCGTCGAGCAGCGGCAGCAGTTCCTTCGGCAGGTCGGGCCGCATGGCCTCGTCCCACCAGCGCTGCAGCAGCCGCTTGGTGAGCAGGCGCCAGACGTTGGGGTCCACGTTCTCGCTCGCGGAACCGGCCGGCTGTGCCACGGCCGTGAGCTCCCGGGCGTCCGGGTCCTCGCTGTTCTCCACCCACTCGGAGAACTTCAGGATCACCGCGGACTGCGGCACCCCGGCGAGCTCGCGCAGCGCGACCCAGATGTTGTGCAGCCACAGGCTCCGGGCCAGCACGCGGTTCCAGCAGATGAACCGGAGCATGCGCTCGTTGTCCTGGAGCGTCATGGTGTTGTGTGCCAGGACGTAGTCGAAGTCGTCGTTCTCGCCGCGCACCGTGACCAGACCGTGCTGCTCACGCTTGTCGTGGTAATCGGTGTTCGGCAGAATCATCAGCGGATGCACCGCGATGAACGGCGTATGGCGTGACGCGCGGTCGTAGCCGTCGAGGAACGACTCGACCGTTTCCCCCGGCGCACCCCAGATCAGTTCCAGATACGGGGTGATGCCGTGGTCGGTCAGCCAGGCGACGAGATCCTCCCACTCGTTCAGCTTCATATTGCGCCGCCGCATCAGATCCAGGACCGAGTCGTCCATGGTCTGCAGGGCCAGGATGAAGGCGCTGTGCATCCCGGACTGCTTCATCTTGTCCATGATGCGGTAGAAGCCGGCCGACTTGTTCTTGGCCCAGGAGGTCTCGAGGCGCTTGGGGAATCCGAACTTGCTGCGCACACGCAGCAGATCGTCCAGGAATTCCTCGTCCTCGCGCAGCAGGCCGAAGTTGGAGTCGCAGAGCATCAGCGTTTCCGCGCCGTGCCGGCCCAGGAGTTCGAGTTCCTCGCGCAGTCGCTCCCGTGAGAAGGCGCGCATTTTCTGCCCGGTGGCGCCGCCCCAGTAACAGAAGGCGCATTTGTAGGGGCAGCCGCGGTTGGTCTCCATGAGCGCGTAGTCGTAGAGGAACCGGCCCGCCCGGTCGACCAGCGGCACCGCGCCGCTGAGAATGGGGGAGGGAAGGGACTCCAGGTCCGTGATGCGTTCCCGCTCCTCGGTGGTGACGACTTCGCCGTCCGGCCCGCGGAAGGAGACGCCCCGGATGCCCTGCAGCGCGGTGCGGGTGGCGCCGTCCAGATAGCCGTTCAGCAGCTCCGGGAACACCAGTTCGCCTTCGCCGTTGACCACCACGTCCACCTGCGGGTACATCCGGAAGACGCGCTCCGCCTGATGGGCGACGTGGTTGCCGCCGAAGACGACCCACCCGTCGGGGTTCATCTGCTTGAAGGTCTCCGCCAGCACGCCGAACGTGCGGTAGTTCCAGCCCAGGACGGAGAAGCAGAGAATGTCGGGGCAGCCGTCCCGGATGAGATCCCGGCCCATGGCATTGATCCCCGCGTCACCCGGATAGTTCCGAATGGTGACGTCCATGCGGCGGCGAATACGTTCGTCCCTGTCGGCGCATGCTTTGAGATATCCGACGGCCAGGGGCATCGAGGCGGCGGAATTACCCCACACACCTTGCTGGACAAGTAAGACACGAGACTTCACAACCGCGTTCCCCCGATCCTCATCCGCATCCACCGTGGCCAGGGACTTTCAGAGCCCGAGGCTACAACAGAAGAGGATCCACGCAATGGGACCTCGTGCGGCGCGGGAGCGGGGTGTCCGGTTCCCGCCGCGTTCGTGCCGCCGAATGGCCCAGCGGGCCCGGGGCCGGGGACGGCCGTCCGCCTCCCCCGCCGCCCGGCCGCCGGGAGTCTGAAGTGGGAATTCGTCAAAAAGAATCTTGACCGCTTCCGGAGGGGGGCGCGTACGGAGATCTTGAAGGGGGGAAGGGGGAGATTGGCCGGAACCAGCCGGGAAGCCGCGGAAGGCCAAGGGAACCGGTGACCGGGCCGTCCGGCCCAATTTCAGCCACCTGTTGATTACGGGTTTATTCCGCTCCGTGCCTGTGGAGAATCGAACCGTTCGTCTTCAGCGCGGCCGGAGAGCCGGTGACGCGCCGTTTCACGGGCGGAATCAGGGGCCCCGGTACCGCCCGGATCCCGGACTCGGGCCAGGAGGCCACATGACGGAGGTTCCCGGCGCGTGGTGTCCCCTCGCTCTGCCCCACGCGGAGGTATCAGGGAACCGGGTCCTGTGCCGGGGCGAGACGGTCGAGGAGTCCGGCCACGCGCCCGGCTCGGTCGCCCGGCTGCTGGCCCGGTGCGACGGCAGCCGGCCGCTCGACGGCTTCACCGCGGCGGAGCGGAGCCTCCTCGGCACCTGGCAGCGGGACGGACTGGTGGTGATGGCGCCCGGCGGACCCCCGGACCGCGCCGCACCGGACGCCCCCGTCGTGGTGTCCCCGCACCCCGACGACGCGGCACTGGCCCTCGGCGGCCTGCTGGCGCGCCGCGGCGGCCGGGTGCTGGACGTCTTCAGCGTGGAGACCTGGACCAAGGACCCGTACTACGCCGGGCGGCCGGACCTGACGTCCCGTCTGCTCCTGGCGGAGGAGGCGGTCGCCGCCCGGGTCCTCGGCACGGAGGTCGAACTCCTCGGCTTCGTCGACGCGGCGGACCGCGCACTGCGCGCGGAGCGGTTCTTCGCCGGGACGGCCCTGTCCGACACCTTCCCGGACGAGGAACCCGGGCTGTTCGCCGAGCTGACGACCCGGCTCGCCGGACTGCTGGAGGGGGCCGCCGAGATCTGCGCACCACTCGGCGTCGGCGGCCACGTCGACCATCTGGCCTGCCGGGAGGCGGTGATCGCGCTGCTGGCCCGGGGGGACATCACCGGCGCCCGGGTCGTCTTCTACGAGGACCAGCCGTACTCGGTCTTCGGCTCCGCCGAGGAGGTGGCCCGGGGGCTCGCCGCCCGGCTGGCATCGCTCGGCCTCGGCGCGCTCCGCCCGGAGCTGTGCCCGATGGACGCCACGGCCGCGCTGGCCAAGCGCGAGGCCCTGCGGGCGTACCGCATCCAGGTCCGCCAGGGCGTCGTCCGGCGCATCGCCCGGCACGGGGAACGCCTGGCCGAACACTCCGGCCACCCGGCCGCCGAACGGATATGGCCCCTCGTCAGCTGAACGTGCGCCGTGCCCGCGGGTGGCACGACGCGGGCACCACCTGAGACGCCGGCCCCGCGGGGACGGCCACCGAGCAGAGGCGGCCCAGACGCCGCCTCGTGAAGGGTGTCGAGATGTACGTACTGGCTCAATCCCTGGACCCGGCCGATCTGGAGGTCCTCGGGGAGGCCTGCGCCGAACTGGGCCTCACCCTGCACGACTCCGATCCGGAGGGCGGATCGGCCGACTGGCCGGATGTCCTGCTCGCCTCGCTGCACGCCGTGGCCGCCACCGGGCCCGGACTGTCCGCGGCCGACGTCAAGCGCCGGGGCGGGTACCCGATCGCGGTCCTCGACAGCGTGTCCGCGACCGGGGTGCTGGCGGCGCTCTCCGACGGCTTTGCGCTCGCCCTGGCCAGCCCCCTCAAGCAGCACCGCCTCGTCGACAGTCTGGGGTACCTCAAGTCCGTCACCCCGCCGGAGAGCACTCAGGTGCTGACGCTCGACGGCCGGGGCCGGCTGCACTCCCCGTCGAAGGCGGTCCCGGTCTCCGACGCCGAGGCGGGCATGCTGCGACTGCTCGCCAGTCGCCCCGGGCAGATCGTCCCGCGCCAGGATCTCACCGAGGCGACCGGGGGAGAGGACGTGAATCCGGTGTCCTCGGTCCTCAAGCAGAAGCTCCTCGACATCGACTCGGGAGCCAAGATCCTCAAGGTGCCGCACCTGGGCTTCCGCCTGGTGGGCACCGTCCGCGACCTGTCCACCGCCTCCTCCGGCCACGAGAACGGATCCGCCACATGACCGACCGCGCCACCCCCGAGACCGTGACCGCCCGCACCGGAACGGCGGCCGGGCCGGCCGGACCCGGGACCGGCGCTCCCGGCACGGCGGCCGTGGCCGGAGCGTCCGCGGACGCCCCCGGAACGGCCGTCGTCACGGGGGCGTTGACGACGGACATCGGCCGCCAGCGCTCCGCCGTGCCCGAGGACCGGTTCCGGCTGGTCGTGGTGACCGGAGCGCCCGGTGTGGGCAAGACCCGGCTCGCGCAGAGCCTGGTCGCCCGCTATGCCGTACCGGCCGCTGCCGTCGACTGCGATCCGGTGGTGCACCCCTGGGAGAGCTCCGAGAAGCTGTACGCGCTGATGGCGTCGACCCTGCGCGCCACCCTCCCCGTCTACCGGGCCTGGGGCGCCGGGGTGGTCGTGGTCAGCGGCGTCGTGCTCGCGGGGCGTGCCCTGGAACCGTTCCTGGAGGTGTTCGACGCACTCGGCGCGGAATCCGTGATCTACGGTCTGCGCGCCGGCCCGGACGCACTCGCCGCCCGGATCCGCAAGGACCCGGGCGGCGAGCACTTCATCGAGGGCCGGCTGGCCGAGACCCATCTCGACGAGGAGGTGGCGCTGGTACCGGGGGCCCGGCAGATCGACACCACCGACCTCGGTCCCGAGGAGGCCGTCGAGGCCGTTCTCGCGATGGAGCGGGCCGAGCTCGGGCCGGCCTGGCTCGGGCCGGCCCACTGATCAGCCGAAGCGCCCGACCTGCAGCCCGCCGTGCCGTTCCGCCCGCAGGGAGAGCACGAACCCGTAGTAGTGCGTGGCGCCGATGCTCTCCACATAGGCCCGCACCTCGTCCCCCAACGGGCCCGAGAGCTGCAGGTTCTCGTCCCGCGGGGCGAACGCGGGCCAGCGCGGCGGGGTCGACGGGCGGAGGAGCAGCCGGCCGGAGACGCCGAGCCGGTTCATCTCCGCCTCCAGCTCCTGGATGAAGAACGGCCCCTGCTCGTCGCCGTAGGCCGCGGCCTGGAGCAGGGCCTCGCCCGCATCGGTGAGCAGCCCGGGTGTCCGGCGCAGCAGTTCCCAGAAGAACTCCAGTCCGTCCAGGCCGGCTTCACCGGCCAGCCAGCCCAGCGAACCCCGGCGCAGCGGCAGACAGGGCGGATTGGAGACGACCAGATCGAACCGGGAGTCGAGCGCGAGGGACATGATGTCGCCCTCGGCGGTGCGCACCCGCTCGCCCAGACCGTTCAGCCAGGCGTTGAAGGCGGCGGCCGCCGTGCACTCCGGATTGACGTCCACCGCCAGCAGGTCGGCGCCGTTCCGGGCGGCCGACAGACCGAGGATCCCGGTGCCGCAGCCGAGGTCGAGAGCCGAGCGGACCTCCCGGCGGGCGGCCACCAGCCGGGCCAGGGTCATGGAGTCCGTACCGACCCAGGGGGCGTACGATCCGACATCGCGGCCGGCGGCCCGCCACGCCGCGAGGAGGGTCAGGCCCTCACCGCGGACCAGGCAGTACTCGGCGGACAGCTTTCCGGACTCCTGGGCGAGCACACCGCAGCGCAGCAGCAGATCCAGCAGCGGACCGGGGAGTTGCGACCGGGCGTCGGCCTCCGTGACCGGCTCCCCGAGGACGAACAGCGAGGCGAGCAGGGATTCCGCGGACATCGTGCGGGCGATCGTGGCGAGAGTTTCGGTGTTCCGCCAGGGAGCCAGCTCACCGAGCCAGTCCCCGGCCAGGGTGAGCAGGTCGTGGTGCGGCAGCGACCGCAGTCTCGCCGCACCGGCCTCCGTCAATTCCCCGGCCGAGATCTCTTCCACGGAAATCATGCATTCTCCTCACACACCAGGTGCGTCGGTCGGTGATGTCGGTCGGGTCAGGCCGGATGGCCGGCCGGGGTGAAGATCGGCTCGAAGGCCGCCTTCAACTCGTTCAGCCGGGCCAGCGCCTGCGGGCCTGCGTACGGTGCGCACCGGGCGATCTCCGCCTTGGAGATCTGCCCGAGGAGGAAGAGGTTCACCACATCGATCGGCCCGGTGCAGCTCTTGCAATAGGGGAACCTCGGGCGGGGCTGCATGAACATCTCGTAGTGCTGGTGCCTGCCGAACTGCTCGGGAATCAGCTGGGGATCCTCGGTGATATTCCCCATCGGTTTCAGCCAGGCATACGGACAGCAGGAGACGTCCCCCTGTCCGAAGAGCTGCACCATGGTGGCGGTCGCATAACACCGCAGCGTGCGGACGCCGGTGCGCAGCTGATTGCCGATGTGCTCGACGAAGGCCCGCGGCGGAAGGACCTGTTCCAATTCGTCGTAGCGCTCCAGCAACGGCCCGAAATGGTCCCCGAGCTCCGGGGCGAGGGAATCCTTGGCGTCGCCCCTGACCGGGAAGAAGTACAGCATCGCGCCGGACCCGTACCGCTCCAGCAGAAACGCCGCGAAATCCGCCTGTCCGGTGACGTTCTTGTCGGAGAGAACCGACTGGATCTCGATGGGGATGCCCAGCTCCACCGCGTGGTCGAGATGCCGCATGATGACGTCGAACAGCCGGTGCTGCTTCGGCGGCAGGCGGTGCGCGTTCATCTCCAGCGTGTGCCCGTCCAGGGAGAGGCAGAGCTGGACGTTGCCCAGCGCGGCCAGCGCCTCCAGCCGCGGCGGCGTCAGGAAGACGCCGTTGGTGATGACCTGGACCACCTCGTACTTGCTGCTGCACTCCTCGACGAATTCGGTCGATCCCTTCAGCCAGAAGAACTCGCCGCCGCTGAGCCGCATGATCGGACTGTCCACCTGACGGTGATATACGTCGAGAATCCGGTGCCAGTCCTCACGCCGGTCCGTGGTCAGCCTGAGCCGGGCGTCGGGAACGTTCATCAGGAGATTGAAGTCCTCGGTCAAGCAGTAGGAGCAGCGCATCTGGCACAACTGCTCTTCGATGACCATGTCGTTCATGAGGAGTTTCAGACGCTCCTGGCCGTCACGGTGCTCGAACATCGCATTGCGAAAGTCGTTCTTCAGCGCCACGCTCATCACCATTCCGGATTGTCCTGCGCTGACCCTGACCGTAGCCTGCGAGTGTAGGTTTCGGCCGAGTGGACGGTCAACGGGCTCTCGGTACTTACGGACATGATCCGGAAAGCGTCCGGAACTCGACCGTCATGGCTCAACTTGCCCTCTGGACCGGTGTGGTGGGCGGTTGTAACGTCTCGCCCGCGTGGCGCATTCCCACATTCTTGCAATCGCGGTTCGGCGGCCCATTCGGCCTGCCACCGCGAGAACCCGCCTGTACTGAGTTAGGACGGCTGCATGCTCGCTCTTGGGCTCGGCGGATCCAATCACGACTTCTCGGCCTGCCTCGTCGAGAACGGCGAAGTCAGCGTCGGTATCGAGGAAGAACGTCTGACCCGTCGGAAGTACGCGGTCAACGTCAACTCACTGGCCAACCGCGGCTGGCGGTACTGTCTCGAAACGCACGGCACCCGGCTCGACCGGGTCGAAGCGATCGTGGCCGACGACACCCTGCTGCCCACCTGCTACTTCCCCTTCCGGCGCCGCACCCATCTGATCAGGCATCACCTGGCGCACGCCGCCAGCGCCTTCCACCCCTCGCCCTACCACGAGGCCGCGGTCCTCGTCGTCGACGGCGCCGGCAGCCTCTTCGAGGGCCAGGGCGTCGAGACCATGACTCTCTCCGTCGGCGAGGGCGTCGGCATCACCGAGCTGTCGAAGGTGTACGGCACCAACTGGAGCACCGACGGGCTCCGCGCCGACCGGGTCTACCAGGCGGGCGACAGCGACCACTCGCTGGGCTTCATGTACAAGGCGGTCAGCCGGGCGATCGGATTCACCCTCTACGAGGAGGGCGCCTGGTACCTGACCGAGGACGGCAAGACCATGGGCCTCGCCCCGTACGGCACCGACCGCTACCGGGACGAGTTCCACCGCCATCTCGACCTGCTCGACGAGGGCCGGTTCGCGCTGTACCTCAAGGACGGCGGGCTGCTGGACTTCGTCGAGCACGCGCTCGACGGGCTCGACGGCGACGAGCGCTTCTCCCGCGGCGCCGACCTCGCCTGGGCCGCCCAGGACCTGCTGGAGACCGCCGTGCTGCACGCCGCCCGCTGGCTGCACCGGCAGACCGGACTCAGCCGGCTGTGCCTGGCCGGCGGTGTCGTCCTCAACTCGGTCGCCAACGGCAAGATCCTCCGGGAGACGCCGTTCACCGAGATCTTCGCCCAGCCCGCGGCGGGCGACAACGGCTGCGCGGTCGGCTGCGCCTACTACGGCTACCACGTGCTGGGGAACAACCCGCGCCCGCGTGCGGCCAAGCCGGGCGCCAAGCCGGGTGCCGGGCCGCGCGCCCCCCGGCCGCAGCAGCACACCTACCTCGGCCGGACGTACGGCACCGACGAGGTGCGGGCCGCGCTCGACGCCTCGGGCCTGCCCTACCGGCAGGTGCCGGACCCCGCCCGGCTGGCGGCGGAACTCCTCCCCGGCGGCGCGCTCATCGGCTGGTTCACCGGCGGCTCCGAGTTCGGTCCGCGGGCCCTGGGCCACCGGAGCATCCTCGCGGACCCGCGCCGCGCGGAGATGAAGGACATCCTCAACAGCAAGGTGAAGCACCGCGAGTGGTTCCGGCCCTTCGCCCCGGCCGTCCTCGCCCACCGCGCCGCCGAGTACTTCGACCTCGACATCGAGTCGCCGTACATGCTCATCGTGGCCCCCGTGCGGGAGGACAAGCGGGACGAGGTCCCGGCCATCACCCATGTCGACGGCACCGCCCGGGTGCAGACGCTGACCCCTGGCGCCAACGGCAGCTTCTACGAGCTCGTCGAGCGCTTCGGCGAGCTCACCTCGGTACCGGTGGTGCTCAACACCTCCTTCAACGACCGCGGCGAGCCGATCGTGGAGACCCCGCAGGAGGCGCTGGCCTTCTTCGGTCCCAGCAAGCTCGACTACCTGTTCCTGGAGGACTTCCTGGTGTGCCACAGCGCGACCGACCTCGACGCCGTGACCGGACGGACGGCCGGATGACCGCCCCCGAGCCGCGTTACGAACCGGCGCGCGCCCTCGCCCTGTGGGGCGAGGAGGAGATCGCCGCTGCCGTGGAAGTCCTCCGGTCGCGCTCGCTCTTCCGCTATTACGGACCGGACCTGCGGCACCGGGTCGACGCCTTCGAGGCCGAGTTCTCCGCGATGACCGGAGTGCCGCACACGGTCGGCGTCTCCTCGGGCACGGCCGCGCTCACCGCCGCCATGGTCGGGCTGGGCATCCCGGAGGGCGCCGAGGTGATCGTCCCCGCGGTGACCTTCATCGGCTCGGTGAACGCGGTCGTCCAGGCCCGGGGCATCCCGGTGTTCGCCGAGGTCGACGACTCCCTGACCCTCGACCCCGAACGGCTCGACGAACTCGTCACCGAGCGGACCTGGGGCATCATGCCGGTCCATCTCGCCAACGCCGCCGCGGACATGCGGCCGATCACCCAGGTGGCCCGGCGGCACGGGCTGCGGGTCGTGGAGGACGCCGCCCAGGCGGCCGGGGTCCACTACGGGGGTCGGCCGGTGGGCAGCCTCGGGGACGCCGGAGCGTTCAGCTTCCAGCTGGAGAAGAACCTCACCGCAGG
Organism: Streptomyces sp. NPDC001922; assembly: GCF_042891165.1. Taxonomy (NCBI): domain Bacteria; kingdom Bacillati; phylum Actinomycetota; class Actinomycetes; order Kitasatosporales; family Streptomycetaceae; genus Streptomyces; species Streptomyces sp. NPDC001922. The sequence goes on along the minus strand of NZ_JBIASV010000003.1, from coordinate 101,623 downwards.
GGAGGGCGGCGCCGTCACCGTCGGGGACCGCGCGGTGTACGACCGGGTGGCCCGGTTCCAGGACCAGGGCGGCCAGTTCACCACCGGGCGCGGCGGTGACCGCGGCACCTCGGCCGAGGCACCGTTCCTCGGCGCGAATCTGCGGATGACCGAACTGACGGGCGCCGTGCTGTCGGTGCAGCTCCGCCGGCTCGGGCCGATGCTGGAACGGCTGCGGAGCGTCGCCCGGCACGTCCGCCGCGAGACCGCCGGCCTGCCGGTGCGCTGGCGCCGGCTTCCGGACGAGGCGGGATCCGGGGGCGACCTCACGGTCCTGCTCGCATCCCGCCTGGAGGCCCGGCAGTTCGTGGCCGCGCTGACCGCCGAGGGCATTCCGGCCCACACGATGTACCAGGGCCAGGCGGTGTACGCCAACCGGGCCGTACGCGAGGGACGCACCCCCTGGGGCGTGGCGTGGGACCGGCCCGCGCGCTGCCGGGTCAGCGAGGGCCTCGTCGGCCGTTCGGTCAGCATCGGCCTGGGGGCCACGATGACCGACGGCGATGTCGACGCGCTCGTCGCCGCGTTCCGCAAGGCCTACGAGGGGCTCGCACCCGCGGCGGGCTGACCGCGGGGAGCCGGCGGTGGGCGGAGGAGTGCGGCCCCTCCGCCCACCGTCACGCCCGGCCCGGCTCAGCGGGCCACCGGCCGGCGGTAGTGCTCGAACCGGGTCACCCCCTGGTAGCCGTAGCTCTCGGGGTGCAGCTCGTGCAGCGCGACGCCGGACCGGGAGAGCGGACCGAGGAGGTCCGCCAGCAGTTCCCCCGCAGCGGCGATGAAGGCGGCCTTCTCCTGGGCACTGTTCGTGCCCAGGGTGAGGGACACCTCCACGTGCGCGTCGCGGTCGCCGGTCAGCGGCTCGCCGTCGACGAAGTAGTGGCCGGCCGGGACCGGGACGATGTGGACGACGGTCCGCGCACTCGATTTGTGGAGGACCCCGACCGCCAGCCGGGTCAGCCCCCGGGCGATGGCGGACCGGACGTCGGCGGGGAGTTCGGAGTCGGTGACGGCGACCCGGATGTGGGGCATGGCTCTCCTCGGCCTGCTCGGGACGCGTCCGCCGGGACCGGCGGCGCGGAACAAGCGTTGCCGACCCTGGCACCCTGGATCCAACACACATCAGTCATGGACGTATGAGGCTGCCGCATGCCCGTGAACCTCCCTCAGCTGAGGGCCTTTCTCGCCGTCGTCGACACCGGTGGTTTCAGTGCGGCCGCCGCCGAACTCGGCATCAGCCAGTCCGCGGTGTCGCACGCCGTCGCCTCCCTGGAGCGTGAGCTGGACGCACCCCTGCTGGTCCGCGCCACCCCGGCCCGGACCACGGCACTGGGCGAGCGGGTCCTGCCGCACGCCCGTGTCGCGCTGTCGGCGGTCCGGGACGTGGCACGGGTCGCGGCCGAGGCCTCCGGGGCGTTGACCGGCACTGTGCGGCTGGCCGTCACGCCCTCGGTCGGTCAGGGGCTGATACCCGGACTGCTCCGGCACTGGGGCGAGGACCAGCCACGGATCACGGTCCGCGTGTTCGAGGGCGACAGCGCCGAAGTGGCGTCCTGGCTGGAGAACGGGACGGCCGACGCCGCCGTGCTCGTCGACCCGCCGCCCGGTCCCGGCGTCCGGCTCGCCGTCGACCACTACGGCGCGCTGCTGCCCCGTGACCACCCGCTGGCGGACGAACCGGCCGTCGGACTCGGCGAGTTGGCGGACGACGCGTTCCTGATCTCCCCCAAGGCCTGTGAAGCGCGCATCCGTGCGATCCACCGCGCGGCCGGGCTGCCCTTCACCCCCACGCAGCGGGTCCGGGACCTGGCGACCCTGGTCGGCATGGTGCAGGCCGGTCTCGGCGTGACCGTCCTGTCCGAGGTCTCGCGCTCGTCGATCCCGTCCGACCTGGTTCTGGTACCGCTGCGGCCCCGGACCTCGCGCCGTCTCGTGCTGACCGGACCGCAGGCCGGCCCCTGGCACCCGGCCGTCCGCGCTCTCGCCGAGTCGGTCGCCGGTCACCTGGCCCGCGACGTGCCCCGGCAGCCCGCGGCACCGGACGGCACCGCACGACGGCCGGCCGGATCCTGAGACGACCGGCCGGGCCGGGGGACAAGCCGGGCGGTGGTACGAAGAGCCGGGCCGGCCGGTCAAGGCCTTTCCCTGCCGTACCGGGAGCCGCCATGACGCCGGCCCTTGCCGGCGGGCACCCGGGAACGCACCGGCGCCGGGCGCCCGGCGGTACGCGCGCACGCGGCCGAGGCTCCGGAGCAGGTCCGGGCCCGGGCCGGTCGGGGAACGGCGCTACGCGCACGCAGCCCAGGCGGTGCGGGCCGACGCCGGACGATTGGTTCCGCCCTGCCCGGGAAGGTCCGATGGGGGCCGGGCGTCCCGGACGGACAACCAGCCCCCGAAGGCCCACGGAACCGTGGCCGTCGAGCAGCACGGGGGAAGCGGAGGGATGCAGGTGACCAGCACACGGTGCCGTCCCCGGAGCGCGGGCCGTCCCCGGAGCCGGGGCCGCTCCCGCAAGGAGCGCCCGAAGGCCCGTGCGGTCGGGCCCGTCCCGTACGCGGCACCGCGCGGGCCGGTGCCCGGATGAGCCGCCCGCTGCTGCACCGGAGGTTCCCCGCGCTCGCCCGGACGGTGCCGCACCTCCGGCTGGGCGACGGGCCGACGCCGGTACGGCGGATGACCGGCCTTCCGCTCCCCGTCCCCGTGTGGTGCAAGGACGAGAGCGGGTTCGGCTCCGGCGGGTGGGGCGGCAACAAGGTCCGCAAGCTGGAGTGGATCCTGCCCGAGGCCGAGCGCCGCGGTGCCCGGACCCTCCTCACCGTCGGCGGCCTGGGCACCAACTGGGGCCTGGCGACGGCCCTCTACGCCGGAGAACACGGCCTGCACACCGCCCTCGCGCTGATCGACCAGCCGCTGGACGACCATGTGCGGGCCCAGTTCGACCGCATCCGGCGCTCCGGCGCCACCGTCCACCTCACCCGCACCAAGGCGCGGACGATCGCCGCCGTGCCCTGGCTGATGGCCCGTCATACCACGGCCCGGCGGCCCCCGTACTACGTTCCGGCGGGCGGCTCCGCACCGGTGGGCACCCTCGGCTATGTCGAGACGGCCCTCGAAATCGCCGGACAGGTGGCGCGCGGAACCCTTCCCGAACCCTCCCATGCCGTCCTGGCTCTGGGTTCCGGCGGCACCGCGGCGGGCCTCGCCCTGGGACTGCGGATGGCCGGACTGCGCACCCGGGTCGTCGGCATCGTGGTCAACGACACCCTGCCGCTCGACGCCCGCAGCATCGCGGGCCTGGCCCGCAGGACCGAACGGCTGCTGCGCCGCCGCGGTGCCGCGACGGCGGCGGTGGGTCTCCGGCCGGAGGACCTGACCGTGGTCCGGGGCTGGCTGGGACCGGGCTACGGGCACCCGACACCGGAGGCGGAGGCGGCTCGGCACCTCGCCGCCCGGGAGGAGCGTCTGGACCTCGAACCGGTCTATACGGCGAAGGCGTTCGCCGCGCTCCTCGCCCTTGGAGCCGAGGGCCGGTTCGGGGCCGGACCGGTGCTGTTCCTCCACACACATGGGCCCCGCGGGACCGGCTGAGCAGGCGCGGGGGCCGGTTGCGCCCTCGGGACCCGAGGAGCGGCTGAGCGGCGTGGTACTCCTCGGTCCAGGGACGTGCAGAGCACCGCGGGCCGGACTGCGGTAACCGGGCTGCGCCGGGGGACGGTGTACGACCTGCGGCCGACGGGAGCCTGCCGGAAGGCGGACCGTCCCGCACCCCGGTTACCTCCCGCGGGGGATGGGCCGGCGCGCGTCCTGTCCAAGGATGGCTGCGGGCGCCGACGCCGGGCCGGCGGCCACCGCACTCGATCACCGTCCGGCCACGCATCCGGTTCGGCGTGTCACCCGTCCGACGATCCGTCTCACTCCCGGGAGAACCCCGTGAAGTCTGCTTCCTTCCGCGTCATCGCGGCCGCGACGACCGCGGCCGTCGCACTGACCACCATGGGCGTCGCCTCCGCGGCGTCCGCCGACCGTCCGCAGGAGCGGCCGCCGCGGGCCCGCGTCACCGGCTCCGCCGAGTTCGGGCTCCCGTACCACCCGGACGCCGATGTCCGCTCGTTCACCTTCGACGCCCGGGCGGTTCCGTACAGCCGGCCGATCCCCGGGGTGCCCACCGGGCTGCCCACCGATGCCCGGGGCACGGTGAAGGTCTCCCACTACTTCGCCGAGCAGCACCGTACGGTCACCGCGGAGGGCCGGGTCGACTGCCTCGTCACCGGCCCGCGCACCGCGACCCTGACCGCGGTGATCACCCGGGTCGACGAGGGCGGGCCGGACTGGAAGGGGCGGCGGCTCGGGTTCAGCGTGCACGACGGCGGCCAGGACCGGGGCCGCTCCTCGGACCGGGTCGGATTCTCCTGGAGCATCGTGAATGTGAAGTCGCCCGGGGACGAGCAGAGCGAGGGGGCCGAAACCGGCACCTGCATGGCCCCCGCACCGTACGCCCCGGTCACCAAGGGCGGTTACACGGTTCGGCACGCCGAGCTGCCGCCGGTGCCCGCAGGCGCGGGCCGGACCGGGGGAGCGCGGCCGGCGACGAGGGAATGAACCCGTCGGTGACCGGGGTGCCGTCGTCATCACGAGGACGGCACCCCGGCGGGACGGAACAGGGGAGGGCCCCGGCGGAGAACTCCGCCGGGGCCCTCCCCTGGCGACCGTACGGACGCCGCGTCAGCAGGGCGTCAGTGGCCGAGCTTGTGCCTGGCCTTCTGCGCGTCCTCCTGCATGCCGCCCCGGAGCCTCTCGGCCCGGCCTTCCGCGGCCATACGGTCATTGCCGAGTGCGCGTCCGGCGGCTTCCTTCGCGGCTCCCTTCGCCTGTTCGGCGATGGCAGCGGTCCGCTTCTGCGCGGTCATGGTGGTCACTCCTCAAGGCTCGAGGTGTTTCTCCCTGACACGGGAGCGCGTGCCCGGGGCTCCGGCACGCAAACCGGCCGGCTGCCGGAGTTTCACCGGCGGCGGGGGAGTGGCGGTGGGACCGGGGCGCGTGCGGGGCGGGCGGCACGGACGGACCGGCTCCGCCGATGAGGGCATTCTCACCCGGGGCGTGAGCGCTCTTCCGGGGTAGGGGAAGCTCGCCCGGCGCGACGGGGGAGCGCACCGGGCGAGACGTACTGATCATGCCTCATCCCTCCTCCGAGCACACCAAGAATGCGATATTCCGCATACCGGAGTGCCGGACGGACACGGGGATCCCGTCACGGGCGTCGGCTCGTCGGGACCAGGCGGCCGGTGTGCGCACGAGGGTTGGCGCGGCCCCTGCGTCACCGTTGCTCCCGCCCGTCACGCTTCTGCGGTGTGGAGCACCCCCACTGACGGGACGACAAACACCGTCACCGCGGCCGGTGTCGTGAAACTCACGCCCGCTGAGCGGGGGTGCAGGCTCCGGACGCCGGTGAGCGGTCCGCGGTGCGTGCTGCGTACGGCAGGATGACAGGTCACGCGGGGCTGTCCGAACGGCCCTGACGTAGCAGTACTTTTCCGGAACGAACAGGTGACATGGTGACGACAGAGCGTGCCCAACACCCGACCGCGCGCGCCGCGGTGATGCCGGAGCGGGACTCCCGCGGCTCGGCCGGACCGGACACCCTTCCCGGTGTCGGGGGAGGCCGTCGATGATCCGGGCCCTCACCCTGCACGACGTGATCCTCGCCGCCGCCGCGATGGCCGCCGGCATCGCCGCCGGACTGCTGTCCCGGGTGGCGCTGCGCTGGCTCGGGGTGCGCGCCCAGAGCACGCGGTGGAGCGGGGACGACATCATCGTCGACGCGCTCCGGACACTGGTGCCCTGGGCGTCACTGACCGCGGGCGCCGCGGCGGCGGTCGGTGTGCTGCCGCTGAGCGGCACCATCCGGAACACCGTCCACCAAGTGCTGCTCGCCGGGCTCATCCTGGTGGCCACCGTCACCGCGGCGCGGGTGGCCACCGACCTGGTGCGGTCGCTGGCGCTGGCCCGTTCCGGCGTGGCCGGGTCGGCGACCATCTTCATCAACATCACCCGGGTCGCCGTGCTGGCGATGGGCATTCTGGTCCTGCTGCAGACCCTCGGTGTCTCGGTGGCTCCGCTGCTCACCGCGCTGGGCGTCGGCGGTCTGGCCGTGGCCCTGGCGCTCCAGGACACCCTGGCGAACCTCTTCGCGGGCGTGCACATCCTCGCCTCCCGCACGGTGCAGCCGGGTGACTACATCCGGCTCAGCAGCGGTGAGGAGGGCTACGTCGTCGACATCAACTGGCGCAACACCGTGGTGCGTCAGCTGCCGAACAACCTGGTCATCATCCCCAACGCCCAGCTCGCGGGCACCATCACCACCAACTTCCACCAGCCGGTACGGCAGATGTCGCTGACGGTCCTGGCGAAGGTCGGCTACGGCGCCGACCTGGAGCTGGTGGAGGCGGTGACCAACGAGGTGGCCGCCAAGGTGATGGCCGAGGTCGACGGCGGTGTCCCCGACTTCGAGCCGTCCATACGCTTCCACACGTTCGGGGAGTCCAGCATCGACTTCTCGGTCAACCTGGAAGCCTGTGAGTTCAGCGACCAGTACCTGATCAAGCACGAGTTCATCAAGCAGTTGCACCAGCGGTTCCAGGCCGAGGGCATCGAGGTTCCCTTCCCGAAGCGGACCGTGGTCCTGCACCACCAGGACGAGGAACAGCCGTCACGCGGGCGCAGGACGACGGCGGACACCGGGCTGCCGCCGAAGGCGGTGCTGCCCCTGCAGAAGACCGACGAGCCGCCGTCCGGGGGCAACGCGACCCTGGTGCACTGAGCCGACCGCGGGAAGGGGGAGCACCGTGCCGTCCCGGCGCGCGGGGGAGTGCTCCCCGCCGGAGGCTGTCGTCCGGCACCGGGGCGTTGCCTCGCGCACGGGACGGCATCACTTTGAGTGCGCTCCATGTCAACGGTGCGTGGTCCATGCCCGCGGTGTGTGGTCGTCGGGACGTCGCCCCCGCCCCGTGGCCCCGGAGAGTTCCCTCCCGGCCGACCAATCCGCATGCGCCTTTTGCTCCGTATTGAAGGTAGCGCTGAGCGGATGTGAGGCCCGGCCCGGCGATCCGCGCGGGTGACGGGTGGTGTGCGTGTCGCGCCGACCGTGAGCGCCGTGGACAGCAGCACCCCGCTTCTCACCGCACCGGAGAACGCGATGACGATCTTCCAGCAGTCCGACACGGCCGTCCGGCAGCCGGAAACGGCCGTCCGCACATCCGGTCCGACGACCGGCCCGCACGTCGGGACGGACGTCCCGGGGCCCCGCTCCGCGGAGCTCCTCGCCCGGCAGGAGCGCCGGGAGTCCAACGCACGGGTCTATCCGAGGCATCTGCCCATCGCGATCGAGGAGGGCTTCGGCAGCTTCGTCCGCGATCTCGACGGCAATGTGTTCATCGACTTCCTGGGCGGTGCCGGTGTGCTCTCCCTCGGTCACAACCACCCGGAACTGGTCCGCGCGGTCGCCGATCAACTCGGCCGCTTCACCCATGGCCTCGACTTCCCCACACCGGCGAAGGACGCCTTCACCGAGGCCCAGCTCTCCATGCTGCCGTCCCCGCTGCGGAGCCGGATGAAGCTGCACTTCTGCGGCCCGACCGGCGCCAACGCCGTCGAGGCCGCGGTCAAGCTCTGCAAGACGGCCACCGGGCGCGGCGACATCGTCGCGTTCCAGGGCGGCTTCCACGGGGGCACGCACGCGGCGATGGCGCTCAGCGGGACGGTGGCGCAGAAGCGGCCCGTCGCCAACGGGGTGCCCGGGGTCCACTTCTTCCCGTACTCGTACTGCACCCGGTGCCCGCTCGGCCTCAGCCCGGACACCTGCGAGACCAACTGCGTCGGCTACCTCGAACGGTCGCTCACCGACGGTCTCTCCGGCATTCCGCTGCCGGCGGCGGTCGTGCTCGAACTGGTGCAGGGCGAGGGCGGCGTCGTCCCCGCCGGCCCCGACTTCGTCCGCCGGGTCCGCGCCCTCACCCGGGACCTCGGCATCCCGCTCGTCGTGGACGAGGTCCAGACGGGCGGCGGACGCACCGGGACCTGGTTCGCCTTCGAGAGTTACGGTATCGAGCCCGACGTGGTCCTCGCCTCGAAGTCGCTCAGCGGTGTCGGCGCCCCGGTCGCGCTGATGCTCTACGACCGGCGGCTCGACGTGTGGGCACCGGGCGCGCACACCGGGACGTTCCGCGGGAACCAGCTCGCGTTCGCCTCCGGCACCGAAGCGATCAGGATCTTCCACCGGGACGACGTGCTGGGCAACGTCCGGCGGCGCGGCGCGCAACTGGAGGACGGGCTCGCCCCGCTGCGGAGCCACCCCTGGGTGCACGAGATCCGGGGCCGCGGCCTGATGTGGGGCATCGAGCTCGCCGAGCCGCGCGACGCCCGGCCCGCCGGTGACCTGGCCGCCCGGGTCCAGGAGCACGCCCTGCGGCACGGGCTGATCGTCGAACTCGGCGGCCGGGACGACTGCGTGGTGCGGATGCTCCCGCCGCTCAATGTGACCCCGGAGGTCATCGACACCGCCTGCGCCATCCTCGTCGACGCCATCGAGGCCGTCACCCCGGCCACGCCCTCGGCCACCCCGGTCACGCCCTCGGCCACCCCGACCACGCCGTCGGCCACCCCGGCCACGCCCTCGGCCACCCCGGTCACGCCGTCCACCACCCCGGACGGTGCCGGGGCGCCCCCGCCGTCCGCCGGGCGCCCGTCCGGCCGTCCCGCGTCCCGGACACCCTGAGATGCCCCGGCCGCCCGGCACCGGGGACGTGCCCCTCGACACCCCGGTGCGCCCGGTCCGCGATCCCGCGCAGGGCCCGGCCCTGCTGTCGCCCGGCTGCGAACAGGCCGTCCGCTGGCGCCCCGGCGAACGCCTCGAGCAGCTCTTCGAGGACCGGTGCGACCGGCTGCGGACCGCCGACGGACACAGCCCGCGGGCCGTGGACACAGGCGGCGAGAGCCTCACCTACGACCAACTGGACGCACGGGCCAACCAGCTCGCCCGCCACCTCGCGTCCCGCGGCGCCCGGCCCGGCGACCGGATCGCGCTCCTCCCCGGCCGGGCCGTGCACGCGTACGTGGGCATGCTGGCCGTGCTCAAGCTCGGAGCCGTCTATGTGCCGCTCGACGCCGCCTTCCCGGCGGACCGGCTCGCCTACATCGTGCGGGACGCCGGAGTGCGTCTGGTGGTGTCCGAGTCCCCGCTGCGGGACCGGCTCGGGCAGGTGCCCGCAGAGGTGGTCTGCGTCGACGATGCGGCGGCGGAGCTCGCCGCCGAGGACCCGCGCCGCTCCGTCCGCCCGGCAGCCGGCGACAGCCCGCGCGAGGACCTCTGCTACATCATCTACACCTCCGGCTCGACCGGCCGGCCCAAGGGCGTGGCGATCCCCCACGCCGCCGTCTGCAACTTCGTCCGGGTCGCCGCGGAGGTCTACGGCCTCCTCCCGCAGGACCGCGTCTACCAGGGCATGACCATCGCGTTCGACTTCTCCGTCGAGGAGATCTGGGTTCCGCTGCTGGTGGGAGCGACACTGGTGCCCAAGCCGGACGGCGTCGCGCTGGTCGGCCGGGAGCTGGGGGAGTTCCTCACCTCCCGGGACGTCACCGCGCTGTGCTGCGTCCCGACCCTGCTGGCCACCCTCGACGAGGACCTGCCCGGCCTCCGGTTCCTGCTGGTCTCCGGTGAGGCGTGTCCGCGCGACCTCGTGACCCGCTGGCACCGGCCCGGCCGCCGCTTCCTCAACGTCTACGGCCCCACCGAGGCGACCGTCACCGCGACCTGGACCCCGGTGGCCCCGGACCGGCCGGTGACCATCGGCGTCCCGCTGCCCACCTACTCCGCCGTCATCCTCGACCCGGCCGGCCCCCGGGCGCTGCCGCCCGGCGAACTGGGCGAGATCGGCCTCGCCGGAGTGGGCCTGGCCAGCGGCTACGTGAACCGTGCCGACCTCACCGACCGGGCGTTCATCCGCGACTTCCTCGGCATCCCCAACAACCCCTCCGGCAGGATCTACCGCACCGGCGACCTCGGGCGGGTGAACGAGGACGGCGAGATCGAGTACCACGGCCGTATCGACACCCAGGTCAAGATCCGCGGCTACCGGATCGAGCTGAGCGAGATCGAGTCGGTGCTGAGGAGCGCGCCCGGGGTCGCCCAGGCGGTCGTCGGCACCCACGGGACCGGTCCGGAACCGGTCGAACTCGTCGGCTACTACGTGCCCCGCCGGGACGGCTCGCCGGCCGACCGCCACCACATCCACGACCATCTGCGGGGGCGGCTGCCCGGCTACATGGTCCCCGCCTACCTGGAGGAACTCGCGGACCTGCCGCGGCTCGCCGGCGGCAAGACGGACCGCGCGCGGCTGCCCGCCCCCACCGGCCCCCGCTGCCTGTCCGGCCGGCAGCGGTACACCGCGCCGGCCGGCCCGGCCGAACGGACCCTGGCCCGTCTCCTGGCCGGAGTGCTGCACCTCGACCGGGTCTCGGCCGACAGCGACTTCTTCGCCGACCTCGGCGCCAACTCGCTCCTCATGGCCCAGTTCTGCGCCCGGGTACGGAGCCACGGCGAGCTGCCGCCGGTGTCCATGCGGGACGTCTATCTGCACCCGACGGTCACCGGCCTGGCCGCCGCGCTCACCCGGGAGCGCTCGGCCCCGGCCGCCGAGGCCCCCGCCCCGGCGCCGGTCCGCACCGCGCCCCCGGCACGCCGGCCGCAGTACGTCCTGTGCGGGACGGCGCAACTCCTGCTCTTCCTCGCCTACACCTACGTGGGCGCGTTCCTGCTGATCGAGGGCTACCAGTGGGTCGCGGCAGGTTCCGGCCTCGTCGACCGGTACCTGCGCGCCACGGTGTTCGGCGCCGCCGCCTTCCTGCTGATGTCCGCCGTCCCCATCGTGGTGAAGTGGGTGCTCATCGGACGCTGGAAGCGCCGCGACATCCGGATCTGGAGCCTCGGCTATCTGCGGTTCTGGACGGTCCAGACCCTGATCCGGCTCGACCCGCTGGTGCTGTTCGCCGGTTCACCGCTCTATCTCCTCTATCTCCGGGCCCTGGGCGCGCGGATCGGCCGGGGCGCGGTGATCCTCTCCCGGAACGTGCCGGTCTGCACCGACCTGCTCACCGTCGGCGAGAACACGCTCGTCCGCAAGGACGCGTACCTCTCCTGCTACCACGCCGAGAGCGGGTACATCCGGACCGGGCCCGTCACCCTCGGCCGGGACGTCCTGATCAGCGAGAGCACGGTCCTCGACATCGACGTGCAACTGGACGACGGGGCTCAACTGGGCCACGCCTCCTCGCTGCACGCCGCCCAGCGGGTGCCCGCCGGCCAGGTCTGGCAGGGCTCGCCGGCCGGTCCGGCGGACGCGGACTTCCGGACGGTGGAGCCCACGCGCTGCGGCACCCGGCGGAGGGTTCTCTACGGGACGGCGCAGCTGCTCACCGTGCCCTTCGTCTATCTGCCCCTGGCCCTGGGCGCCGTGGGCACCCTGATCCCGGCCTTCCTCTCCGCACCCGCATCGGCCGTGTCGAGCCCCGGCTTCTACCTCGACCAGCTGTTGGGCTCCCTGGTGCTGTTCTTCGGGCCCCTGCTGGCGGGGCTCGCCGTCGTCACCACCGTGCCGCGACTGCTGAACCGCGCCCTCGTCCCGGGCCGGGTCCATCCGCTCTACGGCTTCCACTACTCGGTGCAGCGGGCGATCTCCCGGATCACCAACACCAAGGTCTACCAGGGGATCACCGGCGACAGCGTGTTCATCGTGCACTACCTGCGGGCCGTCGGCTGGGACCTGACCCGGGTGGTCCAGACCGGCTCGAACTTCGGTGTGGAGCAGCGGCAGGAGTCGCCGTTCCTCACCGTGGTCGGCAGCGGGACGATGGTCTCCGACGGGCTGTCGGTCATCAACATCGATGTCTCCTCCACCTCCTTCCGCGTCACCCGGGCCGTGCTGGGCAAGGACAACTTCCTCGGCAACGCGATCGCCTACCCGGCGCGGAGCCGTACCGGCGACAACTGTCTCCTCGGCACCAAAGTGATGGTGCCCGTCGACGGCGCCGTCCGTGAGGGAGTCGGGCTGCTGGGGTCGCCGAGCTTCGAGATCCCGCGGTCGGTGCAGCGTGACAGCCGGTTCGACGCGCTCGACAGCGGTGAGGAACGGCGCCTGCGGCTGCGGGCGAAGACCCGGCACAACATCGGCACCATCGCTCTCTTCCTGCTGGTGCGTTGGATCGAGTTCTTCGGTCTGGTGCTGTGCGCCACCTTCGCCGCGGAGCACTACGGGCGGTACGGCGCGGTGGTGGTCACCGGGGCGACCGTGCTCGGACTGGCCTTCACCCTCGGCTCGTCCGTGCTGGCGGAGCGGGCGGTGGCCCGGTTCCGCCCGATGACCCCGCGGTTCTGCTCGATCTACGACCCGTACTTCTGGTGGCACGAACGCCACTGGAAGCTGAGCATGACACCGCTGTTCAGCGGCACGCCGTTCAAGAACCTGCTCTGGCGGCTGGCGGGCGCGCGGATCGGCCGCCGGGTCTTCGACGACGGCTGCGGCATGCCGGAACGGACCCTCGTCACCATCGGTGACGACTGCACGCTCAACACGGGCTCCACCCTCCAGTGCCACTCGCTGGAGGACGGCACCTTCAAGTCCGGCCGGATCGCCCTCGGCGACGGCTGCACCCTCGACACGGCCACCCTCGTCCACTACGGCGTCACGATGGGCGACGGTGCGGTCCTCGGCCCGGACTCCTTCCTGATGAAGGGCGAGGACGTCCCACCGCGGTCCCGCTGGCGGGGCAACCCGGCACGGGAGATCCGCGGCACTGCCGGGTCCGCGGGCCCCCGTTCCCCCGCCGGACGCCGCTGACGGGCGGAAGCGACCGGACGGGCGGACGGCCGGGAGGGATCGGCACCGGCGCCCGGCGCCCCGGTCCGGAGAGGATCGGGGACCACGGGAAACGGAGCATGAATGCGGAATGGCCGCTGAATGTACCGGCCCGCCGCGGGCGACACGAAGGAGGTAATCGCGTCACCTGATCGTGGCGGCCCGCAGTCATCAGCGTTCAGGGGAAATGGGCGCGCTGCTAGCGTCCCTGACCGACGGATGCTCCAACAGACCGTTTCTCGCGGTCTCTTCGGAAAGGCAGAGAATGGCCACTGCAGCAGCTGACGTCGTCGGAAGCAAGATCGAGAAGATCTTCAATGCCCTGGACACCGACCGGGACGGGCACATCGACTGGTCCGATTTCCAGCGTCTGATCGACGGGTTCACCGCCGAGTACCGGCTGAACCGGAACGACCGCCGGACCATGGCACTCCACGCCTCCTACGCGATGTTCTGGCAGGAACTCGTCCGCCACGCCGACGCCGACGGGGACGGGCGTCTCTCCAAGGACGAGTACATCGCGGCCTCCCGGAACGCGATCCTCGACACCAGCCGGTTCGACGCCGTCAACGGCCTCACCCACGCGCAGTTCGATCTCATCGACATCGATGGTGACAATCAGATCAGTCAGAGCGAGTTCAACAAGATGAGCACGCTCTGGGGAATTGCCGAGCCGGAGATGAAGGAATCGTTCCAGGCCCTGGACACCGACGGAGACGGGCACATCTCGCGCTCCGAACTCATTCGGGCCTCCCGTGAGTTCTTCCTCTCCAACGACCCGTCGGCGCCCGGAAGCATTCTCTTCGGCCGCGTCTGACGCCACCCACGGATTCCCTTCCGCACGCCCGGGCCGCCGTCACGGTGGCCCGGGCGTTGCCCTGTGTGGGGGTGAACGGCTCTCATTCGGACCGGACGTTCATGCCGGGGCCGCCAGGCGCACCGCGAGCCTCGCCGCGCGGCGAGGTCTCCGCGTGCCGGGCTCCACCCTCAGCAAACGCAGAACTCGTTGCCCTCCGGGTCCTGCAGCACCACGCCGTAGTAGTCCATCCCCGGCTCGTCCATGACCCGGAACACCGTGGCGCCGGCCCCGGTCAGCCGGTCCACCGTGTCGGTGACCCGCTGGGTGCGCACTGCCGGCGGGACGCCCCGCCCGCCGCCGACCCTCAGATCCAGATGCAGCCGGTTCTTCACGGACTTGGCTTCCGGGACGTACTGGAACCACACCCGGGGACCGCTCCCGGCCGGATCGACGATCGACTCCGGGGTCTCCCCGGCGCCCTCCGGCAACTCCTCCTCCGGCACACCCGAGTCGAGCCAGTACTGCCGCCAGGTGGCCTGCCCGCCCGGTGGGGGCTCGGGCACATACCCCAGGGCCTCGGTCCAGAACGCGACCATGCGCCGCGGGTCGGCGCAGTCGATCGTCAACTGCAGCGTCATCTCCATGCGGGCAGCCTGCCAGAGGGGTCCGACAATCCCGGGCGGACCGAAACCCGGGACGCCCGTACGGGGCAGCCGACGACCCGCCTGCGACGGTGGCATGCCCATGGTCTAGCGTGCTGATCGCTACGCGTGACAATGAAATAACCGAACGGGGACAGCACATGGCGAAGCGGACAGCGGGCCGCGCGGCTCTGATCGCCGGAGTGATGACGGTGGCCGTCCTGGCCTCCGGATGCAACGGCGCACTCTCGGCCAAGCGCGACCGGGACGACAAGCGCGTCTCGCAGCGCAAGCCGGCAACGGCGGCACAGGTCACGCGCGCCGACGCCGAGAAGGTCATGGACCGCTACGAGCGCGTCAACAACGCCGCCAACAAGAAGCAGGACGCCGGCCTGCTGGACACCATCGAGGCCGGAAACCTGCTGGAGCGCGACAAGGCGACCTACGAGCAGTTCGAGACCCTGTCGAAGAAGGACAAGGACGCCTACCGGCAGGGGTTCGCGTACCGCAAGCGCACCTACCTGATTCCGGCGGGTGCGAACTGGTTCGCGGTCACCGCCACGCCCACCTACTCCAAGGAGACCCAGCTCGTGGTCTTCGAGAAGAAGTCCGGCACCTGGAAGATGACGGCCTCCGTCTGGCCGAAGGAGGAACTGCCGGAGCTCGCCAAGGGGCCCGGTGGTCGCGCGGTGGCAGTCGACCCCGGCACGAAGAGCGGTCCGCTGGCGCCGAACGAGCTGACCAACGCCTATGAGGACGTGTTCGAGACCGGTGGCAGGAAGGGCGGCAAGGTCTTCGGCCCGTCCAGCACGCTGTCCGGAACGAAGAAGATCCACCGCGACCGCGGGAAGGAGCTGGGCCCGGGGGCCCGGGTGACGTTCTTCGAGACCGAGCCCGCCCACACCGAGACCTATGCGCTGAAGACCGCGAACGGCGGGGTCCTGGCCATCGCGCCGCTCTCCCACAAGATCGAGACGCTGGTCACCCGTCCGGGCCTGGAGATCACACCGTCCGACAAGGAGGCGGTCTACGACAGCCGCCGCCGCCCCGTTGTGATCACCGATCTGCACGGTCAGGGCCTGTTCCACCTCCCGGCCCGGGGCAGGCCGACCTCCCTCGACGTCACGTACGAGATCGTCGACTCGCGCTGACGGCTCCGGCATGCGCGTCCGGCGCGTCCGGCCTGCGCCCCCGGTTCCGCTCCCGGTCCCGGCCCCCTTTCCCTGGGTGCCGGGACCGGCGTGCGAACCGGGAGGTGCCGGTTCCGGTCAGCGGTAGCCGGTCACGTCGGCGGGCTTGCCCGGGTCCTGGACCTCCGTGAGGTAGCGCCAGGCGTCGGGACGGCTGCCGTCGAGGTCGGTGAAGCCGTAGACCTGGGCCAGCTGCCCGCTGGACAGCGACTTCCCGTTCCAGCGCGCCACCCGGGGATCCCCGGCGAGTGCCGCCACAGCCCGGCCGACGAAGGCCGGACTCTCGGAGATGGCGAAGTGCGGCGAACGCTGCGTGCCTTCACGCCAGTTCGCCTCGGTGACGCCGTAGGCCTCGAGCATCGCCTCGGACCGCAGCCAGCCCGGGGTGAGCGACACGGCCGTCGCACCGTGCGGTTCCAGCTCGTGCGCCAGGGCGAACGCCATGCGGTTCACCGCGGCCTTGGCCAGGTCGTAGAAGAACGAGACCCGGTAGTGGGTGGCGTTGTACGCGTCGGTCCCGTCGGTCACCTCGACCACCAGGCCGCCGGGCCTCTCGATGAGCAGCGGAATCGCGACATGGCTGGTGATGGCGTGGGTGTCCACCGCGAGCCGCAGCGTGTGCAGCCCGGTGTCCAGGGACGATTCCCAGACGGTCTTGTTCCACTCGATCTCGGCGCCCCAGATGTCGTTCACCAGCACGTCCAGCCGGCCCTGTTCGCTGCGGATGCGGTCCACCAGCGCGCGCACCTCGTCCGGCACCAGATGGTCCACCCGGACGGCGATGCCGCGCCCGCCCGCTTCGTCCACGAGGGCCGCGGTCTCCTCGATGGTCTCCGGCCGGTTCATCTCCGACCGCTGTGACCCGCTGGTGCGCCCGGTGATATAGACGGTGGCTCCCGCGGCGCCCAGCTGCACCGCGATTCCGCGCCCCGCACCCCGGCTGGCTCCGGAGACCAGGGCGACCTTGCCCGCCAACGACACCCCGATGCCTGCCGGTGAGGTCTCCATGCGGCCGAACCTAACACGAGGGCGACATTCCGCCGCTGATCCGGAACGACGGACATCCGTCGTCCGCGGCGCCGGCCCGTGTCCGTCCAGAGGTCTCCCCTGCCTCCGGTCTGCGAGACCTCCGGACGGATACGGTGCCTCGTGCCTTCCGGCGTGCCCTCATGGATCCACCAACAGCTCGGGGCGGCGGACGGCGGCGGTCCGGGTGGTCGGCGGACGGACGGTCAGGCTGTGTCGAAGCGTCCCATCAGCCCCCGCCGGCCCGCTCAGCGGTTGAACGCCGGGATTCCGAAGCGTTGCACGGTCCCGAGCGCTCCGTCGCCCTTGGCGTCAGTGCTGTTCACCGAGTAGACGAGGGTGCGGGACAGGTCGCAGGTGGCGGCGATGACGGTGTGGTAACCGGGGCGGGAGCCGGTCTTGGCGCACACCACCCTGCCGTTCACCTCGAGCCGCTCCAGGCCCGCGCTCCGGTTGGCACCGGGGATGTCCGGGACGGTGAACATCAACCGCAACTGCGGCTGCGGCACCACCTTCCCGCGGAACAGCGCGACAGGGAATCGCTCCAGATCCCGCGTCGTGGAGACTCGTCGCCTGCCTCACCGGCGGATGGGGCATGGACGGCCGGTGAGGCGGCGACATCGGGAACACGGCGCGCCCCGCGGGGGCCGGCCGGCGCGGGGCCTGCCCGGCAGCGGCGGCGTCGGGCGGAGCCGCGCGCGACCCCTCCTGCTACGCGTCCGGGGAGGACGACCCTCCGGCCCCACCGGTGCCCCGCCGTGCTTCGAGGGCCGCGATCGCCGCACGGATCTCACGGAGGGACACGGTGTCCTGGTCCCGCCGGGTCCGCCGACGGCGCGAAGCGTCCAGGCTCCAGGACGGCGAGTCGAGCGTCGCCCGCGGTGTACGCCGGGGCAGGGGCTGGTGGGCCACAGCAGTCTCCGTTTCCCCAGATGAACGCGGCCGTGCCGGAGCCGCAAACACTGGATGAGGTTCTATGTCAGGTAAGACCGATCTATCGGTTGTTCGGTTCCCGTACAGCCAGAAGTGCGGCAAACGGCCCTCCATGGGGCATGCGCCGCCGAGCGGCCGGGCGGCGCGAGACTCTCCCCGCTGCCGCGACGCCGTGCACCGGGACCGTCCGGTACGTCATGGCCTCCCCGACCTCCCCGTTCTCCGGACTGTCCGGCCGCCCCGGCACTCCCGGTCCCGTACCGCCTACCCCGCCGGCGCCTTCACTTTGCACAGCTGCCGTGCGGCATTCACGCCGCCGTTCCCCGGCCGGGAGACGACGGCGCGGAGTGTGACAGCAGTGACCGACGACGGGTCACTCGGCGCGGGGTGCCGCCGGTGCCCCCGCCGCTGCGCCGGCGTCCTCCGCTTCCACTCCCTCGGCTTCCTCCGCTTCGTCCGCCGGACGTTCGATCGGGCGGATGCCGCGCACCCACGAACGGTGAACGAAGGGGAGGCAGGCCTGAACGCCGCACTTCACTTCGTCGTGGAGATCGTCCGGGCCGACCGACCAGTCCATGACCGGTGACGCGGCACCGGTCAGGACGGCTTCGAGCAGGTCGTTCCAGTAGCTGTACGAGCTCAGCAGCACCAGCTCGTCGGGGACATCGAGGTCCAGGACGACCACCCCCTGCTCCCACTCGTGGAGGCTGAGCAACAACTCGGCGGTGACGGTCACTCGCTCGTCCCGCGTGTCCGGTCCGGCCCAGGCCCACATCGGAGGCCTCCCGGCACAGTCGATGCCCCGCTGCCGCATTTCGGCCACCATCAGCTCGTAGGCCGACCGCCAGGTGGGACTCACCCGTCGCCAGTCCCCCGTGAGGCGCCCCGCCTCTTCCAGGGCCGGGACGGCGTGGTGGTGCTGCACTGTCCACAATCGCATGGACCGATGGTTCCACCCCGCCGGAGCCCCGCCCGAGGCGCGACGGGGCCCGGGGCTGGTGAACGCCGGGGGCGCCGTGGAGCGGCTGCGGTATGGTTGGCGCGCCAGCAGGTGAACGACCGAGGAGGTGAGTCCCATTACCGCTGCGGTAGTCCGGGTGCTCTCACCCACCGGTCGTACGGTTCCCGAGCAGTAGGGGACCGCGAGAGCGCCCTTCGGTATCCCGGGAGGCTCTCATGTCGACATCACTGTCACTTCTTCTTTCCCCCTCGTCCGTGGTGACCAGGCTTCGGGCCGGCGGCTGCGTCTTCGCCGAGGACGAGGCGCAGTTGCTGCTGTCCGCGGCCGGCACACCCGACGAGCTCATGTCCATGGTCGAACGGCGAGTCGCCGGCCTGCCCCTGGAACACATCGTCGGCTGGGCGGAGTTCCGCGGACACCGGATCGCCG
Organism: Streptomyces sp. NPDC001922; assembly: GCF_042891165.1. Taxonomy (NCBI): domain Bacteria; kingdom Bacillati; phylum Actinomycetota; class Actinomycetes; order Kitasatosporales; family Streptomycetaceae; genus Streptomyces; species Streptomyces sp. NPDC001922. The sequence goes on along the minus strand of NZ_JBIASV010000003.1, from coordinate 82,700 downwards.
TGGAACCCGGGGTGTTCGTGCCGCGCCGCCGCACCGAGTTCCTGGTGCAGCAGGCCCTCGGCCTCGCCGGTCCGCGTGCCGTCGTCGTCGACCTGTGCTGCGGTTCGGGAGCCCTGGGGGTGTCGCTGGTCGCCGCCCTGAGCGGGGCCGAACTGCACGCCGCCGACATCGACCCCGCCGCCGTACGGTGCGCCCGCCGCAATCTGAGGACGGTCGGGGGCCAGGTGTATCAGGGAGACCTCTTCGCGCCGTTGCCCGCCGCTCTGCGCGGGCGGACCGGCCTGCTGCTCGCCAATGTGCCGTACGTTCCCACGGAGGAGATCGGACTGCTCCCCACCGAGGCCCGTGTTCATGAGGCCCGGGTGGCGCTCGACGGCGGCTCGGACGGTCTGGATGTCCTGCGCCGGGTCACCGCCGAGGCAGCGCACTGGCTGGCCCCCGGCGGCCACCTGCTGTTCGAGACCAGTGAGCGTCAGGCGCCGCGCGCCGTGGAGACGGTGGTCCGGGGCGGCCTGCTGGCCCGGACCACCGTCTGCGAGGAACGGGACGCCACGGTGGTCACCGGCACGAAACCCGCTGACGGGGCCGGGGCGGCCGGGACCACCGACTGAGCGGGACCGTCGACTGAGGCCGGGGACGGCGCCGTCGCAGTGCGGCGGGACGGATCCGTAGCCGCGCTCCCTCGCGGCTACGGCTCCACCCGCAGCGGTGCACGGGCGGTCGGGACAAATTCGTGGACAGGGCATGACGGTCCGCATAGGCTCACGCCCGTGTCCAGTCCCGAGTCGTCAAGACCCTTGCCACCGGCCGTCCGGTGGCTTCTTGCGCTGCCGCGGTGACGCCGCGCGGCCCTCCGCGGGCCGCGGGTACGACACCAGCGAACGACGACACCAGCGAACCCTGCCACCGGATCGGCCCCTACGGGCTGTTCGAGACCTGAGCCGTGCGTACCCCGATGACGCCGCCAGGTTCTTCGCGCGGTGGCCGCCCGTCCCGCACCGGCCGTGGATTCCCGGCCCGGGCGCGGAATGCCCGCGGCCGGCCGCTGCCTTCCCGATTCCACGATCCGGTTGCGGAGTTCTGCTGTGCCCTTTGCTCTCCATGTCCTCGCGTTGGCGGTTTTCGCCCAGGGGACATCCGAGTTCATGCTGTCCGGGCTGCTGCCCGGCATCGCTCACGACCTGCACGTTTCCATTCCGGCCGCGGGCCGGCTGACCTCGGCCTTCGCCCTGGGAATGATCATCGGCGCACCGCTGATGGCGGTGGCCGCCGCGCGCGCATCACGCCGCCGTTCCCTGCTGGCCTTCCTCGTCACCTTCCTGCTCGTCCATGTCGTCGGCGCCCTCACCACCAGCTATGCGGTGCTGCTGGTCACCCGGTTCGTCGGCGCGCTCGCGAACGCCGGATTCCTGGCCGTGGCCATGGCGGCGGCCACGAGCATGGCCGCCCCGAACGCCAAGGGCCGGGCCACCTCCGTCCTGCTCGGCGGCGTCACCCTGGCGTGTGTCGTGGGCGTCCCCGCGGGTGCCCTGCTGGGCCACCTGTGGGGGTGGCGCTCGGCGTTCTGGGCCGTCGCCCTGGCATCGGCGCCGGCCGCCGTCGCGATCCTCCGTGCGGTGCCCGCCGGCCCGGCCGGCCCCGGTGGCCCCGGTGCGGCCGGGGAGTTCCGTGCGCTGCGCAGTCCGCGACTGGTGGTGACGCTCCTGCTGGGCGCTCTGGTGAACGGCGCGACCTTCTGCGCCTTCACGTTCCTCGCGCCCGTGCTGACCACCGTCACCGGCTGGAGCTCCGGCTGGATCCCGGCCCTGTTGGCGCTCTTCGGCACCGGCTCCTTCATCGGTGTCACCGTCGGCGGGCGGCTGGCCGACACCCGGCCGCTGCCGCTCCTGGTGACCGGCGGGACGGCCCTGCTCGCCGGCTGGTCCGCCTTCGCCGTCCTGGCCGACAGCCCGGTGGCAGCGACCGTGTTCGTCCTGGTGCAGGCGGTCCTGTCGTTCGCCGTCGGATCCACACTGATCTCGCAGGCGCTCTACGCGGCGCCCGGGGCGCCCACCCTGGCTGGGGGTTTCGCCACCGCCGCGTTCAACGTCGGTGCCGCGATCGGGCCGTGGGCCGGGGGAGCCGCCATCGAGGCGGGCTTCGGCTACCGATCGGCGCTCTGGGTCAGCGCGCTGCTGATGGCGCTCGCCCTCGCGCTGGCAGCCATGGCCGGGGTGGTGCGGCGCGGTACGGCGGAGGGCCGGGACACCTCGACCGCAGGGGCCGCGTGAGCGCGACGGGGTGTTCGTCCCCGCCCCCGCGGGTCTGACGTCTCGTTGCCTACCACGGGCTGCTGCGGTAACGCCGCGCTCGGCGGCGTTGCGGCGGCCTTGCGGCGGTCGCACAGGGCGCCCCGACACCGCCCCGCGCGACGGCCGCGCCTCGCCCCGGTGATCCGTCACCGGGGCGACGGGCCCGTCAGGGCTCGTCCTCCAGGTCCTCGAGGGTGCGGCCGGTGCGGACCGAGCCGGGCCGGGAGCCGACCGGATCGCGGCGGGCGTCCGCGGCCTCGTCCTTCCGCTTCACCAGCACCCACCGTTCCTTGCCCGCCTGGTCGCCGGTGCGCGTCAGCGCATAGCCGCCCCGCACCTTCTCGCCGTCCAGCCAGAAGGAGACATGGCCCCGTTCGACGGCGTCGATGACGGAGACCTCCCGGACCTCCCCGTGCACCAGCGGCCGATAGGTGCCGGCGTCCCAGACGATCACCCGGCCCGCCCCGTACTCGCCGCCCGGAATGGTGCCTTCGAAGTCGAGGTAGTCGACGGGGTGATCCTCGGTCCGCAGGGCGAGCCGCTTGTCGCGGGGGTCGGCGGAGAGACCCTTCGGTACCGCCCAGGACAGCAGTACGCCGTCCGCCTCCAGCCGGAAGTCGTAGTGCAGGGTCGTCGCCGCGTGCTTCTGGATCACGAAGCGCGGCGCGCCGTCCGGTGGGGAAGTGCCGCCGGTGGGTTCCGGTGTACGGGAGGCATTCCGCTTGGAGCGGTACTCCTTCAGCCGGTCCCTTCTGCGCCGGTCCCGGTCGTTCTCGGCCATGGCCGCCGAGTGCCCGTGCCGTCCGGCGGCAAACCGGGGGAGCGGGGGAGTGCCGGAGCTCGGGACCCACGGCGGGGCGCTCTCCGCGGGGCACCGCTCGCCGCGCCCCTGACCTGGGATCCGGGACCTGGACGGGTGCTGCTTCGTGGTGGAACAGTGTCTTGATCATGACGGTCGACGGCGCGGGGGCGGGGCACGGACAGGGGGCCGGTCACCGGGCCGCGAGCCCCTGACGAGGCCGCCCCGGGCCGGTCGTCCCGGGGATTTTCCGGGGCCCTCCGGGCCGCACGGAGGCTCAGGGGAACGCGGCCGAAACTTTGTCGCATGGCAAATGTTGGGAGGGGTAGGCGCACGCCAACGACGACGGGGGCTACCGAGGAGGGCGTGACCGGACATGATCTCGTCTGTGCGTGCTGCCGCTGGGCAGCCGGCCGTACCCGCCGAAGCCGTGCCCCCGTCCCCGGACGCGGCCGGCCCATGGGCGGAGGATCTTCCCAGGATCGAGGACGCCGGCAAGGTGGCGCCGCACGACGCGCGCACCCTGTCGAAGGCCTTCTTCGACCGGCTCGCCGTCCTGGAGGAGGGCACACCGGAACACCAGTACGTACGCAACACACTGATCGAGCTGAACGTCTCCCTGGTGAAGTTCGCCGTCCATCGGTTCCGCAACCGCCGGGCCGAGACCGAGGACATCATCCAGGTCGGGACCATCGGTCTGATCAAGGCGATCGACCGGTTCGACCTCTCCCGCGAAGTCGAGTTCTCCTCGTTCGCCGTGCCCTACATCGTGGGTGAGATCAAGCGCTTCTTCCGGGACGCCACCTGGGCCGTTCACGTGCCCCGGCGCCTTCAGGAACTGCGGACCGATCTGACCAAGGCGTCGGAGGTCCTCGCCACCCGCCTGGACCGTGACCCCACCCCGGCGGAACTCGCCGAACACCTGGGACTGCCGGAGGAGGAAGTCCTCGAGGGCATTGTCGCCGGGAACGGCTACAACACCGTCTCGCTGGACCTCCCCGCCACCGGCAGCGACAACGTCACCGCCGCCACCAGCTATGCCGAACACCTCGGGGACCTCGACCCCTCCCTGGAAAAGGTGGAGAACCTCCAGGCCCTCAAGCCGCTGCTGGAACAGTTGGAGGACCGGGACCGGCAGATCCTGCAGATGCGGTTCGGCCAGGAGATGACGCAGTCCCAGATCGGCGCCGTCCTCGGCATTTCCCAGATGCATGTCTCCCGGCTGCTCACGCGCGCCCTCCGGCAACTGCGCAGCGGACTGCTCAGCCACAGCTGAGGCAGCTCCCCTTGCATCCTTCCCGGGCGCCCACCCGTTCCCGGGGGTCGTTCCCGGGATCCGTTCCCGAGCGGCCGGCACCCGGTCGGTGCGCCCCGATCATCCGTAGCGCCCGGCACCGTCCGCGCCGCCGTACCCGAGCAGCTCCACCCGAGAAGCCCTCCCCTGACGAGAGGACCGAAGAACCGTGCTGATGGCCCACCCCGTCGTACTCCAGAAGCTCGTCGAGCAGTACGAGACCCTGCACCTGCTCCAGGCGGGCGAGGGCGGCGCCGCAGTGCGCCGGCGCATGGACGACATCGCGTACACCCTGTGCGTGTCCACGGGCACCCGCGATGTGGACTCCGCCCTCGTCGCGGCGCGGCACCGGCTGCCCGGCGCGCGGGTGGAGGACGACTCCGCCCTCACCATGTGAACCTGCGCCGGGTGAACCGCGGATCGGCCGCGCGCGTCGGCCCGTCACCGGCGGGCCGACGCGCGCGGCTCACACCGCCGCGCCCTACGATGACGATCATGATCGAACGCAGGGACGACGGATACGAGATCGCAGACGATCCGGACCGCCTCGACATCGACACGGTCCACCACTGGCTCTCCACGGACGCGTTCTGGGCGCTCGGCCGCAGCCGCGAGACCGTCGAACGGTCCGTGCAGGCCTCACTCAACTTCGGTGTCTACGACAGCGCGGGCGCCCAGGCCGCCTACGCGCGGGTGGTCACCGACCGCGCGACCCTCGCCTGGCTCTGCGACGTCTATGTGGCCCCCGAGCACCGCGGCCGGGGCCTCGGTACGTGGCTGGCGGCCACCATCCGCGACCGCTTGGCCCCGTACGAGCTCAAGCGGGTGCTGCTGTCCACCCTCGACGCTCACGAGGTCTACGCCAAAGCCGGCTTCGTTCCCGTCCCGAACCCCGAGAACCTGATGATCCTGGATCCGGACCGGTGAGACCCCCGGTCCCGGTCCCGGCCCGGTCGTGACAGGGCTCCGCCGACTTCGCCTCCCGCCTCCGGCGGTTCGGGCCGCTCACCGCCGGGGGCTGTCGGGAGGGCCTGCGTGGAGCAGTGCCATGTCCGCGTCGTCGAGGACGAGTTGCGCCGCCGCCATGTTCTCCTCCAGGTGGGCGAGGGAGGCGGTGCCGGGAATCTGCACGACGGACGGTGACCTGGCCGGCCCCCACGCGAGGGCCACCTGGTACGTGGTCGCACCGTGCCGTTCTGCGACCGTCATGAGGTTCGCCTCGGCCAAGGTGGTCCGGCCCCCGCCGAGTGCGAAGAACGGCATGTAGGCGATGCCGGCGTCGGCACACAGGTCGACGAGTCCGGCGTCCCGCTGGTCGAGCACGCCGAACCGGTTCTGCACGGCGGCGACCGGCGCGATGGCGCGTGCCTCGTCGAGTTGCGCACGGGAGACATTGCTGACGCCGAGCTGTCGTATCAGCCCTGCCTCGCGCAGCTCGGCCAGAACGGCGAAGCGGTCGCCGATCGGCACCCCGCCCACCGCGTCGAGCCGCCCCACGCGCAGATACACCAGATCCAGGGCATCGACGCCGAGTTGCCGCAGATTCTCCTCCACCAGATCCCGCAGCTGATCGGGCCGGGCCTCGCCGTACATGTTCCCGGTCGCGTCCCGCAGCGGGCCGACCTTGGTGGCGATGGTGACGTCCGATGGATAGGGGTGGAGAGCCGTGCGCAGGATGTCGTTGGCGGAGAAGTAGTACGCCGCGGTGTCGAGGTGTCGCGCGCCCAGCTCGACGGCGCGCCGCGCCACGGCCACGGCGGTCTCCCGGGGAACGGCCGGGCCGCCCCATCGGCCGGGCAGTTGCATGGCGCCGAAGCCCAGGCGGGGAATGGTGAGGGTGCCGCCCAGCGCGAAGGTGGCCGAAATATCGTGATGTGTGTGAGGAGCCATGAGGGATCATGCGCAGGTTTCCGCACCTATCGCAAGATCACGCATGGGCGGGTGGGGCACGGCCCCGGCACCTGGGGTCCCGCGGAGCTCCTCGGAGCACCGCAGGCCACGGAACCGGTCGGCGCATCGCGTGACTGGTGATCAGCCAGGAGACCGGTGCGCGATCGCATCCGGCATGCGATACGCCGGAGGTTTCCTCAGCAGGAGGCCCGTGTGCGGTCAGCGGGTGGGGCCGCTCCAGTGGGCGTCGTCCCACCGGGCCGCGTCAGGGCTGAACTCGACCTCGATCCGGTCCGCGGCATCGGGCGGCAACGAGAAGGCGTACTTGCCGACAGCTTTCCTGCCGGGCAGGACGTATCCGGTGATGACCTTCTGGCGTCCGCTTCCGTCGATCACCAACTCCGCGGAGGCGCCGTCCGCGTCGTTGACCTCGGGCAGGCCGGTCTCGACCGCGACCCGCCGGGTGCCCTGGTTGACCACGGTGACCGTGACCTGAACGGCCTTGTTGCCCTTGGCGTGACCGTGGGCGAACGAGTCCGGGGTGAAGGGTGCCGGCTTGGACACCGTGACTTTCAGGCCGTCGCCGAAGGTGTACGGCTCACCGAAGGAGAGGTGCCGGCCCTTCTCCACGGCCGCTGCCGACTCCCGGGCTTCCCGAGCCTCCTTCCTGGTCTCCTCGGCCTCCTTCTTGACCTTCGCGCGACTGTCGTCGACGACCTGTGTGACCGTCACCACCGTGAACACTGCGCTGCCGGCAGCGATCAGCAGGCCGACGATGCCCAGGGCGAGACCACTGACGGCCAGTGCCTGGTTGGTCGCAAGGCCCTTGCGTGCGTGGCGGAGTCCGATGGCGCCGAAGATCACGGCCAGCAGGGCCGGTAGCCACGACAGCCAGAACAGGATGATGAACAGGCCGAGGACGACACCGACGAGGCCGAGTATCAGGGCCGCGGTGCCCATGCCGTTACGGGGCTGCGGAGCCTGCATCGGATACGGCCAGTAGGGCCCGCCGCCGGGCCGGGACGGCGGAGCCCACACGCCCTGGTCCTGGCCCTGCGACTGCCGGCTCGTGGATGCGGAGTCATCGGGGGAGCCGGGTATGGGCATGATGATTCCTTTGTCCGGGTCGCTGAACTCATACCTTACCAAGCGATTTTCCGAATTTGTTACCCCTCGGGGTTGATGTCGGTTCATCGCGCCTGGTCGGGAGTGTGTCGGTTCGGGGGAACGGGTTCGCTGTGCGGACGGCGGGCCGATGTCGCGCGGACTCGGTCGTTTCGTTCGGATCATCTGCTCGTTCTCGGTTGTCATCGAGCAGAAGCCGTCACGCAGGTGATGGGCAACGCAGGACCGTCGAGCGATGCCTCGGTGGACCTCTGTCCAGCGAGGCCCTCCTCCTCGTCGTGCCCGGTAGGGCGCGTTCGAGTGCCCGATCCAGGTGCACGAGGTGTAACGCGGCCCACCGGAGCAGGAGAGAGATGGCCGCCCACACGACTCCTCGGGCACTGCCTAGTTGTACTGATCGGGGAGGTTGATCAACCGTGAGAATGGGGGCTGGTTGCCGCAAGCGCTGTGCGGACGGTGCTGGTTGTACTGGTGCAGCCACGGTGGCAGGGCGTCTCGGCGTTGTTGCTCGCTGGTGTAGCAGCGGGCGTAGGCCCAGCCGTCGGCCATGGTGCGGTGGAAGCGTTCGACCTTGCCGTTGGTCTGCGGACGGTAAGGGCGCGTGTACTTCGGCGTGATCGAGAGGGTGTCGCACGTGTCGCGCCACAGGTAGGACCGGTAGGCGCCGCCGTTGTCGGAGAGAACCCTCTCGATGGTGACGCCGCGCTCGGCGAACCACTCCACCGCGCGATGCAGCACGCCGACTGCGGTCACGGCCGTCTCGTCATCGTGGACCTCGGTGTAGGCGACGCGGGAGTGGTCGTCGATGACGGTGTGCACGAACGCATATCCGAGCTTCGGGCCGCCGTAGGCGTTGCGTGACTTGCCCGGTGTCGCGACGCGGTGCGATGTTTGAGCTCCTGGACAGCCTGAAGGGCCGACCATCGGGGGCGGTTTCTAGGGGTCGTCGCAACACGTGGTCGTGTTGATCAGGCCGCGAGCAGTTTATGCAGGCGCTCGGCTGGGGTTTCCCAGCCGAGCGTTTTGCGTGGGCGGCGGTTGAGCTGGTCGGCGACGGCGACCAGATGCTCCGGGGTGTGGGCGGAGAGGTCCGTTCCCTTGGGGAAGTACTGCCGCAGCAGGCCGTTCGTGTTCTCGTTGGAGCCACGCTGCCAGGGGCTGGCGGGGTCGCAGAAGTAGACCGGGATGTCGGTGGCGAGAGTGAAGTCCGCGTGCCGGGCCATCTCGCTGCCCTGGTCCCAGGTCAGGGACCGCTTCAGGTGTTCGGGCAGGGTCTGGGCGGTGGCCGTCAGGGCGCCCAGGACAGCCTCGGCTCCGTGGTCGCCCGGCAGGTGCAGCAGCATCACGTAGCGGGTTGCGCGCTCGACGAGGGTGCCGATCGCGGACTTCCCGTCCTTGCCGATGATCAGATCGCCTTCCCAGTGGCCGGGCAGGGCCCGGTCCTCGGCCTCGGCGGGCCGTTCGCTGATCATCACCATCGGGGTGGTGAACCGGGGCTGGCGGCAGTTCGCCTGCCGCTGGGGCCTGCGGCGGGCACGGCCGGAACGCAGGGCGCCGGCGAGTTCCCGCCGAAACTGGCCCCGGCCTTGGACGTAGAGCGCCTGGTAGACGGTCTCGTGGACCACGTGCATCTCCGGCCGGTCGGGGAACTGTGCCCGCAGAGCCTGGCATATCTGCTCAGGGCTCCATTTCTCATCCAGCATCGCCTGCACGGTGTCCCGCAGCTCGGTGTTCCGGCTGATCTTGCGGTGCTTGGGGCGGGGCCGGCGGGCATCGGCGCGGGCCTGGGCGGCGTGCGGGCGGTAGTGCCACTGGCCGCGGGTCCCGTCGGTACGGTTGCGGCGAATCTCCCGGCTGACCGTGGAGGGGCTGCGGCCTAGCTCGGCGGCTATCGACCGGACCGTGGCCTTCTCCCGCAGACGGTCCGCGATGTGGATGCGTTCGTCCTCGCGCAGGTACCTGGACACGCCGGAAGGCGGCACCACCACACGAATCGGTGGTGCCGCCTTCTGTCGACGGTCGGCGCTGCGGCCGTTGAGCCACTTCCGGCCCGTGCGGTCACTGATGCCGACGATCCGGCATGCCTCGGCGTTGCTGTGCCCCTGCTGCATGAGCTGGGAGTATGCCGCCCGCTCCCGGCTCAGCCTCACAGGCCCCTGAGCTGTCCGCACCTTTCGGATCTCGAAGTCCATTGCATCCCCTGAGCTGGGGTGTTGCAACGACTCCTAGAACACAAGGGGTGCGGGCGGCCCTTCGACAACTAGAAGTGTGGGTAGAGGGCGTGAAGATCAGTCCACCGGGGAGACCCGGATGAGGTTGCCGTCGGGGTCCGTGATGACGAACGTGCGACCGAAGACAGCGTCGTGTGGCTCCTCCGCGACATGGACTCCCTTCGAGACCCAGCTCGCGAAGATCTCGTCAATCGCGGTCGCTCCTCCTGGGACCATCAGTCCGACTTCGCTCGTTCGAGGGGTGCTCGGGACCGCATGCTCGCTGTAGCCCGTCCACAGCGCGAACAGGACGCCGGGGGCAACCTCGAAAGCTACGTAGTGGGGACTGATGAAGGTCGGTTCGATCTCGAACAGGTCGCTGTAGAAGGCGGTAGCGGTCTCGGCGTCGCGGACGCCGATCAGGAACAGGTTGGGTGCGGGCATAGTGCGCTCCTCACATCGTTGAATTCTCGGTACTGCTCCAGTTGACCGCCGCATCGCGACAGAGCCTGTCACCTTTTCTGCAAAGGTTGGTCAGTATGAAGGCTTCGAGGCTGTTGCATCTCTTGCTGCTCCTGCAGACCCGTCAGCGCATCACCACCACCGAGCTCGCCGGACGTCTGGAAGTGTCTCGGCGGACCGTGCTGCGGGATGTCGAGGCGCTCTCGACAGCAGGTGTGCCTGTCTATGCCGAACGCGGGCGGAACGGCGGGATCGTCTTGCTCCCCAGTGCACGGCTCAACGCATCGCATCTGGAACCATCAGAGCTGGAGGCACTCTCCGTAGCCGGTTTGGACAGCGCGCAACTTGAGCGTATGGGTCTGTCTGCGGTGTGGGAGTCGGCCGCACGCAAGATCGCCGCTCGGCAGGCTGCAGCACCTGGATCGCCGAGCCTGCTGCAACTGGCGGACCTGGTGCTGGTAGACAGCACCGCGTGGTTTGCTGACTCAGAGGCAGGGGTCGACGTATCGGATCTGGCCTCGGCACTGCGACACCGCCGCCGGCTGCGAATCCAATACCGGCGCAGCGCCGAGAATCAGGCCTCAACGCGGGTGGTCGACCCGTACGGGATCGTCGCGAAATCCGGTCGCTGGTATCTCATCGCCGATGACCAGGGGAACGGTCGGCTGTTCGCTCTGGAACGACTCTCGTCCTACGAACAACTCGACGCGCCAGCTGCTCTCCGACCAAGCGAAACCCTCCGCACCAGATGGGCCGCGTTGAAGGAACGCACCGAGGGGCAAGGTCGCGTGAGCGTGACCGTCCGCCTGCCAGAAAATGGACTCGACCTGGCGCGGCGCATCCTCGGCAACCGCATCCACGACGTCTCCGACGCGGAAAACGGCTGGTGCACCGTCGTCGTCCGCTACCCCGACATCGAGTCAGTGCGTCAGCTCCTCCAGTTCGGCGACCACATCGAGATACTCACCCCAGAGACAGCCCGCGAACGCATCAGTCAGCTCGCCAGAGACCTGGTTGAAAGGCACTCAACCCCGGCCTCGTGACTGCCGAGCGGAACACCCTGCTCTCAATCAACGTCTCCGGTCAGTACACCTAGTGATGCCAGGCCTGACCCCCCGTGTTGTGGATGAACCGCTGCAACACCTTGAGGGTGGTCAGATACTCCTCGTCCGTGACACCGGCGTGCCGCTCCGCCCACAACTCGCCCTGCAGCGCGGCCGCCCTGTCGAAGAATGTCTTCCCTTCCGGGGTGAGGGTGAGCCGGCCCGAGCCGTCCTCGGTGACCCACCCACGGCCGAGAGTCGCGTCGATCTCCGCCTGCAGCCCCTCCTCGCCCACGTCGAGATAGTTCCGGAGCACGGCGGACACCTCGTCGCGGGTTCTCACCGTGCCGGACCGGGCGATCTGCGCCAGGACCCACCACTGCGGCTGGGTGGTGCCCAGCTCGGCGAGCGCGCCGCGGGTGCGGCTGATGACGGCCTTGTAGGCGGCCCAGCTCCAGTAGCCGATGGGCTGGTGAATCAGTTCGGCGTCGCTGTGCGAATACTGCATGGGGGGCGCTCCTTCATGGGTTCGGAACTGTTTCGACATCGAAGACCGTAGAAACTGAACCGGACTTGATGTCAAGCACGTGGTCCCTGAGGGAGCGCGACCCCCACGCCGGCACCGTCACCGGAGCGGTCAGCGGCTCGCGGCTACGATCGGCCGATGGCTCGCAACAGGAGGAACGCACGGCGCCTCGTGGCCGACGGGAACACGTATCTGTGGTCGTTGGGCCACAGTCACCAGGCGCTGGACGGCGGCGGGTTCGAGGACTGCTGTGACATCGTCACCCTCCGGCTGCTCCGGGCGCGAGGCTGTGTCCGCATCCTCTTCCCGGGAGGTCCGGGGCGGTTCGAGCCGGGCGGGACCGTGCCCTCCGGAATGGTCGGCACCGTCGGGGGCGGATGTCTGAACCTGCACGAGCCGGGGACCGTCCGGGCGCTCCTCGACGAAGCGCTGGCCGCGGGCTGGCGTCCCGAAAGCCCCCGGACCGAGGAGATGGACGGCTGGGCCTTCTTCGACACCGTCGTCGCACGGCGCACCGCGGTTCCGCGCGACTGACCCCGGCCGCCGCGCGGCACGAGACGTACGGGTCCGGGGTCACGGCGACGGTACGACTGGTACGCGAGGGGGCGCACGGCCACCGTCCCGCGGGAGCCGGGCGGTGGCAGGGGCGTACGGCCAGGACGCCGGTACGCCCGCCGGGTCAGCCCTGCGGATCCTGCGGCTTGGCCTCCACCTCGCGCAGGCTGTCGTCCTGGTGCTCGGTGCGGGCCTCGGTGCGGTGCCCGCGGGCGATGTAGTCCCGCACGACCGCTTCGACGGCGTCCTGGGGCGAGCCCACTCCGGCCAGGACCATGACCTCCACAACCAGGCCTTGGCCGTCCATCCGGTGGCCGGAGGCATGGCCGGGGCCGGCTCTCCGGCGGCCGGCCCGGCGCGGGCGGCCTTCCCCTGAGGGAAGACCAACTCGACTGTCTGTCAGTGAAAATGACGTCTCATCACGTTACGCCGAGAGATCGCCCGGGACTCCGCTGATCCGGACCAGACCTTGCTGCCCCCCGTCGGTGACCTTCACGTACAGCGTGTACGACAAGCCGCGCTCCCCGGCGAATTCGCGCGTCCAGAGCAGGACGTCCTCGACCGGGGAGTTGGAGATCTCGAAGTCATGTGCCTGGTTGTTCACGGTGTCCAGGAACGAGACGCGGTACACCGCGTGGTCCTGCTCCCAGGAGGAGTCCCTGGGATCCACTGGCTGAATCTGCATGCGGCCACCGTAAGGGCCGGGGACATGTCCTCACTGTAAAGATCGTCTGGCCCCGGGCCGGGGGAGTGCAGCGTCCGCAACGCAGCCCCGGCGCCACCCGGCGTGTCGGCCGCCGAGGTGGCGCCGGGGCGTGGAGAGCCGCGCTCACCGGCGCATGGGCTCCCCGCCCCGAGCGGTCCCGGCCCCGTTGCGGCCGGTCCCGGCCTCTGCCCCGAGGGGCCCGCGGAGCGGGACCGGCCGCGTCCCGGCCGGTCCCGGTCCGGGCTACGGTCGGAGGTGTTCCCGCGGCGCGACGCACAGCGCCCAGATGACGAAGCCGTACACGGCGATCAGCACGATCGACCAGAGCGGGTAGTACGGCAGGGACAGGAAGCACGTCAGGAGCAGCAGCCCGGCCAGCAGGACGCCGACGGCCCGCGCCCAGAGCGCGTCCCGGAACAGGGCGAGGCCCGCGAGCAGGGCCAGGGCTCCCAGCACGAGATGGATCCATCCCCAGCTGGACACGTCGAAGGCGAAGACGTAGTTCGGCGTGTTGACGAAGATGTCGTCCTTGGCGATGGCCATGATGCCGCGGAAGATGTTGAGAACACCGCCGATGACCAGCATGACCGCGGCGAAGACCACCAGCCCACTGGCCAGTGCGTCGGTACCGTCGGTGGGGCGGTCATTGCCCGCGTCGGGGCGCTCACGTGTCTCTGTCATGGGATTTCCTCGCTTCGGCTGGGATTTCAGCTTCCGACGGCGGTGTGGTGGTGTCCTCACCCGGACCGGGTGAAATCCCGTCGCGGCCCGTCGCGCCGCACCCCGGCCGTCCGGCCCCCTCCGATGCCCGGCCCGGCGGCGCAGTGCCCTGAGGTCATGCCGTTGACCTGGGGTGATGTCGTCAGCGACACATCTGCGCGACCGGCCCGGAGCACCGGCACGAGCCCGGCCGCACGGCATCACCCGGTGCGGGTGATGCGGGCCGTGCGAGGGCGGGAGAACCTGCCAGGAACGGCACCGGGAAGCGAGGCGCCGGGCGGACGCCGTCCCGGTCCCCTGCATCGCGTCTCCCGCATCTCCGTCGTCCCGTATCCCCGTATCGACCCGAGGGGGTCCCGTGGCTGAGGATCAGGACTACGACGTCATCATCATCGGCACCGGTGCTGGAGGCGGCACCCTGGCCCACCGGCTGGCGGAGTCCGGCAAGCGGATCCTGCTGCTGGAGCGGGGCGGGTATCTGCCCCGGGAGCGGGACAACTGGGAATCGAAGGCCGTCTTCGTCGCCGGGAAGTACCGGGCCCCGGAATTCTGGCTCGACAAGCACGGCCGTGAATTCCCGCCGGAGATCAACTACTACGTCGGGGGCAACACCAAGTTCTACGGCGCCGCCCTGTTCCGGCTGCGCCCGGAGGACTTCGGCGAGATCCGGCACCAGGACGGCATCTCACCGGCCTGGCCGCTCCGGTACGAGGACTTCGAGCCGTACTACACCCGGGCCGAACACCTCTACCGGGTGCACGGGCAGCACGGTGAGGACCCCACCGAGGGGCCGGCGAGCGCGCAGTACGCCCACCCGCCGGTCCAGCACGAACCGCGGATCCAGCAGCTCAGCGACGATCTGGAGAAGCGCGGCCTGCACCCGTTCCACCTGCCGATCGGCGTCGACCTCACCCAGGACGAGCAGGGCGGGGCGACCCGGTCCAGCGTGTGCATCCGCTGCGACCGGGTCGACGGCTTCCCCTGCCTGGTCGGCGGCAAGTCCGACGCACAGGTCGTCTGCGTCGACCCGGCCCTGGAACACCCCAATGTCCGCCTGATCACCCACGCCCACGTCCAGCGCCTGGAGACCGACGACTCCGGACGGCGCGTCACCGGGGTCGTCGCCCGGGTCGCGGAGGAGGACACCGTCGTCTTCCGGGCGGACATCGTCGCTGTGGCGTGCGGAGCGGTGAACTCGGCTCTGTTGCTGCTGCGTTCGGCGAACGACCGGCACCCCCGCGGCCTCGCCAACAGCTCGGACGTGGTGGGACGGCACTACATGCGGCACAACAACCTGGCCCTGATGGCCGTGTCGAAGGAACCCAACGACACCCGCTTCCAGAAGACCCTCGCCGTCAACGACTGGTACCTGGGCTCGGAGGACTGGGACTACCCGCTGGGCGGCATCCAGATGCTGGGCAAGTCCGACGCCGAACAGATCCACGCCGAGGCCCCGCGATGGGCGGGGTCCCTCGCACCGGACATGCCGTTCGAGGTACTCGCCCACCACGCGGTCGACTTCTGGCTCTGCGCCGAGGACCTTCCGCTGCCGGAGAGCCGGGTGACGCTCGACGGCGACGGCCGGGTCCACCTGGCGCTGGACGAGGGGAACAATGTCGTCGCCCTCGAGCGGCTGCGGCACAAGCTGCAGAAGATGCTCGGACACCTCGGCATGCACGAGCACCATCTGCTGTCGCACAGCATCTACCTGCACAAGGGCATGCCGATCGGTGCCACCGCGCACCAGGCCGGGACGGTGCGGTTCGGCACCGACCCCCGCACCTCGGCGCTCGACCCGGACTGCAAGGCCCACGACCTCGACAACCTCTACGTCGTGGACACCAGCTTCTTCCCGAGCATCGGAGCGGTGAACCCGTCCCTGACCGCGATGGCCAATGCCCTGCGCGTCGGCGACCACATCGCCGACCGTCTGGGGTGACTCCATCCGACGAAGCGTCACCACCACGGCGTGCGGTGCCCGTACACACCTGCGGGGCACCGTGCGCCTTGGGCCATTGGCTTGACGTCTCTCGCCCCGGCGGGCGAAAGGCGCGGGGTGATCCACGCCGCGCGTCCCCGGTGGTGTTCTCTCGACCGTGGAGACCCGGGACTTTCCCGTCCACCGGTGAGGAGACGGCAGTGAACACCAGTACCCGCGCGGACCGCAAGGACTTCTCCGTACCGCTGCTCCGCGGTCAGAAAGCGCTGGTCACCGGGGCCAATTCCGGGATCGGCAAGGCGACCGCGATCGCTCTCGGACGGGCCGGCGCGGATGTCGTCGTCAACTACGTGGCCGACCGGCCCGCCGCCGAGGGTGTGGTGAAGGAGATCGAGGGGTTCGGCGTACGGTCCTATGCGCACGAGGCGGATGTGTCGCAGGAGGACCAGGTCGTCGGCATGATCTCCCGGATGGTCGACGAGCTCGGCACCATCGACATCCTGGTCGCCAACGCCGGACTCCAGCGGGACGCCTCGCTCACCGACATGTCCCTCGACTCCTGGCACAAGGTCATCGAGGTCAACCTGACGGGGCAGTTCCTGTGCGCCCGGGAAGCGGTCAAGGAGTTCCTGCGCCGCGGCGTCGTCCCCGAGGTCTCCCGCTCCGCGGGCAAGATCATCTGCATGAGTTCGGTCCACCAGATCATCCCGTGGGCCGGCCATGTGAACTACGCGTCGTCCAAGGGCGGAGTGCAGATGCTCATGGCGACCATGGCGCAGGAACTCGCGCCACAGAAGATCCGGGTGAACGCCATCGGCCCCGGCGCCATCAAGACACCGATCAACCGCGACGCCTGGGAGACGCAGCAGGCCGAGGCCGACCTCATGACGCTCATCCCGTACGGCCGGATCGGCGTCCCCGAGGACATCGCCGACGCCGCGGTCGTCCTCGCCTCCGACCTGCTGGACTACGTCATCGGCACCACCCTCTACGTCGACGGCGGCATGACCCTCTTCCCCGGCTTCGCCACCGGCGGCTGACGGCCCGCTGCCGCGGCCGTCACCTCATCGGACGGCCCGCGCCGTCACCGGCGCCGCGGCGGACGCAGACCCGGCCGGGACGGACAAGGGAGAACAGCGTGCAGGACCATGTGTCGCCGCGGCGGGTGGTGATCGTCGGCGGCGGATTCGCCGGGCTGTTCGCCGCGCGGGAATTCCGCCACTCGCCCGTCGCCGTGACCCTGGTCGACCGCTGCGCCCACCATCTGTTCCAGCCCCTGCTCTACCAGTGCGCCACCGGCATCCTCTCCGAAGGGCAGATCGCCCGGCCGCTGCGGTCCGTACTCCGCCGGCACTCCAACGTCCGCTGCGTCCTGGCCGAGGCCACCGGCCTGGATGCGGCGGGCCGCGTGCTGTACGCCGACCGGCCCGACGGGACACAGCTGGAGCTCCCCTACGACGACCTGATCGTCGCCGCCGGGGTGCAGCAGTCCTACTTCGGCCACGACGAGTTCGCCGCACACGCGCCGGGCATGAAGACCCTCGACGACGCTCTGGCGATCCGCCGCCGGATCTACCGGGCGTTCGAGCTGGCGGAAGTCGCCACGGACCCGGAGGAGCGGGACCGCTGGCTGACGTTCGCCCTGGTCGGAGCCGGTCCCACCGGCGTGGAGCTGGCGGGGCAGATCCACGAGATCGCCACCCGCACCCTCGACCGGGAATTCTCCGCGATCGACTCCGGCCGGGCCCGGGTGCTGCTCTTCGAGGGCGGGGACGCGGCACTCGGCTCGTTCGGCCCGGAACTCGCCCGGCGCACCGAACGCACCCTGGCACAGCTCGGCGTCGAACTGCGGCTCGGCACCCTGGTCACCCGGGTCGACGACCGGGGCCTCACCGTCCGCTCCCGGGACGGCGCGACCACGGACATCCCGGCCGGAACCGTGCTGTGGACCGCGGGCGTCCAGGCCCCGCCGCTGGCCGACGCGGTGGCCCGGGCGACCGGAGCCGAGCAGGACCGGGCCGGACGCATCGTCGTCGACCCCTACCTCACCATCCCCGGGCACCCCGAGATCCGGGTCGCGGGCGACCTGATGAGCCTGAACGGACTGCCCGGACTGGCCGAGGTCGCCATGCAGGCCGGGCTGTACGCGGCCCGGCAGATCCGGCACAGCGTCGAGCACCGCACCGCGGCACCCCGCCCCTTCAGCTACCACGACCTGGGCAGCGCCGCCTACATCAGCCGCGGCCGAGCCGTCGTCAAACGGGGCCGGCTGCAGATCTCCGGCGTGCTCGCCTGGCTGATCTGGCTGTTCATCCACATCGCCTTCCTGACCGGATTCCGCAGCCGGCTCGGCGCCCTCCCCACCTGGCTGATCGTCTTCCTCACCGGGAACCGCCGGGAACGCGCCTTCACCTCCGGGGCTCTGGCACCGCACCGGGCCGGGAGGCCCGCATGAACCTCGCCCCGGGACTGCACCTCGCCTCGGAACTGCACGCCGCCTCGGCACTGCGCTTCGGCCGGGAACTGCACCTCGCCCCCGAGCTCATCACCGGCACCCCCGCACAACTGCTGCCCGCCCGGGAGCTCATGGCGTTCACCCTCGCCTCCCACATCCTCCTCGTGCCCTTCGGCGTCGCCCTGCCGTTCCTCACACTGCTGATGCACTACCGCGCCCTGCGCACCAACGACGCCGTCGCCCTCCTGCTCGCCCGGCGCTGGTCCGCGATCATGGCCGTCCAGTTCGCCGTGGGCATCGTCACCGGCACCGTGCTGTCCTTCGAATTCGGCCTGCTGTGGCCGGGGATGATGGGCCGCTGGGGAGACGTCTTCGGTATCGGGTTCGGCGTGGAGGCCTGGGCGTTCTTCCTCGAGGCCGTCCTGATCGCCATCTACCTCTACGGCTGGAGCCGGCTGAAGCCGTGGACCCACTTCTGGCTCGGACTGCCGCTCCCCGCCGCCGCCCTGATGGGCGCCTTCGGCATCCTCGCCGCCAACTCCTGGATGAACACCCCCCGGGGATTCCGCCTCGACAGCTCGGGCAGCCCCGTCGACGTCGACCTGCGGCGCGCCGTGTTCACCCCCATGTTCGGCCCGCAGTACTGGCACTTCGTGATCGCGATGGTCCTCACCGCCGGATACGTCGTCGCCGGGGTCTACGCGGTCGGCTGGCTACGCGGGCGCCGGGACCGCTACCACCGGCTCGGATTCACCCTGCCCTTCACCGTGGCCGCCGTACTGAGCCCGGTGCAGTTCGTGGTCGGCGACTCCATCGCCCGCAGCGTCTACCAGAAGCAGCCCGTGAAGTTCGCCGCCACCGAACTGGTCTGGCGGACCGACACCCACGTACCCGAATACCTCTTCGGCCGGATGCACCCCGACGGTTCCGTGACCGGCGGCATCAAGATCCCCCAGCTCGACTCGATCCTCGCCGGCTTCAGCCCGGACACGAAGGTCACCGGGCTGACCTCCGTCCCCGCCGACGCCCGGCCGACGGCCCGGCAGGCCACCATCGCCCACTGGGCGTTCGACACCATGGTCATTCTCGGCTCCCTGCTGGCGCTGCTGGCTCTCTGGTACGCCTGGAGCTGGTGGCGGCGACGGGACCTGCCCGCCTCGCGCTGGTTCTTCCGGTGCGCCGCCTGCGCCGGGGTGGCCTGTCTGATCACCGTGGAGTGCGGCTGGATCACCACCGAGGTGGGGCGCCAGCCGTGGATCGTGTACCAGGTCATGCGGGTCTCCGAAGCGGTGACCGCCACCCGCGCCGAGGCCCTGTGGGCGATGCTCAGTGTGGTGGTGGTCGTCTATGTGCTCATCTTCGGCGCGTTCCTCGCCGTCGTCCTGAACATGCGCACCCGGTGGCGGATGGCCGACGAGGGCCTGGCCGGGCCCGGAGCGCGCGGCGACAGTCCGGAGGACCACACCCCGTACGGGCCCGCCCCGGAACCGGCCGCGGCCCGCGCCGGCCCGGCCGACGGCTCCCCTCCCGGACCCCCTTCCGACCGGACCCCGGGTGGAACCCCATGATCGAGGCCGTCATCGCCTGGATTCTCGTCCTCGCCGTCGCCGCCTACGCCTGCGGGGGCGGCACCGACTACGGCGCCGGCTTCTGGGACCTGGTGGCCGGCGGAGCGGACCGCGGCAGCGCCCCCCGCCGGCTGATCGACCACGCCATGGCGCCGGTGTGGGAAGTGAACAACGTCTGGCTGATCTTCGTCCTCGTCCTCATGTGGACCGGCTTCCCCGAGCTGTTCCGCATCGTGTTCTCCGCGATGTGGCTGCCGCTCGCGCTCGCAGCCGTCGGACTCGTCCTGCGCGGCGCCGGGTTCGCCCTGCGGAAGCCCACCCGGCGGCTCGCCGGACGGCGGGTCTACGGAGCGGCGTTCGCCATCGCCTCCGTGCTCACGCCGTTCTTCCTCGGCGCCGCGGTGGGCGGCGTGGCCACCGGCAAGGTCGGCACCGGAACCACTGCCTCCGCCGATGCCTGGTCCAACCCCACCTCCGTCATCGCCGGACTCCTCGCCGTCGCCGCGAGCGCCTTCCTCGGCGCGGTCTTCCTCACCGGCGACGCCCGCCGGCTGGGCGAGGACGCCCTCGTCGGGTACTTCCGCCGCCGCGGCCTGCTGAGCCTGGCGGTGCTCGCCGTACTGGCCCTCGCCGGCCTGCGCGTCACCCGCGACGACGCGCGACATGTCCACTACGGGCTCACCCACGGGACCGGACTCGTGCTCGTCGCCGTCGCCGCCGGATGCGCCGTCGCCACCGTGCTGCTGCTCCTGCGGGGCGCCACCACCTGGTCCCGCGGCACCGCCCTCGGCTCGGTCGCCCTGGTCGTGGCCGCATGGGGGATCGCCCAGCGGCCGTACCTGGTGCCCACCTCCCTCACCGTCGCCGAAGGCGCCGGATCTCCCGCGACGCTGCGGTGGCTGCTCATCGTCACCCTCATCGCCGTCGTGCTCGTCGGCCCCGCCCTGGTGTTCCTCTACTGGCTCGACACCCACGGGAAGCTCCAGCCGCTCAGCGACGCGGAACTGGCGGACGAGCCCTCATGACCGCGCCCACCCCGCCGGCCCGGGAACCGCAGCCGCCCGGCCCCGACCGGCTGCGGGAGGTGCTCCGCAGCCCCGGATACCTGCGCGGCCTGGTCTTCTGCGCCCTGATCGGCGTCCCCGTGTCCCTGGCCGCCTTCTGGTTCCTGGTGGGCATCAACGAACTGGAGCACGCCCTCTGGGACGAGCTGCCGCATGCCGCCGGTTGGACGGATCCGCCCTGGTGGTGGCCGCTGCCGCTCGCCCTGGTCCCCGGAACCGTCGTCGCCCTCGTCGCCACGCGCCTGCCGGGGAAGGGCGGTCACATCCCCGCGGACGGGCTCCACGCGGGAGGCGCCACCACCGAGGCTCTGCCCGGCGTGCTGCTGGCCGCCGCAGCAAGCCTGCCGTTCGGGGCGGTCCTGGGTCCCGAGGCACCGCTGATCGCCCTGGGCGGGGGCCTGGCCCTGCTGTTCAGCAAGCTCGTCCGGGCCGAACAGAGCACGCAGGGCAGCGCACTCCTCGGAGCCGCGGGCGCTGCCTCCGCACTCTCCGCGATCTTCGGCAACGCGTTGGTGGGGGCCGTGCTCCTGATCGAGGTCAGCGGAGTCGGCGGGACGCAGCTGCTGCTGATCATGCTGCCCGCGCTGCTCGCCAGCGGGGTCGGGTCGCTGGTGTTCACCGGCTTCGGCCGGTGGACCGGATTCGAGACCGGCAGTCTCGACATCGGACTGCCCACCTCCGGACTTCCCGACGTGGGCGATGCCGCCTGGGGACTGCTGCTGGCCGTCGCCGTCGGCGCCACCACCCATCTGGTCCTCGCCGGCGGACGTCGGGCGGAGCGCTTCGTCGCGGCCCGGCCCGTCCGGCACACCCTGATCTGCGCGGTCGCCGCCGCGGCCTCCTGCTCCCTGTACGCGGTGGCCACCGGCCGCTCCCCGGCGGACGCCGCCCTGTCCGGGGAGGCCGCCCTCGCGGGCATGGCGTCCGATCCCACGGTCTGGGCGAGCTGGGACCTGGTGGCCGTCCTGGCGTGCAAGGCCGTGGCGTACGCCCTGTGTCTGGGCAGCCTGCGCGGGGGACCGGTGTTCCCCGCACTGTTCCTGGGCGGCGCCGCCGGACTGCTGTGTTCCCCGCTGCCCGGCTTCGGTGTCGTCCCGGCCATGGCGGCCGGCATGGCAGCGTCGGTCGCCTCGGTGCTCCGGCTGCCGGTCAGCGGACTGCTGCTGGTGGTGCTGCTCCTCGGCGGCGTGAACATGGTGCCGGTCGCCGTACTGGCCGCGGTGGCCGCGATCGTCACCACCGAACTGCTGCCCCGGAGCCTGGGACGGGGGCGGGCTCCGGCTTCGGCTGCCGGAGGCGGGGGAGGAGGCGGGGACGCTGGAGGCACCGGTGACGGCGGGGACGGCGGGGGGCGGCCGCAACCGGCTTGAAAGGGAGGGCGGTTCGGTGCTGCGGGGTGTTGCGCGCCCCTGTCCGTTGCATCCGCCCGGCGGGCGGCGCGGCCGGTATCGCGGCCGGGCGAACCGCGTTGCTCCTCGGGTGGCCGCGCCCCGTCCGCGCCCCGTCCGCGCCCCGTCCGGGGGCCGGGCGGGCCGGATCACGGTGAACTCCGCGGGGCCGAGACGGACGCGGTGGAGCGTGACGGGCAGCTTCAACGGTTCCTCCGGGAGCGGGCGCGGCCGACGGGGACGACGGGGCCGGCACAGTCTGCCCACGACGGGCACGGGGGAGCGAAGGGGCTTCCGCGCCCGCCAGGGCTGCTGACGGGAGGGGAGCGCGTGGACGTTCGGGTCCGGGCATCGTCTTGGGGGATCGTCGTACCCCGAGCTGTCCATGTTCCGGACATTGCCTGGTCCGCAGGTGTTCATGACCGATGGCACAACTCTGGCCCCGGGCCCCTTGTCTGACCCGTTGACCACAAGCACCACGGCGCACCGACATTCCGAAGGGCTACTTCCGCATGCGCATCCACAGCACCATCGCTGCTACCGCCGTCCTTGCCCTCGCCCTCGGCACAACCGCCCTCGCGCCGGCCGCCCAGGCAGCCCCGGGGGGCACGGCCACGGTCGTCCACGAGGACGGCGAGCTCTGGTACAAGGCCGCCCCCGGCCAGCTGAACAAGCTGACGGTCGACGAAGAGATCGAGCACCGCGGTGAATTCGAGTCGTACTACGTCCTCACCTTCCGCGACCGGTACGACATGGCTATCGACGCGAGTGCGGCGAGCTCGGACGAGTGCACGTACCCCACGCGGGGTGACCGCACCGTCGTACGCTGCGCGGTCGAGATCCCGCAGAACTCGGATGACTCGGACAGCTACGACATCGACCTCGGCGACAAGGACGACACCGCGACGCTCGAGCAGGACAGCGACGCATGGGCCGGTGTGCACGGCGGCAAGGACGACGACGTGCTCAAGGGGCCCGTGTCCGCCATGCTCCACGGGGACGACGGCGACGACCGCCTCGACGGCGGCGGTGGTCCGTTCGGCTTCGGCTCCTTCGGCGGCCCGGGGAACGACATCCTCACCCACTGCGGGCAGGACTGCTCCGGCGGAGCCGGGAACGACTCCCTGACCGGCACCGGCGAGGAGAACAATCTGCACGGCGACGACGGCAACGATGTTCTGCACGGCAGCGGCGGCGCCGACGTCCTCTACGGCGGCAAGGGCAACGACGAGCTGTACGGCGAGGCGGGTAACGACACACTGTGGGGCAACAGCGGTGACGACGTCCTGTGGGGCGGCCCGGGCACCGACAAGCTCTCCGGCGGCCCCGGCCGCAACGAACTGCACCAGAACTGAGCCCGAGCACGCTTGTTCGCCGGCGCGCGGGTGCCTGGGGCTGTCCGGGGACGGCACCGGGGTCGACGCCGGTCAGGCTGGAAGACGGCTGCCGCTGCATGCGGGCAACTCGACACCCACCGTTCCAGCGGCCACCGGCACATCGCCCATCGATCGCCGACAGTCCCGCAGGACGGCCGATATCCCACCGACACGGTTGCCGGCCCGTCGACTTGTCACAGGAGAGCCCTCATGCAGGGTAGTGATCTTCCTTCGCGCTCGCCTTGCCCCACTGCCGCGGAACGGGGCCCGGCCCGTTCCGTCAGGGGGCCTGGACCGGGTGCGGGCTCCGCACCGGTGCTCAAGCGAGCTGCTTGTAGTAGAAGCTGCAGTCGCGGAGCGCTCCGGCCGGGTCGGTCGCATAGCCGGGGACGACCCCGTACCGGTTCCAGCCGGCGGAGTCGTAGAGGCGGTCGGCGGTGCTGTCCGTCTCGGTGTCGAGGAGCAGCAGGGTCGCTCCGGCGTCGGCCGCGCCTCGTTCGGCTGCGGTCAGCAGCGCCCGGCCCAAGCCGTGCCCCTGGGCGCCGGGGTGCACCATGAGTTTGACGATCTCGGCCCGGTGACGGCCGTTCGGCTTGGCCTCCAGGGCGAGGCCGACGGTGCCGGTGAGGTCGCCGTCGGGCCCCTCGGCGACCCACACGGCGAGGCTGCCGTCGGCCACGGCGGGCTGCCGGGCCGCCCACCAGGCCGCTGCCGCGCTCCGGTCGAAGGGAGTGCGGAAGCCGAGCGAGGCGCCTTCCGCCACGACATCCGTGAGCAGGCCGGCCAGGCCGCTCACCGCGGCCCGGAAGTCGTGCGGCGACAGTCGGGTGATGGCGTGATGCATTGGGGTCCCTCGGTGGATCGGTGACTTGGTGGGGCGGGGAGCAGTGGTGGGGGATGCTGACGTGGCGGGCCGGAGCGGGACCGACTCGCTCCGGGCATCCGCAACGCGCACCCGGCCCGGCGGCCCCGGGTGTGGACGTCCTCGGCGAGGCGCACTAGGGCGGCTCATGGCAGGATCACCAGTACGGCGTACCGGACGGATTCGGGGCCGGGGTTGTGGAATCGCGAGTGTCCCCACAGCCGGAAGCGCAGACAGTCGCCCTCCCGCAGCGCGTGCACCGCGCCTGAGGCAGTGACGTCGAGCGCGCCGTCCAGCACCCAGATGTGCTGCTCGACGCCGGGGACGGGCGGCTCGTCGTAGGAGATGTCGGCACCCGGCCTCAGCAGGCCCTCCACGACCTCGCCTCGCAGACCGGGGAGCGGTGGGGAAACCGAACGCCGGGTGAATCCCGACTGCCCGTCCTGCCACACCGTTTGCTGCGCGGCCCGGACCACCTGCGGGGAATCGGACTCGACTTCGGCCAGCAGCTGCGACATCGTCCGCCCGTACGCGGCGCACAGGGAGCCGAGCAGCGCTGCCGTCGGGCTGATCTCCGCCCGTTCCAGCCGGGACAGCGTCGAGCGGCTGATGTCCGTGTGCCGGGCCAGCTCCTCCAGTGACCAGCCCCTGTCCGTGCGCAGCTCGGCGAGCCGGGCGGCCAGCCGGCCCTCCAGCCCTTCGGTGCCCCGGCTCGGGGACGCGGAGTCGGTTCTCATATCTGGGAGGCTATCCCGGATATGAGACGTCCGTGGTGGATTTCGTCGAGAAGGCGCTTGCTCGCGGCTCGGGTATGCAGGGCGGCGGCGGGTGCTGCCCGGAGACTCTGCGGGAACTCGCTCACCGGGCACGCGGGGTTCGCCCGCCGGGAGGGACGGGGGCGCGTCGGCCTCGGACCGTCACCGTGGTGGTGACGCGCACCAGAGCGGGTGCACGGGGCACCGAACCGAACCCGAACCGCACGGGAGGGTCGACGGGGGCGAGGGCGCCGAGATCCTGCCCGTCCAGGAGCGCGGTGGCGTTGCGGAGCCGCGCGTGGTCCCGCGCGTCGTACCGCTCCCGCCGTCCGCCGCCCGCGGTGCCCCGGGTGCGCACCCCGGGCGGCAGCAGCCGGGCGGTCAGGTTCACCAGTGCGGACCAGGCGGGAAGTGCGGCAAGGGGCCGGGGGACCGCGCGGAGCAGGATGCCCAGCGCGCTGCGCCCGCCGATGCCGAAGCGAAGGCTCAAGGTGCCTGCCTCGACCGTCCAGGTGGCCGCTTCCGCCGTGACCGTCACCGGAACCACGAGCACCCGGTCGAACACGTAGGTGGTGGCGACGAACTCCGCGATGTCGGGAGCCGGGGCCAGCAGCAGCCGTTCGCCGTCCGGCTGCTCGATCATCACGTCGCTGAACGGCCCGAACGGCGAGCTCGTCCAGTGGCCGAGCACCAGGCGCGTGCCCGATGAGGTTCCGACTCCGGCGATCCAGCCGTCGAACCGTAGGTCCCTGCCCGTCACGGGGCCGCTGCCCTTCATGGTGACCGGGTGCCCCGAAAAACAAGATCGCCCCAGTGCGGCAGGGCTGTTCCGGCTGATGAGGGAGATGCCGAGACGTTCGTGAAGCACGCCGCGAGCCGCCCACGGGGCGCGGCTCATGGAGGGGAACCGCGGCACTGTCGGGTCCCCCTCCGATGCGGCGTCGACGGAGCGGATTCGCCGACCGCCGCCGAGAACACCTGCCCGGCCGATACATTCGGCCTCCGGCGAAGGAGAGGGATGCGGTGGGGATCAGCGACTGGCAGCACACCACGCTCACGCAGGTGCGGGACGGGCAGGCCGGGACCGGTCACGGCTGGGTCACCGAGAAGTCCGGCATCAACAGGGAGTCCGTCGAGGCACTGCTGAGGCTCGGGCTGTGCGAGACCGCCGACTACGCGGTGCGGGCCGTGATGGAGCCGCAGCCGGTCGAGTGGGCGGCCCGGCTCACCCCCGACGGCCACGACGTGCTGCTCTTCGCCACAGCCCGTCGCGGGGGACCGCCGCCGCACCGAACCGGGAGCGAACCGGCGCCCGGGCGCCGCGAAGTCCTGCTCCGCCCGAGCGAGATGACGGCGCTGAGGGTCTTCCTCCACCTCGCCGGCCGTCTCCGTCTCGACCCCGCGCCCGGACTGGCCGACGCGGTCCGCGACGCGCGCTTCCAGAGCGCGGAGAACCGCTGGGCGCTTCATGTGACGCACGCCCAGATGCATTCGATCGCCCGCGCTTTCCACCTCGAACGCCTCACGGGCCACGCCACCGCGTCCAATCGTTTCGCCCGCGAGTACGGCGTCCGCTATCCACCGGAGGAGCGGTAGCCGTCCGGCTCCGGAGTTCTCCTTCACGGTGGCGGTGCCGGAAGCCTCCTCATCGGTGGGAAAGCGAAATTCCTCGCGCATCGCTGAATATCATCGACAGCTGGGCGGTCCGGCGGATGTGAGAGATTCCGTTCGGGGAGTTCCTGTGGACGGGACGGGTGGGCTGTGCAACGCCGAACCGGTGCCGGAAAGCAGTTCTGGGGACGCCGAACGGAATCGATCCTCTCGACTCCGCTGCGAACGCCGGCCGGGTAGGGGAAGCCGGTGCGGAATCGGTCCGACCTGCTGATGCGTGACGTGCGATGTCGCTCGATTCGTCCTGGTGTGCGGGTGCGGGCCCGAACGGATCCGGCTGTCCCGCCGGATCCGGGGGCGGGTTTTCGGTGGTCCGCCGAGCGCTTGCCGAAGCCTTCCGGACCTGTGCATTCCGAGTTTGAGGGACATCGGGAAAGGACTAGGGTGAGGGCGTCGTTCATCGACCGATTCACGGGGTAAGGACAGAATTTGAATATGGCACGGAAAGCTGTGACCGGTTTCGTCACGGGCGGTGTCGCAGTGGCGGCGCTGTTCGCCGGAACACCCGCGCACGCGGTGAAGAAGGAGCACACCGTCGTCGATGCGTCGAACACGCGGGCCATGGTGCTGATGGCCGACACGGCGACCGACAAGGTGTATTCCGTATCCGGGGTGTACACCACTCCGGAGCGGGGTTCGTACTACGTGCGCAAGATGGTGAAGAAGCCCGGCGAGCCCGCCAAGGCGTGGGGCGGCTGGGAAAAGGCGAAGCGTGACGCGGAGCCGGACCACCTCGGATATCCGCACCGTTTCACCTGGAAGCTCGCGTCGGACGGTGTGAAGTTCCCGAACGGGACCCGTGTCTCCGTCCAGATCAAGGGGCACGGCTCCTCACCGGCCTTCGCCATCTGATCCGGAGCACCACGCCAGGGCCGCCCGAGCCATCGGGCGGCCCTCCGTCGTGTTCGGGTGACGCGGTGGTGTTCCGGCCCTTCATGGCGGGGAAGGGAAGCCGGCGACGGTTCCGCACCGTTGCCGGCGCCGGATGGTGCGCCGATCGCTGTTCCCGCATCGCCGCCGGAGTGGCTGCCGGGCCGACGGCGCATCGGAACGGAGCCTCGGCCGCCGGGGGCTCTCCCCACCGGCACCCCCCTGCTCACCCCCGGGACGGCCCGGGAGCCGGCCGGTGGACCGGTCGGGTGGGGAGCGCCATGGTTCGCAGGACCCCGGTCCGGAAGGCTCCTGAGGCATGACAGAGACCACCGGAGCGCCATCGGACGCCGGTCGGCCGGGAGACCCGCCGTCCGGCCCGCCGCCATCGGTGACCGCACGCCACGCCGTGACCGGCCGCCATCCCACTCCTGGGCGCCGCACCACTGCGCCCCTCCCCTGCGGCGGCCCCGGTCCCACCCGACGCCACGTGTTCCGCGGGCTCGCGGCATCGGCCGTAGGCATGCTGGCTGCCGGCACTGCCGCCGGCACTGGCCATGCCGCACCGTCCCGTACGCCCCGTGACCCGAGCGCACTCGATCGCGCCGCGGTCCGCAGGGAACTCACCGCGCTGATCGCCACCCAGAACCTGCCGGGCGCACAGGCCGTCATCACCGATGCCGCCGGCCGGGTGACCGAGATCGGGGCCGGAGCCGGTGACCTGGACACCGGCCGGCCGTTCCCGCACCGCTCGCGGCTTCGGGTGGGAAGCAACACCAAGTCCTTCATCGCCACGGTCGTACTCCAGCTCGTGGCCGCCGGGCGGGTCGTGCTCGACGCGCCGGTGGAGCGCTACCTGCCCGGGACGCTGCACGGCAACGGTCACGACGGACGCCGCATCAGTGTCCGCCGGCTGCTTCAGCACACCAGCGGCCTGCCCGATTTCGAGCAGGTCGTGGACGTGGAGACGCCGGGCCACCGCCGGCCGGAGCAGGTCGTGGCCCTGACGCTGCGGTACCCACCGCGTTTTCCGCCCGGTGAACGCTGGGAGTACTGCAACCTCAACTACGTCCTCCTGGGCATGCTCATCGAGCGGGTCACCGGGCACTCCTACGAGCACGAGGTGGAGCGCCGGGTCATCCAACCGCTCGGCCTGCCCCACACCTACTGGCCCCGTTGGTCCGAGCAGCGGCTGCACGGCCCTCACCCGATGCCGTACCGGCCGACGGAGAACGGCGGTCACCGCGAAGTCACCTGCGTCAACATCTCCGGGATCGGGGCGGCAGGTGCCCTCGTCTCCACCGCGCAGGACCTCACCGTCTTCTTCACCGCACTGCTGTCCGGCGCACTGCTGCCGGCAGCCCAGCTCGCGCAGCTGAGGGCGTCCGTCCCGGCGGATCTCGCCCGCGGAGCCGAGTACGGCCTCGGGCTCGCCCGCTATCCGCTGGATCCGGCCGCGGGCGGCGGCTGGTTCTGGGGACACGGCGGCACTCTCCCGGGCACCCGTACCCGGGGCGGCGTCGGGGCGGACGGCCGGGCCGTGCTCGTCGCCGTCAACGAGGCGGCAACGGGCCCCGACTCCGCCCAGGCCGTGACCGACACGGTCGGCCGGATCTTCCGGCACGTACCCCGAAAGGCAGCCGTGCACCGACGA
The DNA here is from genome assembly GCF_042891165.1 of Streptomyces sp. NPDC001922. Lineage (NCBI taxonomy): Bacteria > Bacillati > Actinomycetota > Actinomycetes > Kitasatosporales > Streptomycetaceae > Streptomyces > Streptomyces sp. NPDC001922. Next base: position 53,477 of record NZ_JBIASV010000003.1, on the reverse strand, counting down.
CTTCTGACGGAAGGTGGCCCCGCATGACGGCCCCGCGCACCGCACGATTCGCGGCGGTCGGCATCCTCGCCGCGGCCACCGCGTTCACCGTGCTCCCCGGCTCCGCCCCCGCGGCGCCACAGCCCGGGAGCACCGCCCGGATCGCGGGGGCCTCGTCGGGCACAACGGTGCCGGCCGCCGCCACCGCCTCCGACTCCCTGCGGCGCTTCGTGGAGCAGCGCCCCGACTGGCGCGCGTGCGAGCACGAGGAACTCGACGAGGCCGGTGCCCGGTGCGCCACCATCCGGGTTCCCCTGGACTACCGGAAACCGGCAGGACGCACGATCACCGTCGGCTTCTCCCGGATCAAGGCCACCGACACCCGGCACCGCATCGGCGTGATGATGCACAACAGCGGCGGCCCCGGTGGCATCACCCTCGACATGCCGCTCCTGTCCGTCCCCGCCATGGGCCGCGAACTGGCCGCCCGCTACGACCTGGTGGGCATGGACCCGCGGGGCGTGGGCCGGAGCAGCGCCCTGCACTGCGGAACCAGCGGGCACTGGCTCCGCTCCGCGGGCTACGACACCGCCGGCTTCCGCGCCCAGGCCCGTTACGAGGCCCGGCTCGTCGACAGCTGCCGGAAGAGATACGGGAAGAACCTGTCGTACCTGCGGCACTTCACCACCCGGAACACCGCCCGGGACATGGATCTGCTCCGAGAGGTGCTGGGGGAGCGGCGGACGTCGTACTTCGGCGTCTCCTACGGCACCTATCTCGGCGCCGCGTACGCGAACATGTTCCCCGGCCGGACGGACCGGCTGCTGCTGGACAGCGCGATCGACCCGGCCCGGTGGAACGTCTCCATGCTCCGCGACGCCGCCCCGGCGAACGAGAGGTTCCTCGACGCCTGGGCACGGTGGGCGGCGCGCCGCGACGGCACCTACGGCCTGGGGCGCACGGCCGCGGAGGTCCGGGCGAACGTCGAGGGCATCGCCCGCCGCGCCGCCAAGGAGCCGCTGACCGTGGGCCGCTACACCGCCGACGGCCAGCTCGTGCCCATGGTGCTGGCCGCCACGATGGCCGACGACCGGCAGTTCGCCCGCGCGGCGAAGAACATCCGGGTGCTGTACGACGCGTCCCGGGGCCGCACGGTGCGCCCCACCGAGGATCTCGCCCTGTTCCTCGGCCGGCCCACCGCCGACATGGACACCCAGAACTCGCTGCAGCTCGCCCTGCAGTGCGGGGACGTCCGGGCGCCCCGCGACCTGGCCTGGTACCGGAGGAACGTGGAGCGCAGCCGGGCGAAGGCACCCCTGTTCGGCCCGTTGTTCAACGGGGTGAACCCGTGTGCCCTCTGGCCCAATGAGCCGCTGGAACCACCGGTGCGCACCGGCAACGCCGCACCCGGGCTGATCGTCCAGTCCACCGGTGACCCCCGCACCAGCTACGGGAACGGGCTCGGCCTGCACCGCAGGATGCCCAACTCCCGCATGGTCACCATCCGGGCCCAGGTGCACGGGGTGTACAGCATGTACCCGAACCGCTGCGTCGACCGGACGGTCAACGACTACCTGCGGACGGGCGAGCTGCCCGCCCGGGACACGGTCTGCGAGAAGGACCGGGGGAGAGGAGCGGGCTGACACCCGGCAGCGGCCGGGGGGCTTTGCTCCCGGTGCGGGCGCCGGCCCGCTTCCCCCACGGCCCCCGAACCGCAAGCGTCCCGTCCACCCGGCGCGAGCAGTGCCGGATGGACGGGACGGGCCGTGCGCCGAGGTCAGCGGTCCTCGTGGAGCACCATGGCCGAGCCGCCGCCGCGGCGTTCGGGCTCGGCCACCGCGGTCATCCGCCCGTCGCGCCGGAACTCCAGAGCGGCAGCCGCCCCGATCTCCGGAGCGGGAGTGAAGGCCTTCGGCGCGAGCACGAACCTGTGGCCGAGACGCTCCAGCCGCTTGCGCTCCGGCGACTTCAGGAAGGCGGGCTCGGCCTCCGTCGCCGCCTGGTTCCGCTGCGAGATGCGCGGTGCGGCGACCGCCTCCGGCAGCGACATCCCGAGGTCGAGCCGGTTGACGAGGGTCTGGAGCACCGTGGTGATGATCGTGGCACCGCCCGGCGAACCGACGGCGAGCTGCGGCTTCCCGTCCCGCAGCACGATCGTCGGCGACATGCTGCTGCGCGGACGCTTGCCGGGGCCGGGCAGGTTCGGGTCCGGGGTGCCCTTCCCGAGGGGCGCGAAGTCGAAGTCGGTCAGCTCGTTGTTGAGCAGGAACCCGCGCCCGGGCACGGTGATGCCGGAGCCGCCGGTCTGCTCGATCGTCAGCGTGTAGGACACCACGTTGCCCCAGCGGTCCGCCGTCACCAGATGGGTGGTCGACGGCCCCTCGTGCGGCTGCTTCGTGCCGGTGCCCCGGTCGCAGCCCGCGTCGGGACGGCGCGGGTCACCGGGGGCGAGCGGACTGGTCAGCGCCTTGTCCGGACGGATCAGACAGGCCCGTTCCGCGGCGAACCCCGTGGACAGCAGCGCCCGGGTGGGCACCTTCGAGAAGGCCGGGTCACCCACCCAGCGGTTGCGGTCGGCGAAGGAGATCCGGCTGGCCTCCAGATAGCGGTGGAGGGCCTGGGTCCGGTCGGCCTTGGACAGCCCCTTCTCCTCCAGGATGTTCAGCGCCTCACCGACGGTGGTGCCGCCGGACGAGGACGGTGCCATGGAGTAGACGTCCAGCCCGTGGTAGCCGGTGCGGGTCGGCTTGCGGGGGACCGGCGCGTACGCGGCCAGGTCGCGCTCGGTCATCAGACCGGGCCGGGCCTTGTGGCCGGACCCCGGGGCCATCGGCGGCTTCTGTGCGGTGCGCACCACATCCCGCCCGATGCCGCCGTGGTAGAGCGCGTCCACGCCGTCGCGGGACAGCTCCCGGTAGGTCCGGGCGAGATCCGGGTTGCGGAAGAGAGAGCCGACCACGGGGAGCTTCCCGTTCGGCAGGAAAAGGTCCTTGGTGGACCGGAAGTAGCGGAACCGCTTCTCGTTCATGGCGGTCTGGGCCCGGAACTCGTCGTTGACCACGAAACCGTCGTCCGCCAGACGCGTGGCCGGCCGCAGCGTCTTCGACAGGGGCATCGTCCCCCAGTCGTCCAGGGCCTTCTGCCAGGTCGCCGGGGTCCCCGGAACACCCACGGACAGGCCCGAGTTGACCGCCTCCTCCGACGGGAGGGGCTTGCCCGTGGCAGGGTCGAGGAACGAGTCCTTGCGCATCTTCGCCGGCGCGGTCTCCCGGCCGTCGATGGTGCGCACCTTCCGGGTCTTCGCGTCGTAGTACACCAGGTAGCCGCCGCCTCCCACCCCCGCGGAGTAGGGCTCGACCACACCGAGCGCGGACGCCGTCGCCACCGCCGCGTCCACGGCGTTGCCGCCCTTGCGCAGCACCTCCAGCCCGGCCCGGGACGCGTACGGGTTCACGCTGGAGACCGCGCCTCCGCTGCCCCGGGCAACCGCCTTCTTGGGCGGCGGCTTCAGCCCGGTGGCGGAGGCGGCCGGCGCGCCGTCGGCGGACGAGGACGGGGCGACCACGGTATGGACGATCAGGGGAAGTGCCAGCGCGGTCACGGACGCGGCAACGACAACGGCACGGCGGACAGCCATGGAGCCTCCGGGGACTTCGGTCGAGGGGTGCCCGAAACCCTCGCAGCGTTGGGGCGGGCCAGCAATGTCGAGCCGCAAGATTTGCGCGGGATCTGAGGTTCCCGGCCGGTAACCGAGCGGCCCGCCGGTCCCGGGAGATGTCCCCGGTTTCCGGCCGTCCGGCCCGTCCGCCACAGATTTTCCAGCCGCTGCGCGAAAAGTGTTATCGCCGTACTGCCGTCCGCTCTCCTCTGTGCCGGACCGACCGGCGCAGCACCCGAGAGAGCGAGCAGCCATGCACCACGAACACGACGACGACACCCGCACCCTGGCCCCGGTCACCGGCAGCGGCGGTGACCGGCGGGCCGGGCGGCGCGGCCGGCGGGCCCGCGCCCGGCGCCTTCCGGGCGGCGTACCGGTGGTGGCGGGAGCCCTGGTGGTCGCCGCCGCGGTGGGCGGCGGCGCCTTCGCCCTGAGCGGGCCGGACGACACCGGCCGGGACGCACCGGCCGCCGCGTCCGTACGCAACGCCCCGGCCGCCGACGCACCGTCGGCTCCCAAGGCCACCCCCACTCCCGCCCGGACCTCCGCCTCCCCGAAGCCGCGCCGCTCCGCGAAGGCCCGGACCGAGCGGTCCGCACGGCCCACCGCGACGCCCCGGAAGCCCCGCCGCACCGCCACCCCCACGCCCGGAACCGGCGGGGGCATCCCCCAGCGCACGGAACGGAACACCCGCGCCCCGCGCAGCACCGGCGGCGCCCCGGTCACGGGCCGTGCGGCGGAGGCCGTGGCGCGGATCGTCTCCCTCGCCAACGCCGAGCGGGCCCGGGCCGGCTGCTCCCCGCTGCGCGTCGACCGCCGGGTGCAGGCCGCGGCCCAGGCGCACGCCGATGACATGGCGGCCCGCAACTTCTACGACCACGCGAGCCCCGAGGGAGGGCAGGCCGACGGCCGGATGCGCCGCGCTGGCTACCCGGCCGGAAAGTGGGGGGAGAACATACACAAGGGGCCGAAGGACCCCGCGACCGCCATGCGTGACTGGATGAAGAGCCCCGCCCACCGGGACAACATCCTCGACTGCGGCTTCGAGGACTTCGGTGTGGGGGTGAACTTCAGCGGCAACGGACCGTGGTGGGTGCAGAACTTCGGCACCAAGGGCTGACCCGGCGGCCCCGGGGGCGTGACGCGGGCTGACGGGTCCTGGCACGGTGCCCGCCCGCGTCGCGCGGCCCGGCACCGCGCGCCGCATTGCCGAACAGCCCTGGTAGCTCCGCTGCAAGAGCTCTCCGGCGCCTTGCGCTGCACGGCGCCGGCCCCGCGACCTCATCGGGCGCTCATCGTGCCGGGACCCTCAGCCCGGCTCGGCGAGCTCCTGCACCCACAGCGTCCCCCCGGGGCCCGGCACCGCGGCGACCCCGGTGTCCCGGTACCGGCAGTCGAGCATGTTCTCCTCGTGGATCGAGCCGTCCGTCCAGGAGTCCACCACCCAGGCGGGGTCCGACGGCCCCCGGTTCAGGTTCTCCGCCCAGCGCGACCAGGCGTAACCCGCCGCCGAGATCCGGGCGTCGGCGTGCTCCCCCTCGGGGCTCGCGTGGTCGTAGTAGCCGCGCGTCGCCATGTCCCGCGCGTGCGCGCGGGCGGCCGCGGACAGCCGCGGATCGATGCGCAGCGGCGCGCAGCCGGCGTCCGCGCGTGCGGCGTTGACCAGGGAGGTCAGCCGCTGCTCCGGCCCGTGCCCCGGCTCCCGCCGCGGCGCGGCGGGGGTGGTGCGGGTGGTGCGGGGCCGGCGGGACGGTTCGGCGGCCCTCGGGGTCCGCTTCGGCGCCGCGGACGGGGGCTGGGCGGTGGCCGTGGACGGAGTGGGGGTGGGCGCCGGGGTTTCGGTGACGGGTCTGCCGGTGGAGGGTGGCGCGGCCACGGACGGACGTTCCGCCGGAGTCTTCCCGGACGGCCAGAGCAGGGCCAGGAGGACGCCTCCGGCCAGCAGCCCGCCGGCTACCGCGGCGGACCGCTTCGCCCGGCCGCCCCCGGCCGTATTCGGGCCGGACACGGCGGGCCCCGGCGGCTGGACGTACGCCGAGCCGGAGCTCAGCAGCGGTGCGTCCGACGTGGCGGAGCTCGATTGTGGGGCGCTCGGCGCGCCGGAACCGGTTACTCCGTCGGCGGGGGCGCCGGGGGCGGGCGAGCCGGGAGTGCCCGGGGCGGAGGCCGGTGGGTTCGGCGCTGCCGGCGACGGCCCGGCAGGGGCGGCGGGCCCGGTGGAAGCGGGCGCCGGATGGCCGGACGGTGCTGCCGCCGGGATCTGTGGTCCCGCGGAGCCGTCCGCCGGGAGGGCCGTCCCGTGGGCGACGGTTCCGGTCGGGCCGGACAGCCACGACGGGGTGCCGGCCCCGGACAGCGGGAGGACCAGGGCCAGCCCCGCGAGCAGCCCCTCGGCGGGAACGAGATCCGTCCAGTGCCCCGCGCAGCGGCGGCAGGTACGGGCATGGCGGGCGATGCGCTTGCGCCACAGTGGTGCGGGCCGGCCGTCCCAAGCCGTGGTGACGGTGGCCAGGGTGGGGCAGCGCGGTTCGGTGGCGAGGGCCCGCACCACCACCCGGGCGACCTCCAGTTGGTCCTTCATCCGCTTGACCCGGACCGCGGTGTGCTGCGGGGTGGTGTCCAGGGCGGCCGCCAGCTCCGCCCGTGTCAGCGTGCCCGCGGCCTCCTGCCACCACAGGGCCAGCAGATGGCGGTCGTCGGCGTCCAGCCAGCGGGTCGCCTCCGCCACTTCGCGGCGCTGCCCGGAGAGACCGAGGCGCAGGATGGTGAGATCCGTGAAGTCGCCCGTGGGGTCCGGGGCCTCCGCCGCCAGGTCGAGGGAGGTGACGGCCGTCTGCTGCCGGGTGTTCCAGCGGCGCCGTATCTGGTTCATGGCGATGGCGACGAGCCAGGAGCGGAAGCCGGTGGGCTCGCGGAGCCCGCCGAGTCCGTCGAGGGCGCGGAACATGGTCTCCTGCACCACGTCGTCCACATCCGCATGCCCGTCCAGGGCCCGGCCCACGATGTTGTAGACCAGCGGGAGACAGTCGGAGACCAGACGCTCCCGGGCCTGTGGATCCCCTGCCCGGGCCGCGGTCACCAGTTCCGGTAAGGGGATGTCGTCCCTGTTCTGCACTGTGCTCGTCCTCGCTCGTTCGGCCCCGTCGTACGGAGATCCGTGGGCGCCGCGCCGATGACGGAAAACCGGGAGCCGAACCCTCCGGGCACGGCGAACGGGGCCGGTCTCCCGGACGGTTCGGTGGGACGGCGCGGGGCGGTGAGGGCGGCACCGCGGCGGGTGCTGCCCTGCTTGGTATGCCGTGGCCGGCCGGGTACCCGACCGGCCACCGCGAACGCTCCGCGGCCGACCGGATGGCAGGGGTGCGGTCCGCCCCCGGACCGGCGGGCCGTGCGGGCGCCGGGACCCGGCGGTCCAGCGGAGTCCGGCTCAGCCGATGACGCCTTCGATCTCCACGAGCAGGTCGGAACGGCAGATGTCGACGGTGAACCAGGCGATGTCCGCCGACGGGTGGAAGGCCTCCTCGCAGGCCTGCCGGACGCGCGCCATGTGCTCGGGGTGCCGGACATAGACCTTCACCTGGGAGAGGTCGGAGAGCTCGTACCCCCGGGGGACGCCGTGCTGCGCGAGGTTGGATCCGCTGATCAGGCGCTCGATGTTCTCCAGCGCCACCTGGCACTGCTTGTCGACGCTGTCGGCGTGGACGGTCTGGTGGCCGAGAATTCCGGCGGTACCCGAGATGTAGAGCAGGTTCTCGTCCGGACCCGCGCCCCGAGGGGCGAGATGGGTGGCCCGGGCGAAACTCGGCGACTTGGGCCCGTATTCGACCGGATAGTTGTAGGCGGGAATCTGGCGCGGGTTCTCGATATTGATCCGGGTGCCGGTGCGGGAGGCGAGAAAGTAGAAGGCGACGCCTCCGCCGAGCGAACCGATGCCGGTCGCCGAGGGCATGTCCCGGCCCTGCGCGGTGTACTGCTCGAATGCCTGCGCCCGGCCGCGGCAGAAGTCGCGGTAGACCTCGAGCCCTTCCTCGTTGGGCTCGTTGATCCGGCCGATCAGGTTCCACATGCGGAAGATGCTCTGGTGACCGAGCCGCTCGACGAGGTCGAAGGCCGCGGCATAGGCGGCGCGGGTGGCATCGGTGTAGAACTGCTGCTCGGGTATGTGCCCGGCGCAGAACAGATAGTCGTCGTTGTAGGCGTAGTGCAGGCCGTTCTCGGTTCCGGTGCGGACCGGCCGGTCGACCGTCCATCGCTCCGTGCGGGCCTGGTCCGCCGTTTCCGTCATGTGGACGCTCAGGACCGGGGCATTCCCGGAGGCAAGCGGAGTCGAGACCTCCGGGCCGTACACGACGTCGCCGATCACGAACCGGCCGGACTGCATTCCGGATTCCTGGCCGGGGACGAGGTACTCGCATCGCAGCATTGCAGTTCTCCAACACGCCGCGGTCAGCGGCCCGGTGATGAGGTGGGTGTGAGAAGGAAGGCGTGGGGGTGGCACGCGGTGACGCACGGCGAAAACCGGCCCGGGGTGCAGGACGCACGCCGGCGGGCCGTCGCGCACTGACCTTACGACACCGATCGTTCTCGGACACAAAGAATGCCGACCTGGTCAACTTTGCGCTCAGGTCCGGAAGTTGTGAATCCCGTCACAGGAGTGCCCGTCAACAGGCCTTCTCAGCAGGGCTGATGGTTCCCTCGGGGCTCGTAGGATTTCGGATCCCGATGGTGTTCGAAGCGGCGCTCCAGGGTTACGAGCGCTGCCCGCGACGAAGGACGAGACAGCCTGATGACCGTACACACCGACCGCGACAACGCCTGGATCCAGCGATTCGGAAGATCTTCCTCCGGCGATCTGTCCCTGGTGTGCTTCCCGCACGCCGGAGGGGCCGCGAGCTTCTACCACCCGCTCTCCCGATTGCTGCCCTCGTCCGTGAACATGCTGGCCATCCAGTACCCGGGGCGGCAGGACCGGCGCGCGGAGCCCTGCGTGGAGAACCTGGCGGAACTGGCCGACCGCGTCCACGAGGTGCTCCAGCCGCTGACCGGGCAGCCGCTGGCCCTCTTCGGTCACAGCATGGGGGCCACCCTGGCGTTCGAGGTGTCCCGGCGGCTGGAGGAGCAGGGCGTCACCCCGGTCCATCTCTTCGTGTCCGGCCGGCGTGCACCCTCCCGGCACCGCTCGGAGGGCGTTCACCTCCGCGACGACCAGGGCCTCATCGAGGAGCTGAAGGAGCTCAGCGGCACGGACGCCAGGCTGCTCGACGACGAGGAACTGCTCAGCATGATCCTTCCCGCGCTGCGGGGCGACTACAAGGCGGCCGAAACCTATGTCTACCGTCCGGGGGACCCGCTGACCTGCCCGGTGACGATGTTCACCGGCGACGCCGACACCCGGGTGAGCCCGGAGGACGCCGCGGCGTGGCGCGAACACACCACCGGCCCCTTCGAGCTGATGACGTTCGACGGCGGGCACTTCTTCCTGACCGGCCACCTGCAGCGCATCACTGAAGTGATCACCAGCGCGCTGCGCTGAGCGGCAGGCCGAGCGGGATGCCGGCGGCGGTCCGGCGTCAAGGGGCTGCCGCCGGGCACGGACTCGTCGGCGGTCGGTGTCATGCCCTGAAGGGGCGTCATGCGGCGCTGTCCCCGCCCGCTGGGGCCGAGCGGTGCGGACTGCGGACGGCGCCCGAGGGGTGGACCGTCCCGGTGCGTGGAACGACGCCCGAGGGGCCATGTCGGACATGATGGCCCATCAATTTGCCCGCCCAGATGTCAGATCATGCACGGATGGGACCTGCGTCACATTGACTTTGTTCGACGCAAGTAAAAAAATCGTCATTTGATGGGGCCATGTCCTCGTCAGGAGCAATCCGCTCGTCGGCACCCAGAGAGGGCGCCGGGCCGGTGACGGCGCGAGCGGGAACGGCCGGTGGGGCTGACCAGCCACCGGTCGACACGGGGGTCAGCCGTCGGAGCAGGGGCGACGGCACAGCAAGGGGGATACGCAGGATGCTCGGTCGGCACGGCTTCACAGAGCCGCCGTCCCACGGCCCCGCCGGCGACGGCAACGGCCGGCACCACACACCGGAGCAGGTGGTTCGGCCCGGCCGCCGTGCCGCCGGTCCCCGCACATCCGGCCTCGGAGCGGACCGCGGCCACCCGCGCGCGTACCTGACCGCGCGGGCGGCGGACGGTGTGCCTGCGGGCGTCACCGCCCCTGCCGCCCCCGCGGACCGGGCCCCCGCGGCAGCCTCCGCAGCACGGCACATCTCGCGGCGCTCCCACGCGCACACCGCCGCACGTCGCGAGCACCGCCCCACACGCCTGGGCTGAACGCCCCACCGGGCTCTGCGCCCGTTTCTGCGGATTCACGAACCATGAGAGGGAAACGACGTTGCGCGCGGAGCTGATCCAGCCACTGTCCGAACTGCTGCGTGCGCACGCCGAGCAGCGCGGGAACAAGGTCGCCTTCGACGACGGGCGGCGCAGCGCGACCTACCGTGACCTCGAACGCCGGACCGCCCGGCTCGGCGGACACCTCGCCGGGCTGGGGCTGGAGCGCGGCGACCGCGTGGTGTTCCTCCTCAACAACAGCGTCGAGGTCGTCGAGACCTACCTCGCCATCACCCGGGCCGCCTGCGTCGGGGTGCCCGTCAACCCCCGCTCCGCCGACGCCGAGGTGGCCCACGCCGTCGACGACAGCGGCGCCCGCGTCATCGTGGCCGATTCCGCACACCTGGAGCAGGTCACGCGCATCCTGCACGACGGCCGCGACCGGGTGACCCTCGTCCTCGTCCAGGACCCGGGCACAGCGCACCCGGCCACGGCCCCGCACCGCTCGTTCGAGACCATGGCGACCACGGACCCGGACACGCCCGCTCCCGACGACCTCGGTCTCGACGAGCCGGCGTGGATGCTCTACACCTCCGGCACCACCGGCCGCCCCAAGGGCGTCGTGTCCACCCAGCGCAGCTGCCTGTGGTCCGTCGCCGCCTGCTACGCACCCGTCCTCGGACTGTCCGAGAACGACCGTGTCCTGTGGCCGCTCCCGCTGTTCCACAGCCTCGCCCACATCCTCTGCGTCATCGGCGTGACCGCGACCGGGGCCACCGCCCGGATCATGGGCGGGTACGCCGCCGAGGACGTGCTCGCCCTGATGCGCGACGAGCCGTTCACCATGACGGCCGGGGTCCCGACGATGTACCACGACCTGGTGCTCGCCGCCCGCGGAACGCGCCTCGACGCATCCGGACTGCGCGTCTGCCTGGTCGCGGGGGCGGTGACCACCCCCTCCCTGAGCCGCGCCTTCGAGGACACCTTCGGCCTCCGGCTCCTCGACGGCTACGGCAGCACCGAGACCTGCGGCATGATCGCGATCAACCGGCCCGACGGCCCCGCGGTCAGCGGATCGTGCGGCCGGCCGGTCCCCGGCCTCGGCGTCCGGCTCGTCGATCCGGACACCGGCCGCGACGTCCCCACCGGCACGGAAGGCGAAGTCCTGGTCAGCGGCCCCAGCCTGATGACCGGCTACCACAACCAGCCCCGGGCCACCGAAGAGGCCCTGCGCGACGGCTGGTACCGCACCGGCGACCTGGCTCGGCAGGACGACGACGGCTACCTGACCATCAGCGGCCGCATCAAGGAACTCATCATCCGCGGCGGGGAGAACATCCACCCCGCGGAGATCGAGGACGCTCTCCGCGCGGCGCCCGGCATCGCCGACGCGGCCGTCGCCGGCCGGCCGCACGAGAGCCTCGGCGAGGTCCCCGTCGCCCATGTGATCCTGGACGACAGCGGCACCTACAGCGGCGAAGAGACCCTCCGCACCTGCCGGGAGCGACTGGCCAACCACAAGCTGCCCGCGGCGCTGTACGCGGTCGACACGATCCCGCGCACCGGCTCCGGCAAGATCATTCGGCATCTGCTCGCCGAACGCCCCGCCCGCCTGCTCACGGTGGGGGACACCGGGCACGAAGCACTGTTCCGGGTCGACTGGGCCGAGGTGCCGACCGCTGGGTCCTCCGGGGCCGCCCAGGACACCGACGCCCCTGACATCGGGGGAACCGGGTGGGCCGAGATCGGCCCCCGGCACCTGCTGACGGGCGCCGCCGGCCACCCGGACCTGGCCGCGCTGCGCGCCGCCGTCGACGCCGGCACGCCTGTGCCGGAGTTCGTGGCCTGCCACCTCCCGCACACCCTGGCCGGCGGGACTCCGGGCCCGCACATCCCGGCCGGCGCGACTCCGGTCCCGCACGCACCGGCCGGGGCCCGCCCCGCCGACGGCGCCACGGCACGCACCGCCGCCCGGGCCGCGCTGGACACCGTGCACAGCTGGCTGTCGGACGACCGGTTCGCCACCTCCCGCCTGGTCCTCGTCACCCGCTCGGCCGTTGCCGCCGTACCCGGCGACCCCGCCCCCGACCTGGCCGGCGCAGCGGTGACCGGTGCCGTACGGTCGCTCCAGACCGCACACCCCGGCCGGCTGATCCTGCTCGACACCGACGACCACCAGGCCTCCCGAGCCGCCGTTCGCGCTCTCGTCGCGACCGGAGAACCGCAGCTCGCCCTGCGCGCGGGCCGGGCATGCGCCCCCCGGCTGCGTCCCGCCCGCTCCACCACGCCCGACATCCGCCCCTGGAACCCGCACGGGACCGTCCTGATCACCGAGGCCCTCGGCACCACCGGCCGACGGATGGCACGGCACCTCGTCCGGGCACACGGCGTGCGCCATCTGGTGCTGGCCGACCCGGCCGCCGACCGCGCCCCGGACGCGGCCGGCCTCCGGGCCGAACTGACCAGCGCCGGAGCCACCGTCACCCTGGCCGCGTGCGACGTGAGCCGACGCGCGGATGCGGCAGGGCTCCTGGCCGGGCTCCCGTCCGAACACCCCCTCACCGCGGTGGTGCACACCGCCGGCACCGCGGACGACGACGCGCCGACCGCCGAACGGTCCCGGCACACCGACGACGTCAACAGCCACCGTGCCGACGGAACGTCCCGCACCGACGGCACCGCTCGCATAGACGGTGCTCTGCACCTCCACGAACTGACCGCGGGCCTCGCGCTCGACGCGTTCGTCCTCTTCTCCGAGGCGCCCGGCACCCCGGGTGGCGGCGCCGCGGCGGGCTTCCTCGACGCCCTCGCCCAGCACCGCCGGGCACAGGGACTGCCCGCCACATCCCTTGCCTGGGGCCCCTGGGCCGGCACCGATTCCCCGGAGACCGCACCGGGACACGGCACGCTCTCCGCCGAAGAAGGGCCGGCCCTCTTCGACCTCTCCAGGAGCCTGGACGACACCGTCCTCGTACCGTTGCGGCTCGACCACGCCGCACTGCGACTGCGCACCGCCGACACTCCGTTGGCCGCCCTCTGCCGCGACCTCCTGCCCCCGGACGCCGAGGACGCCGAGTCCGCCACGGTGCTGTCCGCACTGCGCGACCGGCTGGCCGCCCTGTCCGACGGGGAGCGCCGGCGCGCCCTCCACGAACTGCTGCGCACCCAGGTCGGTGCCGTGCACGGCAACCTCGCCGGGACGGCGCTCCGCACCCACGGCAGCTTCCGGGAACTGGGCTTCACCTCCCTCACCGGAGTGGAACTGCGCAACCGCCTCGCCGCCGCCACCGGGCTGCGGCTGTCCGCGACGCTGGTCTTCGACCATCCCACCCCCGAGGCACTCGTCCGCCACCTCCACACCGAACTGCTGGAGACCGCCGAACGGCGGGACACCGCGGAAACCCCGGCCTCCGCCGGCGCGGCCGCCCAGGACGACCCGGTGGTCATCGTCGGCATGGCCTGCCGTTTCCCCGGCGGCGTGACCTCGCCGGACGATCTGTGGCAGCTCCTCGCGTCCGCCGGCGACGCCGTCTCCGGCTTCCCGGACGACCGCGGCTGGGACCTGGAACGCCTCTACCACCCGGACCCCGGCCACTCCGGCACCAGCTACGCCCGTGAGGGCGGTTTCCTGCACGATGCGGCGGAGTTCGACGCCGGGTTCTTCGGTATTTCGCCGCGTGAGGCGCTGGCGATGGACCCGCAGCAGCGCCTGCTGCTGGAGGCCTCCTGGGAGGCTCTGGAGCGGGCCGGCATCGACCCGCTCTCGCTGCGCGGCACCCGGACCGGGGTCTTCGCCGGCGTGATGTACCACGACTACGCCGCCCGACTGGACACGGTGCCCGAGGACATCGAGGGCTTTCTCGAAACCGGCAACGCGGGCAGCGTCGCCACCGGCCGCATCGCCTACACCCTGGGCCTGGAGGGCCCCGCGGTCACGGTCGACACGGCCTGCTCGTCGTCGCTGGTCGCCCTGCATCTGGCGGCGCAGTCGCTGCGGCAGGGTGAGTGTTCGATGGCGCTGGTGGGCGGTGCCACGGTGATGTCGACGCCGGGTGTGTTCGTGGAGTTCAGCCGCCAGCGGGGTCTGGCGGCGGACGGCCGGTGCAAGTCCTTCGCGGGCGCGGCTGATGGCACCGGTTGGGCTGAGGGTGTGGGGATGCTGCTGGTGGAGCGGCTGTCGGACGCCCGCCGGAACGGCCACCCGGTACTGGCGGTGCTGCGGGGCAGCGCGATCAACCAGGACGGCGCGTCGAACGGTCTGACGGCGCCGAACGGTCCGTCGCAGCAGCGGGTGATCCGGCAGGCGCTGGCGAATGCCGGGCTGTCCGCCGAGCAGGTGGATGCGGTGGAGGCGCACGGTACGGGGACGACGCTGGGCGACCCGATCGAGGCGCAGGCGTTGCTGGCCACGTACGGTCAGGGGCGTGCGGCGGAGCGGCCGTTGTGGCTGGGTTCGGTGAAGTCGAACCTGGGGCACACGCAGGCTGCCGCGGGTGTTGCGGGTGTCATCAAGATGGTGCTGGCGATGCGGCACGGCGTTCTGCCGCAGACCCTGCACGTCGACGAGCCCTCGCACCACATCAACTGGGCAGCGGGAGACGTCCGGTTGCTCACCGAGCCCGTCGGCTGGCCGCGGACCGGCGGCCCGCGCCGGGCCGCTGTGTCGGCCTTCGGCGTGAGCGGCACGAACGCCCACGTCATTCTGGAGGACCCGGCCGCCGACACCGCGTCGGCCACGGTTCCCCCGACCGGTGTCCCGGCGACTGATGCCGAACCCACTGCTGTGCCGCTGCGTGAGATCCCGGCGGTGGTTCCGTTGGTGTTCTCGGCGCGGGGTGGGGAGGCTCTGGGGGCTCAGGCGGGGCTGTTGGCTTCGTTGTTGGGGTCGGGGTCTGCTGTGTCGCCGGTGGATGTGGGGTATTCGCTGGTGTGTGGTCGTGCGGGGTTGGAGCATCGTGCGGTTGCTCTGGTTCCGGGTGGTGAGCCGTTGTCTGCGGCGGCGGTGTTGGCCGGTGGTGGGGCCGGTGCGGGTGTGGTGCGGGGTGTGGCCGCGGCCGGTAGTGCTGGTGTGGTGTGGGTGTTCCCGGGTCAGGGTTCGCAGTGGGCGGGGATGGCCGAGCAGTTGTGGTTGTCGTCGTCGGTGTTCCGGGGGCGTATGGCGCAGTGTGCTGCGGTGCTGGATCCGTTGACGGGTTGGTCGTTGACGGATGTGGTGCGGGGTGTTGAAGGCTGTGCGTCGTTGGATCGGGTGGATGTGGTCCAGCCGGTGTTGTGGGCGGTGATGGTCTCCCTTGCGGAGGTGTGGCGCTCGCACGGTGTGGAGCCGGTCGCGGTGGTGGGGCATTCACAGGGCGAGATTGCTGCTGCTTGTGTGGCGGGGGCGTTGAGCTTGGAGGACGGCGCCCGTGTGGTGGCGTTGCGCAGTCGTCTGATCGCGGAGATGGCTGGTGATGGCGGGATGCTGTCGGTGGCGCTCCCGGTGGATGAGGTCACCAGGGCTCTGGCGGATTCGGGTCCGGCGGTGTCGGTGGCTGCGGTGAATGGTCCGGCGAGTGTGGTGGTCTCCGGTGAGCGGGCTGTGCTGGAGGTGTTGCAGGGGCAGTGGGAGGCCGAGGGTGCGCGGGCGCGGATGGTCCCGGTGGATTACGCGTCCCACTCGGTGCAGGTGGAGCAGATCGAGGAGCAGCTGAGTGAGGTGCTCTCGGGGCTTCGGCCGAGCACGGCACAGGTGCCCATCTATTCGGCGTTGACCGGTGGCGTGGTTGATGGTGCGGAGTTGGACGGCGGGTACTGGTACCGGAATCTGCGGGAGACGGTGAACTTCGCGGGGGCGACGGAGCGTCTGCTGGCTGATGGTTTCGATGCGTTCATCGAGGTCAGTGCGCATCCGGTGCTGTTGATGGGGGTGCAGGAGACCGCTGACGCCGCCGACCGTGAGGTGACGGCTGTGGGTACGTTGCGGCGTGGTGAGGGTGGTCCGGAGCGGTTGCTGACGTCCCTGGCGGAGGCCTGGTGCGCGGGTGTCGACGTCGACTGGCGCACCGTGTTCGACGGCACAGGCGCACGCCGGGTCGACCTGCCCACCTACCCGTTCCAACGCCGCCGCTACTGGCTCGAAGCACCTGCGGCCGCACACCGTCACGCCGGGGCGGAAGGCATCAGCGCTGCGGAGAACACCTTCTGGGATGCGGTCGAACGCGAGGATCTCGCCTCCCTGACCTCCACGCTGAAGGTGGCGGAAGGCGAGCCGTTCCGTACGGTGCTGCCCGCGCTGTCGTCCTGGCGGCGGCAGCACCGCGAGCTGTCCACGGTGGACCAGTGGCGCTACCGCATCGACTGGCAGCAGTTCCCCGGAGCACAGGCACGTGCCCTCGCCGGGACCTGGCTCGCCCTGGTGCCCCGCGACGGTTCCGGAGACCGCTGGGCGGACGCACTGGAGGCGCGCGGTTCGCACCTGATCCGTGTGCCGCTCGGCACGGAACCCCTGCGCGAGGAAGTCGCCGGGCGGCTCCGCCGGGCCGTCGACGCCGCCGGGCCGGTCGCGGGCGTGCTGTCGTTCGCCGCACTCACCGGCGGCGCACATCCGGTGCACCCGGCTCTGCCGTCCGGCACGGCCGCCACCGTGGTGCTGACGCAGGCACTGGGCGACGCCGGCGTCGACGCCCCGCTGTGGCTGGTGACCGCGGGCGCCGTCGCCACCGGCCGCGCCGGTGAACTCCCCGATGCCGCACAGGCCCAGATCTGGGGGCTCGGCCGAGTCGTCGCACTGGAGCACCCGGACCGCTGGGGCGGTCTGATCGACCTCCCGCAGACACAGGACCCCCTGATCCTCGACCGGCTCCTCGACCGGCTGTGCGGAGTGCTCACGGAGAGCGGGGACGAGGACCAGCTCGCTGTCCGTTCCTCCGGCGTGTACGCCCGTCGGCTCGTCCGTTCCCCGCTGGCCGGTACGCCGGCCGTACGGAACTGGCAGCCGACCGGCACCGTCCTCGTCACCGGCGCCACGGGAGGCCTGGGGCCGCACATCGCGCGCTGGCTGGCCCACCGCGGCGCGGAGCACCTGGTGCTCACCAGCCGGCGCGGAACGGACGCCCCGGGAGCGGCCGAACTGGTCGACGAGCTGAGCGCGCTCGGGGTCAGGGTCACCCTCACGGCCTGCGACGTCTCCGACCGCGACGCCGTCGCCGCCCTGGCCGAACGGCTCGCGGAAGCCGGGGAACCGGTGCGGGCCGTGCTGCACGCGGCCGCCTACACCGAGCTGGCCGCACTGGCGGAAACCGAGCTCGCCGACTTCGCCGCCGTGGTCGACGCCAAGGCGCGGGGCGCGGAGCACCTCGACGAGCTGTTCGGCCCGGAGGTCGACGCGTTCGTCCTGTTCTCCTCGATCTCCGGCGTCTGGGGCAGCGGCAACCACGCCGCCTACGCCGCCGCCAACGCCCACCTGGACGCGCTCGCGGAGCGGCGCCGGGCCCGGGGTCCCGGCGCGACCTCGGTGGCGTGGGGCATCTGGGACAGCGGTGCCGACCGTGCAGAGGTGCTGCCCGAGCAACTGCGGCGTCAGGGGCTGCCCTTCATCGCACCCGAGCCGGCGTTCACCGCGCTCCAGCAGGTCCTCGACCACGACGAGACGTTCGTCGCGGTGGCCGACGTCGACTGGGACCGCTTCGTGCCCGCCTTCACCATGGCGCGGCCTCGTCCCCTCCTCGACACCGTGCCCGAGGCGCGGGTCGCCGTGGAGAGCGCCGACAGCGCCGCCCTCGCGCTTGCCGGCGACGGCGGCACGGGCGAGCCGGGGGAGACGTCGGCCGCCGGCCGGCTCGCCGCGCTGCCCGCGGACGAGCGGCGGACCGCGGTCCTCGAGCTCGTACGGACGCACGCCGCCGCGGTGCTCGGCCACACCTCGGGGGAGTCCGTCGCGGCGGACCGGGCCTTCCGGGACATCGGGTTCGACTCACTCACCGCCGTCGAACTGCGCAACCGGCTCCAGACGGCGATCGGCGTCCGGCTCCCGGCGACCATGATCTTCGATCACCCGACCCCGCAGGCCCTCGTCCGCCATCTGACCGGGACACTCCTCGGCGGCACGACGGACCAGGGCGGGACGGCGGCCTCCGCCACCGCGCCGGCCGGCCCGGCGACCGTGGCAGCCCCGCACGACGACCCGATCGCCATCGTGGGCATGAGCTGCCGCTACCCGGGCGGCGTGCGGTCCCCCGAGGACCTGTGGCAGCTGCTCACCGCCGGCGGCGACGCGATCTCCGGTTTCCCGACCGACCGCGGCTGGGACCTGGACGGGCTGTTCGATCCGGACCCGGATCGTCCGGGCACGAGCTATGTCCGTGAGGGCGGCTTCCTGCACGACGCGGCGGAGTTCGACGCCGGGTTCTTCGGCATCTCGCCGCGTGAGGCGCTGGCGATGGACCCGCAGCAGCGCCTGCTGCTGGAGACCTCGTGGGAGGCGCTGGAGCGTGCGGGCATCGACCCGACGACCCTGCGCGGAACCCGCGGCGGCGTCTTCGTGGGCGCTGCCGCCCAGCCCTACGGCGGCGACCCGCGGCAGGCCCCGGACGGTGCCGAGGCCCACCTGGTCACCGGGACCGCGGCGAGTGTGCTGTCGGGCCGGGTCTCCTACACGCTGGGCCTGGAGGGCCCCGCGGTCACGGTCGACACCGCCTGCTCGTCGTCGCTGGTGGCTCTCCACTGGGCGGTGCAGGCCCTGCGGCGGGGCGAATGCTCACTGGCGCTGGCCGGCGGCGTCGTGGTCATGCCGACACCCGGCCCGTTCGCGGGATTCAGCCGTCAGCGTGTCCTGGCGGCCGACGGCCGCTGCAAGGCATTCTCCGGGGCGGCCGACGGCATGGGCCTCGCCGAGGGTGTGGGGATGCTGCTGGTGGAGCGGCTGTCGGACGCCCGCCGCAACGGCCACCCCGTACTGGCGGTGGTGCGCGGTTCGGCGGTGAACCAGGACGGTGCGTCGAACGGCCTGACCGCGCCCAACGGACCCTCCCAGCAGCGGGTCATCCGCCAGGCACTGACGGACGCCCACCTCGCGCCCGAGCAGATCGACGCGGTGGAGGCGCACGGTACGGGGACGGCGCTCGGTGATCCCATCGAGGCGCAGGCGCTGCTGGCCACCTACGGTCAGGAGCGCGCTGCCGAGAGCCCCCTGTGGCTCGGCTCGGTGAAGTCCAACATCGGTCACACCCAGTCGGCCGCGGGCGTCGCGGGCGTCATCAAGATGGTGCTGGCGATGCGGCACGGCGTCCTGCCGCGGACGCTGCACGTCGACGAGCCGTCACCGCATGTGGACTGGTCGGCAGGGGGCGTGGAACTGCTGACGGAGCCGGTCGACTGGCCGGAGGACGGCCGGCAGCCGCGTCGTGCCGGTGTGTCCTCGTTCGGCATCAGCGGCACCAACGCCCATGTGATCCTCGAAGACGCCCCGACGAACGAGCCGCAGGTCGAAACGGTTCGTGACGACGACGGGGGAGCCGTATCGCCCCTGGTGGTGCCGTGGGTGCTGTCCGGGCGGAGTGCGGAGGCGTTGCGGGCGCAGGCGGGTCGGCTGGTTGCGTTGTTGGAGCGTGAGCCGGGTCTGTCGGTTGCGGATGTGGGTTTCTCGTTGGTGACGTCGCGTGCTGCGTTGGAGCACCGGGCCGCGGTCGTAGCCTCCAGCCGTGAGGACGGAGTGACGGCGCTGATGACTTTGGCGTCGGGTGGTGTGGCGCCGGGTGTGGTGGAGGGTGTTGCGGGTTCGGGGAAGTTGGCGGTGTTGTTCACCGGTCAGGGTTCCCAGCGCTTGTCGATGGGCCGGGAGCTGTATGAGCGCTATCCGGTGTTTGCGGAGGCGTTGGACGCGGTCTGTGGTGAGCTGGACCGGCATGTGGAGCGTCCGCTGCGGGATGTCGTTTTCGGTGCTGATGCCGGGGTGTTGGACCGGACGGGCTTTACGCAGCCTGCGTTGTTCGCGGTTGAGGTGGCTCTGTTCCGTTTGGTGGAGTCGTGGGGTGTGCGGCCGGAGTTTGTGGCCGGTCATTCGGTGGGTGAGCTGACGGCTGCCCATGTGGCGGGTGTGTTGTCGCTGGCTGATGCTGCGGTGCTGGTGTCTGCGCGTGCGCGGTTGATGCAGGCGCTGCCGGGGGGTGGGGCGATGGTGGCCATCGCTTCTTCCGAGGCAGAGGTGCGGATGGTCCTCGAGGACACCTGCGGTGTTTCCGTTGCTGCGGTCAATGGTCCGCAGTCGGTGGTGATTTCCGGTGACCGCGATGCTGTTGTGGCGGTGGCCGAGCGTTTCTCTGCTGCTGGTGTGAAGACGTCGCGTCTGCGGGTGAGTCATGCGTTCCACTCGGCTCACATGGACGGCATGCTCGACGCTTTCCGTGCTGTGGCGGAGAAGTTGTCGTTCGAGGCGCCGCGGATTCCCGTGGTCTCGAACCTCTGGGGTGCTCTGGCTACGGCGGAAGAGCTCTGTTCGCCGGAGTACTGGGTGCGGCATGTCCGTGAGGCGGTGCGCTTTGCTGATGGCATCCGAGCCCTTCACGCCGAAGGTGTCTCGCGGTTCCTGGAACTGGGCCCGGACGGTGTGCTGACCGCCATGGCGCGGGAGTCCCTGCCCGAGGACAGTCAGGCGTTCCTCGTCCCGTCCCTCCGCCGCGACCGGTCGGAGTCGGAAACGCTGCTGAGTGCGGTCTCGTCCCTGCACGTTCACGGCATGGAGATCGACTGGAAGGCCGTTTTTGCCGGCACCGGCGCGCGCCGTATCGACCTGCCGACGTATGCCTTCAAGCGTGAGCGGTATTGGATCGTTCCGGAGCCGCAGTCCTCGGGGCGGGAGGGCGGCGGGGCGGATTCGGCCTTCTGGGAGGCCGTCGAACGTGAAGACGTCCCCACCTTGGCAGCGGCGCTCGACCTGTCGGATGAAGCGTCCCTGCACCAAGTGATCCCCGCGCTCTCTTCGTGGCGGCGCAGGCACCGGAACGCGTCCCTGATCGACAACTGGCGTTACCGCATCGAGTGGAAGCCCCTGCCCACCGTCCGGCCGTCGACGCTCACCGGCACCTGGATCGTCGTCGTCCCGACGCACCGTGCCGACGGCGGAGACGGCCCGGCCTGGCTGTCGCTGCTGGAAGGGCGGGACGCGCAGTTCGTGCGCGTTCCCGTCGATGCCACCGCCGATCGACGAACCGTCGCGGACCTCCTCCGGGAGGCCGTCGGCTCGCAGGACATCACCGGCGTGCTGTCGCTGCTGCCCCTCGGCGAGGACGGCTGCTCGCTCCCCGGTGCCCACGCCTCCGGTGTTGTGGGGTCGGTGGTGTTGGTGCAGGCGTTGGGTGATGTGGGTGTGGTGGCTCCGTTGTGGGTGGTGACGGAGGGTGCGGTTTCGGTTGGTTCCGGGGATCGTTTGGTGAGTGCGGTGCAGGCTCAGGTGTGGGGTCTGGGTCGTGTGGTGGGGCTGGAGCATCCTGATCGGTGGGGTGGTCTGGTGGATGTGCCGTCGGTGGTTGATGGTGTTGTGGCGGGCCGTTTGTGTGGTGTGTTGGCTGGTTGTGGTGGTGAGGATCAGCTGGCGGTTCGTGGGTCGGGTGTGTTCGCGCGGCGGTTGGTGCGGGCGGGGTCTTCTGTGGGTTCGGGAGGTTCTGGTTCGTGGGTGCCGGGTGGGACGGTGTTGGTGACCGGTGGTACGGGTGCGTTGGGTGCTCGTGTGGCGCGGTGGTTGGTGGGTGAGGGTGCGGAGCGTCTGGTGTTGGTGAGCCGGCGTGGTCCGGATGCCCCTGGTGCGGTCGAGTTGCGGCAGGAGCTCACCGCGCTCGGTGCCGAGGTGAGGTTCGCGGCCTGCGACGTCGCCGACCGCGAGGCACTGGCCGGCCTACTGGCTTCCCAGCCCGCGGAACACCCGCTGACCGCTGTGATCCACACATCCGGCGTCCTCGACGACGGCGTCATCGAGTCGCTCACGCCTGAGCGCTTCGCCACGGTCCGTAAGGCCAAGGCGGATGCGGCGTGGAATCTGCATGAGTTGACGCGTGATCTGGATCTGTCGGCGTTCGTGATGTTCTCCTCCTTCGCGGGCACGGCGGGGAGTGCGGGGCAGGGTAATTACGCGGCTGCGAATGCGTTTTTGGATGCGTTGGCGGTGGTGCGGCGTCAGGAGGGTCTGCCTGCTACGTCGGTGGCGTGGGGCGCGTGGGCCGATGAGGGGATGGCTGCTGACGGTCGTGCCGTGGAGGAGCGGTTGCGGCGCAGTGGTGTGGGTGCGATGGCACCCGATCTGGCGTTGGCTGCGCTGCGGGAGGCGTTGCAGCAGGACGACGCGGTGGTGACGGTGGCGGACCTGGACTGGGAGCGATTCGTCCCGTCCTTCACCGCCGCCCGCCCCAGCCCCCTTCTCGCCGAACTCCCCGAAGTGCAGAGGATATTGGTTGGCTCCGGCACCGCGGTCTCATCGGATCCGGCACCCACTCCGGGACTCGGAGACCGTCTGAAGGAACTGCCAGCGGCTGAGCGTGAGGCCGAGATACTCGACCTGGTCACCGAACAGGCCGCTCTCGCCCTCGGACACGCCTCGCCGGATGCGGTGCAGTCCGGGCGCGCCTTCCGTGACCTCGGGTTCGACTCGCTCACCGCAGTCGAACTCCGTACCCGGCTGCAGCGGAGCACCGGACTCGCCCTGCCCGCCACCCTCGCGTTCGATCACCCCACCCCCGAGGCTCTGGCGCGCCATCTCCTCGCCGAACTCACGGAGGAGAACCCGGAGGCCTTCTCCGGGCCTCCGGTCGAGGGCAGCCTCCCCGCGGACGACGACCCGATCGCCATTGTGGGAATGAGCTGCCGGTTCCCCGGGGGCGTCAGCTCCCCCGAGGAGCTGTGGAACCTCGTGGCCGAGGGGCGCAGCGGCCTTTCAGGTTTCCCCACCGACCGCGGCTGGGATCTGGACGGGCTGTTCGATCCGGACCCGGATCGTCCGGGCACGAGCTATGTCCGTGAGGGCGGCTTCCTGCACGATGCGGCGGAGTTCGACGCCGGGTTCTTCGGTATTTCGCCGCGTGAGGCGCTGGCGATGGACCCGCAGCAGCGCCTGCTGCTGGAGACCTCCTGGGAAGCCTTCGAACAGGCGGGAATCGACCCGCTGTCCGTACGGGGCAGCCGCGTCGGTGTCTTCGCGGGCACCAACGGCCAGGACTACGCGACGCTGTCCCGGCATGCTCCGGAGAGCACCGAGGGCTACCGGGGCATCGGCCATGCCGCGAGCGTCGTATCGGGCCGCGTGGCGTACACACTGGGCCTCGAAGGCCCGGCGGTGACGGTCGACACGGCCTGCTCGTCCGCGCTGGTCGCTCTCCACTGGGCCGCACAGTCGCTGCGCCAGGGCGAATGCACGATGGCCCTGGCCGGCGGTGTCACCGTCATGGCCACCCCGGCCGCCTTCATCGAGTTCAGTCGTCAGCGGGGTCTGGCCGCGGACGGCCGGTGCAAGGCGTTCGCGGATGCGGCGGACGGTACGGGCTGGGCCGAGGGTGTGGGGATGCTGCTGGTGGAGCGGCTGTCGGACGCCCGCCGGAACGGCCACCCGGTACTGGCGGTGCTGCGGGGCAGCGCGATCAATCAGGACGGCGCGTCGAACGGTCTGACGGCGCCGAATGGTCCGTCGCAGCAGCGGGTGATCCGGCAGGCGCTGGCGAATGCCGGGCTGTCCGCCGAACAGGTGGATGCGGTGGAGGCGCACGGTACGGGGACCGCACTGGGCGATCCGATCGAGGTGCAGGCGTTGCTCGCCACCTATGGGCAGGGGCGTCCGGCGGACCGTTCGCTGCGCCTCGGCTCGGTGAAGTCGAATCTGGGGCACACGCAGGCCGCCGCGGGTGTCGCGGGCGTCATCAAGATGGTGCAGGCCATGCGGCACGGTGTCCTGCCCCGAACGCTCCATGTCGATGAGCCCACCTCGCAGGTGGACTGGTCGGCCGGTGCTGTCGAGCTCGTGACGCAGCCGGTGGACTGGCCGGAAACCGGGCAGCCGCGCCGAGCGGGAGTGTCCTCGTTCGGAGTGAGTGGCACCAATGCGCACGTCATCCTCGAAGCACCCCCGGCCGTCGCCGAAGTCCCCCTTCCGCATCCCGACTCCGACCCCTCGGTGGTGCCGTGGGTGCTGTCCGGGCGGAGTGCGGAGGCGTTGCGGGCGCAGGCGGGCCGGCTGGCGTCGCTGCTGAAGGATGAGCCGGGGCTGTCCCTTGTCGATGTGGGCTTTTCGCTGGTGACGTCGCGTGCTGCGTTGGAGCACCGGGCCGCGGTCGTAGCCTCCAGCCGTGAGGACGGAGTGACGGCGCTGATGGCTTTGGCGTCGGGTGGTGTGGCGCCGGGTGTGGTGGAGGGTGTTGCGGGTTCGGGGAAGCTCGCGGTGTTGTTCACCGGTCAGGGTTCCCAGCGTCTGTCGATGGGCCGGGAGCTGTATGAGCGCTATCCGGTGTTCGCGGAGGCGTTGGACGCGGTCTGTGGCGAGCTGGACCGGCATCTGGAGCGACCGCTGCGGGACGTGGTCTTCGGCTCCGACGCCGGGGTGCTGGACCGCACCGGCTTCACGCAGCCTGCGTTGTTCGCGGTTGAGGTGGCTCTGTTCCGTTTGGTGGAGTCGTGGGGTGTGCGGCCGGAGTTTGTGGCCGGTCATTCAGTGGGCGAGCTGACGGCTGCCCACGTAGCCGGTGTGTTGTCGCTGGCTGATGCTGCGGTGCTGGTGACGGCGCGTGCGCGGTTGATGCAGGCTCTGCCGGAGGGCGGGGCGATGGTGGCCATCGCCACCTCCGAAGCCGAGGTGCGTGAGTCGATCACGAGTGTCTCCGGTGTTTCCATCGCTGCGGTCAACGGTCCGCAGTCGGTGGTGATTTCCGGTGACCGCGATGCTGTTGTGGCGGTGGCCGAGCGTTTCTCTGCTGCTGGTGTGAAGACGTCGCGTTTGCGGGTGAGTCATGCGTTCCACTCGGCTCACATGGACGGGATGCTGGAGGAGTTCGCTTCGGTCGTCGGGACGTTGTCGTTCGAGGCGCCGCGGATTCCGGTGGTCTCCAACCTCACCGGCACGCTGGCCACCCCGGATGAACTGTGCTCGGCGGAGTACTGGGTGCGGCACGTCCGTGAAGCGGTCCGGTTCGCCGACGGTGTTCAGGCCTTGCACGAGGAAGGCGTCTCGCGGTTCCTGGAGCTCGGGCCGGACGGTGTCCTCACCGCCATGGTCCGCGACTGCCTGCCCGAGGACAGTCAGGCGTTCCTCGTCCCGTCCCTCCGCCGCGACCGGTCCGAGGCGGAAACGCTGCTGAGCGCGGTCTCCGGCCTGCACGTTCACGGTGTGGAGATCGACTGGCAGGCGGTGTTCGCGGGTACCGGTGCCCGTCGTGTCGACCTGCCGACGTATGCCTTCGAGCGTGAGCGGTACTGGATCGTTCCGGAGCCGCGGTCCGACGAGCAGCGGCTCAACACCGCGGACTCGGCCTTCTGGGAAGCCGTCGACAGCGAGGACGTCGCCACCCTGGCGTCCGTGCTGGACGTGCCGGACGACGCATCGGTGCGTGCGATGGTGCCGTTGCTGTCCCGATGGCGACAGCAGGGCCGGGAGCGTTCGACGATCCAGGGCTGGCGCTATCGCGTGGAATGGCGGCCGGTGAGCGAGCCCTCCCCTCAGCCGCTCTCCGGAACCTGGCTCGTGGCCATGCCCGAGGGCAGCCGAGTCGGCACCTGGGCCGGCGATGCGCTCCGAGCCCGTGGAGCCGAGGTCCTGCCCCTCGAACTGCCGGACGGGACACCGGACCGTGACGAACTGGCCCGTCGACTGAGCGATGTCATCGCAGACCATCCGACACTCTCCGGTGTGCTGGCCGTCCCCTCCGGTGTTGTGGGGTCGGTGGTGTTGGTGCAGGCGTTGGGTGATGTGGGTGTGGTGGCTCCGTTGTGGGTGGTGACGGAGGGTGCGGTTTCGGTTGGTTCCGGGGATCGTTTGGTGAGTGCGGTGCAGGCTCAGGTGTGGGGTCTGGGTCGTGTGGTGGGGCTGGAGCATCCTGATCGGTGGGGTGGTCTGGTGGATGTGCCGTCGGTGGTTGATGGTGTTGTGGCGGGCCGTTTGTGTGGTGTGTTGGCTGGTTGTGGTGGTGAGGATCAGCTGGCGGTTCGTGGGTCGGGTGTGTTCGCGCGGCGGTTGGTGCGGGCGGGATCTTCTGTGGGTTCGGGAGGTTCTGGTTCGTGGGTGCCGGGTGGGACGGTGTTGGTGACCGGTGGTACGGGTGCGTTGGGTGCTCGTGTGGCGCGGTGGCTGGTGGGTGAGGGTGCGGAGCGTCTGGTGTTGGTGAGCCGGCGTGGTCCGGATGCTCCTGGTGCGGTCGAGTTGCGGCAGGAGCTCGCCGCGCTCGGTGCCGAGGTGAGGTTCGCGGCCTGCGACGTCGCCGACCGCGAGGCACTGGCCGACGTGTTGGACGGCATTGCACCGGAGCATCCGCTCGATGCTGTCGTCCACTGCGCGGGCACACTCGACGACGGTGTGGTGGAAGCCATGACCGCCGAGCGCGTCGACACCGTGCTGCGACCGAAGGCGGATGCGGCGTGGAATCTGCATGAGTTGACGCGTGATCTGGATCTGTCGGCGTTCGTGATGTTCTCTTCCTTGGCGAGCACGGCGGGGAGTGCGGGGCAGGGTAATTACGCGGCTGCGAATGCGTTTTTGGATGCGTTGGCGGTGGTGCGGCGTCAGGAGGGTCTGCCTGCTACGTCGGTGGCGTGGGGTGCGTGGGCCGATGAGGGGATGGCTGCTGACGGTCGTGCCGTGGAGGAGCGGTTGCGGCGCAGTGGTGTGGGTGCGATGGCACCCGATCTGGCGTTGGCCGCCCTGCGGGAGGCGTTGAAGCAGGACGACACGGTGGTGACGGTGGCGGACCTGGACTGGGAGCGGTTCGCCCCGTCCTTCACCGCCGCCCGCCCCAGCCCCCTCCTCGACGAACTCCCCGACGCACAGCAGGCCCTGAACGTCACGGACGCGAAGGCAGGGGCATCGACCGAGCCGGTCGGCACCGATCTGGCGGAGCGTCTCGCCGGACAGTCCACGAGCGGACGGCGGCGCATCCTCCTGGAGGTGGTCCGCACCCAGGTCGCCACGGTCCTCGGGCACACCTCGCCCCAGTCGGTGGAACCCGATCGAGGCTTCCTCGACCTGGGCTTCGACTCCCTGACCGCGGTCGAACTCCGGAACGGACTGCGGCGTCTGACCGGCATCGCCCTGCCGGCCACGCTGCTCTTCGACCACCCCACACCGAGCGCGCTCGTCGCGCATCTGTGTGACATGACGGCTTCGAGCGAGCAGACCGACGCCCCTGCGGCCGGACCGGTGTCGGCGGACTCCACGCTCGCGGAGCTCGGCAGGATCGAGGCCGCTCTGGCCTCGATGGAGTCCGACCAGGACCGTCGAGAGGTCGTCACCAGGCTGAACGACATGCTGACGAAGTGGCGCGGCGCCGTTCCCGTACCGGACGGGGACGCAGACCGGATCGACGCGGCCACGGACGAGGAAATCTTCCAGCTCATCGACGAGGAGCTCGGAGAGTTCTGAGAACTGCCGTATCCGATCCGATCACGTTGACTGTCTCGCAATTCCAGCTGGGGTGATGTGCTGTGTCCACTGAGGTACCGAACGAAGAGAAGCTCCGTGAATACCTCAAGCGGGTCACGACCGACCTGCGCCGGACCCGGCGCCGTCTTGCGGAGCTGGAGGACGGCACCCATGAACCGGTCGCCATCGTCGGAATGAGCTGCCGCTTTCCCGGCGGGGTCACCTCGCCGGAAGGGCTGTGGGACCTGCTCTCCGCCGGCCGGGACGGCATGACCGAATTCCCGGCCGACCGTGGCTGGGCACTCGATCAGCTCTTCGATCCGGACCCCGACCACCCCGGCACCAGCTATGTGCGTGAGGGCGGTTTCCTGCACGACGCCCCGCAGTTCGACGCCGACTTCTTCGGGATATCCCCGCGCGAGGCCGCGGCCATGGACCCGCAGCAGCGGCTGCTCCTGGAGACCTCGTGGGAGGCGCTGGAGCGGGCCGGCATCGACCCGCTGGCGCTGCGCGGCAGCCGGACCGGTGTCTTCGCGGGCACCAACGGCCAGGACTATCCGCAGCTCCTGGCCGACGCGGAGGACGACACGGCGGGCTACCTGGGCACCGGGAACGCCGCCAGCGTGCTGTCGGGCCGGGTGTCGTACACCCTCGGTCTGGAGGGCCCGGCCGTCACGGTGGACACCGCGTGCTCCTCGTCCCTCGTGGCCCTGCACCTGGCCGCCGAAGCCCTGCGGCACGGGGAGTGCTCCCTTGCCCTGGCGGGTGGTGTGACGGTGATGTCGACGCCGGGTGCGTTCCTCGAGTTCAGTCGTCAGCGGGGTCTGGCGGGGGACGGTCGGTGCAAGGCGTTCGCGGATGCGGCGGACGGTACGGGGTGGGCCGAGGGCGCCGGCGTTCTGCTCCTGGAGCGGCTGTCGGACGCCCGCCGGAACGGTCACCCGGTCCTGGCGGTGGTACGGGGTTCCGCCGTCAACCAGGACGGTGCGTCGAGTGGGTTGACGGCGCCGAACGGTCCGTCGCAGCAGCGGGTGATCCGCCAGGCGCTGGCGAATGCCGGGCTGTCCGCCGAGCAGGTGGATGCGGTGGAGGCGCACGGCACCGGAACTGCACTCGGTGATCCGATCGAGGCGCAGGCTCTCCTGGCCACGTATGGCCAGGGGCGTGCGGCGGAGCGGCCGTTGTGGCTGGGTTCGGTGAAGTCGAACCTGGGGCACACGCAGGCTGCCGCGGGTGTTGCGGGTGTCATCAAGATGGTCATGGCGATGCGGCACGGGGTGCTGCCCCGGACGCTCCATGTCGACCAGCCGTCGTCGAAGGTGGACTGGTCGGCCGGTGCGGTCGAGCTGCTGACCGAGGCCGCCACCTGGCCCGACACCGGCGAGGCCCGGCGGGCCGGTGTGTCCTCGTTCGGCGTGAGCGGCACCAACGCCCACGTCATCATCGAAGGCGCCCCCACTTCTGCTGCCACCGAGGAGCCCCGAGAGGCCACAGCTGCACCGGCGGTGGTTCCGTTGGTGTTCTCGGCGCGGGGTGGGGAGGCTCTGGGGGCTCAGGCGGGGCTGTTGGCTTCGTTGTTGGGGTCGGGTGCTGCTGTGTCGCCGGTGGATGTGGGGTATTCGCTGGTGTGTGGTCGTGCGGGGTTGGAGCATCGTGCGGTTGCTCTGGTTCCGGGTGGTGAGCCGTTGTCTGCGGCGGCGGTGTTGGCCGGTGGTGGGGCCGGTGCGGGTGTGGTGCGGGGTGTGGCCACGGCCGGTAGTGCTGGTGTGGTGTGGGTGTTCCCGGGTCAGGGTTCGCAGTGGGCGGGGATGGCCGAGCAGTTGTGGTTGTCGTCGTCGGTGTTCCGGGGGCGTATGGCGCAGTGTGCTGCGGTGCTGGATCCGTTGACGGGTTGGTCGTTGACGGATGTGGTGCGGGGTGTTGAAGGCTGTGCGTCGTTGGATCGGGTGGATGTGGTCCAGCCGGTGTTGTGGGCGGTGATGGTCTCCCTTGCGGAGGTGTGGCGCTCGCACGGTGTGGAGCCTGCCGCGGTGGTGGGGCATTCTCAGGGTGAGATCGCTGCTGCTTGTGTGGCGGGGGCGTTGAGCTTGGAGGACGGCGCCCGTGTGGTGGCGTTGCGCAGTCGTCTGATTGCGGAGATGGCTGGTGACGGCGGGATGCTGTCGGTGGCGCTCCCGGTGGATGAGGTCACCAGGGCTCTGGCGGATTCGGGTCCGGCGGTGTCGATTGCTGCGGTGAATGGTCCGGCGAGTGTGGTGGTCTCCGGTGAGCGGGCTGTGCTGGAGGTGTTGCAGGGGCAGTGGGAGGCCGAGGGTGCGCGGGTGCGGATGGTGCCGGTGGACTACGCGTCCCACTCGGTGCAGGTGGAGCAGATCGAGGACCGTCTGCGCGAAGTACTCGCGTCCATCCGTCCGGTGTCGGGGAAGGTGCCGTTCTATTCGGCGTTGACCGGTGGCGTGGTTGATGGTGCGGAGTTGGACGGCGGGTACTGGTACCGGAATCTGCGGGAGACGGTGAACTTCGCGGGGGCGACGGAGCGTCTGCTGGCTGATGGTTTCAATGCGTTCATCGAGGTCAGTGCGCATCCGGTGCTGCTGATGGGCGTGCAGGAGACCGCTGACGCCGCCGACCGTGAGGTGACGGCTGTCGGCACGTTGCGGCGTGGTGAGGGTGGTCCGGAGCGGTTGCTGACCTCCCTGGCGGAGGCCTGGTGCGCGGGTGTCGAGGTCGACTGGCGCACCGTGTTCGAGGGCACGGGCGCACGCCGGGTCGACCTGCCCACCTACCCGTTCCAACGCCGCCGCTACTGGCCCCGCCGCTCCGCCGCCGCGCTGCACGATGTCGGCTCGATCGGTATGCGGTCCGCCGGCCACCCCCTGCTCGGTGCGGGAGTCCGGCTGGCCGACACGGGCGGATACGTGTTCACCGGCAGGCTGTCGCTCCGGACCCAGCCGTGGATCGCGGACCACGCCGTGGCCGATGCCGTACTGCTCCCCGGTACCGCGCTGCTGGAGCTGGCGGCCCACGCCGGTGACCAGGTCGGCTGCCCGCACGTGGACGAACTCACCCTGGAGACACCACTCGTCCTGCCGCACGAGGGCGCCGTCGAGGTCCAGGTCGTGGTCGGCGGACCCGAGACGGACGGCACCGGTGCCTCCGGCACTCTCCGCACGGGCATGGACGGCACCGGCACCCCCGGCTCTCGCCGCACGGGCACGGACGGCACCGGCGCCGTCGAGGAGTCGCGGGCGCTGTACCTCTACTCCCGGCCCGGTGATGCCCCGGCCGATCAGCCGTGGATCCGGCACGCGAGCGGCCTGCTGACCCTCGGCGGCGAGGACGAGCGGGCCGCCGTCCCCGCGGAGACCGGTGCCTGGCCGCCGGCCGGCGCGGAGCCCGTCGAACTCGACGGCTGCTACGACGACCTGCGGGAGCGGGGCTACGGCTACGGTCCTGCCTTCCAGGGGCTGCGACGGGCCTGGCGCCGGGAGGACGAGGTCTTCGTCGAGGTCTCCCTCCCCGAGGGGGTCGGCGAGGCGGACCGGTACGGCATCCACCCAGCGCTCCTCGACGCCGCCCTGCATGCGATCGGCTTCAGCTCCGGTCTCGGCACCGGGACCGGTGAGGGCCAGGCCCGGCTGCCGTTCTCCTGGAGCGGGGTCTCCCTGTTCGCCACCGGCGCATCGGCGCTGCGCGTCCGCCTCGCACCGGCCGGAGACGAAGGGGTCGCCCTGACGGTCTCCGACGACAGCGGCCGCCCGGTGGCCACCGTCGGCGCGCTGACCCTGCGCCCCGTCGCCCTGGACCGGCTCACGCCCGCACAGGTCCACCAGAACGCCCTGTTCCGCGTGGACTGGACCACCCTGCGGGCCTCCGGCACGGCATCGGATTCCGCGAACCGCGAGGCCGGCACGGATGCCGCGAACCCCGCCACCGGAACGGCGCCCGGCATCCCTGAACCCGGAACGGTCCTCGGCAGCACCGACGCTGAAGACGCGCTCCGCGACGGCCGGTACGCCGTCCTGGGCGAGCTCGCCCCGATGGCCGGCAAGGCGCTCCCCGGCAGCGCGGTCCACGACGACGTCGCGTCGCTGAGCCGGGCCGTCGACGCTGGAGCGAGCATGCCGGAGACCGTGCTGTTCTTCGCGCCGCGCCCCGACACCGCTCCGCGCTCCGACACCGCTCCGCGCTCCGACACCGCTCTGCGCCTCGACACCGCTCCGCGCCCCGACACCACTCCGCTTCCTGAAGGTGCCGGCGAGGGCAACCGCGACGGTCACAGCGGCAGCGCCCTCGCCGAGGCCGTCCGGCAGTGCGCGCACCGGACCCTCGGGCTGGTGCAGGCGTGGCTGGCGGACGACCGGTTCGCCGCCTCCCGGCTGGTCTTCGTCACCCGTGGCGCCGTCGCCACGGAACGCGGCGAGCACCTCACCGACCTGGTCACCGCCCCCGCGTGGGGCCTGATCCGGTCGGCGCAGTCCGAGCACCCCGACCGGTTCGTCCTCCTCGACCTCGACGACCACGACAGCTCGTATGAGGCGCTGCCCGCCGCCCTCGCACGCGCCGCCGACGAACCGCAGCTCGCCCTGCGGCAGGGCGAGCTGCGGGCTCCCCGGCTGGCCCGTGCCACCGCGGGTACCGAGGCGCTGCTGTCGCCGCCCGCCGGCATCGATGCCTGGCGGCTGGACATCCCGGTCAAGGGCAGCCTGGACGGCCTCGCCCTGGTCGAACACGCCGCGGCGACCGCCCCGCTCGGGGAAGGACAGATCCGGGTCGCCGTCCGCGCCGCCGGACTCAACTTCCGGGACGTCGTCCTGGCCCTCGGGGTCGTGCCGCGCGAGGAGACCATGGGCAGCGAGGGCGCCGGTGTGGTCCTCGACGTGGGCCCCGGCGTCACCGATCTGGCCCCCGGCGACCGGGTGATGGGCCTGTTCGTCGGCGGGTTCGGACCGGTCGCGGTCACCGACCGCAAGGTCGTCGCCCGCATCCCGGACGGCTGGTCGTACGTCCGGGCGGCGTCGATTCCGGTGACCTTCCTGACCGCCTACTACGCCCTCACGGACCTCGCCGCCGTACGGCCGGGTGAGGCCGTCCTCGTCCACGCGGCGGCCGGTGGCGTCGGAACGGCGGCCGTCCAGCTCGCGCGGCACTTCGGAGCCGAGGTCTTCGGCACCGCGAGCCCCGGGAAGTGGGCCGCCCTGCGCGGCCTCGGGCTCGACGACGCGCACATCGCCTCCTCCCGGGACGACGCCTTCCACCAGCGGTTCCTGGCCGCCACCGGCGGCAGGGGCATGGACATCGTCCTCGACTCCCTCTCCGGGGAGCTCGTCGACGCCTCGCTGCGCCTGCTGCCGCGCGGCGGACGGTTCCTGGAGATGGGCAAGACCGACATCCGCGACCCCCAGGAGGTCGCGGCCCGTCACCAAGGCGTCCGCTACCGGGCCTTCGACCTCGGCGAGGCCGGCCAGGACCGGATCGGGCAGATGCTCGGCGAGATCCTGGAGCTGTTCGAGCGCGGTGTGCTCCACCCGCCGCGGGTCACCGCCTGGGACGTGCGGCGCGCCCCCGAGGCCTTCCGCCACCTGGGCCAGGCCCGCCACATCGGCAAGGTCGTGCTGACCCTGCCGTCCGCCCCGAACCCCGAGGGAACGGTTCTGCTCACCGGCGCCACCGGCACCCTGGGCAGGCTCCTCGCCCGGCACCTGGTGACCCGGCACGGCGTGCGGAACCTGCTGCTGACCAGCCGGCGCGGCCCCGCGTCGCCCGGCGCCGACGAGCTGCTGGCCGAGCTCACCGCGGCCGGCGCCCGGGCCCGGCTGGTCGCCTGTGACACCGCCGAGCGGACGGCGCTCGCCGAGGTCCTCGCCTCCGTGCCGGCCGAACACCCGCTGACCGGAGTCGTGCACGCCGCCGGCGTCCTCGACGACGGGGTCGTGGAGGCCCTGACCCCCGACCGGCTCGACACCGTCCTGCGCCCCAAGGCCGACGCCGCCGTCCACCTGCACGAGCTGACCCAGGACGCGGACCTGGCGTTCTTCGTCCTGTTCTCCTCCGCGGCATCCACCTTCGGCAGCGCCGGCCAGGGCAACTACGCGGCGGCCAACGCCTTCCTCGACGGTCTGGCCCAGCACCGGCGTGCCCGGGGACTGCCCGCCACCTCCCTCGCCTGGGGGCTGTGGGAGCAGGCCAGCGACATGACCGGCCACCTCGCCGACACCGACCTGACCCGGATCAAACGGCAGGGCGCCGCCCTGCTCACCTCCGAACAGGGCCTGGAGCTCTACGACCTGGCCACCGCGGCCGACACGCCCCTGCTGGTCCCCGTACCGCTCGACACCGGATCGCTGCGCCGCGAGGACGGCGCCGTGCCCGCCCTCTTCCGGGCGGTCGCCGCCGGGCACCGGCGCCCGCGCCGCGCCGCCTCCGGGCTCGCGGCCACCGACGGAACCACCCTGGTGGAGCGGCTCTCCGCCCTCCCGGCGGCGGAACGCCACGAGGCGCTCCTCGACCTGATCCGCACCCAGGCGGGCGGGGTGCTCGGCCACTTCTCCCCGGAACTCATCGACACCGGACGGGCGTTCCGGGACCTCGGCTTCGACTCGCTCACCGCGGTCGAGTTCCGCAACCGGCTGGGCACGAGTACCGGCAGGCGCTGGCCGGTGACCCTGGTCTTCGACCACCCGACGCCCGCCGCCCTCGCCGGCCACCTGGCGGCGAAGCTGTTCCCCGAGGGCGCCACCAGGGACACCGAGTCCGCGCCCGGCGGCCCGGAGCGGCCTTCGGCGCAGGCCCCGGACGGCACCGCCCTCCTCGAGGAACTGGACCGGCTGGAGGCCGTGTTCGCCACCGCCGAGCCCGATGACGCCACCCGCACCGGCATCGCCGAACGCCTGCAAACCCTGCTGTCGAAGCTCACGGAGAACCCCGCCCCGGCCGGTGCCACCGGCCCGGACGACGACCCCGGGAAGTCGGTCACCGCAGCGTCGCTGTTCGCCTACATCGACCAGAAGTACGGCAAGCACTGACGGTCCCGCCCCACCGCCCCGCTCGACCACTCACACAGGTGACACATCCCATGGCAAACGAAGAGAAGCTCCTGCAGTACCTCCAGCGGGTCACGGCCGACCTCGACCAGGCGCACGCCCGCCTGCGCGAGATCGAGGACGCGGCCCAGGAGCCGATCGCCGTCGTGGGCATGGGCTGCCGCTACCCCGGCGGTGTCACCTCCCCGGACGAGCTGTGGGACCTGGTCACCTCGGACCGGGACGCGGTGTCCGCGTTCCCGTCCGGGCGTGGCTGGAACCTGGACGAGCTGTTCGACCCGGACCCCGACCGTCCGGGCACCAGCTACGTCCGCGAGGGCGGCTTCCTCGACGACGCGGGCGGCTTCGACGCCGGATTCTTCGGCATCTCGCCGCGTGAGGCGCTGGCCATGGACCCGCAGCAGCGGCTCTCCCTGGAGACGGCCTGGGAGGCGCTGGAGCGGGCGGGCATCGACCCGTACGCGCTGCGCGGCAGCCGGACCGGCGTCTTCGTCGGATCCAGCGGCCAGGACTACGCGACCCTCCTGCGGCAGTCCGCGGACGACGTCGAGGGCTATGTGATGACGGGCAACACGCCGAGCGTGGTGTCCGGCCGCACGTCGTACACCCTCGGCCTGGAAGGCCCCGCGGTCACCGTCGACACCGCCTGCTCGTCGTCGCTGGTCGCCCTCCACCTGGCCTGCCACGCGCTGCGCCAGGGGGAGTGCACCCTGGCCCTGGCCGGCGGCGTGTCCGTCATGGCTGTCCCCAGTCTGTTCGTCGAGTTCAGCCGACAGCGCGGCCTCGCGTCCGACGGCCGCTGCAAGTCCTTCGCCGCGGCGGCGGACGGCACCGGCTGGGCCGAAGGCGTCGGCATGCTGGCCCTCGAGCGGCTCGCCGACGCCGAACGGAACGGGCACCGGGTGCTCGCGGTCGTCCGGGGCTCCGCGGTGAACCAGGACGGCGCCTCCAACGGCCTGACCGCGCCCAACGGGCCCGCGCAGCAACGCGTCATCCGCCAGGCGCTGGCCAACGCCCGCCTCACCCCGCAGCAGGTCGACGCCGTCGAGGCGCACGGCACCGGCACCACCCTGGGCGACCCCATCGAAGCCCAGGCCCTCCTGGAGACCTACGGGCAGCAGCGGCCCGCCGGCCGCCCGCTGTGGCTCGGCTCCGTGAAGTCCAACTTCGGGCACGCCCAGGCGGCCGCGGGCGTCGCGGGCGTCATCAAGATGGTCATGGCGATGCGGCACGGCGTCCTGCCCCGGACCCTGCACGTCGACGCCCCCACACCGCACGTCGACTGGACCGACGGCGCCGTCGAGCTGCTCACCGAGCCGGTCACCTGGCCGGAGACCGGCGAACCGCGGCGCTCCGGCGTCTCCTCCTTCGGCGTCAGCGGCACCAACGCCCACGTCATCCTCGAACAGGCCCCCCACACCGCGTCCGACGGCACCCCGGGCGCGACCCCGTCCCCCCGCTCCACGCAGCACACGCTCCCCGGCCCGGCCGGGCACGGCGCCGCGGCTGCGGAGGGCACCGGGACGCCCGCGCAGCACGACGCCACCCCCGACCGCCCCGCCCCGCTCGTGCCCTGGACCCTGTCCGCACGCACCGAGGAAGCCCTGCGCGCCCAGGCCCGGCGCCTCGCCGACCACCTCGACCGCACCCCGGACCTGTCCCCGGCGGCCGTCGGCCACGCCCTCGCGGCCACCCGGACCCGCTTCGGCCACCGCGCCGCGGTCGTGGCCGCCGACCGCGACCGGTACGCCGCCGCCCTCACCGCCCTCGCCGACGGAGCGGACGCCCCCGGAGTGATCCGCGGCACGGCCGGCACCGGAAAGCTCGCGGTGCTCTTCACCGGCCAGGGATCCCAGCGGCTCGGCATGGGCCGCGAACTGTACGCGCGGTACCCCGTCTTCGCCGCGGCGTTCGACGCGGTCTGCGCCGAGCTGGACCGGTACGGCGAACGCCCGCTGCGCGAGGTGGTGTTCGGTGCGGACACGGAGCTGCTGGACCGCACCGGCTTCACCCAGCCCGCGCTCTTCGCCGTCGAGGTCGCGCTGTACCGGCTGACCGAGTCCTGGGGCATCACCCCCGACTACGTCGCCGGCCACTCGATCGGCGAACTGACCGCGGCCCACGTCGCGGGCGTGCTCTCCCTCGCCGACGCCGCCACCCTCGTCACCGCACGCGCCCGCCTCATGCAGGGCCTGCCGCCCGGCGGCGCGATGGTGTCCGTCGCGGCCCCCGAGGACCGGGTACGGGCCGCCATCGACGAACTCACCGGCGACGGACCCGTCCGTCTATCGGTCGCCGCCGTCAACGGACCCGCCTCGGTCGTGGTCTCCGGCGACTCCGACCCGGTGCACCGCGTCGCGGAGACCCTCGCCGCGACCGGCGTGAAGACGAAGCAGCTGCGCGTCAGCCACGCCTTCCACTCGCCGCACATGGACGCGATGCTCGCGGACTTCCGCCGGTTCGCCGGGATCCTCACCTACCACACCCCGCGCATCCCGGTGATCTCGCACCTCACCGGGGACGTCGCGACCGCCGGCGAACTGTGCTCGCCCGAGTACTGGGTGCGGCACGTCCGTGAAGCGGTGCGGTTCGCCGACGGCATCCGCACCCTCGACCGCCTCGGCGTCACCCGGTACCTGGAACTGGGCCCCGACGGAACCCTCACCGCCATGGCCCGCGACTGCCTCCCCGAGGACGGCCCAGCCGTGCTGGTGCCCGCCCTCCGCCGCGACCGGCCCGAGGAGCACTCCCTCCTCGGCGCGGTCTGCCGGCTCCACGTCCACGGCGTCACGCCGGACTGGGACGCGGTCCTCCCCGGCACCGGGGCACACCCCGTCGAGCTGCCCACCTACGCCTTCCAGCACCGCCACTACTGGCCGACACCGTCCCCCGACCGCGCCGGTGATGTCGCCGCGGCCGGCCTGACCCGGGCCGAACACCCCCTCCTCGGCGCCGCCATCGGCCTGGCCGACGGTGACGGGCACCTCTTCACCGGGCGGCTCGGCCTCGACACCCACCCGTGGCTCGCCGACCACACCATCGCCGGAACCGTGGTGGTCCCCGGCACAGCGATCCTGGAACTCGCCGTACGCGCCGGGGACCAGGCCGGCTGCAACCGCGTCGACGAACTCACCCTCGAAACCCCCCTGGTACTGCCCGCGCACGGAGCGGTGCAGCTCCAGATCTCGGTCGGCGCGCCCGACGACACCGGGCGGCACCCGTTCCACCTGTACTCCCGGCCCGCCACGGGCGCGGCCGACCGGCCCTGGACCCGGCACGCCGCCGGAGCCCTCGGCCGCCGCGCCGGCACTCCGTCGCAGGACCTCGGCGCCTGGCCCCCGGCCGACGCCGTCGAAGTGGACGACATCCAGGCGGTGTACGACCGGCTCGCCGCGAGCGGTACCGCGTACGGCCCGGCCTTCCGCGGCCTGCGCGGCGTATGGCGACGTGGCGACGAGGTCTTCGCCGAGGTCGCCCTCCCGGCGGACGCCGAGGCCGACGCCGGCCACTTCGGCCTGCACCCGGCCCTCCTCGACGCGGCCCTCCACCCCGTCGGCATCGGCGGCGGACTCCTCGTCCGGGACACCGGGCAGGCCCGCATGCCCTTCGCCTGGAGCGGCGTGTCCCTGTACGCCTCCGGGGCCACCTCGCTCCGCGTCCACCTGCGGCCCGTCGGCGCCGACAGCATCGCTCTCGAAGCGGCCGACGGCACCGGAACCCCCGTCGCCTCGGTCGACTCCCTGGCCCTGCGCCCGGTCCCGGCCGAGCAGCTGACGGGGGAGCCGCGCACGGCGGGCGGACACGGCGACTCCCTGTACCGCTTGGCATGGCCGGCCTGGGAGGGGACGACGCCGGCGGCGAATCCGGCCACCGCGTCCCGGGCCGTGCTCGGTGAGGGGGCGGAGGGCACCGCCCTGCTGCAGGCTCTGGGGCTTCCCGCGGTGTGCCCGGACCTGGACGCACTCTGCGCGGACGGTCCGGCGCCGGACGTGGTGTTCTTCGCCTGCGATGGTGCCCCGTTCGGTGCGGGCAGGGGAGCCGGTGCGGGCACGGGAGCCGGTGCAGGCGCCGACTCCGCCGACGCTGCCGCCGGTGTTCGGGCTGCGACGCATCGCGTGCTCGCGTTGGTGCAGTCGTGGCTGATGGACGAGAGGTTCGGCTCTTCCCGTCTGGTGGTGGTGACGCGGGGTGCGGTGGCGGTTGATCCGAGCGAGGGCGTTGCGGATCTGGCGCATGCGGCGGTGTGGGGGCTGGTGCGCTCGGCACAGTCGGAACATCCGGACCGCCTGGTGCTGGCCGACCTGGGTGCCGGTCCGGTGGCGGACGACGATGTGGACCTGACCGGCGTGCTGGCGTCGGTGGTGGCCTCGGGTGAGCCGCAGGTTGCCGTTCGCGCGGGCGCGGTGCATGTTCCGCGTCTGCTGCGGGCGACGCCGGTGCCGTCGGATTCCGGGCCCGCCACTGCGTGGGACGCCGCGGGTACGGTGTTGATCACCGGTGGTACGGGTGCGTTGGGTTCGGCCGTCGCTCGGCATCTGGTGGTCGAACACGGGGTGCGTCACCTGCTGCTGACCAGCCGTCGCGGCACCGACGCGCCGGGCGCGGCAGAGCTTCGGGAGGAGCTCGCCGGTCTCGGCGCGGAGGTGACGATTGCGGCCTGTGATGCGGCGGACCGCACGGCCCTGGCAGCTGTCCTGGCGGACATCCCGGCCGAGGCGCCCCTCACCGGCGTGGTCCACACGGCCGGCGTCCTGGACGACGGAGTCGTGTCCGCTCTGACGCCGGAGCGACTGGACACCGTGCTGCGGGCGAAGGCCGATGCCGCCCTGCACCTGCACGAGCTGACCCAGGACATGGACCTGTCCGCGTTCGTGCTGTTCTCCTCGGCGGCCGGCCTGCTGGGTGCGGCCGGGCAGGGCAACTACGCCGCCGCCAACGCCTTCCTGGACGGCCTGGCCACGTACCGGACGGCCAACGGTCTGCCGGGCCAGTCCCTCGCCTGGGGCCTGTGGGACCGGAGCGGCGGCATGACGGGCGGGCTGTCCGAGGCCGATGTGTCGCGGATGAAGCGCGCCGGGCTGCGCCCGCTGTCCGAGGCGGAGGGGCTGGCGCTGCTCGACGCGGCCCGAACGACCGAGCACGCCGTCCTCGCCCCCGTCCACCTGGACCCTGCGTCCTTCTCCCACGGCCCCGGACTGCCCGCCGTCCTGCGCTCCCTCGTCCGCACCCCGGCCCGCCGGGCCGCAGCCCGCACGGGATCGGCGTCGAGGGGCGACGGCACCGACGCCGAGCGCCTGATGGACCGCCTCACGCGGTCCTCCGCGGCGGAACGCGACCGGATCCTGCTCGACCTGGTGCGCACCCGCGCGGCGGCCGTGCTCGGACACGACGGTCCCGACGCGGTGCCCGCCGAGACCGGCTTCCTCGACGCGGGGTTCGACTCGCTCACCGCCGTCGACATGCGCAACGCCCTCCATGCCGCCACCGGGCTGCGGCTCGACCCGACGCTGCTGTTCGACTACCCGACCCCGCTCGCCCTCGCGCGGCACCTCCGTGACGAACTCGTCGGCGAGGCACCGGAGCCGCTGCGCCCGTCCCCGTCGGCGACACCTGCCACCGATGACGACCCGATCGCCATCGTCGGCATGAGCTGCCGCTACCCGGGCGGCGTCACCACACCCGACGAGCTGTGGGACCTGCTGGCAGCGGGCGGTGACGGGGTTTCCGAGTTCCCCACCGACCGCGGCTGGCAGATCGACCGGCTCTTCGACACGGACCCGGACGCCTCCGGGACCAGCTATGTGCGGGAAGGCGGCTTCCTGCACGACGCGACCGAGTTCGATGCCGGGTTCTTCGGGATTTCGCCGCGTGAGGCGCTGGCGATGGACCCGCAGCAGCGGCTGCTGCTGGAAACCTCCTGGGAGGCCTTCGAACGGGCCGGTATCGACCCGCAGTCCGTGCGCGGCAGCCGCACCGGCGTCTTCGCCGGCCTGATGTACCACGACTACGGCGCACGACTCCACACCATCCCCGAGGGGCTCGAAGGACTCCTCGGCAACGGCAGCGCCAGCAGCGTGGTGTCGGGCCGGGTCGCCTACACGCTGGGCCTGGAGGGCCCGGCGCTCACCGTGGACACCGCGTGCTCGTCGTCGCTGGTCACCCTGCACCTCGCGGCACAGGCGCTGCGGCAGGGGGAGTGCTCGCTGGCCCTGGCGGGTGGTGTGACGGTGATGTCGACGCCGGGTGTGTTCGTGGAGTTCAGTCGTCAGCGGGGTCTGGCGGGGGACGGCCGGTGCAAGGCGTTCGCGGATGCGGCGGACGGTACGGGGTGGGCCGAGGGCGCCGGCGTTCTGCTCCTGGAGCGGCTGTCGGATGCCCGTCGGAACGGTCACCCGGTCCTGGCGGTGGTACGGGGTTCCGCCGTCAACCAGGACGGTGCGTCCAGTGGGCTGACGGCACCGAACGGTCCGTCGCAGCAGCGGGTGATCCGGCAGGCGTTGGAGAGTGCGGGGCTGTCCGCCGAGCAGGTGGACGCGGTGGAGGCGCACGGTACCGGGACGACGCTGGGCGACCCGATCGAGGCGCAGGCTCTGCTGGCCACGTACGGCCAGGGGCGTGCCGCGGAGCGGCCGTTGTGGCTGGGTTCGGTGAAGTCGAACCTGGGGCACACGCAGGCGGCTGCGGGTGTTGCGGGTGTCATCAAGATGGTCATGGCGATGCGGCACGGGGTGCTGCCCCGGACGCTCCATGTCGACCAGCCGTCGTCGAAGGTCGACTGGTCGACGGGCGCGGTGCAGTTGCTGACCGAGTCGGTGGCGTGGCCGGAGACCGGCGAGCCCCGCCGGGCCGGCGTGTCCTCGTTCGGCGTGAGCGGCACCAACGCCCACGTCATCCTCGAAGCGCTTCCCGCAGCAGGCGTCCCCGCGGAAGCCGTCCCCGCACCGGACCAGCCGGAACAGCTGGAGGCGGCGGACCACGGCACCGACGGAGGTTCCGTCGTTCCGCTGATGTTCTCGGCGCGGGGTGCGGAGGCTCTGGAGGCACAGGCGCGGCAGTTGGCCTCGTTGCTGGAGTCCGGTGCTGCTGTGTCGCCGGTGGATGTGGGGTATTCGCTGGTGGGTGGTCGTGCGGGGCTGGAGCATCGTGCGGTGGTGCTGGGTGCTGGTCGTGCGGGGCTGGTTTCGGGTCTGTCGGTGGTGGCCGGTGGTGAGGCCGGTTCGGGTGTGGTGCGCGGTGTCGTGAGCGCTGGTAGTGCTGGTGTGGTGTGGGTGTTCCCGGGTCAGGGTTCGCAGTGGGCGGGGATGGCCGAGGAGTTGTGGTTGTCGTCGTCGGTGTTCCGGGGGCGTATGGCGCAGTGTGCTGCGGTGCTGGATCCGTTGACGGGTTGGTCGTTGACGGATGTGGTGCGGGGAGCTGCTGGGTGTCCGTCGTTGGATCGGGTGGATGTCGTCCAGCCGGTGCTGTGGGCGGTGATGGTCTCCCTCGCGGAGGTATGGCGCTCGCACGATGTGGAGCCTGCTGCCGTGGTGGGGCATTCCCAGGGTGAGATCGCCGCCGCCTGCGTCGCTGGGGCATTGAGCCTGGAGGACGGCGCCCGGGTGGTGGCGTTGCGCAGTCGTCTGATTGCGGAGATGGCGGGGGATGGCGGGATGCTGTCCGTCGCACTCCCGGTGGATCAGGTCACCCGAGCCTTGGCTGACGCAGGCTCGGCGGTGTCGGTGGCGGCGGTGAATGGTCCGGCGTCGGTGGTGCTGTCGGGGGACCGTGAGGCCCTGGTGGCGTTGCAGGCGCGGTGGGAGGCCGAGGGTGCGCGGGTGCGGATGGTGCCGGTGGATTACGCCTCGCATTCGGTGCAGGTGGAGCAGATCGAGGACCGTCTGCGGGAGGTACTGGCCTCCATCCGTCCGGTGTCGGGGCAGGTGCCGTTCTATTCGGCGTTGACCGGTGGTCTGGTTGATGGTGCGGAGTTGGATGGCGGGTACTGGTACCGGAATCTGCGGGAGACGGTGCGGTTCGATCAGGCCACCCGGGCTGTGCTGGACGCGGGCTACCGCACGTTCGTCGAGGTCAGTGCGCATCCGGTGCTGTTGATGGGGGTGCAGGAGACGGCTGATGCCGTCGACCGTCAGGTGACCGCCGTGGGTACGCTGCGGCGTGGTGAGGGTGGTCCGGAGCGGTTGCTGACCTCCCTGGCGGAGGCCTGGTGCGCGGGTGTCGACGTCGACTGGCGCACCGTGTTCGAGGGCACGGGCGCACGCCGTGTGGACCTGCCCACCTACCCGTTCCAACGCCGCCGTTACTGGCTCGACGCAGTGCAGGGCGCGGCCGACGTGGGTGCGGCCGGCATGGTGTCGGCCGATCACCCGCTGCTGGGCGCGGCCACCGAGCTGGCGGAGGCGGATTCGTACCTGTTCACCGGTCGGCTGTCGCTTCGCTCGCACCCGTGGCTTGCGGACCACGCGGTGTGGGGCACGGTGCTGTTGCCGGGCGCGGCCTTCGTCGAGTTGGCCACCCGGGCCGGGGACGAGATCGGTGGCGCCCGCATCGAGCAGCTCACGCTCGAAGCCCCGCTCACCATCCCGGAGCAGGGCTGGATCCGACTGCAACTGGCGGTCGGCGCCGCGGACGGCACAGGGCGCCGCACGGTGACCGTGCACTCGTGCGCGGAAGCATCGGGCGAGAGCGGTGAGGAGCAGCTGTGGACCCGGCATGCCAGTGGTGTGCTCGCCGCAGACGACCGGCCCGCCGCGTTCGACCTGCGTGCCTGGCCCCCCGCCGACGCCGAGGAGGTGCCCGTCGAGGGTGCCTACGAGCGTTTCGCCGATGCCGGCTATGTCTACGGCGATGTCTTCCAGGGACTGGAGCGGGTCTGGCGGCGCGGTGAGCACCTCTTCGCCGAACTGGCGCTGCCCGAGGAGACAGCGGGGGAGGCGGCCCGGTTCGGCCTGCACCCGGCGCTGCTGGACGCCGCCCTGCACGCCTTCGCGCTCGCACACGAGGGCGAGGCGCACCTGCCGTTCGAATGGCGGGGTGTGTCGCTCCATGCCACCGGTGCGTCCTCGCTGCGGGTGCAGCTCTCACCGGGCGCTCAGGGCTCGTTGTCCCTGACGGTTGCGGACGCTGCCGGTGACCCGGTGGCCTCGGTCGACGCGCTCTCCTTGCGTCCGGTCTCCAGCGAGCAGATCCAGGCGGCGCGGCGCGGGTCGCAGGACGCACTGTTCCGCGTCGACTGGCAGCCACTGACCACGACCGAGGGTGGCCCCTCGGCGGACGGCTGGGCAGTGATGGGCGCTGAGGACTCCATGCTGACCGCGGCCCTGAGGGCCCAGGGCTGTGAACCCCAACTGGTGGACGGACTCGCTGAGTTCACCTCGGGCTCTGTGCCCGATGTCGTCGTCGTGCCGTGCGCCGGTACCGCTTCCGGTGCCGGCACGGGGTCCGATGTTCGGGCCGCGGC
The DNA here is from genome assembly GCF_042891165.1 of Streptomyces sp. NPDC001922. Taxonomy (NCBI): domain Bacteria; kingdom Bacillati; phylum Actinomycetota; class Actinomycetes; order Kitasatosporales; family Streptomycetaceae; genus Streptomyces; species Streptomyces sp. NPDC001922. The sequence goes on along the minus strand of NZ_JBIASV010000003.1, from coordinate 9,429 downwards.
GCACCGCGTGCTGGCGTTGGTGCAGTCGTGGTTGGCGGACGAGCGGTTTGCGTCCTCGCGTCTGGTGGTGGTGACGCGTGGTGCGGTGGCGGTTGATCCGGACGAAGGTGTCGCGGATCTGGCGCATGCGGCGGTGTGGGGTCTGGTGCGGTCGGCGCAGTCGGAGAACCCCGACCGGTTCGTCCTGATCGACCTCGACACCGAATCCGAGGCGGACGCGGGCGCAGCCCTGACCGGTGCGGTGGCGTCGGGTGAGCCGCAGGCCGCGGTGCGCGCGGGTACCGTGCGAGTCCCGCGGCTTGTGCGGGCGGAGGCTGCGTCGCCGGTCGAGGATTCCAATGTCTGGAACGCTGCGGGTACGGTGCTGGTCACCGGTGGTACGGGTGCGTTGGGTTCGGCAGTGGCCCGGCATCTGGTGGTCGCACACGGCGTGCGCCACCTGCTGCTGACCAGCCGTCGTGGCGTCGATGCGCCCGGTGCTGCGGAGCTTCGGCAGGAGCTCGCCGACCTCGGTGCGCAGGTGCGTATCGCCGCGTGTGATGCCGCGGACCGCACGGCCCTGGCCGCCCTCCTGGCGGACATTCCGGCGGAGGCTCCCCTCACTGGTGTGGTGCACACGGCAGGTGTTCTGGACGACGGTGTGGTGTCGGCGTTGACGCCGGAGCGGCTGGACACGGTCCTGCGTCCGAAGGTGGACGCGGCGCTGAACCTGCACGACCTGACGCGGGACATGAACCTCTCCGCGTTCGTGTTGTTCTCCTCTGCTGCCGGTCTGCTGGGTGCGGCCGGGCAGGGCAACTACGCCGCCGCCAACGCCTTCCTGGACGGCCTGGCCAGGCACCGGAAGGCCGACGGCCTGCCGGGGCAGTCCCTCGCCTGGGGCCTCTGGGCCCAGGACAGCGGCGTGAGCCGGAGCAGCGGCATGACCGGTCATCTCGATGAGGACGCCCTGCGGCGGCTGACGCGCATGGGGCTGGCACCGCTCTCGACCGAGCAGGGACTCGAGCTGTTCGACGGGGCCTGTGCCCTGGACGAAGCGCTCGTGGCTCCCGTCATGCTCAACACCGGCGCCCTGCGCGCCCAGGTGGGAGCGTCCGAGGCCCCCGCGCTGCTGCGCGGCCTGGTGCGGACTCCCGCCCGACGGAAGACGGCCCGGTCCGTCACGGAAGCCGGTGCGTCGCTGCCGGCGCGCCTCACGGGTGTGTCCGCAGCCGAGTCGGATCGCCTCCTGCTCGATCTGGTCCGTACGCATGCGGCGGCGGTCCTGGGGCACGCGTCCGCCGCGACCATCGAACCGGTACGGGCCTTCCGGGAGTTCGGTTTCGACTCGCTGACCGCCGTCGAACTCCGGAACCGGCTGAGCACGGCCACCGGTCTGGCACTCCCCGCAACCCTGGTGTTCGATCACCCGACCCCCGAGGCACTGGCCGCGTTCCTCAAGGAAACCCTGCTGGAATCCGCCCCCGAGGCGACCGTGGCGGCGTCGGCGCCTGTCCCGGCCACCGATGACGACCTCATCGCCATCGTCGGCATGAGCTGCCGATTCCCCGGCGGAGTCACCTCCCCCGAGGAGCTGTGGCAGCTCGTCGCGGAGGGGAGCGATGCCGTCTCCGCGTTCCCGACCGATCGGGGCTGGGTGCTCGACGGCCTCTACGACCCCGACCCCGAGAACCGTGGAACGTCCACCACGTTCGAAGGCGGTTTCCTCTACGACGCGGCCGAGTTCGACGCGGAGTTCTTCGGGATTTCGCCGCGTGAGGCGCTGGCGATGGACCCGCAGCAGCGGCTGCTGCTGGAAACCTCCTGGGAGGCCTTCGAACGGGCCGGTATCGACCCGCAGTCCGTGCGCGGCAGCCGCACCGGCGTCTTCGCCGGCCTGATGTACCACGACTACGGGGCACGGCTGCACACCGTCCCCGAGGGCGTCGAAGGGTACGTCGGCAACGGCAGCGCGGGCAGCGTGGCCACCGGCCGGATCGCGTACACGCTGGGCCTGGAGGGCCCCGCGGTCACCGTCGACACGGCCTGCTCGTCGTCGCTGGTCGCCCTGCATCTGGCGGCGCAGTCGCTGCGGCAGGGCGAGTGCTCGATGGCGCTGGTGGGCGGTGCCACGGTGCTCGCCACTCCCGATGTCTTCGTGGAGTTCAGCCGCCAGCGGGGGCTGGCCGCGGACGGCCGCTGCAAGGCGTTCGCCGGTGCCGCGGACGGCACGGGGTGGGCCGAGGGCGTGGGGATGCTGCTGGTGGAGCGGCTGTCGGACGCCCGCCGGAACGGTCACCCCGTACTGGCGGTGGTGCGCGGTTCGGCGGTGAACCAGGACGGTGCGTCGAACGGTCTGACCGCGCCCAACGGTCCCTCCCAGCAGCGTGTGATCCGGCAGGCGCTCGCCAACGCGCGGCTGTCCGCCGAGCAGGTGGACGCCGTCGAGGCGCACGGCACCGGGACGACGCTGGGCGACCCGATCGAGGCCCAGGCGCTGCTGGCCACCTACGGGCAGGAACGGCCCGTCGAACGACCGCTGCGCCTCGGCTCGGTGAAGTCGAATTTGGGGCACACACAGGCCGCCGCGGGTGTCGCGGGCGTCATCAAGATGGTGATGGCGATGCGCCACGGCGTTCTGCCGCAGACCCTGCACGTCGACGAACCGACCCCTCATGTGGACTGGTCGGCCGGTGCGGTGGAGCTGCTGACCCGGCCGATGGACTGGCCGGACACCGGGCAGCCGCCCCGGGCGGGCGTCTCGTCCTTCGGTGTGAGCGGCACCAACGCGCACGTCATCCTCGAAGGGACTCCGGTCACCGACCGGCCGACGGACACCGGGCAGTCGGAAGACCTTTCGGACGCCCCGTCCTCGCCCGTCCCGTGGGTCCTGTCGGCACGCACGCCTGCCGCGCTGTCCGCCCAGGCCCGACAGCTGGCAGCGTTCCTCGCGCCGCGGCCCGACTGCGACCTCGTGGCCGTCGGCCATGCGCTCGCCACCACACGCGCACTGTTCCGGCACCGCGCCGTCGTGTTCGCCGACGACAGGGACGCAGCCCTCGACGCACTCACCGCGACCGCCGACGGACATGACGCACCCGGCGTCGTCCGGGCCGAGGCGGACACCACCGGTGGTGCGGTGTGGGTGTTCCCGGGCCAGGGTTCGCGGTGGACCGGCGCGGCACGGGATCTGTGGGAGTCGTCCTCCGTGTTCCGGGGGCGTTGGGAGGAGTGCGCTGCCGCGCTGGATCCGCTGACGGGCTGGTCGTTGACCGATGTGGTGCGCGGTGTCGACGGCAGTCCGTCGCCGGACCGGGCGGATGTGGTCCAGCCGTTGCTGTGGGCGGTGATGGTCTCCCTCGCGGAGGTGTGGGGCTCGCACGGTGCCGAGCCCGCCGCGGTGGTCGGGCACGCCCAGGGCGAGATCGCCGCCGCGTGTGTGGCGGGTGCGCTGAGCCTGGAGGACGGCGCACGCGTGATCGCCCTCGGCAGCCGCCCGCAGCACGGGACGGCCGAGCGGACGGAGCCGACGGCACAGAAGGCCCGGAGCGAAGACGCGCCGGCCCTCGTCCGGCCGGGGGCGGCACAGGTGCCGTTGTACTCGGCACTGACCGGTGGCCGGATCGACGGCGTGGACCCGGACGGCGGCCACTGGTTCCGCAGCATGGACGAGACGGTGGACTTCGCCGGGGTCACCAAGTCCCTGCTGGACGCCGGCTTCGACGCGTTCATCGAGGTCAGTACCCATCCGGTCCTCCTGGAGGACCTGCGCCGGGCGGCCCTCGCCGAGGACCGGGCGGTCACCGCCATCGGCACCCTCGACGACGGCACCGACGCGCGGCAGCGCATCCTCACGGCCCTGGCCGAAGCCCACGTCCACGGCATCACCGTCGACTGGCAGTCCCGGTACGAGGGCGCGGGCGGGCGCCGGGTCGACCTGCCCACCTACCCCTTCCAGCGGGAGCGGTACTGGCTCGACGCCCCCGCACCCGTCCCCGCCGAACCGACCGCCGGCCAGGGGGAGGACGCCGCGGAGAGCCGCTTCTGGGAGGCGGTCGAGCGGGAGGACCTCGCCGAACTCGCCGGCACCCTGGCGATCGACGACGGTGCACAGGCCACGCTCAGCCCGCTGGTGCAGGCCCTCTCGTCCTGGCGGCGCCGCCACCGGGACCAGGCGGCCGCGGACGCCTGGCGGTACCGCGAGACGTGGCAGCCGCTCGGCGACGCCCCGGCCGGTGCCCTGGCGGGCACCTGGCTGGTGGTGACCCCGCCCGGGCACCACGACGACGAACTGGTCACCGGGGCCGTGCAGGCACTCACCGAACACGGTCTGCGGGTGGTCCGGGCCGAGCTCACCGAGGGCGACCTCGACCGGACCGGCCTCGCCGACCGGCTGGCCGGCCTGGCCGGAGCGGAGAACGGCACGGATGCGGCCGACGGTCCGTCCGCTTCCTTCCGGGGCGTGCTCTCCCTGCTCGCGCTCGCCGAGGAACCGGCCGAGGAGCACCCGGCCACCCCGGTCGGCTTCGCGCTCTCCGTCACACTCGTCCAGGCCCTGGACGACGCGGGCATCCGGGCACCGCTGTGGTGCGCGACCCGTGGCGCGGTCGGGACCGGTGCGCCGGACTCCGCCGTCCGGCCCGCCCAGGCTCTCCTCTGGGGGTTCGGCCGGGTCGCCGCCCTGGAGTACCCGCAGCAGTGGGGCGGCCTCGTCGACCTGCCCGGCTCACTCGACGCCCGGGGCCGGTCCCGGCTGCGCGGCGTGCTGTCCGGCATCGGTGACGAGGACCAGCTCGCCGTCCGCCCGTCCGGGGTGCTCGCGCGGCGGCTGGAGAACGCACCGCTGGGCGCGGCCACCGCGGAACGCGCCTGGAAGCCGTCGGGCACGGTACTGATCACCGGTGGCACCGGCGCCCTGGGCGCCCACACCGCCCGCTGGCTGGCCCGCAACGGCGCGGAACACCTTCTGCTGGTCAGCCGCCGCGGACCCGGGGCACCCGGCGCGGCGGAGCTGGAAGCGGAACTCGCCCGGACCGGCGCCCGCGTCACCGTGGCCGGCTGCGATGTCACCGACCGGGACGCGCTGGAACGGCTCCTGGCGTCGCTGCCCGAGGAATTCCCGCTCACCGCGGTGATGCACACCGCCGCGGCCCTGGACGACGGCATGATCGGCACGCTCACCCCCGCACAGCTCGACCGGGCCCTGGCCGCGAAGGCCCGCGCCGCCGCCCAACTGCACGACCTCACCCGGGACAAGGAGCTGTCCGCGTTCGTCCTCTTCTCCTCGGTGGCCGGCACGATCGGCGCCTCCGGGCAGGGGAACTACGCGCCGGGCAACGCCTATCTGGACGCGCTGGCCCGGCACCGCCGGGAGGCGGGCCTCCCCGCCACCTCGGTGGCCTGGGGTGCCTGGGACGGCGACGGCATGGCCGAGGGATCCTTCGGGGAGAAGCTGGACCGGCACGGACTGTCGGCCATGGACCCCGCAGCGGCCACGGCGGCGCTGCAACGCGCCCTGGACCACGACGAGACCTGCGTCATGATCGCGGACATCGCGTGGGAACGGTTCTCCGTCGCCCTGACCGCGACCCGGCCGAACCCGTTCATCGCCGGCCTCCCCGACGTCGCGCGGCTCGCCGAGGCCGGCACCGGCACCGGTGCGGGCACTCGGGAGGAACGGCCGGAACTGGTCCGCAAGCTGGCCGCCACCCCGGCGGCCGGACGGCGCGCCCTGCTCGTGGACGCGGTCCGCGCCCAGGCGGCGAACGTCCTCGGATACGCCTCGCAGGACGCCATCCGGGGCGACCGGGCGTTCCGGGAACTCGGACTCGACTCGGTCACCGCGGTCGAACTGCGCAACCGGCTCGGCGCTCTCACCGGTCTGCGCCTGCCCGCAGGGCTGGTCTTCGACTACCCGAACCCGGTGGCCGTCGCCGACCACCTGAGCCGAGAACTCGTCGTGGAGGCGGACCCGGACACCGGCGAGCAGCCGTCGTCCGCCTCGGCCCTCGACGACTTCGAACGGCTCGAGGCGGTCCTCGACGGCATGGACCGGGACAGCGCCGAACGCACCAGGATCCTGATGCGTATGCAGACGCTCGTCTCGCAGTGGCGGGACGCCGGCGACACCGCGCCGGGAACGGACACCGCCGAGGATCTGACCTCGGCAACGGACGACGAGATGTTCGACATCATCAGCAAGAAGTTCGGCATTTCCTGACAGCGGACGCACGTCGCTGATTGACATGTCGAGATCCCACGTACGGAGATTCTGATGGGGAATGAAGAAAAGCTTCGTTACTTCCTCAAGCGAGTAACGGCTGACCTGGAACAGGCGCACGAGCGTCTGCGAGTGAGGGACACGAAGGACCAGGAGCCCATCGCGATCGTCAGCATGAGCTGCCGGTTCCCCGGCGGCGTGCGCTCGCCCGAGGAGCTGTGGCAGCTCCTCGCCGCGGGCGGCGACGGGATTTCCGGCTTCCCGGACAACCGCGGCTGGGATCTGGACGCCCTGTACGACCCGGACCCCGACAACCCGGGCACCAGCTATGTGCGCCGGGGCGGTTTCCTGGACGACGCGGCCGGATTCGACGCCGCGTTCTTCGGCATGTCCCCGCGCGAAGCCGTCGCGACGGATCCGCAGCAGCGACTGCTGCTGGAAGCCTCCTGGGAGGCGCTGGAGCGGGCCGGCATCGACCCCGGCACGCTGCGCGGCAGCCGGGTCGGCGTCTTCACCGGCACCAACGGCCAGGACTACGGCGCCACTCTGGAGCGCTCCTCCGAAGAGGCCGAGGGCTACCTCATGACCGGCGCTTCCGCCAGCGTCATGTCGGGCCGGGTCTCGTACACCCTGGGCCTGGAGGGCCCGGCGGTCACCGTGGACACGGCCTGCTCGTCGTCGCTCGTCGCCCTGCACCTCGCGGCACAGGCGCTGCGCAAGGGCGAGTGCTCGATGGCCCTGGCCGGCGGTGTCACCGTCATGGGCACCCCGAGCATCTTCGTGGCCTTCAGCCGTCAGCGCGGCCTGGCGGCCGACGGGGCCTGCAAGTCCTTCGCGGACGGCGCGGACGGCACCGGCATGGCCGAGGGACTCGGCATCCTCCTCCTCGAACGCCTTTCCGACGCCGAGCGGAACGGACACCCGGTCCTGGCGGTACTGCGCGGTTCCGCGGTCAACCAGGACGGCGCGTCGAACGGCCTCACCGCGCCCAACGGTCCCGCCCAGCAGCGCGTCATCCAGCAGGCCCTGACGAACGCCCGCCTGACACCCGAGCAGGTGGATGCGGTGGAGGCGCACGGTACGGGGACGACGCTGGGCGACCCGATCGAGGCGCAGGCGTTGCTGGCCACCTATGGTCAGGGGCGTGCGGCGGAACGGCCGTTGTGGCTGGGTTCGGTGAAGTCGAACCTGGGGCACACGCAGGCTGCCGCTGGTGTGGCGGGTGTCATCAAGATGGTGCTGGCGATGCGCCACGGTGTGCTCCCGCAGACCCTCCATGTCGACAGGCCCTCCGCCCAGGTGGACTGGTCCGCGGGCGCGGTCGAGCTGCTGACCGAGGCCGTCGCCTGGCCGGAGACCGGGGAACCGCGGCGGGCGGGTGTGTCCTCGTTCGGCGTGAGCGGCACCAACGCCCACGTCATCCTGGAACAGGCACCCGAGGCGACCGACGCTCCGGAACCGTCACCTGCCGGCGCTTCCTCCTCGGTGGTGCCGTGGGTGTTGTCCGGTCGGAGTGCGGAGGCGTTGCGGGCGCAGGCGGGCCGGCTGGTTGCGTTGTTGGAGCGTGAGCCGGGTCTGTCAGTTGCGGATGTGGGTTTCTCGTTGGTGACATCGCGTGCTGCGTTGGAGCAGCGTGCGGCGGTGGTGGTGTCCGCCGGTCGTGAGGCGGGTGTTGCTGCTCTGACCGCTTTGGCGTCGGGTGGTGTGGCGCCGGGTGTGGTGGAGGGTGCTGCGGGTTCGGGGAAGCTGGCGGTGCTGTTCACCGGCCAGGGCTCCCAGCGCTTGTCCATGGGTCGTGAACTCTACGATCGCTATCCGGTGTTCGCGGAGGCGTTCGATGCGGTCTGTGGTGAGCTGGACCGGCATGTGGAGCGTCCGCTGCGGGATGTGGTCTTCGGTGCTGATGCCGGGGTGTTGGACCGGACGGGGTTCACGCAGCCTGCGTTGTTCGCGGTTGAGGTGGCTCTGTTCCGTTTGGTGGAGTCGTGGGGTGTGCGGCCGGAGTTTGTGGCCGGTCATTCGGTGGGTGAGCTGACGGCTGCCCATGTGGCGGGTGTGCTGTCGTTGGCCGATGCTGCGGTGCTGGTGGCGGCGCGTGCGCGGTTGATGCAGGCTCTGCCGGAGGGTGGGGCGATGGTGGCCATCGCTTCTTCCGAGGCAGAGGTGCGTGAGGCGATTGCGGATGTCTCGGGTGTCGCTGTAGCGGCCGTCAATGGCCCCCGTGCGGTGGTGATTTCCGGTGATGCGGATGCGGTGTCGGCGGTGGCCGAGCGCTTCTCTGCTGCTGGTGTGAAGACGTCGCGTCTGCGGGTGAGTCATGCGTTCCACTCGGCTCACATGGACGGCATGCTGGAGGAGTTCGCTTCGGTCGTCAGGACGTTGTCGTTCGAGGCGCCGCGGATTCCCGTGGTCTCGAACCTCTCGGGTGCTCTGGCTGCGGCGGAAGAGCTCTGTTCGGCGGAGTACTGGGTGCGGCATGTCCGTGAGGCGGTGAGGTTTGCCGATGGCATCCGAGCCCTTCACGCCGAAGGTGTCTCGCGATTCCTGGAGTTGGGGCCGGACGGTGTGCTGACCGCCATGGCGCGTGAGTCCTTGCCCGAGGACAGTCAGGCGCTCCTCGTCCCGTCCCTCCGCCGCGACCGGTCGGAGTCGGAAACGCTGCTGAGTGCGGTCTCGTCCCTGCACGTTCACGGCATGGAGATCGACTGGAAGGCCGTTTTTGCCGGCACCGGCGCGCGCCGTATCGACCTGCCGACGTATCCCTTCCAGCACGAGCACTACTGGCCGAAGGAGTCGTTCCTCTCGTCCGGAGACGCCACGGCGCTGGGTCTGAGCGCCACTGACCACCCGCTCCTCGGTGCGGCCACCTCCCTGGCCAACGACGAAGGGCTGCTTCTCACCGGACTCCTCTCGCTCCGCACACACCCTTGGCTCGCCGATCACGCCGTGATGGGCTCCGCCGTGCTGCCCGGCACCGCGTTCCTGGAAATCGCTGTTCAGGCCGCTGATCAGGTGGGGTGTGGGCGGGTTGAGGAGTTGACTTTGGAGGCGCCGTTGGTGTTGCCGGAGTCGGGTGGGGTGCAGGTGCAGGTTTCGGTGGGTGCGGTGGATGAGGGTGGGCGTTGTGCGTTCGCCTTGTTCTCGCGTTCTGCGGACTCTGCCGGGTCTGTGGGTTCTGCGGTCTCTGTTGGTTCGGGTGTTGGTTCGTGGGTGCGGCATGCCAGTGGGTT
>NZ_JBIASV010000002.1:471510-510543 GCF_042891165.1 Streptomyces sp. NPDC001922 | reverse complement strand
CCCACAATCACCTCCGGACGATGCACCACCGCCCGCTGAAAACCCGTCCGCTCCTCATCAAAACCCTCCTGACCAGGAACGAACACCTCACCCCCGACCCGCTCGGTCAACGCGTCGACTCCGGCGATCCGAGCAGCCTCCGGAACCGGCTTCGAGAATTCGCTCACCATTCTTCACCCTTTCCACAGAACCGGGGTGGGGTCCGGCCCTGACGATCGATGTTCGATGCGGCGGCCACGCCGCGTCCAATAGACAAGCCTTCTGGCTGCCAGCAGCGTTCGCTATGAAGGCCCGGTGCGCGACGTCATAACGAAGGCTGCTGGCGGTCAGAAGTCCTGACTATTGGACGTCGTGCGACGGGGTGTTCCACGATGGCAGGCGCCATGGGCAGTCCATTCGAATTCCTTCCCCTAAAGGAGACGTTACATGGGAAATTCTGAGAGTACGGCTGAGATGCACCGGATCTTCAATAACGCTGCGGACGTGTACGACCAGAGCGGGGTGGAATTCTTCGGCCCCATCGGGCGGCGGCTCGTCGAATTCTCGGGAATCGGTGCCGGGCAGTCCGTTCTCGATGTCGGCTGCGGCCGCGGCGCCGTCCTCTTCCCGGTGGCCGAGGCGACCGGGAAGAGCGGTGAGGTCATCGGTATCGACCTCGCGGAGGAGATGGTCAAGTACGCCGAGGGCGGCGCCCGGGAGCGCGGCCTCGGCCACGTGACCACCAGGGTGATGAACGGTCAGCAGCCCGACTACCCGGCCGGCCGGTTCGATGCCGTCATCGGTGGCTTCAGCGTCTTCATCTGGACCCACGGTTCCGCCGAACTGAAGCCCTACCGGGAGCTGCTCCGCCCCGGCGGCACCTTCGCGGCCAGTGCGCCGTCCTTCTTCCCCACGTCCACCGGGAAGTGGGGCTTCCTCCCGGAGGACGTCCACGACCTGCTGCTGCCGCACATGACTCAGCCCAAGGACGGCGACGCCTACGACTGCCCCTTCACGAATATCCACAACAACTGGCTGGTGACTCCGGAGGCCGTGGAGTCCACCCTCACCGGCGCCGGCTTCGTCGACACGGAGGTCGTGGAGGAGGACCTGCCCCTCACGGTCGAGTCCGGTGCCCAGTGGGTCCGGTGGACCCGCTCGCACGGCATGCGCCGTCTCTGGGACCGGCTCTCCGAGCAGGACGCCGAGGAACTCGCCGCCGAGGTGGCCCGCAGGCTGGACGCCCTGCGAGGTGACGACGGGGTCATCACCCTGCCGACCCCGATCGTCTACATGAAGGCCCGCGCGCCCCGGGACTGATCCGCAGCCGAGGGGCGTCGGGTGCGTCCGTCGCGTCACGCCGACGCGGTCATCCGCCGCAGACCGGCGTACTCCAGCGCCGCGTAGACCGTCACGATCAGTGCTCCGATCAGCATGAAGGCGACACCGAATCCGGTCAGCGGCACCATGTCGCCGAAGGCGGTCACGACGCAGCCCACGGCGGAGACGGCGTTCACCGCGATCGCGGCCCGGGCGAGCCCGGGCGGGATCGCGGGATAACCCGCGATCAGCGCCAGCGCGGCCGCTCCGCCGATCTGGTAGATCCCGAAGCCGGCCGAGAACGCCACCGGCATCCCGGTGGCGGAGCCGAGGGGCCCGCCCGCCGCGATCAGGACGACGCCCATCACTGCGGTGCTCACACTGTCGATCCGCAGCACCAGGCGCAGCAGCCGGGCCGCGTCCCGCGGGGGCGCGGCCGGGTCGGTCGTGGGCAGGGTGTGCGTCATCGAGAATCTCCTCCTCGTCGGTCGGTGACGCCACCGTGACACGCCACAGGTGGCGGACTCCATGACCTCCGAGGTCATGGCCTGTGCGGCGACACTGGCTACGGTGGACCCTCATGGAGACGGAAGACCTGCCCCGTGTGGGCCTGTTACTGCGCGACTGGCGGCAGCGCAGGAAGCTCAGCCAACTCGATCTGGCGCTGAAGGCGGACACCTCGACCCGGCACCTGTCCTGTGTGGAGACCGGCCGCGCCCGGCCGAGCCGGGACATGGTGCTGCGGCTCGCCAAGCACCTCGACGTCCCGCTGCGCGACCGCAACGGACTGCTCCTGGCCGCCGGTTACGCGCCGGCGTACCGGGAGTCCCCCCTGGGCAGCGACCGGATGACGATGGCCCGCTCCGCGCTGAAGACCATGCTGGCCGGCCATGACCCCTTTCCGGCCGCCGCGATCGACCGGACCTGGGACGTCGTCGACTGCAACCGTGCCATGTCCGTCCTGCTCAACCTCGTCCCGCCGCACCTGACGGACTCGGGCGCGAACGTGATGCGGCTGATCCTCCACCCCGACGGCCTGGCCTCCCAGTGCCTGAACTTCGCCGAGGTCCGTGCCCACGCCCTGGGCCGCCTCCTCCACCAGGTCAACGCCACCGGCCATCGCGACCTGCGGGAGCTGTACGACGAGGTGTCCGCGTACCCGCCCCCGCCCGGCCCGGCCGCCGAGTCCCGTCCGGTGGACCCCATGGGCATCGTCGTGCCGCTGCGCGTCCGCACACCCGTCGGGGACATGTCGTTCTTCAGCATGATCGCCACCTTCGGCGCCCCCGCGGATGTGACGCTCTCCGAGATCGCGGTGGAGGCGTTCTTCCCGATGGACGAGGAAACGGAGATCCTGCTGCGGAACCTGGCGGCCTGAACCGGCGACGGGGCGGCCATGGGCCGGACAGGCCCCGGGGCCCGGTCCGAACGACCGGCCCCGGACACGTCACTGCGGGCTCGACGAGCCGGCGGGCCCGCGCCCAGGACGTGGTACCGCACTCTGCCGACCGGGTGTCACACCCACGTGACAGGCAGGGACGTGAGCCCCCGGAAGGCGAATTCGCCAGGCGCGTACTGGGGTGCGAAACCCTCTTTCAGCCGCAGTTCCGGCAGAGCTTCGACCAGGGTCCGAAGCGCGGTTCGGGCCTCGAGCCGGCCCAGGCCGGCGCCGAGACAGAAGTGGATACCGTGGCCGAATCCCAAGTGCCGCGACGACCCTTGGCGGTCGAGCCGGAAGGCGTCCGGATTCGTCACCCAATTCGGGTCCCGTCCGGCCGCGGCGAACATCACGCGTAACCGGGATCCCTTCGGCAGCTCCTGACCGTCGATGCGCACCGTCTCGGTCGTCACCCGAGGCGCCCCCTGCACGGGTGAATCGAAGCGGAGTCCTTCTTCCACGGCCGCATCGATCAGCTCGGGATTCGTGACGACCTTCCGCCACAGTTCCCGCTCGGAGAGCAGATGGAACACGGTATTGCTGATCAGGTTGGTGGTCGTCTCGTGACCGCCGGCGATCATCACGCGCAGCGCGACCACGGCATCGTCGACCGTGCACACCGGATCGTCCGCCGCCGCAGCCCGTGCCAGAACAGTGAGCAGGTCCTCCGCCGGCCGTCGGTGCCGCAGGTCGAGGAGGTCGCGGACGTACGCCTCGTAGGTGATGAGACTCCGCGCGCAGCGCAGCTGCTCCTCGGCCGGCAACGGCGTGACCTGCAGGGCGATCCAGTCGTCGTGCCACGCCTTCACCGTGGCCCGGTCCTGGGCCGGTATGCCGATGATGTCGCAGATCACCGTCATGGGCAGGGGGAGCGCGAACTGCCGCAGGAGATCCGTCCGTCCGGCATCGGCGAATTCCCGCACGAGGTCCTCGGCAACGGCACGGATCGAGGGTTCGATCCTGCGCAGGTTGCGCGGCGCGAAGAATTCACGGAACAGTCGGCGGAAGCGGGAATGGGTGGCTGATTCCGCGCTGAAGAGGGAATCGTGGTAGTACAGGGTCCGGTTCAGGACGGCCCGGCATTCGGGAGTGAAATCGAAGGTCCCGTCCGAGCTGTAGCGATTCGCGAACCGGGCATGATCCCGGCTCAGGTCCTCGATCTCGGCGCGCCCGGTGACGAACCATTCGTCGATACCGGTGTGATGGGCAACCGGCGCGGTGCTGCGCGTGGCGGCGAAAGCGTCATAGGGACACTGGATGTATGCCTCGGACCGCGGGTCGTACAGCTCGTCGACGGCTGAGCCGGACGCCACGGTGTCGAATTGCGACACAGTTTTCTTCCTTTCGGCCGTGAAGTCGGTCCACATTCGGCGCCATCAATGATCGATCGGCCCTCTCCGGAGAGTCCAATAGTCAGGCCATCTGGCAGCTAGATGGCCTGACTATTGGACTCCGGCGGGGTACTGCTGACCCTTGAGCCGGGCTGTCAGCGCCCGGCGGCGCTTCGCGACTCCGTGGATGCGGCCGGGTCGCGCACATGAACTGCTCCCCCCCCCGGGGGGGATCGACGTCGCTTCCGGCGGACTGGCCGTCCGAAGGCACCGACTTTTGCTCTGCTCGCCGGCAGATGCCGTCTCGTCCGGAAGTGATCAGTCGATGTCTGGATTGTCGGTCTCTTCGAGGAGGCGGGCCGCGAGGTCGTCGGCCCACTCCAAGGCCCAAGCGCGGAGTGCGGTGATGATGGTGCCGTCGAGCCCATAGGCGGCGAAGGCTTCGTCGTCAGTCCACTCGGCGCCCGTGAGATTCGCCTGCAGATCCTCGCGCTCGAAGCGACCGCGGGCGTGGCGGCGGCCGAACTCCTCGAGCTCGGCGTTGGTCCGGTGGCGGGAGGCTGCGAACACGTCGATCAAGTCGCGGGGCGCTCCGCGGTCGGCGAGGGCGCGGACCTTGGTCCCGATCACGTCCTCCTCTGCGAGGACGGGCCCGTACGGGCTCTGGGCGATAGGCCGCCAGAAGATTTCCTTGAGGATGTCGACTTCGCAGTCCTGCCCGGTGGCAGGGTCAGTCACGGTGAAGCGGGCGGACAGCGGAGCGGTCTCCAGCGCGTGCACTGCCCAACCGCGGGCTTCCAGGCCAGTGCGCAGCGTGGCCGCGATGTCGGCCATGGGCGCCGGGTTCTCGGTGGCGACATCGAGGTCCTGGCTGGGGCGGTTCACGAGGCGGTGCGCCGCACGGCGTATCCACCGGTGAGAACCAGTGGATACGGCGAGCCGAGCGCGATCACATCCGCCAGGAGTCGCCTGTGCAACTCCGGCATGTCCGTCATGCGGCGGCCCGGGTGCGGGAGGCGAGCTCAGAGAAGGCGTCTTCCCACACGGAGCGCACGGTGCGACCGACGAGTGTGCGTAGCACCGGCCACATCTGGAGGAGAAGGTCCCGGTTGAGGTATTGGGGCAGATCGTCGCGCAGGCCCTCGTGCAGAGCGGTGCGGTACAGACCCATGCGCTGGCGAGGCTTGCTCATGTCGTACGAGGTCATCCCCGACCAGGCCATGTGCAGCGGCAGCTCCACGACCCCTTGGGTTGGGCCGTGCAACTCGTCCAGCGACTCCGGCAGCCGCCGCCGGAACTTCTCCCGGTACAGCGCGAGATCCTCGGCGACCGCGCCCGAGGAACCGCTCGGCGCGGGGGTGGGGTGCTGCGGGCTGGAGGACATGCCTCCATTATGGCGGCTGGGGGCCGGTAAGGGTCATGATGCGCGAGCTTGCGTCCGCAGTGAGCGGGAGCGGGCTGTGCAGGGTGTCTGGGTGTGACAGTGGGGCGGTGAGCCGAAACCTGGCACTGCTCTTCTATGGCTTGCTCAGGCCGACATCTCTTTTCCGGTGACGCATCACGTGGAGTGCCAGGCGATCCGTTCCCCCAGCCCCCAGAGGCCGACGATCTCTCGGCTCCGTCCCAAGCGCCTGAGGAGTCCCACAGGCGCAGCCGAACCCCTCCTGGCTCGCATGCGCGCAGGTCAGAAGGGGTGTAGCGGGTTTCCGAAGGCTGTCAGATGTCCCGGAAGATCTCGATCTGCGCCCCCACCGAGTTCAGCCGCTCCGCCAGGTCCTCGTAACCGCGGTTGATGACATAGACGTTGCGCAGGACCGAGGTGCCCTCGGCCGCCATCATCGCCAGGAGCACCACCACCGCGGGGCGGAGCGCCGGCGGGCACATCATTTCCGACGCCCGCCAGCGTGTCGGCCCTTCGACCAGCAGCCGGTGCGGGTCGAGGAGTTTGACGCCGGCGCCCAGGCGGTTGAGGTCGGTCAGGTAGATCGCGCGGTTGTCGTAGACCCAGTCGTGGACGAGGGACGAGCCCTGGGCCGTCGCGGCGATGGCCGCGAAGAACGGGACGTTGTCGATGTTGAGTCCCGGGAACGGCATGGGGTGGATCTTGTCGATCGGCGCCCGCAGCTTCGACGGGCGCACGGTCAGGTCCACCAGCCGGGTGCGGCCGTTGTTGGCCGGGTACTCCAGGCTCCGGTCGTGGTCGAGGCCCATCTCCTCCAGGACGGCTAGCTCGATCTCCAGGAACTCCACCGGCACCCGGCGGACCGTCAGTTCCGACTCCGTTATCACCGCCGCGGCGAGCAGGCTCATCGCCTCCACCGGGTCCTCGGAGGGGGCGTAGTCCACATCGCGGTCGATGTGCGCGACGCCGTGCACGGTCAGCGTCGTCGTGCCGATCCCCTCGACGGTGACGCCCAGTTGCTCCAGGAAGAAGCACAGGTCCTGGACCATGTAGTTGGAGCTGGCGTTGCGGATGACGGTGACGCCGTCGTGCCGCGCGGCGGCCAGCAGCGCGTTCTCGGTCACGGTGTCGCCGCGCTCGGTCAGCACGATCGGGCGGCGCGGGGTGACGTCCCGGTCGACCTGCGCGTGGTACGTGCCGTCCGTCGCCGTGACCTCCAGGCCGAAGTGGCGCAGCGCGGTCATGTGCGGCTGCACGGTGCGGGTGCCGAGGTCGCAGCCGCCCGCGTAGGGGATCCGGAAGTGGTCCAGCCGGTGCAGCAGCGGGCCCAGGAACATGATCACGCTACGGGTCCGGCGGGCCGCCGCGGTGTCCATGCTGTCCATGTCGAGCCGTGCGGGCGGGACGATCTCCAGGTCGCTGCCGCCGTTGACCCAGCGCGCCCGGACGCCGATGCTTCCCAGCACCTCCAGGATCCGGTAGACCTCCTCGATCCGGGCCACCCGCCGCAGGGTCGTGCGCCCCGAGTTGAGCAGCGACGCGCAGAGCAGTGCCACGCAGGCGTTCTTGCTCGTCTTCACGTCGATGCTGCCGGACAGCGGCCGGCCGCCGACGACGCGGAGGTGCATGGGGCCCGCGTAACCGAGCGAGACGATCTCGCTGTCCAGGGCCTCGCCGATGCGGGCGATCATCTCAAGGCTGATGTTCTGGTTGCCGCGCTCGATACGGTTCACGGCGCTCTGGCTCGTCCCGAGAGCCTCGGCCAGCTCGGCTTGAGTCCAGCCTCTGTGCTGGCGGGCGTCTCGGATGAGCTTGCCGATGCGTACGAGGTAATCGTCTGCCATGCGAGTGAGGATATCTCAGATATGAGATGAGGCTCGGGTGGCGAGCCGGGTGTGCCACCTGCCGACACCCGCAGGGAAACCGCTGCGGGGCGGGAGAAATAAACACGTTCCCACCCACATACTGCACCGGGGTGGGAATCCGGGCCTGTCGGGCGGCGCGGACGGTGGAACGGCCCGGTCCGGCCGGGGTGTGCGGGGGTCCCCGGGGTCCTCGCCGTCGTCCCGCGGAAAGCCGGCGGCTGCCGTACGGCCGATCGGGTGACGGCCCTACGATCTTCAACATCTGTCGCGATCCGTCGCACGCGCGCACGGCCACCCGGGGGAGGAGTCGAGATGTCCACATCCGCCGCCACACCTGCCGAGCCCGGCGCCGGAGGCGCGCTGGTGCTGCCGCCCGAGCGGGGGCGGCGCGTTCTGGGCGTGTGCGCTGTCGCCGTGGCCCTGATGGCGGCCCTCCTGCTGCTGGAGGCGGTGTCGATCCTGGGGGCGGCGGCTCTCTCGAAGAGTCCCGCGGTCGGCTTCGCGGAGATCGTGGCCGCTCCGGGTGTGGCCGGTTACGCCGCCCTGCCGGTGGCGACCGGGGTGCTCACCCTGCTGGTCTCGCTGGTCCCGGCGTGGCGGCAGCCGGAGCTGCGGATCGACGCCGCCGGCCTCACCACGGTGCGTGGCCGCCGGGCCGGGACCGTCCCCTGGGGCGACGTCGAGGCGACCGGCTTCACCCGGGGCGGTGGCGTCCTGGTGCTCGTTCTCCGCGCCCACGCCGCCCTTCCGGGCGGGCGGGAGCTCGACCGGTCCCGGCCGGTGCCCTACTACGCGCTCGGGGTCGCCGTGCGCGGCCGGCTCCGCCGTGAGCGGCGCCGCCGGATCCGCGTCGCGATCGAACACTTCGCGCCCGGCCGCCATGCCGAGGAGCCGTTGCGGCGCGCCTGAACGCTCCCGGCCGCCCGCCCCGTACTCCCCGGCATGCGTCCTCCGCATCCGCCTCCGCATGCCGTGGGGCCGCGGCCGTGAGCCGCCCGGCCACCGCGCCGTGCCGCCGCCCCGCGCCACGTCATCCCGCGGCCCACCTCCTCAAGGTGGTCGCCTGCCCCAGGCTGTCCCCGCATCCATTCTCTGACTATGGTCAGAGAATGGATGCAGCGCAGACCGCACAGCAGACCGATGCGGCGCAGGCCGAAGCAGGGCAGACCGATGCGGCACGGATCGACGCAGGGCAGGTCGACCAGGTGCGGCGGTTCAACCGCACCGTCACCGAACGCGTGGGCGTGCTCCACGATCACTATCTGGGCCGCGACCGGCCCATCGGCGAGGCCCGGCTGCTCTGGGAGATCGACGAAGCGGGGCAGGACGTACGGCGGCTGCGCGAGCGGCTCGGGCTGGACTCGGGCTACGTCAGCCGTCTGCTGCGCTCCCTGGAGGCCGGGGGACTGGTGACCGTGGAGCCGCACGCCCGGGACCGGCGGGTGCGCACCGTCCGGCTCACCGCGGCGGGCCGCGCCGAGCGCGCCGTGCTCGACGGTCGCAGCGACGAGCTGGCCGGCTCCCTGCTGGAGCCGCTCAACCCCGCACAGCGCGCCCGGCTGGTCGCCGCCATGGCCGAGGCCGAGCGGCTGCTCACCGCTGGGACCGTCGTCCTGGACCCCGTGGACCCGGACTGCCCCGACGCCCGGACCTGCCTGCACGCCTACTACTCGGAGCTGCAGGAACGCTTCGACACCGGCTTCGACTCCGAGCGGAGTCTGCTGCCGGACCCGGGTGAACTCCGCCCGCCGCGCGGCCTGTTCCTCGTCGCGCGGCTGCACGGCGAACCCATCGGCTGCGCCGGCCTGAAGCTGCCGCCCGGCGCCCCGGCCGAGATCAAGCGGATGTGGGTCGCTCCGCGGGCCCGGGGGCTCGGGCTCGGGCGACGGTTCCTTGCCGAGCTGGAGGCGCGGGCCGCCGGGCACGGCCGCGACCGGCTGCGCCTGGACACCAACAAGGCGCTCGCCGCCGCGATCGGCCTGTACCACTCCTTCGGCTTCGAGGAGGTCGAGCCGTTCAATGACGAGCCGTACGCCCACTTCTGGTTCGAGAAGCGGATCACCGCGCGTCCCTCGGAGTGAGCCCACGGTCCTCGGAGTGAGCCTACGGTCGGCGGATCGGCACCCCGAAGGACTCGCGGGCGCTCGGTGGCGGCACTCGCCCCTTGGACGGTCACCGGGCACTCGCATCGGTCAGGCGCGCCATCGTGCGCGGTCGCCGCACTGGCCCATGGCGTGGCCAGTGCGGCGTGCCCGAGGTGACGGTCGGCGCAGTCAGCGGGCGATATGGGAAAGAGAATTCCGCAATGTGCTACTACGCGTAAATGACGCAGACGTTGGGGACGTAGCCCACGGTGCCCCGGTAGTTGACCTTGCGCCAGCCGTTGTACTTGTCGATCCCGCACGCGTTCCTGTACGTGCCGCCGGTGTGGCCGGAGATGTCGCAGCCCTTGGTCCCCTTGGGCCACGTGCCGAGGATGGTGGACGCGGTGGTGGCCGACTTGCGGATGTTGAGGGTGCTGAGCGACTTGAGGCTCTTGCACTTCGCCGCGGCGGTGGTGGCCACGGTGCCGCTCTGTGCGGTGGTCGCGGCGGAGGCCGCCGGTACGAGCCCGGCCAGTGACAGAGCCGCGACGGCCGCGGGGACGATGAAACGCTTCTTCAAAGGGTGCTCCAGTTTCTGGGGTGTCTGTGATCACGCCCGAGAGTGCGGAACGATCTTATGTGTACCTGTCATCCGCGACAGGACCGGAAGTGGGAGTGCTCGCTGCCGGTCGGTACCTCTCTGCGTAAAGCCGGCGGCGGACGCCGCCGGTGCTCGCGTGCGGCGCCTCTGCGTGACGGCTCGGCATGCGGCCCCCCACGGTCCACCTCGGCCGTCGGCCGCCCGGCGCCCCGGTGCGATCGCCCGCGCGACCGGGGTCGGTGAGACATCCGGGTTCGGTGAGACGTGAGGAGAAGGGGGTGCGTTCGCTGAGTGAACGCGTGAATGAGGGCGGTCACCGACGGCCGTCAGGGCATGACCGCGCGGCGGTCATGTACTAGAGTTATCTCGACATCGAGATATCTGCTGGAGGCGTACCGCTTGCCCGCTGCTCACCGAATCCGAGTAAGGGTTACCTAACTTAGCCTTACCTCAGCGGATCGGCAAGAAGCTGCACCGGCAGGATTGCGGTGGTACGCGCACATTGATGAAGGAGACTGTCGTGTCGGCGAACAGCTTCGACGCCCGCGCCACGCTGAGCGTGGGCGACGAGTCGTACGAGATCTTCCGGCTGGACAAGGTGGAGGGCTCCGCCCGTCTGCCGTACAGCCTGAAGGTGCTGCTGGAGAACCTGCTCCGCACCGAGGACGGCGCGAACATCACCGCCGACCACATCCGGGCTCTGGGCAACTGGGACTCGAGCGCCCAGCCCAGCCAGGAGATCCAGTTCACGCCGGCCCGCGTGATCATGCAGGACTTCACCGGTGTGCCCTGTGTCGTGGACCTCGCCACCATGCGTGAGGCCGTCAAGGAGCTCGGCGGCGACCCGGCGAAGATCAACCCGCTGGCCCCGGCCGAGCTGGTCATCGACCACTCCGTCATCGCCGACAAGTTCGGCACGAAGGACGCCTTCGGCCAGAACGTCGAGCTGGAGTACGGCCGCAACAAGGAGCGCTACCAGTTCCTGCGCTGGGGCCAGACCGCGTTCGACGAGTTCAAGGTCGTCCCGCCCGGCACCGGCATCGTCCACCAGGTCAACATCGAGCACCTGGCCCGCACCGTCATGGTCCGGGGCGGCCAGGCGTACCCCGACACCCTCGTCGGCACCGACTCGCACACCACCATGGTCAACGGCCTCGGTGTGCTGGGCTGGGGCGTCGGCGGCATCGAGGCCGAGGCCGCGATGCTCGGCCAGCCGGTCTCGATGCTCATCCCGCGCGTGGTCGGCTTCAAGCTGACCGGTGAGCTGAAGCCCGGCACCACCGCCACCGACCTCGTGCTGACCATCACCGAGATGCTGCGCAAGCACGGTGTCGTCGGCAAGTTCGTCGAGTTCTACGGCGAGGGCGTCGCCGCCACCTCGCTCGCCAACCGCGCCACCATCGGAAACATGTCGCCGGAGTTCGGCTCCACCGCCGCGATCTTCCCGATCGACGACGAGACCCTGAAGTACCTGCGCCTGACCGGCCGCGACGAGCAGCAGGTCGCGCTCGTCGAGGCGTACGCCAAGGAGCAGGGCCTCTGGCTCGACCCGGCCGCCGAGCCCGACTTCTCCGAGAAGCTGGAGCTCGACCTCTCCACGGTCGTCCCGTCGATCGCCGGCCCGAAGCGCCCGCAGGACCGCATCGTCCTCGCCGAGGCCGCCGAGAAGTTCGCCCAGGACGTGCGCAACTACGTGCCGGTCGCCGACCTGGACGAGGCGGGCGAGGAGTCCTTCCCGGCCTCCGACGCCCCGGCCGTCACCAACGGCGTGCCGACCAAGCCGACCCTGGTCACCGCCCCCGACGGTTCGACCTACGAGATCGACCACGGCGCCGTCACGGTCGCCGCGATCACCTCCTGCACCAACACCTCGAACCCGTACGTCATGGTCGCCGCCGCGCTGGTGGCCAAGAAGGCGGTCGAGAAGGGCCTGACCCGCAAGCCGTGGGTCAAGACCACCCTCGCCCCGGGCTCGAAGGTCGTCACCGACTACTTCGACAAGGCGGGCCTGACCCCGTACCTCGACAAGGTCGGCTTCAACCTCGTCGGCTACGGCTGCACCACCTGCATCGGCAACTCCGGCCCGCTCCCGGACGAGGTCTCCAAGGCCGTCAACGAGGCCGACCTCGCCGTCACCTCGGTGCTCTCCGGCAACCGGAACTTCGAGGGCCGGATCAACCCGGACGTCAAGATGAACTACCTGGCATCCCCGCCGCTGGTCGTCGCGTACGCCCTCGCCGGTTCGATGAAGGTGAACATCACCACCGACGCCCTGGGCATCGACCAGGACGGCAAGCCGGTCTTCCTCGCGGACATCTGGCCGACCGAGGCCGAGGTCAACGACGTCGTGGCCAACGCCATCGGCGAGGACATGTTCAACAAGTCCTACCAGGACGTCTTCGCGGGCGACGCCCAGTGGCAGGCCCTGCCGATCCCGACCGGCAACACCTTCGAGTGGGACACCGAGTCCACCTACGTGCGCAAGCCCCCGTACTTCGAGGGCATGACCATGGAGACGACCCCGGTCCAGGACATCGCGGGCGCCCGCGTGCTGGCCAAGCTCGGCGACTCGGTCACCACCGACCACATCTCCCCGGCCGGTGCGATCAAGGCCGACACCCCGGCCGGCAAGTACCTCACCGAGCACGGCGTCGAGCGTCGTGACTTCAACAGCTACGGCTCCCGCCGCGGCAACCACGAGGTCATGATCCGCGGCACCTTCGCCAACATCCGCCTGCGCAACCAGATCGCGCCGGGCACCGAGGGCGGCTACACCCGCGACTTCACGCAGGACGGCAGCCCGGTCTCCTTCATCTACGACGCCTCCCAGAACTACCAGGCCGCCGGCACCCCGCTGGTCGTCCTGGCGGGCAAGGAGTACGGCTCCGGTTCGTCCCGTGACTGGGCCGCCAAGGGCACCGCGCTCCTCGGCGTCAAGGCCGTCATCGCCGAGTCCTACGAGCGCATCCACCGCTCGAACCTCATCGGCATGGGCGTCCTCCCGCTCCAGTTCCCGGAGGGCGCCACCGCGGAGGGCCTCGGCCTCACCGGCGAGGAGACCTTCTCCTTCACCGGCGTGACCGAGCTCAACAACGGCACCACCCCGCGCACGGTCAAGGTCACCACCGACACCGGCGTGGAGTTCGACGCGGTCGTCCGCATCGACACCCCGGGTGAGGCGGACTACTACCGCAACGGCGGCATCATGCAGTACGTGCTGCGCTCGCTGATCCGCAAGTAAGGATCACCGCCGGGCCCCCACGGGCTCACGGATCCAACTGAGGGCCGCACTCCGGAAACGGAGTGCGGCCCTCAGCCTTGTCCCGTGGGGGGAGTTGTCAGGGGGTGCTGCCGCTACGGGCTCAGGGCCGGCAGCCCGGCCGCATAGGAGACGAACGCTTCCCACTCGCGCCGGGTGAAGGCGAGGCGGGGTCCGCTCTTGTCCTTGGAGTCGCGGACGAGGATGGCGTCGGGGGTGGTGGCGACCTCGACACAGTCGGGGCCGTCGTTGCTGCTGTGGCTGCTCTTGGACCAGGCCAGTGGAGGTGCGTGTGCTGACTCGATGGCGGCGACTTCCACGCACGCCGGTCCCTCGTTGCTGCTGTAGCTGCTCTTCGTCCAGGCCGGTCGGTACGGGCTCGACGGCTTGATGGCCATGTCTCTCCCGGTGGTCAGTCGGTGGTGCCGGGGTCCTGGTTCGCGGCGTAGGCGATGAACGCGGTCCAGGCCTGGGCGGTGAAGGCGAGGCGAGGGCCGTTCTTGTCCTTGGAGTCGCGGACGAGGACGGCGTCGGGGGCGGCAGCGACCTCGACGCAAGCCGGGCCGTCGTTGCTGCTGTGGCTGCTCTTGGTCCACTTCAACCCGCATGCGTCCGTGGCCGAAGGCTTAATCGTCATGTCTCTCCCCGCAATTTCTCGATGAAGGCCAGTGACTCCCGTGGAGTGAGAGCCTGCGCCCGGATGATCCCATACCGCATCTCCAGGATCTGGACCTCTTTCCGGTTGCTGACCAGTCGACTGGAGAGTTGAACCTCGTTGTGAGCGAGCGAAGGCCCGTCCTTGAGCTTCATCGACTGCAACTCTCCACCCATGCCTGCATGATCCTCGCGATCGGTCGGCATCACCTGGATCTCGACGTTCCGCAGCTTCCCTAGCTCAAGCAGATGTTCGAGTTGGCGCTGCAATACCATCTTGCCCCCGATGGGACGTCGAAGTGTCACCTCTTCTTGGACAAAGCTCAGAACGGGAGTGGGGGATCGGCCGAAGATCCCTTGGCGCGCCATGCGCGCCGCTACCTGCTGGTCGATGATGTCTTCGCTCAGCAGCGGCCGTCGCATCCCGAACAGAGCACGCGCGTACTCCTCCGTCTGCAGAAGTCCGTGCATGTTGTGGTTGCTGTACGCGCCGAGCTCCATCGCGTCGGCCTCGACTTTGGCCAGGTCGCGGACCTTCTTCGGGTAGCGAGCCAGATTCACGTCCTCGACGAACGCCGTCAGCATGCCGCCCGCACCGAGCACTTCGTCCGCCTGCTCCAGAAACTCTGGTTTCGGCACCCGACGCCCCCGCTCCACGGACGACACCAGATCCTCGCCGTAGCGGATCGCCTTGCCCAGCTCGGTCTGGGTCATCCCGGCCCGCTCTCGCCACAACTTCACCTGCCTGCCGATGGACTTGAGGAGAGCGGCCGTCTCCTCGTCCCCCTCCGGCAGCTCCGCGCTGCTCCCTGCCGACTGTCCTGTACTGGTCACCATGGCCACCTCCGAGGTCCTCCTGTCCAACACCCCGTGCCTGCACAGCGTTACGCCGCCCCGCCGGTACAGGCTCCCGGGCCACCCGACACTTGCGCTGCGTACCGGTGGCGTGGCTCCTCAGGGGGCATCCCCTCGGCCACTCTGGGCGCCATGAAGTCCGAAACCCTCCACGCCGTCAACCACTTCACCTTCACCGTCATGCTCAGTTCCACCCGTCGCGGTGCGCGGCTGGCGCGGAAGCTGGCCACGCGCCAACTCGTCGAGTGGGGCTGGTCCTACGACAGTGACGCCGTCCACGACGCCACGCTGCTCGTGGGCGAACTCGCCACGAACGCCGCCACCCACGGACGCACCCCGGGCCGGGACTTCCGGCTCCGGCTCGCGCTGCTCACCACCGGCGCAGGCAGGGAGGACGCTCTCGTCCTGCGGATGGAGGTCACGGACACCCGCCCGGACCGGCTTCCGCCCGCGTCCGCCGAGGTCGGCCCTCCGGCCCCGGACGCGGAGGGCGGGCGCGGACTGCTCCTCGTCGACGCGCTGGTCGACCGCCGGGGCGTGGAGCTGAACGCCCCGCTCACCAAGACCGTCTGGTGTGAACTGGCCTTATTCGGAAACGCCACCATCCGGCATCACGAGCGCCTCGGTCACTCCGGTTGACTCGACAGCCGCGTGCGACCGCGCGACGTAATTGCGTTGTCGACCCGGCTCGCCCTGCGGAATCATCCCTCCATGGGACAACCCTCCGAAACTCTCTCGTTCGAGCAGGTCGAGCTGCGCCGGTGGAGTGTCGACGACCTCGACACCCTGTACCGGGTGGTCAAAGAGTCGCTCGACCACCTTCGGCCGTGGCTGCCCTTTGCGGCCGAACACAGCCGGGAGCACTCCGCCGAGTTCCTGCTCCGGTCCCGGATGGAGTGGAAGTCGGGCGAGGCCTACAACTATGCGATCACCACCTGCGGCACCGTGGTCGGTAGTTGCAGTCTGATGCGAAGGATCGGGCCCGGCGGGCTGGAGATCGGGTACTGGATCCACCCCGCATGGACGGGACGGGGACTCGTCACCATGGCCGTCGCCGCCCTCGTCCGTGAAGGGAGATCGCTGCCGGGGACCGATCACCTGGAGATCCACCACGACGAGGCCAACCGTGCGAGCGGTGCCGTCCCCCGCCGTCTGGGCTTCACCCACGCCGAACGGCGGGAGCGGCCCGACGGGCTGCAGGCGCCGGGTGAGGTGGGCGTCGACTGGGTGTGGCGCCTCAGCACCGGGGCCGAACCCCACTGAGCAGCGGCCGGCCCGCACCGAGGGCCTCCCCCGGGAAGCCGAATCGCCTCCCGGGAGCGGCCCTCGCCCGCTGCCTCCAGCCCCGGCTGCCGCAGCCTCCGGCCGGGATACCGGCGCCTCCAGCCCCGGCTACCTGCTGAGACGAGCCACCGGCCCCGGCGACCGGCTCGTCTCAGCCCGCCCTCGGCTTCGCCAGCAGCTCCACCTCCGCCAGCGTCCCCCGGCCCCCCACCGTCTCCAGCCGGTAGTGCCGGTAGGTGCCCGGACGGTCGACCGCGAAGACCCGGGTCTGCCGGTCCCAGGTGAACGACTCGTCCGACCGCCGGTCCAGGACGGTCCACCTCTCACCGTCGTCCGACCCCTTCAGGACCCACCCGGTCGGTGCCTCGGCCTTCTTCGACGAGGTGAGGGTGTAGTACGGCACCCGTGCCGCCGACCGCGGCTCCACCGTGACCGAGGAGAACGGGCCGTCCGTGCTCGACGTGTCGTCGAACAGCGCGGAGCCGTCGTTCACCGTCGCATCGTCCATCGGCTTCGGCGGCTCGTCGCCCTGGGTGAGGGAGCCCGGCCCGGCGTCCTTCCCTGTGCCCCAGGCCGACGGCTTCGGGCCCATCGTGAACTCCAGCGTGCCGCCGCGCGCGATCTCCGCGTGCGGGAGCGCGGTCGAGGTCCAGGTCTTCCCGTTGACCTTCAGGCCCTGGACGTAGACGTTCCGGGCGCTGTTCCGCGGCGCGGAGACCACCAGGTCACGGCCGCCCGCCAGGTGCACGGTCGCCTTGGTGAACAGCGGTGAGCCCACCGCGTACTCGGGGCTGCCCATCACCAGCGGATAGAAGCCCAGCGCGCTGAACAGGTACCAGGCGGACATCTCGCCGTTGTCCTCGTCGCCGGGGTAGCCCTGGCCGATCTCGCTGCCGAGATAGAGCCGGGACAGCACCTCGCGCACATGCTTCTGCGTCTTCCAGGGTTGGCCCGCCGCGTCGTACATGTACGGGATGTGGTGCGACACCTGGTTGCTGTGCCCGTACATGCCCATGCGCACGTCCCGGGCCTCGGTCATCTCGTGGATGACCCCGCCGTACGAGCCCGCGTACTTCGGCTCGGCCGTCTCCGGGGTGGCGAAGAAGGTGTCGAGCTTCTCGGCGAAGGCGCGCTTCCCGCCGTACAGCGCGGCCAGGCCGCGGGTGTCCTGCGGGGCGGTGAAGGCGAAGTTCCAGCCGTTGGTCTCGGTGTAGTCGTGCCCCCAGACGCGCGGGTCGTAGGACGAGGGCGGCAGCCGCCAGTCGCCG
Organism: Streptomyces sp. NPDC001922; assembly: GCF_042891165.1. Lineage (NCBI taxonomy): Bacteria > Bacillati > Actinomycetota > Actinomycetes > Kitasatosporales > Streptomycetaceae > Streptomyces > Streptomyces sp. NPDC001922. Next base: position 493,203 of record NZ_JBIASV010000002.1, on the reverse strand, counting down.
GCCGGGTCCTTGCCCTGGAAGAAGTCGACCGACGGGTCGAAGTGCTTGACGTAGTTCAGGGCGCGGTTGCGGAAGTACTCCGACTCCTCGCGGTACCGCGCCTTCCCGGTCTTCGCGTAAAGGGCCTTGCCCATCCGGGAGATGCCGGAGTCGTTGAGGTAGCCCTCCAGCGCCCACGACATGCCCTCCCGGGTCGCGGTGCTGGTGTAGCCCTGGAAGACGGAGGTCTCCATGCCCTTCCGGCCGACGCCGGGGATGGGCGGGGCGACGGTGGCGTTCTTCAGCGCCGCCTCGTACGCGGTCCCGGCGTCGAGGTCCACGCCCTTGAGGTAGGCGTCGGCGAACGCCACGTCCGAGCTGGTGCCGGTCATCAGGTCGGCGTAGCCGGGGGAGGACCAGCGGGAGATCCAGCCGCCGTCCCGGTACTGCTGGACGAAACCGTCGGCCATCCGCCCGGCCCGCTCCGGGGTGAGCAGGGCGTACGCGGGCCAGGTGGTCCGGTAGGTGTCCCAGAAACCGTTGTTGACGTAGACCTCGCCGTCCACGATCTTCGCGCCGGTCCGGGTCGGGGTGTTCGCGCCTACCGGTGCGGAGAACGGACTGGCGTAGCGGTGCACCGGGTTCAGCGGTGTCCCGGTGTTCTCGAAGCCGGAGTTCGGATAGAGGTACAGCCGGTAGAGGCTGGAGTAGAGGGTGGTGAGCTGGTCCCGGGTGGCGCCCTCCACCTCGACCCGGCCGAGCAGCGCGTCCCACTGGTCCCGCGCCTGTTCCCGCACCGAGGCCAGGGTGGCCGTCTCCGGGATCTCGTGGGCGAGGCTGGCCCGCGCCTGGTCGACACCGATCAGCGAGGTGGCGATGCGCAGGGTCACGGTGCGGTCCGCGCCGGGCCGGAAGCGGAAGAAGCCGCCGACGTCCTTGCCCCCGCCGCCGCTGAGCCGGCCGCTGTCGCTGACCGGCGCGTCGAACACGCCGTACACGAAGAGCCGGGTGGCCCCGGTGGACAGCCCGCTCCGGACATCGGAGAAGCCGGTCACCACACCGCGCGCGGGGTCGAGCGTGAGCCCGCCCTTGTTGTTCACGTTGTCGAATATCACGCTGGCGTCGTCCCGGGGGAACGTGAAGCGCATCAGCGCCGCGTGGTCGCTCGGCGCGATCTCGGTGCGCAGCCCGTTGTCGAAGGTGACGCCGTAGTAGTGCGGTCGGGCGGTCTCGTTCTCGTGGTGGAACGGGAGTGCGCGGGCGGTGCGCCCGGCGTTCGGGGTGCCCGATGCGGCGGACGGCATCACCTGGAACGTCTGCCGGTCGCCCATCCAGGGGCTGGGCTCGTGACTGGCGGCGAAGGCCTGCACGGTGGGCAGGTTGGCGTCGTTGTTGGCGCGCGCGTACTCGTAGAGCCAGCTGGACGAACCGGCGTTGGTGACCGGCGTCCAGAAGTTGAAGCCGTTCGGGACGGCGGTGGCCGGAAAGGTGTTGCCGCGGGAGAAGGTGCCGCTGGAGTTGGTGCCGCGGGTGGTCACCGCGTGGTCCGCCACATGGGCCGGGGGCGGTGCGGGCGGCTCGGGGGTGATCGCGACGTCGTCCACCCAGCCGCGGAACTTCGCCGGTCCCTTCGGCGCGTCGTAGGCGACGAGGATCCGGTCGATCGTCCTGCCCGCGGCGACCCGGCCGATCGCGGACTCCTTGTGGTTCCACTGGTTGGCGTACAGGGTCTTCGAGGCCGCCTGGCCCTGCGGGGTCAGCGGAGCGCCGTGCTGGTCGACGGCGCCGAGCTCGCTCAGATAGCTGCCGTCGGTGAACGCCAGGTCCACCGCGACCCGGGTGGCCGGATAGGTCAGGTCGCCCTCGGTGAACGAGGGGTGGATCCGGTAGGAGAGCCGGGTCGTCGGGGTGACGGCCGTGTCGACGTCGAAGACCTTGTTGTACGAGTAGGCGCGGCCCGCGGGCTGGTGGACCCCCGCGTAGCGCAGCGCCCGGACACCGGTGAACCCGGCGTGGGCCTTCCCGGTGGGGGAGCCGGCCGGGCCCCGGTCGGGATAGCTGCGCATGTCGGAGGCGGGCGGTGTGGTGTCGTCGCCGTCCGAGAACTGCACCTCGGCGAGCTGGGTGAGCTGCTCACCGGCGTTCCGGGTGATGTCCAGCCGGTAGTGCCGGTACGCGTGGGTGTTCCGGGCCGCGAACGCGCGGGTCTGCTGGCGCTCCTCGAAGGCCTCGGACTCGCGGGTGTCCAGCGGTGTCCAGTTCTGGCCGTCGTCGGAGCCGAGGAAGGTCCAGTCCCGCGGGTCGCGCCCGGCCGCGTCGCCGGCGGAGGTGAGCGCGTACCGCACCACGGCCACCGGCTCCGCGAGGTCGAACTCCAGCCAGGCGGAGTCGTCGAACACCAGCCATTTGGTGCCGGTCTCGCCGTCGACGAGGTTCTCCTTGATCTCCCCGGCGGCGGTGTTCTCGGCGCTGGCCCGCACCTCCGTCACCCGGTCCGTCACATCGCCCGGAAGTCCGGGGGAGTAGCCGCCGTCGACACCGGAGGCCTTCTTCCGGCCGTCCGGGCCGGTCTCCACGGTGTTGCTCCAGGTGGGCTGGGGATCGCCGGTCTCGAAGGAGGTGGCGAACTCCTCGGTGACCCCCGCGGGTTGGCGGGGGAGTGCCGCCCGGGTCGCTTCCGTTGCCGCTCCCGCTGCCGCTCCCGGTAGCGCCGAGGCCAGTACGACGACGGCCGCCAGCAGGGCGGCCGTACGTCCGTGACCTCGCCATCGCCTGCGCTGCATGTCCAGCCCCTCCAACGGTTCCGACAACGTTGTCACACCGGTTGCGCAGAGCTTAGTAATGGTGGATGGGGCGGACGGTGTCAAGGCGGCGGGTGGTACCACTCTGACGGGTCGTCGGCGGATTGCCGGGTGGGGCGCGCCGTGCGTTCCGCTTTTGTCCGGGCGCCGGAGACCCGTATACGGCGGAGGTCTCAACTCGGGAAATCTGTTGTCCAAACTTGTATTCGATCTTGCCCAGTTGACCGCGAATGGACTATACCTGTCGGCGTCCGAGGGCCGGCCCAAGGCGGCCACGGACCCGGAGGAACGGGTGCGGCGGGGCGCGACGAGCGCCGGTCGCCGCGGCACTCCAGTCATCCCGGCGCACACCCTGCACGACCCGAGCTTCAACGACCGCGGTGCCGGGCAGGCTCCCGTACACCGCCTGAGTCCTGGAGAAGGCGAGGACTTGAGCATGGGATCCACCTCTGAGTACGGGCGTCGTGACGTGATCAGGAGGGCGGCGGCACTCGGCCTGATCGCGGTGCCGTCGATGAGCGCGCTCAGCGCGTGTGCGACCGGCGACAGCGGCGGCGACAAGCCGGTCGACAAGGGCGAGAAGTCGGAGAAGAACCCGCTCGGCGTCAACGCCGGAGCACCCCTGGACGTCGTCATCTTCGACGGCGGCTTCGGCGAGCAGTACGCCAAGGACGCGGAGGCGGAGTACCGGAAGGCGTATCCGAAGGCCAAGGTCGCGCACGCCTCCACCCAGAAGATCCAGTCCACGCTCCAGCCCCGGTTCAACGGCGGAACCCCGCCGGACCTCATCGACAACTCCGGTGCCGAACAGATGGACTTCGGCACCCTGGTGTCGAAGAACCAGCTCACCGACCTGACCGAGCTGCTCGACGCCCCGTCCGTGGACGACCCGTCCAAGAAGGTCCGCGACACCCTGCGGCCGGGCGTCGTGGAGATGGGCCGGTTCGACGGCAAGCCGGTCTGGATCCTCTACTACGCCTACACGGTCTACGGCGTCTGGTACTCGCGCTCCACCCTGGAGAAGAACGACTGGGAGTACCCCGAGACCTGGGACGACATGCTCAAGGTCTGTGCCGCGGCCAAGAAGAAGGGCATCGCCGGCTGGACCTACCCCGGCAAGTACCCCTACTACCTGCCGTTCAGCCTCTACCCGTTCATCGCCAAGATCGGCGGCGCCGACGTCCTGAAGGCGATCGACAACCTGGAGCCGAACGCCTGGAAGCACCCCGCGGTCAAGTCGGCCTTCGAGGCCTACTACGAACTCCACCAGAAGGGTTACATCCTCAAGGGGACGCCCGGCCTGACGCACATCGAGGCGCAGACGGCGTGGACCGGGGGCAAGGCCCTCTTCATACCGAACGGTTCCTGGGTGGAGAACGAGGCGAAGAAGACCACGCCCAAGGGGTTCGAGATGACCGTCGGCGCGCCGTCGGGTCTGGACTCCTCCGACCGGATGCCGTTCGGCACCCTGTGGGCGTCCGGCGGTGAGCCGTTCGTCGTACCCCGGTCGGCGAAGAACCCGCAGGGCGGCATGGAGCTGCTGCGCATCATGCTCGGTGAGAAGTCGTCGAAGAACTTCACCCGGCAGGTCTCCTCGCTCACCTCCCTCGACGGCGGCACCGGGGGACTCACCCTCCCGCCGGGGCTGAAGTCCGCCACCGAGGCCCTGGACCGGGCGGGGGAGAACATCGTCAACCCGCGGATCCAGGACTGGTACGTCGCCCTGGAGAAGGAGAAGATCGGCGTCGCCGCGCTCGGCGAGATGATGGCCGGCCGGATGACCCCGGTGGAGTGCGTCGCGAAGTGCCAGAAGTTCGCGGACGAGACCGCCAAGGACGACGCGGTCAAGAAGTACCGGCACTGACCGTGCGGACCGGCGCGTCAGCAGCGGCGGCGCCCTCAGGGGAGGATCGGGGTCGGTAGGGAATGCAGCACGGCAAGTACCGCTTCGTCGCGGGGTTTCTGGCCCTGCCTCTGGCGATCTACGCAGTCTTTGTGATCTCGCCCTTCGTCCAGGCCATCTACTACTCGTTCACGGACTGGACCGGGCTGAGCCCCGACTTCTCGATGGTCGGCCTCCGCAACTACGAGCGGATGCTGCACGACGACATCTTCTGGAAGGCGCTGGGCAACAACCTTCTGCTGCTCCTCGTGCTGCCGCTGGTGACGCTCGGGCTGGGGCTGTTCCTCGCCTTCATGCTGAACGTCGGCGGCCGGCGCCGGAAGAACGCGGCGATCGGCGGAGTGCGCGGCTCCGGCCTCTACAAGATCGTCTACTTCTTCCCGCAGGTTCTCTCGATCGCCATCGTCGCGCTGCTGTTCCAGTTCGCGTACAACCCCAACAGCGGTGCGCTGAACTCGTTCCTGCAGGCCGTCGGGCTGGACTCGGTGCAGCCCGACTGGCTGGGCGATCCCGGCCTGGCGCTGTGGTGCGTCATGGCGGTGATGGTCTGGAGCAATGTCGGCTTCTACGTGGTGCTCTTCTCCGCCGGGATGAGTTCGATCCCGAAGGACTTCTACGAGGCGGCGCTGCTCGACGGGGCCAACCGCTTCCACACCTTCTGGCGGATCACGCTGCCGCTGCTGTGGGACACCGTGCAGACCGGCTGGATCTACATGGGGATCCTCTCGCTCGACGCGTTCTCCTTCGCCGTCGTGCAGATCATGACGGTGGGTCCGGGCGGACCGGCCTACTCCACCGAGGTCCTGTCCTTCTTCCTCTACACCAAGGCGTTCCGGGACGGACAGGCCGGCTACGCGACCTCGCTCGGCGTGGCCCTGCTGATCGTCACGCTGCTGTTCGCCTTCCTCGTCATGAAGCTCGGCCGGCGCGAGCGGCTGGAGTACTGATGGCGGGGACGACGACGGCGGGGACGGCCGCACCGACGACCGGGACGCCAGTGCCGATGACCGGCGCGGCCGTGCCGGTGGCCGCGACGGCAGGAGTGGCGACCGGGACCGCAGCACCGATGGCGGTGACGGCAGTACCGATGGCGAGGACGCCGCACCGGACCGACCGCCCGAACGCCGACCTGGGGGTAGCACCGTGACCGCGCAAGCAGAGCCCTCGGACCTCCCGGGCGTGACGAAGGCGGACGGGCGGCCCGTCCCCGGTGCCCCCGCGCCGGCCCTGCCGCGGCAGCGGGGGGCGGGGACGGGCGGCGGCGGCCGTCCGGACCGCGGGTCGGACGGCGAGGGCCGCGTCCTCAACGTCTTCTCGCACGGTGTGCTGGTGGTCTGGGGGCTGCTGGTCACCATGCCGCTGATCTGGGCGGTGATGAGCTCGGTCAAGGACGACCGGGAGATCTTCACCTCGCCCTGGGCGCTGCCGTCCGCCCTGCATCTGGACAACTGGACGCGCGCCTGGACCAAGGCGCACATGGGGGACTACTTCTTCAACACCGCGGTGGTCGTGGGCGGCGGGCTGATCGGCACCATGCTGCTCGGCTCGATGGCCGCCTATGTGCTGGCCCGCTTCGAGTTCCCGGGCAGCCGGTTCCTGTACTACCTGTTCGTCGGCGGGATGAGCTTCCCCGTCATCCTCGCGCTGGTGCCGCTGTTCTTCGTCATGAAGAACATGGGGCTGCTGAACACCTACCACGGGCTGATCCTGGCCTACATCGCCTATTCGCTGCCGTTCACCGTCTTCTTCCTGACCGCCTTCTTCCGCACTTTGCCCACCTCGGTGGCGGAGGCGGCGCTGATCGACGGGGCCTCGCACACCCGGACGTTCTTCCAGGTCATGCTGCCGATGGCGAAGCCCGGCCTGATCAGCGTCGGGATCTTCAACTTCCTGGGGCAGTGGAACCAGTACCTGCTGCCGACGGTGCTCAACACCGGGCCGGACCGGAAGCTGCTGACCCAGGGCCTGGTCCAGCTCGCCGTCAGCCAGGGGTACAAGGGCGACTGGTCGGGGCTCTTCGCCGGTCTCGTCATGGCCATGCTGCCGGTGCTCGCCGTGTACATCGTCTTCCAGCGACAGGTGCAGGCCGGCCTCACCGCGGGGGCGCTCAAGTAGCCGGGAGCGGCGACGGGGCGGAGCAGGCGCCCGGGGCCGCGCGGAGCATGACCGGACGGGCGGGCCCGCGGGTGGCACGGCGCACGGGCCGGGCCGACGAAACGGGGACGGGAGCGGGCGGGCCGGGGCGGCGCGTCGGTGATCCGCACCGTCCGGATGCCCTCGGGTGGGGTCCGTTTCCAGCCATTCGGCCGGGAGCGGGCTCCCACCCGTTCCCGTTCCTGCTCCGGGCGCGCAGGTCCGGACAGGCTGCATAGCATGGCGCTCATCCGATGCCTGGCCCGCTCAAGGCCTTGACGGGAAACAACGTCTGGGGCTCTGCTTAGAGTTCATATGTTGTATACGACGGGGTCTCATCGGCGCGGCTCCGTCCTGCCCCAGGTGGGAGTGATCAGAGCGTGGAGACTCCGGGATCGCAGTCGTCGCTGCACCGGGCCAATCTGGAGCGCGTCGTCCGCGCGGTGCGGCTGGCCGGCTCGCTCACCCAGGCGGAGATCGCCCGGAGCACCGGGCTGTCCGCCGCCACGGTCTCCAACATCGTCCGGGAGCTGAAGGACGGCGGAACGGTCCAGGTCACCCCCACGTCGGCGGGGGGCCGGCGGGCCCGCAGCGTCTCGCTGAGCGGGGACGCCGGCGTCGTCGTCGGCGTGGACTTCGGCCACACCCACCTGCGGGTCGCGATCGGCAACCTGGCCCATGAGGTGCTCGCCGAGGAGTCCGAGCCGCTGGATGTCGACGCCTCGGCCGCCCAGGGCTTCGACCGGGCGGAACTGCTGGTCAACCGGCTGATCGCGGGCACGGACATCCGCCCGGAGAAGGTCATCGGGGTCGGCCTCGGCGTGCCCGGCCCGATCGATGTGGAGACCGGGACCCTGGGCTCCACCGCGATCCTCCCGGGCTGGGTGGGCATCAACCCGCGCGAGGAGCTCTCGGAGCGCCTCGGGGTGCCGGTGCACGTCGACAACGACGCCAACCTGGGCGCCCTCGGCGAGCTGGTCTGGGGCGGCGGGCGCGGGGTGAAGGACCTGGCGTACATCAAGGTGGCCAGCGGCGTCGGCGCCGGTCTGGTGATCAACGGGCAGATCTACCGCGGGCCCGGCGGCACCGCCGGGGAGATCGGGCACATCACGCTCGACGAGTCCGGGCCGGTGTGCCGCTGCGGCAACCGCGGCTGCCTGGAGACCTTCACCGCGGCCCGCTACATCCTGGGGCTGCTGCACTCCAGCCACGGCCCCGACCTGACCGTGGAGCGCATGGTGCAGCTCGCCCGGGAGGGCGACCCCGGCTGCCGCCGGGTGATCGGCGACGTGGGGCGGCACATCGGCAGCGGGGTGGCGAACCTCTGCAACCTGCTCAACCCCAGCCGGGTGGTGCTCGGCGGCGACCTCGCGGAGGCCGGCGAGCTGGTCCTGGCGCCCATCCGGGAGTCGGTCGCGCGGTACGCGATCCCCAGCGCGGCGCGGCGGCTGTCGGTCGTCCCGGGGGCCCTCGGCGGCCGTGCCGAGGTGCTCGGCGCGCTGGCGCTCGTCCTCAATGAGATGGGCGATTCCACCCTTTTGGACGGTTCGGTACCCGCTGCGGCGCCTGCCTTCACTTAGATAACGAATGGCACCGTTGCCATCTCGTTAAGAATTTACTTCTTGACGCCCGACGGGCGGCCGAGTTGACTTCCAGCCACCTCGGCCGCCCACGTCGCGGCCTCGTCAGGGAGGTTCCACATGAACGCAACGATGCGTCGCGTCGTGATCGGTACGGCCGCTGTCTCCATGGCGCTGTCCATGGCCGCGTGCGGCAAGGCGGGAAGTGCAGGCGGGGACGGCGACAACAAGACCATCGGTCTGCTGCTGCCGGAGAACAAGACGACCCGGTACGAGACCTTCGACCGGCCGCTCATCAAGGCGAAGATCAAGTCCCTCTGCAAGGACTGCGACGTCGCCTACAACAACGCCAACCAGGACACCGAGACCCAGAAGAAGCAGTTCGACGCCCTGATCACCAAGGGCGTGAAGGTCATCATCCTGGACCCGGTCGACGCCACCGCCACCAGATCCTGGGTGGACGCCGCCGCCAAGAAGGGCGTGAAGGTCGTGGCCTACGACCGGCTCGCCGAGGGCGACATTTCGGCATACGTGTCCTACGACAACGAGAAGATCGGCCAGCTCCAGGGCGAGGGCGTGCTCAACGCGCTCGGCGACGAGGCCAAGGACAGCCGGGTCGTGATGATCAACGGCTCGCCGACCGACCCCAACGCCGCCCTCTTCAAGGCCGGCGCCCACAAGGTGCTCGACGGCAAGGTCAAGAAGGTCGTCTACGAGCAGGACATCCCCGACTGGTCCCCGGACGAGGCCAACCGCAAGATGGCCGCCGCCATCACCTCCCTCGGCAAGGAGGGCTTCGACGCGGTCTACTCCGCCAACGACGGCATGGCCGGCGGCATCACCACCGCCCTGAAGTCGTCCGGCATCAAGGACGTCCCGGTGGGCGGCCAGGACTCCGAACTCGCCGGCCTCCAGCGGATCCTCAGCGGCTCGCAGACCTTCACCATCTACAAGGGCATCAAGCCCGAGGCCGAGACCACCGCCGAGATCGCGGTGAAGCTCCTCAAGGGCGAGAAGATCGACTCCGTGGCCCCGGAGACGGTCGCCAGCAAGAGCAAGAAGGGCATCCCCACCAAGCTCTACGACGCCACGATCGTGACCAAGGGCAACATCAAGGACACGATCCTCAAGGACGAGGTCTACACGGCCGGCCAGATCTGCACGGCCGACTTCGCCAAGGCCTGCAAGGCCGCCGGCATCAAGTAGCGGCCCGGCCGCCCGCGCCCGCCTCCCGCGCCGCGCGGCCGGCCGCCGGCCGGTCCGCCCCGGACCCGCCGCCCGTTGGGCCGACAGGCGTACGGCCCCCCGGCCGTACGCCGGAAGCCCGCCCCGGCACCCGCCCCGCCTCCACGCCACCGGCGGGGCGGCTGCCGGACAATCCCCGCGGTCCCCCTACCTCCCCCGTCCACCGCGCACCGTTCCCCTGCGCGGCACCCCCGCCCTCCGGCGGCGAAGGAGATGATTCACGTGTCCGCTACGCCCGTGCTGGCGTTGCGCGGGGTCTCCAAGCGGTTCGGCGCCGTCCAGGCGCTCACCGACGTCCATCTGGAGATCCACCCCGGCGAGGTGGTCGCCCTCGTCGGCGACAACGGCGCCGGAAAGTCCACCCTCGTCAAGACGATCGCGGGCGTGCACCCGATCGACGACGGCGTCATCGAGTGGGAAGCCCGGCCGGTCCGCATCGACCGCCCGCACGACGCCCAGGAGCTGGGCGTCGCCACCGTGTACCAGGACCTGGCGCTCTGCGACAACCTCGACGTCGTCGCCAACCTCTTCCTCGGCCGCGAGCTGCGCCGCGCCGGTGTCATCGACGAGGTGGCGATGGAGAAGCGGGCCAAGGAGCTGCTGGACACGCTCTCCATCCGCATCCCCAGCGTGCGCATCCCGATCGCGTCCCTCTCCGGCGGTCAGCGCCAGGTGGTCGCGATCGCCCGCGCGCTGATCGGCGAGCCCAAGGTCGTCATCCTCGACGAGCCCACCGCGGCCCTCGGCGTCGAGCAGACCGCGCAGGTCCTCGACCTGGTCGAACGGCTCCGCGAGCGCGGCCTCGGCGTCATCCTCATCAGCCACAACATGGCCGATGTGAAGGCGGTGGCCGACCGCGTCGCGGTGCTGCGCCTCGGACGCAACAACGGTGTCTTCCCGGTCAAGGACACCTCCCACGAAGAGATCATCGCGGCGATCACGGGTGCCACGGACAACGCCGTGACCCGCCGTCAGGCGCGGACCGCGGAGGCGGCGACATGAGCGACACCGTCAAGGACCCGCTGCAGGACGACGGCAGCACCCCGGAGGACGGCGGCGCCGTCACCGTCGTCGACGACAGCGCGGCGCCCATCCCCGCGGTCGACCCCCGGCTGCTGGTCCGCGAAGAGGGCCTCAAGGGCTACCTGACCGAGTTCAAGCGGAAGGTGCGCGGCGGCGAGCTCGGCTCGATCCCCGTCGTCCTCGGCCTGATCGCCATCGGGATCATCTTCCAGTCGCTCGACGCGAGCTTCCTCGCCGCCGACAGCCTCAGCAACATCAGCATCTACATCGCCGGCCAGGGCATCATGGCCGTCGGCATCGTCTTCGTCCTGCTGCTGGGCGAGATCGACCTGTCGGTGGGCTCGGTCGCCGGTGTCGGTGCCGCCATCTGGGCGGTGCTCAGCGTCTCCCACGGCATGAACGACGGACTCGCCGTCCTCGCCGCGATCGCCGCGGGCGCCCTGATCGGCGCCTTCCACGGATTCTTCTTCGCCAGGATCGGCGTTCCGGCGTTCGTGGTGACGCTGGCCGGCTTCCTCGGCTGGAGCGGTCTCCAGATCTGGCTGATGGGCAGCGAGGGCAGCATCAACACGCCCAGCGGCAGCATCGTGGAGAACCTCACCAACTACTTCTTCGAGGACATCGCCGCCGCCTACGGGCTGGCCCTGGTGGCCGTGCTCGCCTACCTGGCGTCGATGCTGCTGGACAGCCGCCGGCGGCGGGCCGCGCAGCTGCCCGCCCGCCCGACCAGCGAGATCGTGCTGCGGACGACCGTCCTGGCGGTGGTCGTGTTCGCCGCCGCCTACGAGCTCAACCAGTCGCGCGGCCTGCCGCTCGCCCTGGTGATCTTCCTGGCGGTGCTGGTCCTCACCGACTTCGCGGTCCGCCGCACCACCTACGGCCGGCAGATCTTCGCGGTCGGCGGCAGCACCGAGGCCGCCCGCCGCGCCGGTATCAACGTGGAGTGGATCCGGATCTCCGTCTTCACCATCGCCGGCACGCTCGCGGTCGTCGGCGGACTGTTCATCGCCAGCCAGTCCGGCGGCGCCACCAAGAGCCTGGGCGCCGGCAACGTGCTGATGAACGTGATCGCCGCGGCCGTCATCGGCGGCACCAGCCTCTTCGGCGGACGCGGCAAGATCTGGTCCGCGCTGCTGGGCATGCTGGTCATCCAGTCCATCCAGCAGGGTCTGAACCTGCTCGGCATGGCCAGTGAGATCCAGTACATGATCACCGGCGCGGTGCTGCTGGCCGCCGTCGTGATCGACTCGGTCTCCCGGCGGACGCAGAAGTCGGCGGGCCGCACCTGACCGCAGGGCTCTCCGCCCGACCGCACGGCCCCGCACACCCGCAACGTGCCCGGCGCCCCTCGGCGCCGGGCACGTGCGCTTTATCACGTCTGAGCCATTCGCGTGACGTAGATCGCCACGGCCCCTCCCACGCCGCCACGGGCGGAAGATTAGACTCGTCGGACCGGCAAGGATCGACAGGCGAAACTCGACAGCAAGGAGGCACGGGTGGCGCTGCTGACCCGCATTACGGGACCGCGCGATCTGGACCGGCTCGGTCCGGAGCAGCTGGACCAGCTGGCGGGAGAGATCCGGACCTTCCTCGTCGACGCCGTCTCCAAGACCGGTGGACACCTGGGGCCCAACCTCGGTGTCGTCGAGCTGACCATCGCCCTGCACCGGGTGTTCGACTCCCCGCGGGACAAGGTGCTCTTCGACACCGGGCACCAGTCCTACGTGCACAAGCTGCTCACCGGCCGCCAGGACTTCTCCAAGCTCAAGAGCAAGGGCGGGCTGTCCGGCTACCCGTCGCGCGCCGAGTCCGAGCACGACGTCATCGAGAACAGCCACGCCTCCACCGTCCTGGGCTGGGCGGAGGGCATCGCCAAGGCCAACCAGCTGCGCAAGAAGGACGACCACGTCGTCGCGGTCATCGGCGACGGCGCCCTGACCGGCGGCATGGCCTGGGAGGCGCTCAACAACATCGCCGCCGCCAAGGACCGCCCGCTCGTCATCGTCGTCAACGACAACGAGCGCTCCTACGCGCCCACCATCGGCGGCCTCGCCAACCACCTCGCCACGCTGCGCACCACCGACGGCTACGAGCGCTTCCTCGCCCGCGGCAAGGAGGTGCTCAACCGCACCCCGGTCGTCGGCAAGCCCCTCTACGAGACGCTGCACGGCGCCAAGAAGGGCCTGAAGGACTTCATCGCCCCGCAGGGCATGTTCGAGGACCTGGGCCTGAAGTACGTCGGCCCGATCGACGGCCACGACCTGGAAGCCCTGGAGTCCGCCCTGCAGCGCGCCAAGCGCTTCGGCGGCCCGGTCATCGTGCACTGCCTCACCGAGAAGGGCCGCGGCTACCAGCCCGCCCTCCAGGACGAGGCCGACCGCTTCCACGCCGTCGGCAAGATCCACCCCGACACCGGCCTGCCGATCGCCGCCTCCGGCGCCGACTGGACCTCGGTCTTCGGCGAGGAGATGGTCAAGCTCGGCCACGAGCGGGACGACATCGTCGCCATCACCGCGGCCATGCTCCAGCCGGTGGGCCTGGACAAGTTCGCCAAGGCGTTCCCGGACCGCGTCTACGACGTCGGCATCGCCGAGCAGCACGGGGCCGTGTCGGCCGCGGGCCTGGCCACCGGCGGCGTGCACCCGGTCTTCGCCGTCTACGCCACCTTCCTCAACCGCGCCTTCGACCAGGTCCTCATGGACGTCGCCCTGCACCAGTGCGGAGTGACGTTCGTGCTGGACCGCGCCGGGGTCACCGGCACGGACGGCGCGTCGCACAACGGCATGTGGGACATGTCGATCCTCCAGGTCGTCCCCGGCCTGCGGATCGCCGCCCCGCGCGACGCCGACCAGGTCCGCGCCCAGCTGCGCGAGGCCGTCGAGGTCGACGACGCCCCCACCGTCGTGCGCTACTCCAAGGGCGCGGTCGGCCCGGCGGTCCAGGCCGTCGGCCGGGTCGGCGGCATGGACGTGCTGCACAAGCCGGAGGACGCCTCCTCCGCCGACGTCCTCCTGGTCTCGGTCGGCGCCCTCGCCCCGATGTGCCTGGAGATCGCCGGACTCCTCGACAAGCAGGGCATCTCCACGACCGTGGTCGACCCCCGCTGGGTCAAGCCGGTCGACGAGCAGCTGCCCGCCCTGGCCGAGCAGCACCGGGTCGTCGTCACCGTGGAGGACAACTGCCGCGCCGGAGGCGTCGGTTCCGCCGTCTCCCAGGCCCTGCGCGACGCGGGGGTCGACGTACCGCTGCGCGACTTCGGCATCCCGGCCCGCTTCCTCGACCACGCCTCCCGCAAGGAGGTCATGGCGGAGATCGGCCTGACCGCGCCCGACATCGCCCGCCAGGTCACCGGACTCGTCGCCAAGCTCGACGGCCGCTACGAGGACGAGCCGGCCGAGGCCACCCGCGACTGACCTCAGCCGACGAACACCGGCACCGGGCCGGTCGGAGCACCTGACGGGTACTCCGACCGGCCCATTGCATGCGTCGCCCGCCGACTCCCTCGGGTGAATCCGTTTCTCCCTCCGGGTGTGGCCCCGGCCCTGCCGCCCGGGTGCGAGAACGTATCGCGGACGGCCAAGCGTGGAGGTGCGCCGGTGAGCAGCATGCAGGAACCCAGGAGCCGCGACGCGGGAGGCGGCGTTTTCCGGACCAAGACGGTCGAGCAGTCCATCCAGGACACCGAGGAGCCAGAGCACCAGCTACGCAAGTCCCTCTCCGCCTTCGACCTCATGGTCTTCGGCGTCGGCGTCATCATCGGCACCGGCATCTTCGTCCTCACCGGAGCGGTGGCGAAGGAGAACGCCGGACCCGCCACCGCCCTCGCCTTCGTGGCCGCGGGCATCGTGTGTGCCCTGGCGGCCCTCTGCTACGCCGAGTTCGCCTCGACGGTGCCGGTGGCCGGATCCGCGTACACCTTCAGCTACGCCTCCATCGGCGAACTCCCGGCCTGGATCATCGGCTGGGACCTGGTGCTGGAGTTCGCCCTGGGCACCGCGGTGGTCGCCGTCGGCTGGTCCGGCTATGTGCGGTCGCTGATGGACAACGCGGGGTGGCACCTGCCCGACTACCTGTCCGGTCCCGACGTGGTGAAGGAGGGCGTCGGCTTCGACCTGCTGGCGTTCCTGCTGGTGCTGCTGCTGACGGTGATCCTGGTCGTCGGGGTGAAGCTGTCCGCCCGGCTCACCGCCGTCGTGGTGGGCATCAAGGTGACGGTGGTGATGATCGTCATCATCGCCGGGGCCTTCTTCATCGACGGCGCCAACTACGACCCGTTCATCCCGCCCGCGTCGGGGGAGATCGCCGGCTCCGGCCTGGATGCGCCCCTGGTCCAGCTGATGTTCGGCTACGAGCCGACGACCTTCGGCTGGCAGGGCATCTTCACCGCGGCCTCGGTGGTCTTCTTCGCCTTCATCGGCTTCGACGTCGTCGCGACCACCGCCGAGGAGACCCGGAACCCGCAGCGGGACATGCCCCGCGGCATCCTCGGCTCGCTCCTCATCTGCACGGTGCTCTACGTCGCGGTGTCGATCGTGGTCACCGGCATGCAGAAGTACACGGAGCTGTCGGTGGACGCACCGCTCGCGGACGCCTTCAAGGCGACCGGCCATCCCTGGTACGCGGGCGCCATCAGCTTCGGGGCGGCCGTCGGACTCACCACGGTCTGCATGATTCTGCTGCTGGGTCAGACCCGGGTGTTCTTCGCGATGAGCCGGGACGGGCTGCTGCCGCGGTTCTTCTCCAAGACCCACCCGCACTTCGGCACCCCGTACCGGCCGACGATCCTGCTCGGCTGCATCATCGCCGTCATCGCGGGCTTCACGAGCATCTCCGAGCTGGCGACCCTGGTGAACATCGGCACCCTGTTCGCCTTCGTCGTGGTGGCCATCGGCGTGATCATCCTGCGCCGCACCCACCCCGACCTGCCCCGCGCCTTCCGGACCCCATGGGTACCGGTCCTGCCGATCCTGTCGGTCTGCGCCTCGCTCTGGCTGATGATCAACCTGCCGGCCGAGACCTGGGTGCGGTTCGGCGGCTGGATGATCGTCGGCATCGTCGTGTACTTCCTCTACGGGCAGAAGCACAGCCGGATGAACCCGGCCTCTTCGCGGCGCTGACGGCACCGCTCACCGCACACGTGGGGCCCCGGGCAGCCGCCCGGGGCCCCATCGCATGCCCTGCACTCCGCCGAGCCGTCCGACGCCCTCACAGGCCTCCCGAAATCCCTCAGGAGGCGCCGCTCCGGACCTCCCCGGCGCTCAGTCCTTCTCCCGGGCCTCCGGGCGCACGGCACGCGGACCGGCGCACACGGCCCCGTGCTCGGCCACCCGCCGGCGCAGCTCGCGGTCGGAGGTGATGACGAGCGTCCGCCGCCCCGAGGCCTCCCGGGCCACCTCGACGATCCGGTCGTCGCCGCTCCCGGATGCCGGCTCCACCCGGATCCCCGGTACGGACGCCACGTTCCGGGCCGCACCCTCGACCACGAGCACCACGTCCACCGGAGTGTCCACGGCCCACTCGGGCACGTTCCGCGCCGGTGACAGCCCTTCGGCCGCCACCCGGACCAGCCGGTCCCGCAGGCGTTCGGCCGCACCGTGCCGGTCCCGCCACCAGCCGTCCGGGACGGATCCCACCGTGTTGGCCGCGTCCACGATCACCAGGGGCCGTTCTGCCGTCTCCACGGAGCCAGCCTGTCACGGCCGTCCGCCGCCGTGCTCGCCCTCCGGCGTTCCCGGTGCGGCCCAGCACCAATGCGGCACAGCACGAAGGCGGTACAGCACGAAGGCGGCACAGCATGCATGCGGCTCAGCGCGAAGCGCCGGGCCCGGCCCCCGCGAAAGGGGGGCGCGGACCCGGCGCTTCAGCCGGACCGTGGGGTTCCCGCGGTCGTTACGCCGGGACGCTCGCGACGCCGCGGTCGAGGAACCGCTTGCCGTTCACCCGCTCCGAAACGCCCTCGCGGTCCAGGTACGGCGTGATGCCGCCCAGGTGGAAGGGCCAGCCGGCGCCGGTGATCAGGCACAGGTCGATGTCCTGGGCCTCGGCCACGACGCCCTCGTCCAGCATCAGGCCGATCTCCTGAGCGACGGCGTCCAGCACGCGGGCGCGCACCTGCTCCTCGGTCAGGACGGTGTCGCCCTGCACCAGGAGGGCGGCGACCTCGGGGTCCAGCTCCGGCTTGCCGGAGTCGTAGACGTAGAAGCCGCGCTTGCCGGCCTTGACCACCGCGGCCAGGTTCTCGGAGACGGTGAACCGCTCCGGGAAGGCGCCGTTCAGGGTCTCCGACACGTGCAGACCGATGGCCGGGCCGACCAGCTCCAGCAGCACCAGCGGGGACATCGGCAGGCCGAGCGGCTCGATGGCCTTCTCCGCGGCCGCGACCGGGGTGCCCTCGTCGATGACGTTCTGGATCTCGCCCATGAAGCGGGTGAGGATCCGGTTGACCACGAAGGCCGGGGCGTCCTTGCACAGGACCGCGGTCTTCTTCAGCTTCTTCGCGACACCGAACGCGGTGGCCAGCGACGCGTCGTCGGTCTTCTCACCGCGGACGATCTCCAGCAGCGGCAGGACCGCGACCGGGTTGAAGAAGTGGAAGCCGACGACCCGCTCCGGGTGCTGGAGCTTCGACGCCATCTCGGTGACCGACAGCGAGGAGGTGTTGGTGGCGAGGATCGCGTGGGCCGGAACGACCGCCTCGACCTCCGCGAACACCTTCTGCTTGACGCCCATCTCCTCGAAGACGGCCTCGATGACGAAGTCCGCGTCGCCGAAGGCGGCGGCCTTGTCGAGCGAGCCGGTGACCAGGGCCTTGAGGCGGTTGGCCTTGTCCTGGTTGACCCGGCCCTTGAGCAGCAGCTTGTCGATCTCGCCGTGGACGTAGCCCACGCCCTTGTCGACGCGCTCCTGGTCGATGTCGGTCAGCACGACCGGCACCTCGAGGCGGCGCAGGAAGAGCAGCGCCAGCTGGGAGGCCATCAGACCGGCCCCCACGACGCCGACCTTGCTGACCGGGCGGGCCAGGTTCTTGTCCGGCGCGCCGGCCGGGCGCTTGCCGCGCTTCTGCACCAGGTTGAAGGCGTAGATGCCGCTGCGCAGCTCGCCGCCCATGATCAGGTCCGCGAGGGCCTGGTCCTCGGCGTCGAAGCCCTGCTGGAGGTCGCCGTTCCTGGCGGCCTCGATGATGTCCAGCGCGCGGTAGGCGGCCGGGGCGGCGCCGTGCACCTTGCCGTCGGCGACGGCGCGGCCACGGGCGACGGCCTGGTCCCAGGCCTCACCGCGGTCGATCTCGGGGCGGTCGACGGCGAGTTCGCCGCGCAGCACCGAGGCGGTCCAGATCAGCGACTGCTCCAGGAAGTCGGCGCCCTCGAAGATCGCGTCGGCGATCCCGAGCTCGTGCACCTGCGCACCCTTGAGCTGCTTGTTCTGGTTGAGCGAGTTCTCGATGACGACCTTGACGGCACGGTCGGCGCCGATCAGGTTCGGCAGGATCGTGCAGCCGCCCCAGCCGGGCACCAGGCCGAGGAAGACCTCGGGCAGCGAGAACGCCGGCAGCGCCGCGGACACCGTCCTGTAGCTGCAGTGCAGACCGACCTCGACGCCACCGCCCATGGCGGCACCGTTGTAGTACGCGAAGGTCGGCACCGCGAGCGACGACAGCCGCTTGAAGACGTCGTGGCCGCCCTTGCCGATGGCCAGCGCGTCCTCGTGCCGCTTCAGCAGCTCGACGCCCTTGAGGTCGGCGCCGACGGCGAAGATGAACGGCTTGCCGGTGATGCCGGCGCCGACGATCTCACCGTTCGCGGCCTCCGCCTCGACCTGGTCGATCGCGACATTGAGGTTGGCCAGCGACTGCGGGCCGAAGGTGGTCGGCTTGGTGTGGTCCAGGCCGTTGTCCAGGGTGATGAGCGCGAAGCGGCCCGCACCCTGGGGGAGGTCGAGGTGGCGTACGTGCGCCTGGGTCACGACCTCGTCGGGGAACAGCTCGGCAGCTCCCTTGAGAAGTTCTGCGGTGCTCACTTGCCTGCCCCCTCGAAGTGCGGGTTCTCCCAGATCACGGTGCCGCCCATGCCGAAGCCGACGCACATGGACGTCAGGCCGTAGCGCACGTGCGGCTGCTCCTCGAACTGCCGGGCCAGCTGCGTCATCAGCCGGACACCGGAGGAGGCGAGCGGGTGGCCGAACGCGATCGCGCCGCCGTACTGGTTGACGCGCGGGTCGTCGTCGGCGATGCCGTAGTGGTCGAGCAGGGCCAGCACCTGGACGGCGAAGGCCTCGTTGATCTCGAACAGGCCGATGTCGTCGATCGAGAGACCGGCCTTGGCGAGGGCCTTCTCGGTCGAGGGGACCGGGCCGATGCCCATGACCTCGGGCTCCACGCCCGCGAAGGCGTAGGAGACCAGGCGCATCTTGACCGGCAGGCCGAGCTCCACGGCGACGTCCTCGGCGGCGAGCAGCGAGGAGGTGGCGCCGTCGTTCAGGCCCGCGGCGTTGCCCGCGGTGACGCGGCCGTGCGCGCGGAACGGCGTCTTCAGGCCGGCCAGGCTCTCCAGGGTGGTCCCCGGGCGCATCGGCTCGTCCTGGGTGGCGAGGCCCCATCCGGTCTCGCCCGCCTCGGCGTTGGTGCGGCGGACGGACACCGGCACCAGGTCGGCCTGGATCTTGCCGTCGGCGTACGCCTTGGCGGCCTTCTCCTGGCTGCGCACCGCGTACTCGTCGGCGCGCTGCTTGGTGAGGTGCGGGAACCGGTCGTGCAGGTTCTCCGCGGTCATGCCCATGAACATCGCCGACTGGTCGACGAGCTTCTCGGACACGAAGCGCGGGTTGGGGTCCACACCCTCACCCATCGGGTGGCGGCCCATGTGCTCGACACCGCCGGCCACGACGACGTCGTAGGCGCCGAAGGCGATGGAGCCCGCGGTGGCGGTGACGGCGGTCATCGCACCGGCACACATGCGGTCGATGGAGTAGCCGGGCACGGACTGCGGCAGACCGGCGAGGATGCCCGCGGTGCGGCCGAGGGTCAGGCCCTGGTCACCGATCTGGGTGGTGGCGGCGAGCGCCACCTCGTCGATGCGCTCGGCGGGCAGGTCCGGGTTCCGGCGCAGCAGTTCGCGGATGCACTTGACGACGAGGTCGTCGGCCCGGGTCTCGTGATAGATGCCCTTCGGGCCCGCCTTGCCGAACGGGGTGCGGACGCCGTCGACGAAGACGACGTCCCTAGCGGTACGAGGCACTTGGCTCTCCTCCTGATGCGGAACGGGCACGGTGCTGCCTGCGGCGGCTCTGACCGCCATGCTACTTGCGGGTAACCAGCCTGCCCAGTCCTGCCGCCCGGAGCGGTACAGATCACAGTCGACGCGCCGTCGGAGCCGCTCGTCCGGACCCCTCCGAGAAGCGGAAACGGAACCCCGCGCCCCGGCCCTTGAGGCGCCCCGGCAGGCCGGACGGCCCCAGCGGCGAAGGGCCGGCGGGGGCCCGGACGGGCGGAGGGGGAGTGGCCGATACGGCCCGATACGGCCCGAGGGGGCGACGCCATCTGCGTCGCCCCCTCCGGGACACCTGCGCGCCGCTCCGGGCGCGCCCGTCAGACCGCGGTGATCGACAGCGCTCCCGCCAGCAGCGGAGCCGTCTGGTCGATCTGCCACGGGCGGGCGCCGTGCGCGGTGAGGAAGGCCGAGACCGCCTCCACCGTCGGCTCCGCCGGGGGCTCCCAGCACAGCCGGCGCACGGTGTCCGGGGTGATCAGGTTCTCCTGCGGCAGGTTGAGGCTCTCCGCGAGCGCCGTCACCGCGGCCCGCGCGGCCGAGAGCCGGGAGGCCGCGGCCGGGTCCTTGTCGGCCCAGGCGCGGGGCGGGGGCGGTCCGGCGACCGGCTGCCCCGGCTGGGGGAGCTCCGCGTCGGGCAGCGCCCGGGCGCGCTCCACCGCCGCCTGCCACTGGTCGAGCTGCTTGCGCCCCATCCGGTTGCCGAAGCCGGGCAGCGCCGCGAGGGCCTGGGCGTCGGCGGGCAGGGCGAGGGCGGCCTCCACGATCGCCGCGTCGCCCAGCACCTTGCCGGGGGAGACGTCCCGCCGCTGGGCGATCCGGTCCCGGGCGGTCCACAGCTCCCGGACCACGGCCATCTGCCGGCGGCGGCGCACCCGGTGCATGCCCGACGTGCGGCGCCAGGGGTCCTTGCGGGGCGGGGCCGGGGGCGCGGCGGCGATGGCCGCGAACTCCTGACGGGCCCACTCCAGCTTGCCCTGCTCCGCCAGCTCCTCCTCGAGGGCGTTGCGCAGGTCCACCAGCAGCTCCACGTCGAGCGCGGCGTAGCGCAGCCAGGGGTCGGGCAGCGGGCGGGTGGACCAGTCGACGGCGGAGTGGCCCTTCTCCAGCGCGTAACCGAGCACGTTCTCGACCATTGCGCCCAGACCGACGCGGGCGAAGCCGGCGAGCCGGCCGGCCAGCTCGGTGTCGAACAGCCGCTGCGGGGTCATGCCTATTTCGCGGAGGCACGGCAGGTCCTGGGTCGCGGCGTGCAGCACCCACTCGGCGTCGCCGATCGCCTCGCCCAGCACCGACAGCTCCGGACAGCCGACCGGGTCGACCAGGGCGCTGCCCGCGCCGTCCCGGCGGAGCTGGATGAGATACGCGCGCTGCCCGTAGCGGTAGCCGGAGGCGCGCTCCGCGTCGACGGCGACGGGGCCGGAACCGGCCGCGAAGGCCGCGACCACCTCGGCCAGCGCCTCGGGGGTCGCGGTGACCGGGGGGATGCCCTCTCGGGGCTCCAGCAAGGGGACCGGCGCGGGGAGGTCCGGACGGGATGTGGCAGCTGCTGGTGTCGCAGCGCCGCCGGGGATGCGCAGTGTGCGGTCTGCTGCGGTCTCTTGGGCGTCGGTCACCGGTCAAGGGTATCCGTGGATGCGAGGCGCCCCCCCCCCGGACGGTACGGCGGCGGGCGCCCCGGCGGGGTGGGGGGCTGGTTTATTGCGGGCCGGGGCGCGACCCCCCCCAAGCCGCCCCCCGCCCCCGGCCCGAGCATTCGGGCGTAA